>JAZNRJ010000040.1:0-80711 GCA_045590675.1 Acutalibacteraceae bacterium
GATATGGCTCTGCGCATAAGAGCTGCCGATAAATTCTGAACGAGTAATCGTATCTGCTAAATTCCAATTTGTCAAAAAGTTCGGAAAATAAGAATTTGCGGAGGTTCCAATGGAAATATTAAAATTTGATTTGAATAGCCCGGGCAACAAATTTAAAATTCTTAATGCGACTAACGGCGGACCTTGGCACAGAAGGCATGCAAATGACCAATTCCGCAGTAATTTTACGGATTATAAGTCAGCGCGGATTCCATACAGCAGAAATCACGATTCTGCTGTTTGCGGCATTTACGGCGGTCCGTACAGCCATGATATTACATGCATTTTTCCTGATTTCGATGCCGACCCTTATGACCCTGCATCCTATGATTTTGCGTGTACGGATGAAAGTATTTTAGTTTGTCTTGATGCAGGCACCGAAACATTTTTCAGATTAGGTCAGACAATTGAGCATCAGATAAAAAAGCACGGCACTGTTCCGCCTGAGGATTTCAAAAAGTGGGCTGTTATCTGCGAACATATTATCCGACATTACAATGAGGGTTGGGCAGATGGATATAAGCTTAATATGAAATACTGGGAAATCTGGAATGAAGCTGATCTTGATCCTGACGATTCATTGAACAAGCGCACCTGGGGCGGAACAAAAGCAGAATTTTTTGATTTGTTCGAAATTACCGCAAAGCATCTTAAAGAATGTTTTCCTGATTTGAAAATAGGCGGTCCTGCACTTGCACATAACGAAGAATGGGCAGAGGATTTTCTTCAGGAAATGCAAAAAAGAAACGTACCGCTTGATTTCTTTTCCTGGCATATTTATTGCACAGAACCTGTTCACATGGCTCAAAAAGCAAAAAGAATAAAAGTTCTTTTAAACAAATACGGTTATGAAAATTCAGAAAGCATACTCAACGAATGGAACTATGTAAAAGGGTGGGAAGAAGAGTTTGTTTACACTCTTAAAGCAATCCACGGCATCAAGGGTGCATCATTCACATTGGCTTGTATGTGTACCTCTCAGCATTCTCCAATTGATATGCTTATGTATTATGACACCCGTCCCTCGGTTTTTAACGGTGTTTTTGATTTTTACACTTATGAAAAGTTAAAGGGATACTATGCTTTTTATTGGTACGGTTTCCTTTATGATTGTGAAAAATAAATCCCTTCCCAAAATGAGGTTGAAAATATCTATTCTCTTTGCGGTGTGGATAAAAACGGAAAAGCAACAATTATACTTACTTATTACAGCGATAATGACTCTTTGCCCAATAAAGAGATTTCATTGGATTTGGGTGAAAAGGGGTCATACGAAATATATAAGGTTGATAACGGGCACAACGGAGAGCTTGTCGCAGTTACTGATAATCTTTCCTTTGAACTGGAGCTTTACAGTATGGTGCTTATTAAAGAAAAATAAAAACATTTTTATATTTTGGTATGTGTGATATAATCAGTTCGATAAATTCCAATTTGTAGGTGAGATAATGATTATTTTAATTACAGGAGCATCGCATACAGGCAAAACTGCACTTGCCCAAAAATTGCTCGAAAAATATAAATATCCATACTTGTCAATAGACCATCTGAAAATGGGTTTAATTCGTAGCGGAAATACTGAACTCACTCCGATTAGCGAGGATAAAGACTTAATAGCATACTTATGGCCCATCGTCCGTGAAATGGTTAAAACTGTTATCGAAAACAAGCAGAACTTAATTGTCGAAGGTTGCTATATTCCATTCGATTGGCAGAAGGACTTTGAGTCGAAATATCTTGAAAACATCAAATATTACTGCCTTATAATGAGTGAGGAGTATATCAGAAATCACTTTGCTGACATAAAGAAATATGCAAATGTCATTGAAAATCGTTTGGATGATGAATGGTGCACAATGGAGAGTGTGTTGGCAGATAATGCAGAAATATTAGCCCTCGCACAAAAGCATAATGTGAACTATATACTCATTGAAGATACGTATGAAATCAATATCGATTCAAAATGACAAATCTTAGTTTTGCACTATAAATAAAAGGAGAAAATATGACACAAATCATTTCATTTTTGCTGTCCGTTGTGTTTGCGTTTGATATGTTTTTTGTTGGTTTGTTTCCCGAAAAACAGCTCATTATCACGCAAACAGAAACAGAAACCGAATATTACGTAAACGGTGAAAATGATAACTTGCGTTTCGGTGTCATCGGCAACAGCAATCTGTTTGAGCCTGATGAAGAAATCAGGGTTATTATTGAATGCCTTGATGAATCGCTTGACGGCACAAAAGCAAAAATCTCCGTCAGAAGTGAGCAAACGGACTTTGACAAGCGAGGATATGTCACGCTCAAATCCTCTTTGCCCTACAACACCTTTGCTTTTTCGTCCGATAAAAACGGTGTTTTTACCGTTGCAATCAAACTTTCCGATGCGACCGAATACAGTTTCAACGTCGGTGTTGTTCCCCGAAACAAGCAGGCAAGTGACGGCTTTTACTACGGCATTCAGCCGTATATAACCCGTGCATATACTTGGGGCGAAGGCTTTCAGCTTCCGAATTACAGCGCAGAAGAATCCGTTGACAGAATTCTTGACGTTGCGCAATATCTCGGCATAAACCTCGTCCGTGAGGACAGCGTCGGTTGGGACGCAATGCAGAGCGAATCTTACGGCAACGTTGATTTCTCCGTGCAGGATTTACTTGTCAGCAAAGTCAACGAACGGGGTATGAAATACAACTGGCTTCTCGGCTTCAACGCAGGCAAATGGTCTGCCGCAGATAAATACAAAGAGAATTACGATGAATCAATCGGCTGGACTTACCCTCCCGATGAAAATATCTGGTCTGATTTTGCAAGCAAGGTTGCAGTACATTACGCCGCTAACCCCGACATTCTGTGGGAAATATGGAACGAGCCGAACTATTTTTTCTTTGCAGGCACTCCCGAAGAATATTTTTCACTTCTTGAAAAAACCGCAACAATAATCAAAACAGAAAACCCGTCGGCATACGTTTATTCGGGCGGACTTGCTGTTGCGGAAAAAGAAAGCAACCTTGTTTTTTATCAGAAATCCGCAGAATTGATTAATAAGAATCTGCTTGATAATTACGGTTATCACAACCACGACGGACTTGATAATTACTATGACTATATGGGCAAGACGCTCTCTCTTACGAAATCGGCAGGACTTTCAAACGGCGGTTTCAACAGCGAAAGCGGTGTAGGCGGCACAGATGCGGCAACAATCGCCTGCAAGGCACTTTACACCCGTTCAACGGGAGCAAAAGGTTTTGTTTCCTTTGCATTCAGAAAAACCGTCACACCTGAAAACGATATAAATGATTTTGCGTTTTTCAACGAATATATGCAACCCACCGAAGCTGTAATCACTTACGCAACGGTTATCCGTTTTCTCGGCAATGCCGATTTCGTCAGGAACATTTCAAACGAAAAGAATCTTGTAATTGACGAATACACTGAAAACGGAAAGAAAATAGAAGTTTATTACAGCCTTGGTGAAAAAACTAAAACCGCCGCACCCGAAGGCGATTATAAAGCCTTTGATATGTACGGCAATGAAATACAAATCGGCAGGAAGCTGACTGTCAGCAATACACCGATATATATTGTTTATTGATGTTAGAGCGATTTTTATGACAAATTTCAATTTGTCGAATTAAATTTAATAATATACCTTAAACTCCTTCGATGGATAGACCGTCGGAGGAGTAATTTTTTGAAAAATTTTTAAAAAGTGGACATTAGGTTTCCATTTTAAGGTTTATTTTACTGTTGTAAAAATTTTTCAAAGCGGAAGTAAAGCTTCCGGTTTAAGGTTTATTATATTTTTTTGAAACAGTTCTGTTCAAACGAAACAGCAAAAAATTAAAAAAATTTTTTAAAGTGGCAAAAATCTTGCCACTTTAGGTGTTAAAAGATAATTAAAGACACTTTTCGGGATTGTGCAACATCAAATGTAAACAATTTCTAAACGTTCAACAAATAACCAACTTTTCTGGGTATTTGAAATTTATAAATGATTTTGTAAGAAATATTTACAAGTTAATTCACACCACAAAAGACTACCGAAAAAGGAGCCAAACATGAAAATACACATCAAAAATATAGTCTCAAACAACAGTTTTTTTAAGAGTAAACCGCCTTAGGGTATATTTACCCTACCATGCTCGAAACTCATAAATCAGACGATTTTAGGATAAAAACAAAGACTTAAAAGGAGGCATAAATGAAACGATTAACCAAATATGAAAAAGAGAATATCTTTCTCTCAAATGCTGCGGAAGATTACTGGTCTGTTTACATTAACTCAAAGCCGTTTAAAAGGCGTTTTAAGGAGTATGATGACAAATATGCCGGCATTTTGATTCACGAGCATACAGACCAATACGGAGGCGAATTATACAAAGTTCCGAAAAACTGCATATCAATCAGACTGCTCCCTCCGAGAACGGATGAACAGAAAAAGAAGGCAAAAGAACACGCAAAAAACGTCGGTCTCGGAAGAAAAGCGGGGTGATAAATTGAGCGATAATTCAAGCAACAAATTCCCGTTTATTAAATTGCCGAGAGCATTGATTGACGATCCGAATTTTTCAGGATTATCTGCAGAAGCAAAACTATTATTTTCTCTTATTCTTGACAGGATGGGGGTATCGCAGATAAATGCGGACAGATTTACGGATAAGAACGGTAATCTGTTTGTGTACTATACCATTCAGGAAATTTGCTTAAAGCTTGGCTGTAGTCACGGAAAAGCGGTAAGACTTGTCAACGAACTTGAATATCATGGACTTATTTTCAAGCAAAGAAAAGGTTGCGGGAAACCTAATAAAATCATTGTTTTACCATCCGTTCTGAGAATTCTCAAAACAGTACACAAGAAATCCGATAATGAGAATTCAGAAGTTCCCGAAAACGGAAATCAAAAGTTCTCAATATCGGAAGGAACCTATAATAACAACAGTTACAATAACATCAGTTACCTCCATCCATCTATCGAGTATGAACGGTTGATAGAAAGCATCGAAGAACAGATTGAATATGATTGCATAAACGCAGATGCGGAAATAGTCAGGGAAATAATTCTCATTATGGCAGATGTTATTTCCGGGACAAGATCCACCGTCAGAATCGGCGGAAGTGATTTTCCGAGAGACGTTGTTATTTCACGATTCAGAAATCTTACTGCAGAACACATTGAATACATTATCGGTTGTATTGAAAGCAGTGAAACAAAAATTAAAAACATAAAAGCATATCTGATTTCAGCTTTGTTTAATGCACCGACAACAATAGCAAACTCTGTTTCGGCAGAATTTGCATATTATCAAAATTTATCTTAAGGAGAAACAAATGAACAATACTTTCAGAGATTACCCCGATGTCGTGAGCATTGAAGAACTTCAGGATATGCTTCACATCGGCAGAAACGCCGCCTATGACATTGTCAAGGAAGGCAAAATCAAAACTATCAGAATAGGCAAACGATATATCATTCAGAAAACAAGCGTTATAAATTTTCTCGAAACTGCATCGTAAAAACACTTGTAAAGATAATAATATTATGTATAATTTTAATTACGGAATGATTGACTGTTTTCCAATCAGAAAGGAGTATCAATGGTAACAGGCAATCTACAAATCAAAGACGGCAAGTATTATGCCGTTGTCAATCTCAGAGATGAAACCGGCAAAAGAAAGCAGAAACGGGTCAGCACGGGTCTGCCCGTCAGAGGCAACAAGAAAAATGCCGAGCAATTCCTTAGTCAGGAGCTTGAAAAATGGAACTACCATAACGGTGTTTATTACGGTATTTCGGTTGCGGAATACTTTGAAATATGACTGACGGAGATCGAAAAAGAAGTCAGACCGAACACCTTCCGTTCCTATAAGGGTAACATGACAAATCACATTATTCCGTATTTCAGGAACACGAAGATTCAGCTTCAGTCAATCAAGCCTATCGACCTTGAGGATTATTATTTCTCGCTTCTCAAACCCGAAAGCAACCTTGAAAACGGTGCGGCACTTTCCGCAACAACAATAAGGCACCACCATCAGAACATAAGCAAGGCACTTGCCGATGCGGTCAGAAAAGGATATATTCCGCTCAATCCCGCAAGCTCTGCAAGATTGCCGAAGAAAGAGAAATACAAAGCTGAATTTCTCAACCACGAACAGCTTGACGAACTTATTTCTCTGTTCAAAGGAAGTCCCGTTGAATTGCCCGTCAGACTTTGTGCAATTTACGGTTTCCGCAGAAGTGAGGTGCTAGGTCTTAAATGGAAGAACGTTGATTTCATCAACCGCACAATAACAATAAGCGAAACACTTCAGCAGCACACGGGCGGCAATTACACCGACCATCCCAAGACAGAAAGCAGTTACAGAACTCTGCCGTTAAACAATACGGCTTATGACCTTCTGAAAGAACAGAAGAAGCTTCAGGATGAACGCAAACTGCTTATGGGCAATTATTACATATATAATGACTATGTCTGCACATGGGGTAACGGCGAAGTAATTGCACCGAATTATCTGACACGCACTTTTCACTCGGTCATTCAGAACAGTACACTTCCGCAGATAAGACTGCACGATTTACGCCACAGCGTTGCGAGCAATCTTCTCAATCTCGGATTTTCGGTTGTTCAGGTTCAGGAATGGCTCGGCCACGGAAGTGCATCAACAACACTTAACTTCTATGCTCACGTTGATAAGAGTTCAAAAATCAGCATCGCAGACACTCTTGATAAACTTAATTCGGAACAAGAGAAAAAAGAGGACAAAGTGTTAGAAAAAGTGTTTGAAGAAAAGACCCTTTCAGAAACAAAAAAAGACCCCGTAAAAGGGTCGGAAAAAGGTTTTAAAAAAGCAAAAATCAGCACAAAAGTTGTGCCGATAAAAAAACAAAGCCTGAAAAAGTGTTAGAAAAATGTTAGAAAAAAGGGTCAAAAGTGTTAGAAAAAATTATTTTTCGAAAAGAGAAATCCCGAAACCCTTGTGTATCAACGGTTTCGGGACTTGAATGGCAGGGGCAGAAGGACTTGAACCCTCGGCACGCGGTTTTGGAGACCGCTGCTCTACCAACTGAGCTATACCCCTATATTAAATTATGGTGGGCCATCAGGGACTCGAACCCCGGACCAACCGGTTATGAGCCGGTTGCTCTAACCAACTGAGCTAATGGCCCAAGTGTTGCTATCAGCAACGTTAGATATAATATCAAAAAGATAATGCTTTGTCAATCTTTTTTTGAAATTTTCTTTAATTAATTTTTAAGTGACAAGATAATACTCAAAAAAGATATTCAATTTAGAATGATTACTTTTGCAATACAACACTCAGTTATCTGTAAACCCAAAACTGAAATTGAATGATTTAAGCTGATTAAACAGATTAACTCTAAAGCGATTTAAAAGCTCTATTCCGACAACACTTAATTAATTACAAAAATAAGAGGCTGCACGTGGGCGATACTTTGAAATGAAGCATCAGCCTTGCAGCCTCTTTTTTAATTGCAATTACCAAATATTTTGCATTTTAACGAACAGCCTGTAGGAGTTGCTGCACAACCGCCGAGAGCTGTTTCCCTGAGCTCTCTTGGTAATTTTCTGCCAACTTTAAGAACAGTATCAGCCATTTCTGTAAACGGTATAACAGCTTTTATCCCGCTCAAAGCAGTTTCAGCGCAAGTAAGAGCATTTGCTGCACCCGAAGCGTTTCTTGTCTGACAAGGTGATTCAACAAGGCCGGCAATCGGGTCACAAACAAGACCTAACATATTACTTAATGCAATTGAAGATGCATCAAGGCACTGTTCGGGGCTTCCCCCCATCATTGCAACCGCCGCAGCTGCAGCCATAGCCGATGCAGAACCGACTTCTGCCTGACAACCCGCTTCGGCACCTGCTACTGATGAATTTCTCATAAGAAGATATCCGATTGCACCGGCTGTAAAAAGACCGTCAAGCAGCGTTTTTTCATCTAAGTCAAATTCTTCTTCAAGAGCAAACAGAACAGCAGGCAAAACTCCTGCTGAACCTGCAGTAGGAGCAGCAACAATAACACCCATTGAAGCATTAACTTCAAGAACGGCCTGTGAGTAAATCAAAGCTTTTGAAAGCACTCCGCCGCAAATTGACTTACCTTGAGCAAACCTTGAGTTAAGTTTTGAAGCTTCTCCGCCAATCATTCCGCCCATTGACGGCAAAATATTTGTTATCGGCTTATGTGCTGATTCGCGCATAATATTCAGAGCTTTTTTCATTCTGACAAGAACTGAATCGGCAGTTTCTTCGCCGTAAACTACCTCACGCAATTGCATAATTTCAGAAATAGATTTATTTTCTTTATTGCATAATGCAAGCAATTCTTCTGCGGTATGAAAATCCACTTAACTCTCCCCCATTCATCTTGAAATCAGCATTGTTTCTCTGACAAAAGGATTCTTTTCAATCTCCTCAACAGCACTTGAGGTTATCTCTTCATCAGATTCAATAATCATATATGCGTTGCCGCCTTTTGATTCTCGGTAAACACGCAGATACGCTATATTGACATGCATTTTACCAAAAACATTAGTGATTTTTGAAATAACGCCGGGGTGATCTTTATGAATAACAATAATTGCGTGATATTCGCCCGTAAAACGAACCTTAACACCGTTTATTCTGGTGAGTTCAACTTTACCGCCACCAAGAGATTCACCTCTGACATTTAAAACTCTGCCTGATTCACCGGTAATTTCAATGTCAACTGTGTTGGGATGAACCTCTGTTTCTGTTGTATTGGCAACGAAGGAATAATCAATCCCTTGTTCTTTTGCAATTTCAAAAGAATTCCTGATTCTTTCATCATCGGTTCTGAAACCCATAATGCCACCAAGCAAAGCTCTGTCTGTACCGTGCCCTTTATATGTACCTGCAAACGAACCGTAAAGCGTAAAGTTAACTTTAACAATTCTTTCTTTCATCATTTTCCAGGCAAGGCGGGCAATTGAAGCTGCACCTGCTGTGTGAGAACTTGAGGGTCCAATCATATTCGGCCCGATAACTTCAAAAACACTTATAAAAGCCATAATTATCACCTTTGGATGTTTATTATAGGTTATTATATTTAATTTTTTTATTAAAGTCAATAAACACATTTTAATTATAAAATATTTGTCAGAAAATGTGGAATATTTAAATTTAATCTTGATTTTTACAATTGCCTAAACTATAATAATTTTATTAAGATGTTTTAAGTGGAAGTGTTGAATTTGGAAATATTAAAGAAACGTATAGTTGAACAAGGCAAAACCATCGGTTCAGATGTTGTCAAAGTTGATATGTTTCTTAATCATCAGATTGATGTTGAGCTTCTCAATGAAATCGGAAAGGAATTCCGCCGCCGTTTTCCTTCCGATAAAATAACAAAAATACTTACAATTGAGGCTTCAGGTATAGGAATTGCTTGCATAGCTGCACAATATTTCGGTGTGCCTGTTGTTTTTGCCAAAAAAGGTGCCAACCGAAACGTTGGAGATAATATTTATAAGGCCGACGTTTTTTCTTTTACAAAAGGAACAACAACAACAATCGGTGTTTCAAAAGATTATATTTCAGCTGATGACCGTATTCTTGTTATTGATGATTTTATGGCTAACGGCAAAGCAGTGCACGGTTTGCTCAATGTTATCAACCAGGCAGGTGCTTCCGTTGAAGGTATTGGTATAGTTATTGAAAAAGGCTTTCAGCCCGGAGGTGATGCTCTGCGCTCTCTCGGCTATAAGGTTGAATCATTAGCGATTATTAAGTCAATTGATGACGGAAAAATCATCTTTGGCTGATAATAAATAAAATTTTGGAGGTAATTCAAAATGCAGAAGTTTAGAAAAATCCTTGCAGTTCTTCTTTCACTTGTTTTTGTTTTCGGCCTTGCAGCTTGCGGCGGCAACGAAAACAACAATGAAAGTTCCGGCGAAACAACATCAGCTCCCGTTACAAAATCAGACCTCAAAGTCGGTTTCATCTTCCTTCACGATGAAAACTCAACTTACGACAATAACTTCATCAAAGCTGCAAAAGCTGCTTGTGAAGCACTCGGTGTAGAGTATGTTCAGAAGGTTAACGTTCCCGAAAGCAACGACTGCTACGAAGCAGCTGTTGACCTGGCAGACGATGGTTGTGACATTGTTTTTGCTGATAGTTTCGGCCATGAGCAGTATATGATTCAGGCTGCAAAAGAATATGAAGATGTTGAGTTCTGCCACGCAACCGGCACAATGGCTCACACAACAGACCTTCCCAACTATCACAATGCTTTTGCTTCAATCTATGAAGGCCGTTACCTTGCAGGCGTTGCAGCAGGTCTCAAGCTTAACGAGATGATCGAAGCAGGCAAAATCACAGCTGAAGAAGCTAAGATGGGTTATGTTGGCGCATGGACATATGCAGAAGTTGTTTCAGGCTACACTTCATTCTACCTTGGCGCAAAGTCAGTTTGCCCCAGCGTTACAATGGACGTTCAGTTCACCGGCAGCTGGTATGACGAAATGGGAGAAAAAGAAGCAGCCGAACTCCTTATAAACAACAAGTGCGTTCTTATCAGCCAGCACGCTGACTCATGGGGTGCTCCCACAGCTTGCGAAACAGCTGGTGTTCCCAACGTTTCATATAACGGCAGCACAGTTTCAGCTTGTCCCAACACTTTCATCATTTCATCAAGAATCAACTGGGAACCCTACTTCAAATATATCATTGAATCCGTTATGAACGGCACAGAAATCGCTGATGACTGGTGCGGCGGTATTGCTGAAGGTTCAGTTGAACTCAGTGAAATCAACACAGCCGCTGCAGCTCCCGGTACAGCAGAAAAGATTGCAGAAGTTAAAGCCGGCCTTGCTGACGGCTCAATCAAAGTTTTTGATACAAGCACATTCACAGTTAACGGTGCAGCTCTTAATTCCTATATGGCTGACGTTGACACTGACGATGCTTATACACCTGACACAGAGGTTATTGCTGACGGTTACTTCCACGAATCAGAATATCGTTCAGCTCCTTATTTTGACCTGAGAATTGACGGCATCAACCTTCTTAACGAAAAATATTAATCTTTGAGTTTAGGCGGAGACTCTGCTCTCCGCCTAAATGTTATTTTTTATTCTGAAACTGTTTTTCAAGAATTGAAAAATGCTTTGAGAGTAAAAATGGCAGGAGGAAACAAATTGAACAAACCAGCTATTGAACTGAAAAATATCACAAAAACCTTTGGCAACGTTGTTGCAAATAAGAACGTTTCGCTCACAGTTAACCAAGGCGAAATTCTTTCAATCCTTGGTGAAAACGGAAGCGGCAAAACAACTCTTATGAATATGATTTCGGGAATTTATTATCCGGACAGCGGTCATATTTATATAAACGGAAAAGAAGTTGTTATCCGTTCCCCTAAAGATGCATTTGATTATAAAATAGGAATGATACATCAGCATTTCAAGCTTGTTGATGTTTTTTCTGCTGCTGAAAATATCATCCTCGGCATCGAGAGCAAAGGTAAATATGACATAAAAAAATCAATCGAAAGCATCAAAGAAATCACCGATAAATACGGTTTTGAGCTTGATTTAAACAAAAAAATCTATGAAATGTCTGTTTCAGAAAAGCAAACTGTTGAAATAGTCAAAGTTCTTTATAAAGGTGCTGATATTCTCATTCTTGATGAGCCTACCGCTGTTCTGACTCCGCAGGAAACTCAAAAGCTCTTTACTATTCTCCGTAAGATGAAAGAAAGCGGCAAATCAATTATCATCATCACACATAAACTTCACGAAGTTCTTTCACTTTCGGATAAAGTTGCCGTTTTGCGTAAAGGCGAATACATCGGAACCGTTGAAACAAAAAATACTAGCGAAGCCGAACTGACAGAAATGATGGTTGGTCAAAAGGTTGAGCTTAACATTGACAGAACCGAGCCTGTCAACTGCACAGAAAGGCTTGAAGTTAAAAATATCAGCTGTGTTAACAGAGAAGGTGTCAAAGTTCTTGATAATATCAGCTTTACAGCTCTTTCAGGCGAAATTCTCGGCATTGCTGGTATTGCGGGCAGCGGCCAGCGTGAACTTCTTGAGTCAATTGCAGGCTTACAGAAGCTTAATGAAGGCAACATCCTTTACCACGACCCTAAAACCGGCAAAATTGATAATCTCAGAGACAAAACACCGGTGCAGATAAGAGATTTAGGCGTAAGACTCTCATTTGTGCCTGAAGACAGACTCGGAATGGGTCTTGTGGGCAATATGGATATTGTTGACAATATGATGCTCAGAAGCTATAAAAAAGGAAAATCATTGTTTGTTGACAGAAAACAGCCCAAATCTCTTGCCAAAAAAATAATTGAAGATTTGGGTGTTGTAACGCCCGGAACTTCAACCCCTGTCAGAAGACTTTCAGGCGGTAATGTTCAAAAAATACTTGTCGGCAGAGAAATTGCCGCTTCTCCGACAGTTCTTATGGCGGCATATCCGGTAAGAGGTCTTGACATCAACTCATCTTACCTTATCTATAATCTTCTTAATTCACAAAAAGAAAACGGTGTTGCAGTTATTTTTGTTGGCGAGGATCTTGACGTTTTGCTCGAGCTGTGTGACAGAATTATGGTTATCAGTTCCGGAACAATATCAGGAATCGTTGATGCAAGAACCGCAACAAAAGAAGAGCTCGGTCTCCTTATGACCAAACACAACGGAGGTGAAAACAATGAGCACTAAAACCAAATTAACCGAACCTCTTGTTCACATAGCCAAACGAGGTGAACTGCCTTTTTGGAAATCCTGGATTATCAGAATTCTTTCAATTGTTTTTGCTCTTGTTGTTTGCGGTGTTGTTACTATTGTATTAACCGGTGAGAATCCAATCAAAGTCTATTCAACAATGATTGAGGGTGCAATCGGAACTGAACGAAGAATATGGTCACTTTTTCAGAATGTTGCAATTCTGCTCTGCATCTCCCTTGCCGTCACTCCCGCTTTTAAAATGAAATTCTGGAACATCGGTGCAGAGGGTCAGGTTCTTATTGGCGGTCTTGCAACTGCGGCTTGTATGATTTATTTTGGCAAATCGCTTCCACCCATTGTGCTTTTTCCCGTTATGATTATTGCCAGCGTTGCTGCAGGTGCAATATGGGCAGTTATCCCTGCATTCTTTAAAGCTTATTGGAATACAAACGAAACGCTGTTTACACTGATGATGAATTACATCGCAATGCAGATTGTTTCATATTTTGTGTTCATCAATTCCGTTCCCAAGGGTTCGGGCAAAATCGGCGTTATCAACAGCGCAACAGAAGCAGGATGGTTTCCGAAAATCGGCGGCAAGGCTTATCTTTTGAACATTATCATTGTTGCCGTTTTAACAATCGGAATGTATATTTATCTTAAATACAATAAACACGGATATGAAATTTCGGTTGTAGGCGAAAGTGAAAATACCGCAAAATATATCGGCATCAACGTTAAAAAAGTTATCATCAGAACAATGCTTCTTTCGGGTGCTGTATGCGGCATAGCCGGTCTTTTGCTTGTTGCAGGCACCGACCATTCAATCACCAAAGAAACTGTTGACGGCAGAGGTTTTACTGCTATTATGGTTTCCTGGCTCGCGAAATTCAATCCCATTTATATGATTCTTACATCTTTGCTGATTGTTTTTCTTGAACGCGGCGCAATTCAGATTTCAACCGAATTCGGTCTTAACGATTCGTTCGCTGAAATTCTTACAGGTATAATCATTTTCTTCATTATCGGCAGCGAGTTTTTTGTTAATTACACAGTTAAGTTCCGCAAAAAAGATAAGGAGGCGAACAAAGAATGATTATTGCATTTCTTCAAAGAGCAATTGTTCAGGGTATTCCCCTTTTGTTCGGCTCAACCGGTGAAATTATAACCGAAAAAGCCGGTCACCTCAACCTCGGTACAGCAGGCGTTATGTATGTTGGCGGTATTTCGGGCGTTATAGGTGCTTTTATTTACGAAAACGCAGTTGAAGAAATCAATCCGTTTTTGGCAGTTTTGATTCCGATTCTCAGCTCAGTTTTCGGTTCACTGATTATGGGTCTTATTTATTCCGTTTTGACTGTTACATTGAGAGCTAATCAAAACGTAACCGGTCTTGCCCTTACAACTTTCGGCGTTGGGTTCGGCAATTTTTTTGGAGGTTCTCTTATTAAAATCACAGGCAGTGAGTTGCCCTCAATTGCTCTTACAGCGACAAGCAACTGTTTCAAAACAACCTTACCTTTTGCTGACAAGCTCGGTTGGTTCGGCGATCTTTTCCTGTCATACAGCTTCCTTGCATACATTGCTATTATCATAGCTCTGTTTTGCTCTTATTTCTTTAACAAAACAAGAGCCGGTCTTAGTCTCAGAGCAATTGGTGAAAACCCTGCAACAGCAGACGCGGCGGGTATTAATGTTTCAAAATATAAATATATGGCAACGTGCACAGGCAGTATAATTGCAGGTCTTGGCGGTCTGTATTATGTTATGGACTACGCTTGCGGTGTTTGGTCTAACGACGGATTCGGTGACAGAGGCTGGTTAGCAATTGCTCTTGTAATATTTGCCATTTGGAAACCTAAATTAAGCATTCTCGGTTCTTTCCTTTTCGGCGGACTTCTTGTTGTTCATAACTATATCCCCAATCTGAATATGGCTTCACAAGAAATTTTCAAAATGACTCCTTATATCGTTACAATACTTGTTTTAATAATTGTAAGTATGAGAAGAAAACGTGAAAATATGCCTCCACAGAGCCTGGGTCTTTCGTATTTCAGAGAAGAGAGATAAATCAAAGGTGCGGTAAATATACCGCACCTTTTTTGTAATATTCAGCTTTTCTTAATCATAAGTTTTAATGATTAAGGAGGGCTTGATTTGAAAGACATAACTGAACAAAGAGCAATTGAGCTTGGAGAATATATTGTTACAAACAAAGCAACTGTCAGATCAACAGCGCAAAAATTCGGCATCAGTAAATCAACGGTACATATGGATGTTGCAAAACGTCTGCCTAAAGTCAGCCCGGCATTATACAAAGATGTAAGAGCTGTTCTTGATATTAACAAAGCTGAGCGACACTTACGAGGCGGAATGGCCACAAAAGAAAAATACTCAAAATAAACAAATAATATTATTGAATTTACTATATTTATATGTTAAAATTTATAAGATAAGGGTTTGTCCCTAATAAAAACGAAAGGACCGATAAATTTGAAACAACTAAAAATCGGTATCATCGGTGCAGGCCGCATCGGCTCACTTCACGCTAAGTCGATTACATACAATGTGCCTACAGCAACCGTTATCGGTATCACCGATGTTTTCAAAGCAAGCGCTGAAAAAGTAGCCACAGAACTTAACATTCCCAAGATTTATGATGATTACAAGCAGATGCTTGCTGACCCTGAAGTTGAAGCAGTTCTTGTTTGCTCATCAACAGACACTCATGCTGACATTGCTATCGAAGCCGCTAAAGCAGGAAAACACATTTTCTGTGAAAAGCCCGTTGACCTTACACCTGAAAAAGTTAACGCTGTTATTGATGCAGTTGCAAAAGCAGGCGTAAAGCTTCAGGTTGGTTTCAACCGCCGTTTTGACCATAACTTTGCAAACGTAAGAGCTATGGTAAATGACGGCAAAATCGGTGATGTTCATATTGTTAAGATTACTTCAAGAGACCCTGCTCCCCCACCGGCTGAATATTCGGCAGTTAGCGGCGGTATGTTCCTTGATATGACAATTCACGATTTTGATATGGCCCGCTTCCTTGCAGGCAGCGAAGTTACTGAAGTTTACGCAAACGCAACCTGCCTTGTTGACCCCGCAATCGGCGAAGCAGGCGATGTTGACACAGCAGTTATCAGCCTTAAGTTTGCTAACGGTGCCGTTGGTGTAATTGATAACAGCAGAAGAGCTGCTTACGGTTATGACCAGAGAATTGAAGTATTCGGCAGCAAAGGTGCAGCTGTTGCATCCAACGATACCCCCACAAACGTTGTATTTATGGGCGAAGACGGAGTTGTTGCTGATAAACCGCTCTATTTCTTCCTCGAAAGATATATGCAGTCATTCAGAGATGAAATGCTGCAATTTGTTGAGGCTGTTATTGAGGATAAAGAAACTCCCACAACAGGAGCTGACGGTCTCAATTCAATTCTTGTTGCACTTGCAGCTAAGAAATCAGTTGCCGAAGGCAGACCCGTACAACTTTCAGAAATGGCATAAAAACAAATTAACGGAGACACTTCAATCAGAAGAGTCTCCGTTATTTTTTTATAATCCGATTGCACCGAGCAGCCCATAAGAGAATACGGACATAATAAGGTTGGCAATCAATACACCCAAGGCAATGATAGGGAAAGATATTTTAATTCTTATATCAAGCAAAGCAGCAATTAAAGCTCCGGTCCAACCGCCTGTGCCGGGCAGAGGAATTGCAACAAAAGCCAGCAATCCCCAATTGCTCCAACGTTTAACCTTATCACTCTTTTTAAGAGAACGTTCTTCAAGTTTAACAACAAACTTTCCTATTTTAGGGAAACGCTTGAGAAATTGAAAAATCTTTCTGATAAATAAAAGAATAAAAGGTATCGGAAGAATATTGCCGAGATAACAAATCAGAAATGCCCTGAAAAACTCAACATCAAGAAGCTTTGCAGCTATCATTCCGCCTCTGAGTTCAAGAATAGGGAACATAGAAATTATAAAAATAATTAATTCTTTCGGAACGGTGTTCTCAAACAAATCAACCAAAAAATTAGCAAGCGTTTCTGTCATTTATTATTCCTCTTCTTTAATAATATTTTGCTGAACAAGAAAATCGTGAGCACTTTGAAGAATGTTACGGTCATTAATAAACCTTAATGTATCAAGAGCTTTTTCATAACTAAGCCATATATAATCCTCAATTTCTTCACGCTGAATTGTTGTTTGAGTGTCTTTGGTTTTAGCGAGAAAAATTGTAACGCTCTTTTCAACTCTGCCCTGAATTGTATATTCAGATTTTGAAGCAAATTGAGGCAAAATCTGAATATGAATTCCGGTTTCTTCAAGAACCTCTCTAATTGCAGTCTGCTCAAAGGTTTCACCCTTTTCAACATGGCCCTTGGGGAATCCCCAATGAGTGCTTCGTCTGTTTTTAATCAGAAGGTATCTGATTTCATTGTTAATCGTTCTGTAAACAACCGCACCGCACGAACGTTCATAAAGACATTCAAGCTTATAGTCCCTGCCTTTTTCTGCAAAAGCGACTGCATCTTCAATCTGATAAGAAATAAAGCGCATACTTTTAGGAGCTACAACATAAACAGTCGGGCTGCCATCCGATCTTTTAATAGCTGCAATCACTCTGCCGTCAAAGGTTCTGACAGGATGATTAATACCCATGATATACGCTCCGTGAGAAACGTTATCATAACGCTTTTTGCCTTCAATTGCACCGAAGTTCAACTGATAAGTAAAACCGAACTGCCTGTTTACGGAGCGGATTGGGTTAGTAACCCTAACTCTGACATATTTGCCGAGCATTTTAACCACACCTTTCAAAAGGTCATTTTGACCCAAGATAAATACTGATTAATTATACTAAATAATTACAATTAAAACAATAGTTTTTTAAAAAAAATTTACAACTTGAAAATGCAGTATTAATGTTTCAAAAATAACATTTAAATTATCACTTTAAACTTGATTTAAATATATGATATATGTTAAAATATATTAAATATATTTATAGGTGATATTATGAAAAAAATTCTTATTGCCGATGATGAAGCTCTCATCAGAAGGCTTGTGTGTGATTTTTTAAAAAATGCCGGATTTGAAACAATTGAAGCCATAAACGGCAGAGAGGCAATTGAACTTTTTAACAGAAACGCCGATATTTCGCTTGTTATCTGTGACATTATGATGCCGGAAGCAGACGGTTGGGAAGTTTGCAAAACAATCAGACAAACCAGTAATGTGCCTATTCTTATGTTAACAGCCAGAAGCCAGGAATTTGACGAGCTTATGTCGTTTGAATCCGGAGCTGATGATTTTGTTACAAAACCGTTCAGTCCTTCAATATTGGTAAAAAGAGTTGAAGCACTGCTTAAACGTTCTAACATTGCCAGCAGCAACCAAAATGAAATAATAAAAATCAATGCTTTGACTCTCGATAAAGCAGCACATACTGTAACAATTGACGGAAATCATCTTGAGTTGACCTACAAAGAATTCAATATTCTGCTTAAACTTGCTTCAAATAAAGGCAGAATATATTCAAGAGATGCTTTGCTTGATGATATTTGGGGGCTTGATTTTGCAGGTGACCCGCGCACAGTTGACTCTCACGTTGCAAGACTCAGAACAAAGCTTGGCAGCTGGGGCGAAGCACATTTAAAAACCGTTTACGGCGTAGGTTACAAAATTGAGGTGTAAATAACTTGAAAAAAGGTCAGGTTAAATTAAAGTTAAGCAAAATCAGAATAAAAGTTTTTGCAGCAGTATGCAGTATGCTCATACTGCTTTTCCTGCTTATCTTCACTTTCAGTTCACCTGCCCTTTTCAACACCTTTACTTACAGAACATACAATCAACTTAATAAAATCGGTGAAGATATTAATAAATGCTCCCCCGGTTCCGTAACTTATCTCTTTGACCTTAATTCAATTGCAGTTAACAACAACGTTGACTTTGAAATTGTGAACTCTGAACAAATTGTTTCCTACTCTACAATCACAAGCGAAATTCAGAGTGGTGAATCGCTCAATCCTCAATCCGAGTTTTCAACAATGCTTGAAACCGATAAATATAATATTTACATAGATAGTGAAGAATTTGAAATTCGTCAGAGGCCTGCAACCAATGCTTATTATTATATTTTGCATTATCCTCTGCAAACCGGTGAAACTGCATATATCTATTCAGAGGTTGCAGATGTTGAAAGCATTGTTTTTGTAGCCGGCAGAGTTTTTACTTTTATTTCAGTTCTCACACTTATACTTTTCACTTTAATTTTCTATCTGCTTGTTGCCAAATTCACAAAACCTCTTGTTGAAATGAATGATATTACAAAGGATATGGCAGCCCTTAACTTTGAAAGAAAATGTAAAAACTACGGCAGCGACGAAATCGGCGAGCTCGGTATAAGCATCAACACTCTGTCAGATACACTTGATGCAACGTTGCTTGATCTCAAAGATAAAAACGAACAGCTTGAAAAAGATATAGAAAAGCAACAAGCTCTTGATAATGCCCGCAAATCATTTATTGACAATGTTTCGCACGAATTAAAAACTCCTATTGCTATTATTTCAGGTTATGCGGAAGGTGTCAGCCAAGGGATAAGCGACGATCCCGAAGTTATCAAAGAATATTGCAACATTATCAATGATGAAAGCAAAAAAATGAACACCCTTGTACTTGAGCTTCTTGAACTTTCCAAACTTGAAAACAGAGTTCAGCCTTTTATGCCTGAGTACTTCAATATAGGCCGTTTGGTTTCTTCATTAATAAATCACCTGAAGCTTCAGTTCGACCAAAAATCAATCACAATTAAAAACAATCTGCCTGAAGAGTTAAAATGTTACGGTCAGATTGATAAAATTGAAATTGTATTAAAAAATTATATTACCAACGCAATCGCTCATTGCAGCGGTGAAAAAATAATAGAAATAGGTTATACTGACAAAGCCGAATGCTATGAAATCAGCGTTTTCAACACCGGTGAAAATATCAGCGATGCTGATATAAAAGAAATTTGGGACAGTTTTTTTCGAGCCGACAAATCTCATGCCCGCAGCGAAAACCGTTTCGGTCTCGGCCTTTCAATTGTCAGAAGCATAATGGATAAACACAATTGTAAATACGGCGTTAAGAATGTAAGGAACGGCGTTGTGTTTACGTTCGAAATACCTAAGGAAGCTGATTATTATGATAAAGATGAGCAATAAAAATTTAATAAGAATTTTAAAAATTTTAAGCTTTATTCTTTGCTTGAGCGTAACAACCTCAACACTCACCTCTTGTTCATCGGATAACGAATACGGCGTTATGACAATAAACCGTGTAGAATCAAGAAATACTATATCTAATTTATCTGAAAACAAAGAAATTCATTACTCAAAAAGCAAAAGCTCGTTCACTCAAAAAGTTGCATCTTCCGGTCTTATTGATCTTTATATCGACCCTGAAACGAACTCGCTCGGTATCTACGATACAAGCCTTGACCAGTTTTGGACAGCTTTGCCGTTGCTTGACGGTTTAACACAAGGTGAAAAAAAGCTTAGCGAAGCTAGTATGGTTTCAATCAAAGTAATCGGCGGCACTGATATTTACGAGCTTAATTCTCAAGATAATTCACTGGAATACGGTAAAGCCTCATACTCTTTGACCGAAAACGGTGCATTATTCACTTTTGATATTTTTCCTGACAAAAAAACCGCTGAAAAATCCAAGTATTCCAAAACAGATATAGGCTTCAGAATTAACGTTGATGTCACTCTAAAAGACGGTAGTATGATAGTTAATTCCTTTTTTGAAAACATTACCGGAAACGATGAAGCAAAAATAGAAAGCATAGATATACTCAACTATTTCGGTGCTTATAACGATACTAAAGAGAACGACTTTATGCTGGTGCCTGACGGTTGCGGTGCAATAATTAAAACCTCAGTTTACGATGAATCATTTGAAAACCTCTCATTTGCTGTTTACGGTAACGACCCCTCAATTTCCGATTCCGCAGACTCAACGGCAACAATTCCAGCTTTTGGAATTAAACACGGAAAAAGTGCATTTATTTCATTGATTCAAAAAGGCGATGCAGTTGCAACAATCAAAGCTGAAAAAGCCAAGACTTTAAGTGAATACAATCGCATTTACACCAGCTTTACGATAACACCGGTAGTTTATGAAAACAATACCCTGTACATTTCAAAAAAGCAAACAGTTGAAGATATGTCGCTTTGTTACCGTTTTCTTTCCGGCAACAATGCAACTTATGCCGGCCTTGCATCCGCATGCAGAGAACAGCTTATAAGAAACTCTGTTCTTTCAACAAAAACCGCTGAAACGGATAATTATCTCCCCTTCTTTCTAACCGTAAGCGGTGCAGGCACAAAAAAAACAAATGCATTTCAACACACCTCAGCACTAACAACTTTTGAACAAGCTCAAGATATGCTCAGCCGTATGAAAAGCAAAGGAATAAACAACATAAATCTTCGTTATTGCGGCATATTCGGTGGCGGTGTAAATTCACGCGACATTAACTCAGCAAATATTCTAAACCGTTTAGGCGGAGAAAAAGAGCTGAATAATCTTTATAACTACATTTCTGCTCAAAAAATGAGTTTGTTCATTGACATTAACCTTTTATCGTCTTCAAGCGGATTTACTTCTGAGAATGCTGTTAATCTTAATAAAAAAAGCGGTAAATACACTCCTCAAGTATCTGTCGACGATTTTATGGGCACAAAGATTTCCGAAAGAAAATACAGAAAAACAGATACGCTTAACAAGACAGTTATAAATGTTTTATCCAAGTTCCGCGACTATTCATTTTCAGGTTTTTCTCTTAACGATGTCGGTTCACTCCTCTATTCAGACTTTTCAGATAGCGGTTTTCTTAGACAAGAAGCGGCTGAAATAATCAAAAGCTCAATTTCAACCCTTTCAACCGGCAAAAAAACAATGGCTGTTTTCGGCAACTTTTATATGCTTAAGAATATTGACTCAATTATCAATCTGCCCTTGAGTGCCAAAGCTGCAAACAGCGGTGCCTATATTTCAGTACCTTTTGTTCAGTTAGTCCTTCACGGTATAGTTAATTATGCCGGTGAACCTATAAATACTCGCAGCAATCCCGAAGAAACACTGCTCAAACACATTGAATACGGTGCTTGCCCGCATTTTTCGTGGAATTATAACAGCAGAGGTATTGAAGAAAACGATTTATATTTTTACGACAACACAATTAACTATGCTGCTGAATTTTACACAACATCTAATGAGCTTCTCAATGATTTAAGAGATGCAAGAATAACAGACCATTACGAAGTTCAGGACGGTGTTTTCTGCACTGAATACGATACCGGAACAATGATATATGTTAATTACACCGATACGGATTGTCCGATTCACGGTATAGTTGTTGAAGCCAGCGGATTTTTCAGAGTTAACTGATTCATTTACAATTAAAGGAGTTTTTAATTATGCCTTATATCAGAACTACAGTCAGCAAAGAAATAACTGACCAGGTAAAAGATAATCTTAAAAAGAAACTTGGAAACGCAATTGCACTTATCCCCGGTAAAAGCGAAAGTTGGCTTATGCTTGCTTTTGAAGATAACGTTAATATGTATTTCAAAGGTGAATGTGACGAGGACTATGCGTTCCTTCAGGTCAGCATTTTCGGCACAACATCAGACGCTGCATATGACCGCCTGACAGCCGCACTCACCGAAATTATTGCCGAAGAACTCGCAATTAAACCTCAAAACATCTATATAAAATATGACGAAGCTGAACATTGGGGTTGGAATTCCGCAAACTTTTAACTATGATTAATTTAAAACACGAAAAATTATTGGTTGCTACAGGATTGTTTTTATTGTTTGTTTATTTCTCAACACTAATCACAGAATCTCCTGTATTTCAGCCATGCAATGCAGATTTAATTCAGGATTATCATAAAACAAATATTATCAACCAATATGAATCTGAAAAAATTAATATCAATACCGCATCTAAAGAAGAACTTGCGCAACTTCACGGCATAGGTTCATCAAAATCAAATGCAATAATTGAGTACAGAAATACTAACGGTAATTTCAGAAACATTGCTGAGCTTTTAGACGTTGAAGGCATCGGTCCAAAAATTTTTGAAGCAAACAAACATCTGATTACCGTATAAAAACCGGAGTAATTATTATGAACAGAATTGAAATTAAAAATCTTTATTCATCACCTGATGTTTACGCAGACAAAGACGTTACCGTTTGCGGCTGGGTTAAAACTCTCAGAGACTCAAAAGCCATAGGATTTATTGAAATTAACGACGGCAGTTCTTTTAAAGGCGTTCAGGTTGTTTTTGAAGCAGCAAAGCTTGACAACTATAAAGACATTGCAAAGCTTAATGTCGGCTCTGCAATCAGAGTTAAAGGCAAGCTTTTGCTGACGCCTCAGGCTAACCAGCCATTTGAAATCAACGCCGACGAAATTTCAGTTGAAGCCCTTTCAACCCCTGACTATCCCCTGCAAAAGAAAAGACATTCGCTTGAATTTTTACGAACCATTGCACATCTCAGACCCAGAACAAACACATTCAACGCAGTTTTCCGTATCCGTTCCGTTGCTGCGTATGCAATCCATAAGTTTTTCATTGACCAAGGCTTTGTTTATGCACACACGCCTCTTATTTCTTGCAGCGACTGCGAGGGTGCCGGCGAAATGTTTAAGGTAACAACTCTTGACCTTGAGAATGTTCCGAAAAACGAAGAAGGAAAAATTGATTATTCTGAAGATTTCTTCCAAAAGCCCGCTTATCTTACCGTTTCAGGCCAGCTTCAGGCTGTAACAATGGCTCTTGCATTCGGCAAGGTTTACACATTCGGCCCCACATTCAGAGCTGAAAAGTCCTATACTCAGCGCCACGCAGCAGAATTCTGGATGATTGAGCCTGAAATGGCTTTTGCAGAGCTGAGCGACGATATGGACGTTGCTGAAGCGATGATAAAATATGTTATCAAATATGTTCTTGACAACTGCTCGTCTGAGCTTGAATTTTTAAACAAGTTCATAGATAAAGAACTGATTGAAAGACTTACTACCGTTGCAAATTCAGATTTCGGCAGAGTTACTTATACCGATGCAATAAAAATGCTTGAAGAATACAACTCAGAATTTGAATATAAAGTCAGTTGGGGCTGCGATTTACAAACAGAACACGAACGCTACCTGACAGAAAAAATATTCAAAAAACCTGTTTTTGTTACCGATTACCCCAAAGAAATCAAAGCATTTTATATGCGTCTCAACGATGACGGCAAAACCGTAGCCGCTTGCGACTGCCTCGTTATGGGAATTGGCGAAATCATCGGCGGCAGCCAGAGAGAAGAAAGACTTGATGTTTTGGAAAGCCGCATAACAGAGCTTGGATTAAAACCCGAAGATTACAGCTGGTATCTTGATTTAAGAAGATACGGCGGTGTTAAGCACAGCGGATTCGGCCTTGGTTTTGAGCGACTTATTATGTACCTCACAGGTATTTCAAACATCAGAGATGTTCTCCCCTTCCCCAGAACAACCGGTTCTGCAGATTTTTAAACAAAAAGAACTCCGACAGATTCAACAATCTGCCGGAGTATTATTTTTATTTCATTGCGCTGCTGTTAAGAGCATAGTTGAGAACATATTTTGCGTTTTGTTGGAGCTCACCGAGCGTTATGCCGTTTTCTTTGCCAAGGGTTTTAAGTAAAGTTCCGTCAGGCTTTTTCTTGCCTGTTCTTCCGCCACCGGGCATAAGAACATTTACGCCTGCTCTTACTCTGTAAGCCTGGTCACAAATCTCGGGGAACTCCGGTGATTTTGATGAACGCATCCACCAGTCGGTCATAATGCTGCCGTCAAAACCCCACTCGTTTCTGAGAATGCGTGTGCAAAGCTCATAGTGATAATGCCCCCAAACGCCGTTAATTTTATTATACGACGTCATAATGTTACGGGGCTTCGATTCTTTAACGCAGATTTCAAAGCCTTTAAGATAAATTTCACGCAGTGCTCTTTCTGACACTCTTGAATCATTATGTGTTCTGTTTGTTTCCTGACTGTTGCAGGCAAAATGCTTCGGGCAAGCCGAAACACCAACACTCTGCAAGCCTTTTACTACTGCGGCAGCAGTTAAGCCTGCAATAAGCGGATCTTCTGAAAAATATTCAAAGTTTCTGCCGCAAAGAGGACTTCTGTGGATATTCATACCGGGCGCAAGCAAAACATCGGAGCCAAGGTTTTTCATTTCTTTACCAACCTGCTCGTAAAGCTTTTCAACAAGCTCTTTGTTCCAAGAACAAGCAAGAGTTGCGCCGATAGGCAGCAGAGAAGCTTTTGCTTTAAGCCTGATTCCCGAAGGGCCATCAGTTGTTGTAACGGAAGGAACGCCCTTCTCTATGAGTGAAGGCAGAACACCGCAGAAAACAGCAGCATTGCCGGGCGCACCGAGGGGGCTGTTCATAATATAATCGCCGCGGCTGAGAGCTTCAAGCTCATCATTGCTGAGCGTGGCAACAAAATCGTCAAGAGTAGCCTTGCCGACTTTAACATCATTAAATGTTATCTTTAAATCAGTCTGAAGAAGCGGCTGAGGAAGATTTTCAAGAATTATCTCTTTAAGCGAATACTTTGCAAGAGGAACGTCTTTATATTCATATTTTCCGTCAGGCAAAGCTTTGATGCGTTTGAAAGGCTTGACAGGTGCAGCCGTCTGCTTAAGCTGCTCAACAATTGTTTCTTTTTCAATGCTGATTTCACCGCATTTCGCAGCTGAACGAACATCAAAGCCGAGATAAAAATTATATTTGCCGCTTTCAAGAATATAGGCATAAAGCTCTTCATCATCATATGAAGCAAGCGAATTAACGCTTACATCAATTGAAATCTTCTGAGTTTTTCCAGGCTCAAGAAGCTCGGTCTTTACAAAACCCGCAAGAACCCTTGACGGCTTACCGAGCCTTCCGCAAGGAGCTTCAAAATAGAGCTGAACAACCTCTTTGGCAGCATATTTGCCAACATTCTTCACAGTTGCTTTAACCGCGATTTCATCATTGTTTTGTTCAAACGAAACTGCTGACAACTCAAAATCTGAATATGTAAGACCAAAGCCAAAGGGATAAAGAACCTTGTCTTTCGCAAATGATTCAAAATATCTGTAACCCACATAGATATCTTCAGTATAATTATTGAACGCTTTTTCACCAAAATCGTTTGATGAGGGGTAATATCCGTAGCTTTGAGCGATTGTATCGGTCAGCTTACCGCTTGGTGAAACGGCACCGCTGAGAACATCGGCAATAGCGTTGCCCGTTTCCATTCCGATTTGCCAAACATAAAGAATTGACGAAATTTTATCACCGTATTCGGCTATCTCCGACATATCCATTATACCGCCGCAATTGAGCAAAAGAACAACCTTTGAAAATGCGCTTGTAACTTCATTGAGCAAGTTCTTTTCATTATCCGTAAGATAATAACTGCCCTTTTCAAGCTTGTTTTCTCTGTCCTCACCCGCAGCTCTGCCGATAATAACAATTGCCGTATCGGATTTTGAAGCAGCCCTTGTGCAAAGCTCACGCGAAACGGACATTTCTTCATAGCACATCGGCCAATGGCCCCAGAAGCCGTCATCAACCGGATTTTCGGCACACCATGAAGCATAAACATAAGCAAGCTCTTCATTAACTTTAATGCCTGCATTACGTATACCCTGCATTATATTCACTTTATAAGGAACCTTAACATCGCCGCCCGAACCGTAGCCAACAAAAAAAGTATCATTCTGAACTCTGCCGAAAACAGAAACATTTTTATTTAAATCAAGCGGTAAAACAGAACCTGCGTTTTTGAGCATTACAATGCCCTCTGAGCCGATTTGGCGGCAAACTGATTTCATTTCGGGGGCAGGGTCATAATAGGTTGCATCGCCGCCTGCGGTTACTTCCTGAGTAACGCTGTTAACAACCTTTGAAACAAGCTTCATAACCGATTTTGAAAGCTTATTCATAACAATCACATCCTATTGTTAAATTTCATTTTGTTTTCTTTCGGCAGTAATAATGCCGTCTTTAACGTTAAGTTTGCAAATACGGGCGTTCCTTCTGTCACCGGGCAAACCGTCATCCTCTGCATTTCTTGCGTGATAAACAGCATACCATTGGCCGTCATGCTTTATCATTGAATGGTGGCCTGTGCCCTCCTCCCATTCATTGCTTTTAAGTACGGGAGCGTACGTTTTATCATCAGGGTATTTTTCAAACTTAATTTTTGTTAAATCGGTTTCATTTGTTTTTGCTCTTGAATAGCCGATAAAATATTTTTCATTTTCATAGCAGGCGCCGCTGTACATAACATACTGCCAATCGCCTTCTTTGAAATAATATGCACCTTCTATTGTATGCCAATGATAACCTTTTTTATATCTGTCATAGCAATAAATTTCTTCATCAATTGACGGCACAACAACATCAACGGGCTTACCCTCAACGGTATAAGGGTCAAGCAATCTGTCAACAGCAATATATGTTCCGGGTCTGTCACAATCAAATCGGTTGGTTGAATAAAATATGAAAAGTCCGCTTTCGTTTTTAACAACGTGGGAATCAATAGAAAATGGGTGCAAAAGTTGTTTTGCGTTTTCAAACGGACCGAGAGGGCTTTTGCTCGTTGAAACGTGCATCGTCTGCTTATGACCGCCTTCATCGGGAGTATCGCCAAAAAATTCAAACGAACAGTACATATAGAACATTCCGTCAATTTCAATAACAGACGGTGCCCAGAAATCATAAACCTTAGGATCGGGATAGGTAAAAACCTTGCCTTCAAACTTCCAACCTTCAAGAAGCTTATCTGAAGAATAGGCATATATACCATCTTTACCTGTAGTATAAATATAAAACTTACCGTTATGTTTAAGAATAAAAGGGTCAGCCTGACCGATATATTTTTCTTTATTAATTTCAAGAAGCTGCATTAAAAATCTCCTTATAATTCATAGTCAACCGCAACGCTTGCTTCACGAACAGCATGCATATAGGTTTTAACAACAGAGCAATGATAAGGGTCATTCTGATAGTTTTCAAGCTCGGCTGCTGATTCAAGTACAACCTGGAGAATAATATCATATGAACGCTCGGAGCCGAGAAAATCAACGCCGACTTCGATATCTCTTATCTGAGGAACATTATCTTTCATTGAAAGCAAAACTTCCTTTGCCTTTTGGCATTGCTCCGAACTGTTATCTTTAAGTTTAAAACAAACAATATGCTTAATCATTTCAGTTCTCCTTCGATTTTTATTTATAATAACATAATAAATATATTTTGGCAATAAAAAACCGCTGAAGCCTAAACTTCAGCGGCATATTTTTAACCAAAAAGAACATCAAAGAAGTTAACTTCAAACCCGTTATCGGTGAGGTCTGAATAAACATTGATGTTATTGAACACGGCATATATCGTTCCTATAAATCTGATTATTGAATTATAGAACGGAATATACTTATCGGGATGGCCTCCGTTATTTGAGGTTTTAACAATTTCAAAAGAATTGAAAGCTTCATCGTTCCCCTGATAATATGAAGAAACGGTTATTGACTCCTCTGTGAAATCAAGAATATTATAAATAGCCTGATCATCAGGAACATTGGCAAAGCCAATCCATTCTTCGTTAAGGCCGATATCTTCATCATCTCTGGGTCTTGTTATCGAACCTGAAACCATATATACAGTGCCCTCATTATCGGTCATAACAGGTGCATAATCGGCAACAGTTTTGTTGTTATAAAGAACGTTGGTTACTGTATAATAATGGCTGTGACCAAGAAGAAAAAGGTCAATAGCAAATTCATCGCAAATCGGTGCCCACAGCAATCTGAGAAGCTCATTTTCACTCTCTCTGTGAGGAATTCTGCCGCTGTAAAGGTCGTGATGAGCAACCATAACGCGCCATTTAACATCGGGGTTAGCTTCAACAGCTTCTTTAACAAATCTTCTGTGGTCCATACCGCTGGCGTTGTTGGTATCAACGTGGAGGAAAAGAACGTTTCCCCTTGTGTACCAATAGTTACCTCCTACATATGAAGAAACCATTGCATCGTATTCATTGGGAACGTTGTTGAAAGTAGCGTATTCAACGCCCTTGCGGTCGTGGTTACCGATTGAGGTTGCAACGGGAATGCTCTTTAATGCGAGACATGAAGACAACCCTTTGTATTCAGTTTCATAGCCCTCAGATGCCTGATCGCCTGCTGAAATAAGAAGCGAAGGATTATACTTTTCAACAGCTTCAGCCATAACAGAATTAAACTTATTTGCAGTTGATTTGATTGATTCGGGGTCTTCGTTGCTGTGTGAAATATGAATATCTGTCATATAAACCGCTGAAAATTCGCTCGGATTTGCATCTGTTTTAAAAGTATAGGTTTGAGATTTAAAACCATCACTGATGCAATAATAATCATAAGTCTTACCGGGTTCGAGACCGGTGATTGTTACTTTATTTGCATAATCACCGCCTGAAGCCTTAACACAATAACCTTCAAAAGTATCACATTCATTTGTAGCTGCATCAGCTTGGCTCACAATTACCTGAGGCTTACTTTCGGTTGCTGAATACCAGGAAACGTTCATCTCAGATTCATCCGATCCGGGAAAAAGGATAACACCGTTTTCGTATTCAGCTTCCCAGGTGCTTTGCCAAAGCTCGTCATCGGCATAAGCAAAAGCTGAAGTTGCGCAAGAGATAACAATAAGAAGCGAAAGTACAAGAGAGATAATTTTTTTTGTTGATTTCATAAAGCAGTTCCTTTCTTTTTTGATTATTATACTTTTTGAATTTCAGCGTGTATAAACGATAATCAGTGTTCCGTTCTCAACACTGACCGAGCTTTCTTTGCCGATAAACTCATTGCTTACGCCAAGAGCAAAGCTGTTTTTCATTTCAGCATTTTCAAGCTCATATTTTAATCCTTTTACAGAAACGCCCTTGCTTGTATCCGAATGAGAAAAAACCGAAATAAATCCGCTGTTTTCGGAAGTGAAAACAATTGAAGAATTATGCAGAGCGGTGATAACCGTATCACCGTCAAAAATAAAAGCTTTTTTACCGTTATCAGCAAGGGATGCTATCAGCTGAATATTGGCAAAAGTATGGTCAATTCTTCCACCGCAGGCACCGTAAAAATAAAAGCAATCACAACCTGCATCAACAGCAACATTCACAGCTGCGTGCATATCCGTAATGTCTTTTTCAGGCTTTAATCTTAAAACATTTCCTTTATCCGGAACATATCCGAGCGAATCAAAATCGCCGATTATAACATCGGGCTCAACGACAGCCTGTTTAAGATATTTCAAACCTCCGTCAGCGGCTATTACTAAAGAAAAATCATCTTTAGTTATGTTAATTTCACGGCAATCACCGGCACCGACAATGCAGCATTTTTTCATAAAGCACCTCATTTGTTGATGAGATAATTTTATATTTAAAAACTGAATATGTCAAGAGCATTTTAATTGACACTGTTTTTTAGATATTATATAATTAACTGAAACAAGGAGTGATAACAATGGAAAAACACAATCCTATTCCACAGCTTGAGCTTTATATAATCCGTCACGGCGAAAGCGTTGGGAATGTAGGTTACGGAAGAGACAATTTAACGTTAAAAGAAGCCTGCGACCCTGTTTTGACCCCAAAAGGTGAAAGCCAGGCAGACCTTTTAGGCAAATACTTGAGCAAAATTGATTTTGATGCTGTTTATTCAAGCGGACTTATAAGAGCAATTCAAACAGCAAAAGGCATTCTTAATCACCAAAGAAAAGAAAAGCCGCTTAATATTCTGCCTTATGTTACGGAGCTTAGTGTAACTCCCGAATACAGCGGAATTTCAAAAGACGAACTGAACGAACTTTGTCCGCTTTCAGCTTTAGCAGAAGGTTTAGATACCGACTCACCTTTTATTGCATACACACCCGGCAAAGACAAAGAACTGATAAATAATAGGTGTGATGACACAATCAGATATATGACTGAAAAATATAAAGAAGGTGAAAAGGTTGCCCTTGTATCACACGCAGCTTTTATGACCAACCTTATTTTCAGAATTATGGGTCTCAACGAAGACCCCGCCTTTGACATTGACATTGATAACACCGGCATAACCAAAGTTACATATTTTAAAAAAGGAACCAATAAATACGGTGATATAACTTTCAATGTTATAAATTCAACAACACATCTTGAATAAGAAAAATACCTGCTGCATCTAAATTCAGCAGGTATTTTCTTCAGTTTAAAACAGCAATTCCGAAATTAAGATAACCTGCAAAAGTTACCCATAAAAAATAAGGAATTAAGAGCAATGCCGATAGTTTTGAAATTTTGCCAAAAAGAACGGTTGTTATAATAATCAGAACCCAAAGAATCAAAAGCCAGATGAACGCAATGCCGTAAAGCGAAAAATTAAAGAACAAAATTGACCATAAAAAATTAAAAAAGAGCTGAACTCCGTAAAAAGTGAGGGCATTAATTATATCCTTATGACTTGAATCGGATTCAAGTACAAGATACGAAGCAATACCCATAAAGATATACAGAACAGTCCAAACAACAGGAAAAAGCCAACCTGGCGGCGAAAGCGGCGGTTTGTTAATTTGCTCAAATGCCTCCATTCCGCCACCTGATATCAAAGCGGATAATCCTCCGACCGCAAGCGGAATCGCAATGCAAACCAATAGCCTTTTAAAATTGATTTTCATACTATCACCCCAAAATAATATATGCCCGAAATGAGCATTTATAACTGCTCATTTCGGGCTGAAAATCAATAATATTTTTTCATATCCGAGAGTTTGGCTTGGCAATCCTCTTTTGATATTTCGCCATTGTTGCATTGCGACATAAGCCTTACATCTTTATCTCTCAGCTTATAGAAGCAAAGAAGAATCGGAATTGCAACTGCAGAGCCGATTGAGGCAAAAAGAGTGAACATAAACCATACGGCATTTGTTCCCTGCTGAGTAACATTTGTTGAATCAAAGCCCATCGCACTTATCATAGCCATTGAAAGCGAAGTTACAATTGCCGCAACAAGCTTGTTAACAAAAGTCTGAACCGAAAAGCTTATGCCGTCATTTCTTTGACCGCTTTTATAATGGCCATACTCAACACAGTCGGGAGTAAACATTGCGCCGAGAACTGTCATACCGCCAAGACCAATGCCTTTGATAACAAGAGTTATAATAAGCAAAGGCATATTTTCATATCCGATAAAATACTGGATAAATGAAATCAAACAATATAGACTCACAGCACCTACATAGAGATAGAATTTATCAATTTTTCTTGTTAACTTAGGGATAACAAGAGCATCAATTAGAATTGGACCCATAACAGCAACCAAAAGACCCGTTGCGAGCGTTTCGTTGCCGAGAACATACTGGCAGAATATCGGGTTAAGAACCTGAATTGTATTTGTAACGTTAATTATAAATACACAGCAATAAAAGACGAGCAAGAACTTGTTGCCTGCAAAGCCCTTTAAAATTGAGCCGACGGAGCGTTGCTCTTCAATTGTAGCGTGGCTTCTTTCTTTAACAGTAAAACAAATAGGAAGCATAAGAGCAAAACCGATTGAACAAACGATTGCAGCCGTAACAAACCAACCAAGATTAAGTCCGTTTTCACCGTACATAAGCGGAACGGCAACCATAGGGATAAACGAGCCGAGAGTCCCGGTAAAACGGCTCATTGAATATATTGAAGCTCTTTCCTGAATATCAGATGTCATAGTTGTTGCAAGGGCAAAAATCGGAGCATCACACATCGTGTATGACATATCCCAGAGAATATAAGCAACTATAACCCACACAGATTTTGCCGTATCTGAAATAGTTGAAGGCATCGCAAACAAAGCAACAGTTGTTATAGGAATTAAAACAACAGAAAGCTTAATCCAAGGCAAAAACCTGCCTTTTTTCATCTTTAACTTATCAATAATTACGCCAAAAATCGGGTCATTCACAGCATCCCACACCTTTGGCGCAAGCAAAACAGCAGCGATTGCAGCTTCATTCATACCGTTATTGAGCAAATAAGTCGCAACATATGTTGTTACAAAAGTGTAAAAAATATTCTGTGCAAAATAATATAATCCGTAGCCAAAACGTTCTTTAGGCGCCGATTGATAATTGAAATTTTTACTCATATAGCCCTCCGTTTAAATATGTTCTGTTGACATAAGAATTAATAAATGATAAAATTATATAAAGTGTTATTTGCAACAAGGATGTGACATTATGCACAAATATCTGAACATAATAAAAGTTTGTGAACTGTTCAGCGGAATGGAAGAAAATGAGATTGTCAGATTTTTGAAATGCAGCAAAGCAAAGGTTGTTAAATATGATAAGTCTGAAATAATCTGTCTTGCCGGTAACAGTGCAAATTCGGCAGGCGTTGTTTTAAGCGGCAGAATATATCTTGAAAGCAATGATTTTCTGGGTAACAAATCAATAGTATCCGAGTTCACGGCCGGCAGATGTTTTGGCGAAAACTATGCATTTGCGCCCACAAATGAATTGCCGTTCAATATTGTTGCCAAAGAAAAAAGCGAAATACTGTTTTTTGATATTCACCGCTTGATTAATCCTTGCGAAAAAAACTGTTCATGCCACATAAAGCTTACCAAAAACCTGCTTTCTTCACTTGCGGAAAAGCATTGCGAAATGAACGAAAAAATAACGCATCTTACCAAACGTTCAACAAGAGAAAAGCTGACTTCTTACCTTTCGGAACAGTCAAAAAAGCAAAAGAGTGCGACAGTGACAATACCGTTTAACCGTCAGGAATTGGCAGACTATCTTTCGGTTGAAAGAAGCGCAATGTCAAAGGAACTTTCGAGAATGAAAAATGACGGAATTATTGATTTTAAAGGCAACGAATTCAAGCTTAAAATTTAAAGATCTATTTTTCTGTTTTTGTTATAATAAATCTTATCGTGTTCTCCGATTTCACGCATAACTCTGCAAGGATTGCCGAACGCAACAACATTTGGCGGTATATCCCTTGTAACTACACTGCCTGCGCCTATAACCGAATTATCGCCAATTGTAATTCCGGGCATAACAATTGCACCGGCACCTATCCATACATTTTTACCGATATGAACATCAAGATTATACTGATAAGCCTTTTCGCGCAGTTCAGGATCAATAGGATGCCCTGCCGTTGAGATAACAACGTTCGGTGCAAACATACAGTAATCGCCGACATAAATATGAGCATCGTCAACAAGTGTCAGATTGAAATTCGCATAAACGCTGTTGCCGAAATGAACGTGCTTACCACCAAAATTAGAATGAAGAGGAGGCTCTATATAGCAGTTCTCCCCTATTTCTGCAAACATATCTTTTAGCATTTCATTACGTTTATCTGTTTCAGACGGTTTTGTGTTATTGAAATACCATAATTTTTCAAGGCAGGCTTGCTGTTCCTTAACAATTTCTTCATCGTTGGGCCAGTAAATCCTGCCGCTTTCCATTCGTTCACGTGCTTCTTTTGAGTCCATAATAACCTCCACAAGGATTTTAATTATTTTAACATATTAACTCAGCACCGTCAACTTTTCAGAATTGAAAAACTATTTCATATCTCCGTTGGCAGGGTTATCAAGAACTTTGCCGTTCGGGTCAAATCTTGAGCCGTGGCAAGGGCAATCCCACGAACGCTCCTGAGCATTCCACTTTAAAGCACAGCCAAGATGAGGGCAACGCTTCTGCCCGAAAGTCAGCAACCCTGCAACCGATTCAAACCCGTTAACCAACAGCTGCGGCTTTAACATACTCCTTGACGGATTAAAAATCTCTCTGTAAAGGCTTTCTCTTTTATAAATCAAATCCGTCAAAACCATTGCAGAAACCATCGCTCCTGTCATACCCCATTTGTTAAAGCCGGTTGCAACAAATAAATCTGTTGTTTTAGCTGAATACCGCCCGATATACGGAACTTTGTCAAGTGTCATACAATCCTGCGCAGACCAAAAAAATCTTTCTTTTGCCAAAGGGTAATTGTTATTGACAAATCCTCTCAGTTCCTGCCAATTGCCGCCTTTTTTGCCCGTTCTGTGGTCACCGCCGCCAACTATCAGATAATCTTTATAATTCCTGAAAGACATTCCTTTCACATTTTCATCAACATACATTCCGTCTACATCAACAGCGTTTTCGCAGGCTATTGCATAAGATCGCTCCTGATAAAGCTTGAGCGAATATGAACCATGTTTGTTAATAAACGGGAAATGAGTTGCAACAATAACTTTATCGGCTTTGATTTTGCCGAAATCAGTTACAGCTGTGTTACCGACCATTTCACGCACATAAGTGTTTTCGTAGATATTCAACCCTTTAGCTATCGAAAATAAAAACTTAATCGGATTAAACTGAGCTTGACTTTTAAAACGAACCGCACCGAAAGTTTTAATTTTAAGGGGTAAATCAGTGCAAAAATCGGCAGCATAACCGATTTTTGAAAGTGATTCAAGCTCCGCTTCAAGCTTTCTTTTTTCATCGCAAGAATAAACGTAATTATCTTTAACTTCAAAATCACAATCAATTGTACGGCACATTTCGTAATATTTTTTTAACGCACAGTTATTTGCATCAAGATACAACTTCGCCTTTTCGGCTGATTCTTTATAAAGCTTCTGATAAATCAAGCCGTGCTGGCTTGTTATTTTGGCAGTTGTGTTGCCGCTGTTGCCGCCGCATATTCTGCCCTTTTCAACAAGAGTATAATCAACACCTTTTTCTTTTAAAAAATAAGCTGTTAAAACACCGGCAATTCCTCCGCCTATTATAAGTACATCGGTTTTTATATCACTTTTCAAGCTCTTAAACTTCGGCGGATCAGAGTAATTTTTCCAAATTGAATTCATAAACATATCTCCCTGAAATTTATTACTATTTTTGCCCCAAATAATAAAATAAACCTTGAAAGTTTTATAAAATGATAATAAAATAGATTCATAAAGTTTTTAAAGGAGAAGTTATTATGTATTTTGATTTTATCGAAAAAGTAAAATATGAAGGTGCATCAAGCAAAAACCCTTTTGCATTTAAATATTATGATTCAGAAAAAATCATTATGGGCAAGCCTATGAAAAAGCATCTCAACTTTGCAATGGCTTGGTGGCATAACCTCGGCGCAGCCGGTACCGATATGTTCGGCAGAGATACGGCCGACAAATCATTCGGTGCTGTTCCCGCAACAATGGAACACGCAAAAGCAAAGGTTGACGCAGGCTTTGAATTTATGCAAAAGCTCGGTATTCAAAACTTCTGTTTTCACGATGTTGACCTTGTTCCCGAAGCAGCTGATTTGAACGAAACAAACAAAAGGCTTGACGAAATAACAGATTATATTCTTGAAAAGATGAAAGAAACAGGCATCAAATGCCTTTGGGGAACTGCAAATATGTTTTCAAACCCCAGATTTATGAATGGTGCCGGCAGCTCAAACAGCGCAGAAGTTTTCTGCTTTGCTGCAGCTCAGATTAAAAAAGCACTCGACCTAACAGTTAAACTTGGCGGTAAAGGCTATGTTTTTTGGGGCGGCAGAGAGGGTTACGAAACCCTTATCAACACCGACGTTAAGTTTGAGCAGGAAAACATTGCGCGTCTTATGAAAATGGCTGTTGAATACGGCAGAAGTATCGGTTTTGAAGGCGATTTCTATATTGAACCCAAACCAAAGGAACCAATGAAGCATCAGTATGATTTTGATGCCGCAACCGCAATCGGGTTCCTTCGCCAGTACGGTCTTGATAAAGATTTCAAAATGAACATTGAAGCAAACCACGCTTTGCTTGCAGGCCACACGTTTGAACACGAACTTCGTATCTCTGCAATCAACGGAATGCTCGGCTCAATTGATGCTAACCAGGGCGACCCCGTTCTCGGCTGGGATACAGATGAATTTCCCTTTGACGTTTACAGCGCAACAATGTGTATGTATGAAGTTCTCAAAGCAGGCGGTATGAAAAACGGCGGCCTCAACTTTGATGCCAAAAACCGCAGACCCAGTAACACCAAAGAAGATATGGTTCAGGCATTCATCCTCGGCATGGATACTTTTGCCCTCGGCCTTATCAAAGCTGCCAAAATAATTGAAGACGGCAGAATTGATGAATTCAAATCAGAAAGATATTCAAGCTACAACTCAGGTATCGGCAAAAAGATTGTTGACGGTAAAACAAACCTTGAAGAGCTTTACAATTACGCTTGCTCACTCGGCAAATGCACTGACCCCGGCTCAGGTAAGCAGGAATATCTCCAGGCAACAATCAACAGCATTATGTTCGGTGATTGATATGAAATACGTAATTGGAATTGACCTCGGAACATCGGCAACCAAAACCGTTCTTTTTGATTCAAACGGAACAATAATTTCTTCTTCAAGTTGTGAATACGATATGCAGCAGCCGAAAAACGGTTGGGCAGAGCAAGACCCGATTGACTGGTACAATGCTGCAATCAAAACCCTGAATGAAGTTATCGCAAAAAGCAATGTCAGCTCAGATGATATTGTTTCAATAGGTATATCGGGTCAGATGCACGGGCTTGTTATGCTTGACGAAGCTAACGAAGTTTTAAGGCCCGCCATTCTTTGGTGCGACCAGAGAACGGGAAAAGAATGCAAGGAGCTGACCGAAAGCCTCGGCAAAGAAACCTTGATAAATATAACAGCCAACCCTGCATTAACAGGATTCACAGCCTCAAAAATCCTTTGGGTTAAAAACAACGAACCTGAGATTTTTGAAAAATGCAGACACATTCTTCTGCCCAAAGACTATCTCAGATTAAGATTAACAGGTGAATATGCAACCGAGGTTTCTGATGCATCGGGAATGCAGCTTCTTGATGTTCCCGGCAGAAAATGGTCTGAAAAAATGATTAAAGCTGTAGGCATTAAAGAAGAATATCTCGCAAAAGTTTATGAGTCACCGGAAATAACGGGATGTATAACCAAAGAAACCGCTGAAAAAACCGGACTTTCGATTAAAACAACTGTTGTCGGCGGTGCCGGTGACAATGCAGCAGCGGCAGTCGGAATGGGCGTTATTGAAGAAGGCAAAGCTTTCACAACAATCGGCACTTCAGGAGTTGTATTTGCTCACACAGACAAGCCGATAATTGACCCACATGGCAGAGTTCACACTTTCTGCTGTGCAGTTCCTAACGCATGGCACGTTATGGGCGTTACGCAGGGTGCCGGCTTATCAATGCAATGGTTCAAAAACAACTTTTGCAGTGAAGAAATTCTCAATGCCAAAAACGGCGGAAAACCTGTTTATATCGCAACTGACGATATGGCGGCTTCCGTTTCAATAGGCTGTGACAAATTGCTCTATCTCCCCTATCTTATGGGTGAAAGAACGCCGCACCTTGACCCTGATTGCAGAGGCGTTTTCTTTGGAATTTCCGCAATGCACACGAAATCTCATTTTATAAGAGCTATTCTTGAAGGAGTTACATATTCGCTTTATGACTGCCTGCTTGTTCTTAAAGAGATGAATATTTCGCCCAAAACAATGCTCCTTTGCGGAGGCGGAAGCAAAAGCAAACTCTGGAGATCTATAATATGCGACACATTCGGAATGCCTACCGAAACATCAAAATCCTCAGATGCTGCGGCTTTGGGAGTTGCCATTCTTGCCGCTGTTGGTGCAGGTATTTACAGCGACGTAAAATCAGCTTGTGCCGCTATGGTTCCCGCAAGCTCTGACATATTGTTACCTGATAATGAAAATAAGGATGAATATCGCAAATATCATAATATTTATTCTTCACTTTATAATTCTTTATCATCTGATTTCAAATCACTGTCAAAATTATAAAATTTAAGCCCTGCTGACATTCAGCAGGGCACTTTTATTCAGACTGATTACGTTGCATTTTCTTCCAATTAAAATATCCGTACAAATCGTTTGCAAAAAACATCAAGAAGCACACAACCATTGGTACATATTTTCGCTCTTCAACGCTTGCAAGAACCCAAAGAATAATTAAGACAACATCGTTTGCCGCATAACCGATTGCATAATACGGACTTCTCAGATAAGTCAGATAAGAAGCAGCAAAGCTGGTTGCTATTGAAACCGTACTGTAGAAAAGATTATTATTTTTTAGAGCTCTAAGGATAAAATAAAAAAGCAAAGTTACAGCTGCAGTAAAAACAAGCAGTTTAACGCAATCTGTTTGGTTGAGTTTTCTAACTTCAACAACTCGGGTTCCTTTATACGGATGCTTGTGCCACGATATTGCCGTTGCCGCCGCTACAGGTGCCGTCATTCCGAGATATGTTATCATTTCACCATAATATCTGAACTTAAAAGAAATTATCCCGTACAAAACCGAAAAAACAAGCATAAGTATTTGTCCGACAACATAACCTTTTGCCAAAAATATTAGCGAAGTAACGCCAATCAGTGATGCAACCAAAGTTAAAACGTCTTTTCCGCCCGACAACGCAAAAGACAATATTATTGATATTGATGATACAGCCCAAAGAGCGGTTTCAAATTTATTTAAATCTGAAAAAGGGGTTTTGGTTTTCATTTTACCTCCAAAAAAGCATCCGTTTTACGCATCTTCAAAGACCTAACGATGCGCAAACGAATGCTTTTGCATTTCACTACCCGGTGGCAGTTAAAATATTCAGTTAATCATAGCCTTGATTTTATCAAGAATTGTGAAGTTATCGGCAAACTGGAAATTGAGGATACCGATAACAAAAACAACAAGAATAATAATGGGAAGAACATAAGTCATATAAGGTTTGATCCACTTGGGAAGCTTAAGACCCTTACCTGCATTTGCTTCTGCGATAAAATTATCAAATCCCCAGCCCTTTTTGGTAACGCAGAAGAGAAGGTAGCAAAGAGCTCCAAGAGGAAGCATACAGTTGCTTACGATAAAATCTTCAAGATCAAGAACTGATGAACCCGAAGCAAAGGGAACGAACGATGACCAGAGATTGAAGCCGAGAGCACAGGGAACTGAAAGGATAAGAACTGCTATACCGCAGATAAGGCAAGCCTTGACTCTGTTCCAATTAGTGAGCTCGCGAACGCAAGCAAGAATGTTTTCAAAAACAGCAACAATTGTTGACATTGCCGCAAAGAACATAAACAGGAAGAAGAGCGAACCCCAGAATCTGCCGCCTGCCATATTATTGAAAACTTTTGCCATTGCAACAAAGAGAAGGCTGGGGCCTGCACCAGGCTCAACATCAAATGTAAAGCAAGCCGGGAAAATGATGAGACCTGCAACAATGGCAACAAATGTATCAAGAACAAGTATGTTAATTGATTCGCCCATAAGTGAGCGTTCTTTGCCGATATAGCTGCCGAAAATAGCCATTGAACCGATGCCGAGACTAAGAGTGAAGAAAGCCTGATTCATTGCTCCAACAACAACGCTGCCGTTGATTTTGGTTACGTCAGGTTTAAGATAGAAAGTAAGTCCTTCTTTTGCACCGTCAAGTGTGAAGCTGTTAACAGCAAGAACAACCATAAGGAGAAGGAGAAGAATCATCATATACTTTGTAACTCTTTCAACGCCCTTCTGGAGGCCGAACGAAAGAATAAGGAAACCAAGAATAACAACAACAGCCATAAAGCCGACTGTGATATAAGGGCTTGAAAGCATCTGACCAAAAAGACTTTCGGACACTTCGTTGGTGATACCGGTCATATTGCCCGAAAGAAAGCTGACAAAATAATAAAGAATCCAGCCGGTTACTGATGTGTAGAACATCATAAGAAGGAAGTTGGCAACAAGGGCTGCGTAGCCGTGAAGATGCCACTTTTGGCCGGGTTTTTCAAGTTTCTGATAAAGCTTTACAGGGCTGCTCTGGCTGGCTCTGCCGAGTGAAAACTCAACAATCATAACAGGCAAACCGAGAATAATGAGGAAGAGCAAATAAATCAATACAAAAGCACCGCCGCCGTACTGACCAGCCATCCACGGAAATTTCCAAACGTTTCCAACACCGATTGCGCAACCGGCACTGAGCAAAATGAAGCCTAAACGGCTGCCAAGATGTTCTCTGCTCATAAAAACACTCCTAAATTAACAATTTCTTAATATTCAGCATACCAAATACATCAAAATAAGTCAATATTTTTTATAAATAAAATATATATAAAAATAAAAATTTAAGTGTTGACATTTATAGGTCAAAATTATATAATATATCACGCAGCTTTAAGCAACTAATATCGGGGTGTGGCGAAGTTTGGTATCGCGCTTGGTTCGGGACCAAGAGGCCATGGGTTCAAGTCCCGTCACTCCGACCAGTAAAAATCAGGCAACACTTTTGGGTTGCCTGATTTTTTGATTGAATTACGATTATTTTAAATTAAGGTGATTTCTATGAAACACGATTTTACAAGTATACCTGACCGCAGCAAATTCGGCAGTGCAAAATGGGAAATTGCCCCTAACGCTTCAACCGAATATGTTCCCCTTTCGGTTGCCGATATGGAATTCCCCACAGCAAAGCCGATTGTTAACGCTCTTAAAAAGCTTTGTGACGAAGCGATTCTCGGATACACTAACCCTACCGAAGAATACTATAATGCCGTTTGCTCCTGGATGAAGCGCAGGCATAATTTTGAAATAAACAAGGATTGGATGATTCAGACCCCCGGCATAATCAACGCTCTTTCGCTTTTAATCGAAACCGTAACAAAACCCGGTGACGGTGTTATCATCCTTTCACCGGTTTATTATCCGTTTGACATGACGGTTCTTGCAACCAACCGCCGCATTGTTTACTGCCCGCTTGCACACAAAGACGGCAAATATGAAATTGACTATAAAAATTTGCTTTTGAAAGCACAGAATACCAAAAATACCGCCTTGCTTTTCTGCAACCCTCACAACCCCATAGGCAAAGTGTGGTCTATAGAAGAGCTTGAAAAGGTTGGCGATATTTGCTGCAAGAATAATGTTTTTATCATTGATGATGAAATACATAATGACCTTATAATGCCCGGTTATGAACACACGGTTATGGCAACAGTTAATAACGAAATCAAAAATAACATTGCTGTTTGCACCGCACCGAGCAAAACATTTAACCTTGCAGGTGTTCAATGCTCTAACATTATCATCCCCAATGAAGCTGTCAGAGCAAAGGCAAAAGCCTGCAATCTTATCAATATGCAGATGCACCTTAATATATTTGCATATACCGCTTGCACAGCAGCTTACAACGAATGCGAAGATTGGCTGGACGAGCTTATAAAAGTTATTGCCGACAATGCAAAATTAGTTGAAGATTTTATGGCAGAAAACTTTCCGCAAATCAAAGTTTATCCGCTTGAAGGAACATATCTGCAATGGCTCGATGTCAGGAATTTAGGCTTTAATCACATCGAAATAAGAGAAATTCTTGAAAACGCAAACATTTATCTTGATAACGGCGAAATGTTTGGCCCTCTGGGCAGAGGCTTTCAGCGCATAAACCTTGCCTGTGCAAAATCTACAATCAAAAAAATGCTTGCTCGTTTTAAAACCGCAGTTGACGAAGCACTCAAAGTTAAAAAAGAAGAAACCACCGGCAAGCTTATCAAAGGACAAAAGATTGAAAATTTTGTTTACAACTCGGCTAACGGAGAAAAGCTTAGCCTTAATCCCCTTACAAAAACAACATTACTTGTTTTTGCAAGGGATTACAGGTGCAGCATAACACAGAAGCTTTTAGGAATTATCAAAGCTGCATACCATCCTATAAATTTGTTGGGATATGACATTAAGTTTGTTGTTCAGTCTGATTTAAGAACGGTCACGATTGCTCAGGGCAAATATCCGTTTGAGCTTATCGCTGACCCCGATGCTGAGCTTTACAAAAAATACGATATTTTTGAAGCAGACAGCCCTTATAATTTTGTTGCAGGTGATAAGGTTTTTGAAGCAACAACAGGCAAGGATATAAGAAGACATACATCTTATGATGCTTTCAACCCGTTTGTAATGAAAACAACCCCATCAAACTTAAAATATCCGCTTCAACTCTGCGCTTTTGTTGCCGTTAACAAAGAATCGGATGTTATATACTCGCATTACTGCAAAACAATGGCAGATTTCCCGAACATAAAAGAATTAATTGAAGAATTAAAAAATAACAGATAATAAAAAATCTCCCTCAGGGCACGTAACCCGAAGGGAGATTTTTAAATTTGAAACAACATTTTAAAGAAATTCAGTAATTTATCAAAAAGCATTCTGAAAAATTCAGTTAATGAGTAGGTGTTTCCTTCTGTATAACTTCTGTTTTCAACAAAACCGCAGTCGGAGCAAGTTCTGCTGCTGATTTTTAAAGGAGAATCACCAACATCTTCAAAATCGCTCCATTCGCTGAAACTATGACCTTTAGCCTGATATTTTTCAACAATTCTGATTTCGCCGCACTGTGAACAAACAAGCTCAGATGTACCTTCGGCAAGACAGGTTGGTTCAATTACGACCTCATTGTTCTGATGTTTACATTCGGTAAAAGCCTGAATATAAGCATTGTTAACTTTATAATCCTGTACGTCGTACCAACCTTTATTATATGCAGGTAAATTCAAAAAGCTTTGTCCGGCTTTACTGGAATATGCATAAGCAGAGCTTGAAGAAGATTCAATAGGTATAAAAACAGTTCCGGATGAATGAGACAGCTTCAGCACAACCGTAAAATTCTTCTGCGGCTCTAAGTCAACACCGCCGGGAAATCTGATTGTTTGATATCCGCTGCGAGCAATATGAGTTGAATATGTATAAGCCAATGTTCCTGATACAGGGTTACCTTTGACACTGTCTTTATAAACCGAAACGGTCACATCAGTACCGGGTTGGATAAAATATGCTGAAACAGCAGTAAGTGTTTCGTATTCAGTAGCTTTGAAAACATTGGCTATCTCTGCTGAACCTTGATGATTGATACCGGAAACCCAGTATGTTCCGTTATATGTATAATTATGCCTGAAATTTGTTGCTTCCTGAGCGGTAAAACCAACAAATTCCTTTAAAGACGGGTCAGAATAAGAGACCCAGAAATAACCGTTGTTGCCAAAGCCTTTTCCCCAACTGTTTTTGCAAAGCCATGCACCGTTGGTCAACGGCTGAGCAAGAGGGTCAAAATTGGTTGCTGAATAGCTGTCATCCCAACCAACAATTGTAACGGCATGGTTTATATTGGTTGCGGAAGGAAAATAATAAGAATACTCACCGTTAAAATTATAAAGGTAATCTTTGTCATAATAAAGCAACGCCATTGCCGCTCCGTGCTCAACAATCCAGCTTTTTATATCATTAACATCTGATAAAACCTGAGCGGACTCAATAATAATACCGGAATCTTTGTTTGTTCGATCGCTTTCCGGGTAATTACCCATCATTTCAATATTATCATAAAGATACGGAAACTTTGCTTCTTCCGCAACACCGCTCCAACGTGCAAGCGCTGATGTTGCCATAAGCCAGTTGCCGCCATAAAAATACGGATTAGAAACGTTGGTGCCGTCACCGTAAACAGGAGATTCAGGATCATCAACACAAGGGTTCAAAGCAAACCAAAGCAAGTGAGACTCAGAAAAATCAACAGTATTAACATCCTTGTATCCTTTTATAATCGAATCTGATTCAAGCGAACTCATAACACAAAACGACCAACAACCGCCAGTTGTACCCTGATTTTTAACCGAAGTTACATATCCGTAATCACGGGCATCAAACTGAACTCTCTGCACACTTGATGAAGTTGCAACATCGTGAGGAATATCAACAAAAATATCCGCATTCTGAGTAAAAACCAACGAATTCTTTTTTGGTACAACTGAATTGTTTGAAACCGAAGTGGGAGTAGCCTCAGTTAAAAATTCAACCGTTTCAAGCGGAACAAGCGGTTGGTCCGCACTTGCATAAAGCGAAGCTGCAGAAAGCAAAACAAGGACTATAGATAATAAAAAAGAAATTATTTTTTTCACAGCCTCACCTCCTGCAAATTAAATACTTTTTTAAAGTTTAACATATTTTATAAAAAATATCAATGATTACTTATGAATCCCAACAAAATTTTTATATCTTAATAAAATTTCATCATATTTATCATAATTTTCTTTTTGAGCAACAATTTTTTGAGCATCAACATAAGGTTTAACTGCCTTTGAGTAAACCGAATATTCATTGGTAAGTTTTTTCAAATCCGCTTCAATAGTTGCCTTGGATTTACGCTGAACATCAAGTTTATCATAAAGAATCTTAACGAGTTGCTTGTTATTATTCTCTTTTGCTCTTTTAATTGCAGCCAAAGTTTCGTTATACGCTGTTTCAGATGCATCCCTTGCAGAGAAAATAACGTTAAAGCGGTTCATATCAAATTCTTCAATTCCGTTGGGATAAAAGCGTTCAATGGCTTTACCTGCCCTGACAAAATCGTTATAACTGCTCAAAGCATCTCTCTTTTTTCGTTTTTGCTCAACTGTTTCGGCTGGCATATTTTTAACGCTGTCTTTATAGGGAATAAGGTCAAGAAATCCGTTAACGCCTGCATTTACAACCCTGAGAGCATTTTCATATTCTTCAATACCTTCTGGTTTATTATATCGGTTAAGCTCATCAATAATAATTGATGACATTTCGATTTTTTCGTTTTGCAAACGGATTCTAATGTTTTCGGCTCTGTTCTTTATGCGTGATTTTTTATCTCCAATAACAACGTTTTTTACTATTCTATCGGGTGTTTTGCCGTAATATTCCTGAGCTTCACTGATAATTGCAAATGATTCAGCAAGGCTTTCGTCACTCAAAACGCCGTCTCCGTAGTCTTTGAACATTGCTCTGATTTTAAGAACAGAAACCATCGCCTTTTGCTTTGTCTCAGTTAAATCATAGAAAAAGAACGGTATAACGTTCATCGCTGCGCCAACAACAGAAGCAATAATCAGAACGCTGCTTATATGAACAAAATATTCTTGATTATAAAGAACGTCATAAACATTTGATGCACTGTAGCCCAGCGAAACGGCAACACTTTCGTTCAGACCTGCTTTTTCATAAAGTGTGGGCAAAACAGAGCTTGTGAGCAAGGTTATAACGCTGCCGATAAGACCTACAGCCGAGAACATACCGTCAATTCTTTCGCCCGTGATATATTGCTGATAATCTCTTATATCAGCGTTAAGGCTTGGATTCATCAGATGACCAAGCGAAGTCATAAACTGATTAATAAATGTGCAAATAAGCAGAACCCAAATCATATTTGCTCCGTTACCCCTGACAATCGGAAGCATTGCAGCAATAAACAGAATATTAAAAATATTGGTAAAAATTAAAACTTTTTTCTTGCCGAAGCGTCTGATAAAAAACGGGCCGACAAGATTAGGCCAAAACGAAGCATTGCCGGATATTGCAGTTATCAACGAATACTGACCTGCAGAGCAGGCCTTACGGTAATTATACATCCAACCCATAATTGTGTTGAATGAGCCTTCAAGAAATCCGAGCCAGCCTGCCAGCGACAGAATCCAGAAATATTTGTTTTTGATAACAGCTCTGAGTGCATCGGCAAACTTAATCTGAATTATTCTGTTTTTGGGCTGAACAATTTTTTCTTCTGTATTAACATATATTAAAACAGAAATAAGGAAACCAACCAAAAGCATAGGCGGATAAATAACGCGATATACCCTTAAATCATAAAGCGTGTTATCCCCTGTTATCATTCTTGCAACAATGGGCAAAAAGATGTTGGCAATTGACGGCGAAAGGTTTTCAACAACGCATTTTACGGAACAAACATCGGATCGTTCAATTGTGTTCGGTGAAAGTACATTGATAAGACTGTCATACGAATCGTTAAGAAAATTATAGAAAAACTGAAAGCCTATGTTAAACAGCAAAACGGTTATGCACTTTGCCGTTAAATCCATGCTCTCATAAGGTGCCCAGACAAAGCCTATACCGAGCAAAACCGTGGGAATACCCATTGAAAGGATATACGGCCTGTATTTGCCTTTGAGGCTTTTGGTGTTATCAATCATCTTTGCCCTGAGAGCAGTAAGCGGAAAGCCTGAAAGAATGCTTAATATGTAAATAACATACATTGCACTGGGGTTGATACCGATTGTGTTACCGATAAGAGTATTACCAATGCTTATTATCATATTGCTGACAATAAAAACAATAATTCTTACACCGATACCGCCAACAGAAAGAGAAGTTATCTCTTTGAAAGACATATATCGGCCTTTCATCGGAGTTTTCCAATAAGTCTTAAAATTATTCAATAATGAACTGATTTTTGAAATCAAAAGGCTTCCTCCTATCAGTTTTTATTTATAATTATCGTGTTAACCGATTCGGGGTAAATATTAACCGATTCAAGCGAAATATCAAATTTTTCAAGGTTGAGCAGATTATCGGTAACATACATTTTTGCGTTACCGCCTTGAGAAACAGTTATATTTTTTGTTGCAAATGTGCTGTTGATAACGATAAGTTTTGTCTGCTTATTGTTTTCAAAAGCAAGAATCTTTAAATCATTATCAGTGCAAGAAACCTCAACTCTTACATCGCCTTTTTTAATGAATTTGCTGAAATTGCCGAAAGTATAGTATCTTTTTGTCAGTCTGAAAGTTCGTCTGTCATTGAAAAGGTAAATCAGCCCGTCACAATAATCTACATCGGAGCAGGCAATCCAAAGCTGCCATGAAGCGGCATCCATATAGTTAATATCCTCAAACATAATCTTCGCCTGTTCAAGGGCGGAATCCATGCCGTAATGCCTTTGTCCCTGCATATGGCACCATTCGCTTGTTATAAGGTCAACACCGGGGTAATGCTTATCCATCCAGTTCTTATAGCGTTTCACAAAATCTAATCTGCCACCGATAAAAGGCAGTTCAATGTGATTGAGAAAATAGGAGTGGGTATCAACGCTGTCAATATTTCTTCTGACAACAGGGTCATTAAGCATAACCTTTGCATATGTTTTGTTAAACCAACGCAAATCTCCGTTTTCAGCGCCTGAAAGCTTAAGCTTACCGCCAAGATTTCTTTTTTCAATCTCCAGAGCAAAAACCTTCATCACATCTTTGACTTGCCACCAACGGTAATGGCAGCCTTCCTGACCACCTGCCCATATCCAAACAGGCTCATTGACGGGCGAAAGATATTTAACAGGAACGCCTTCGGCAATAAAATGTTCGCAAACATCAATACAGTAATCGGCAAAAGGCTGATAGTTTTCTTTGGCAAGGTTTGTGTGACCTTTTTTATCAAGATGAGATTTGTGATTTTTGGTTAAACGCTCAATCGGAGAATTAACAAAGAAAACTATTTCATCCGCACCGTATTTAACGGCATTTTTCAAAGTCCAGACAGCGTATTTATCTCTTGACCAATCATATTTACCCTTGCCTGCATCAAAAGATTCGGTTCTTCTTGTTTCCCGGGAAAATTCGCCTGCACCCGAATGAGCCGAACCTGCGCCGATATTATATCTGAAACAGGTTATGCCAATACCGTTAACAGGGTCAAAAAGAAGCTGATTTATACGCTCTCTTTTTTCAAGTCCGCTTTCAGGGTCAATTTCATCCCAAGCACCTGTAACCTGAGCCCACCAGGCTCCGCTGACACCAAAAGAACGCATCGTCTGATGTTTTTTGCCGTAAAGGATTTCGATTTTTGTTTTCATAATTACTCCCCTGTTTCCAACACATATTCACAGTTCTGTTTTATATTAAAAGCCTCAAAATATTTTTCTTCCATCGGAATCCATTCGGATAAAAAACGTTGCAAAAGCTTTTCTCCATTGCGTTTTTTAATTCTTTCAATCTGTTCCGTTTCATCTACGGTGACAAATATTTTTATATCGGCATAATCTCCGAACCTGGGGTGCAGACTGTATGACCCCTCAACAACCGTAATGTCATTCTTAAGAACAGATATATAGCCCGATATCGTCATTTTCGAGCAATCAAACACTCCGTATTCAAAATCACATTTCTTTTTAAGATTTGGAATAACCTCGGCATAAAAGCGTTCATAATTTATATTGCCGCCCGGCTCATCAAAACGCTCTTTTGTCCGCAAGTCAGGCGGTAAAAAGAAATAATCCATATGAATTATCTGAGCATTAAATTCTGTTTCAATAAGCTTTGCAAGCGTTGTTTTGCCCGAAGCGGCTCTGCCGTCAATTGCAACAACAACGGGCTTGGGAGCAGCTTTTATAACATCTATCAAATTATTCACATTAACCATATTCAGTCCTCAAAACCTTTTGTTATAAAGCCGAGCAAGCATTCACAGCCATTATGGATTTGTTTATAAGCAAGAGCAAAATTGCCACTGTACCAAGGGTCGGCAACCTCGCCTTTTTCGATTGTAAAATCAAGTATTAGGCTCAATTTATCATCGGGGTCAGAACCGATAATTCTCAAGGTATTTTTAACGTTTTGTTTATCCATACAAATCAAATAGTCATATTTGCCGTAATCGCCCTTTTTAAGCTGAACGGCTCTTTTGCCGCTGCAATTAATGCCGTGAGCAGCAAGCTCAGCTGCGGCAGGGGGATAAACAGGATTGCCGATACCGCCCCAGATTTCCTCCGTGCTTGTGGCACAGGAGGAGCAAAAAATTTGGGATTCATAGCCGCCTCTTTTAACCATATCTCTAAATATAAACTCTGCCATCGGCGAACGGCATATATTGCCGTGACAAATAAAAAGTACGTTAACCATATTTTATCTCCTAATGTTGATATACAAATAATAACACATATTATATTTCTTATCAACAAAAATAATAAAACCTCCGCAGCAGCTTAAAACTTACCGCGGAGATAATTCTGAATATCAAATATCGTAAACTTTTGTTAATTTAAAAAGTTTCTTAAAAAATCCGATTAACTTTGCAAAAAAACCTGCATCCGATTTAATTGTTATGCTGTCGGTTGCAATAACGTTTTCTTGAGCATCATATACTGTTGCCGTGAAGACAGTTTCACCGCTTGCCGCAGGAGTAATCAGGCAAGCTGAATAATCCTCAGAATAACCGAGAACATTGAATTTTGTGTTATTTGATGACCAGACAATTACCCAATCCTCGGGAAGAGGGGCTTCATATTCTGTTCTTAAAATAAGACTGTCACCGTAGCTGATTTTCTTCATCTTAGTATCACGGATTGCAAATTCAAAGACATCATCAGTGTCGGGTCCGGAAGGCGCTTGGGTGTTATCCTCATCAGGCTTTTCGGGCTGAGGCGCATCGGTGAATGTTTCTGCAATATCAGGCGGAGTCTGCGTTGTATCTTCGGGAATTTCGGGCGTTGCGCTTTCATTATCCGATTCAACCTTAAACAAATGCTGAGTATCATCAAGCAATACGTTTTCAAAAGTAAAACCTGCCGTGCTCATCATTATACACTTTGAAGCTTCCGTTTCAGGGTCAGCTGATGTTTTAACATCAAAAGGAGGTTTCCCCACAGCAACGGTATCATCAATGTTTTTATAGAATGTATATGTTACGGGATCGGCAAAGCTATAGCCTTCAGTTCCGTTGGCAAGTCCGTTTCTGACAGTAACAAAAAATTCAACGAAATAAGCATCATCATTAAACTCATAGCAATAAACCGAACTTACATCTCTTCTGTAACCGAAATAATATACTGACATATCAGAAAGAGGAATAGTATAACTTGAATTGACAACCTTATCGGGCACAAGAAGTTTGCCTGCGCTGACAACAGGAATATCGGCAAGCATTCGGCTTGACTGATTTGCATAAATACCGGCCGCTGAAACATCGGCATTACCGTTTATGTTTACAGTTGCAGGAACAGCTGCTTCATATTCACCGGTGCCGTTCTGAACATCGAAAAAACGGTTATCAAATGTAAACCCCAAAACACCGGTGCCGATATAAAGGTCGGTTTTAAGATAAGCCTTAACCTTAAGCTTCATTCCGGGGGTAACAATATGGTCTGAAAGCTGCGAGTAAGAATTATCCTCACCGGGTTCATAAAACTCAGTTGCAATATAAACAAAGTTATCATTATCTGCACTCAGCTCTGCAAAAGATTCAACGTTTTGTTCTGCCGCCGCAGAAACAGCGTTACCGCCAGAAAAAACCGCAAGATTAAAAGCAGTTAAAACTATAACGGCACACAAAATATAAGCTAATAATTTTTTAAGCATCAAAATCACCTCAAATTTATTACAAAAATAATATCACAAAACTAACAAAAAAACAATATATCTAATTTGATTGAAATTAAAAAGACAATATGTTAATCTATAAAAAAGGAGTGATAATATGAACAAGCTTGTCAGATCATTTCTTCTTGGTTTTACGCTACCTTGCCTCGGTGCAATGGGAAGCCCCAAAAAGTGGAAATCTGCTAAATTTAAAAGAGACGAACCAAAACAACTGAAATTCAATGAAAACGGCAAATTCAAAATTCTTCACATTACCGATATACATAACGTTGAACCCATTATGGACGATGACGAAAACCGTGAGATTCCCGAAAGCAGAGACAAAGAAACAATCAATGTAATCGAAAAACTGGTTGAGCAGACTAATGCTGACCTTGTTGTTTTCGGCGGTGACAATATCAGCGGTTACTGGGAAGAGTTTACTTATGACTATGTTAAAAGCACAATTGAACGTATTACCGCACCGATAAGGAAGAGAAACATTCCGCTTTGCGTTGTTTTCGGCAACCACGACGGTGAAGAAGGCTTCCATACCGAATTTCAGATGCTGCAGTATATGGAATATGAAAACTGCCTTTCAAATCTTAACGATGCCGATGTTTACGGTTGCGGTAACTGTTGCGTTACAATCAAAAGCAGTAAATCAGAAAAAGATGATTTTGCAATATGGTTGATTGATTCAAACGATTATCAGCGCAACAAAGAGGGCGGACTTTCTTACGACTGCGTTCACGACGACCAGATTGCCTGGTATGAAGAAAAATCAGCTCAGCTCAAATCCGAAAACGGTGATACTCCCCTGCCGTCAATTCTTTTTCAGCATATACCCGTTCAGCAAATGCTTGACGGATTTGAGGAAGTTACCGCTGACGATGATTACACTTTTGAACGTGACGGCAGGTATTTTAAATTTGCCCATAAAATTCTTGAAGGAAGAATAAGGGAAGTTCCCTGTCCGCCATATATGGATAATGACCACAGAAATCAGTTTGAAAGTTGGAAAAAATGCAAAAACATTGTTGCCGCTTTCTTCGGTCACGACCACGTTAACGATTTCCATATAAATATTGACGGGATTGACCTTTACCAGACACTCGGAGCCGGTTATTTCACATACGGTCTTGAACGCGGCGGCAGACTGATTATTCTTGACGAAAATAACCCGACATCAATTGAAACACAGTCAATTGAAATTGAAAGAATAACCAAAACCGAGATATAACAAAAGAACTGTACCTCCCCAAAAGGTACAGTTCTCTTTTTTATCAAATTTCAATATCGCCAATAATCAACTCTGAATTATTGGCCTTTTCGTTTTCAAGGCAAATGTAAACAATTTCTTTATTATCAAGAATTTCATTTGCTCTTTCAGAAGTTAAATCAGCTATTATAACAGCTTCATACGCTCTGACTTCGGCAACCTCTCCGTTTTTAAACAGACGGCCAGCTATTGCTTCATAATAATCTGTGTGATAGGTTAACCTGTTAACGGCTTCTCTGTATCTGTCCACGTCTTCAAGCGTTGCGTTTGCTTCATATTCTTCTCTGGTCATACCGATTTCAGAGAAAGCCGCTTCTTCAATCTCTTCAACTGTCAATTCTTCGCCGTAATAACCTATACTTACTTCAACTCTTAATGGCTTTCCGTTTGAATTTCTAAAAGCTTCAAGCAGTTTTAGAGATATATTTGAATCATCAGACAACTCAACTTCTGAGTAAGAATACTTGTCAGTATATTCAAATTCATGTGCATTCTTGGCAGCAGAATAAAACGTATAGCTGTAGTTAAGTTCTTTACTCTCAAGCGAAGAAAGCTCTTGCTTTGTTCCAAGCATTATCGCAACGGCATCATAGGCTGCAAGGTAAGGCTGATAATCTTCATTGTATACGTCCGCAGATTTATTCAAATAAACCCCATCTGAATCAACATACAAAACAGTCAAGCCGTGTTTTTTAAGCTCATCAATTGCTCCTTTGTGATTATTATACCGTTCAAGCAAAACGGCAGATTCAAGAGCGTTCACTGCATCAAAATGTTCCTCTCGTGCTTTGACGAACTCTGAATTCTTAAATAATTTTGCGTAAGCGTGTGAATAACTCAAATTTTCTTCGCTCATATATTTTGCAATAATTCTATCTGCGGTTTTATCAAGCTTATCCTTTATTATTCTTTCATTTTCAACAAGCTGCGGAAATTTTTTATAATAATCAACAGCATCGTTCACCTTAACAACAACTGCAATTTCAGCGTGAGGATTTGCACTCTCAACCATATCCGCTAATTTATAATGAAATCTTACTTTTTCGCCATATCTTTCAAGCTCCGTTTCTTCCTTATCAAAAGATAATGACGGGATTTCATTTTCACCCCACAAAACATAAGGAATGTAAAAATATCCGATTTGTGTTTCCTTTTCGGTGTCAACTGTAGAATCTGACGGATTGTTTAAAGAACTTTCGTTTTGAGTTCTATTTCCAATAGTTGTTCCGTTAAAAATTTCGGTTAAATGGTTATAGCTTGTTTTTTCAATATTGGCAGGTGAACGGTGGTTAAAAAGTGCTATGGCAATTACGGTAACGCAAAGGCAAGCCGCAATTGCAATATAAGGTTTATATAAATTGCGTTTAACACTTTCAGGTGGCATTTCTTTATCAGAGTAATTATTTATTTCTTCCCAACGGTCGGGAACGGAAGCATAGGCTGTGTTTTTTAGTTTTCTTTCAAACTTACTTTTCATCTTCAAAGCCTCCCTTATAAAACTTTTTAAGTTTTTTGATGGCATTATTATATGTCCAAAAAACGCTGCCTTTCGGCAAGTCAAGTTCACGGGCGGTCTGAGTCAAAGTCATATCGCTCAGAAGTCTTAAAATAACAATATCACGTTCTTTTTCACTAAGCGGTTTCAACATCTGCATAAAAGCAAGTTCGCTTTCAATTTTATCGGTTTCACAATCGGAAGATGCAAATTCATATGAACCATCAAGCGTAACGGTTTGATGATTTTTGCGTATATAGTCAATCGCTTTATTTTTGGCAATTGTAAAAATCCACGAAGACGATTTGCCTTTCTCTTTAAAATCACCGCAATTTCGCATTACTGAGAGAAATGTTTCCTGCATTATATCCTCAGCAGCTTCCGGAATACCAACCAAGCGATAAGCATAAAAATACACAGGTTTACTCATCTCTTTGTAGAGTCTTTCGAGCGAACCTTTATCTCCCTGAGCAATCTTTTTAATCAAGCTGTCAATTTCGTGATTTGTCATTTTATATCACCCCTTTGCCCGTTCATTTATCATAACGCTGTGAAAACAAAAAGTATTTGAATAATCAAAAAAATAACAGCCCGAAATAGAATTATTCCGAGCTGTTATAATCAATTAACTGTCAACTCTTTGAGCTGAATATTCAACATCAACGCTCTTTTTGAAGAGCAGAAAATCATACTGGGGCTTCCAGTTATTGCCGCCCTCAACATTTGCTTCAAAATCTTCCTCGGTTGAGGCGATGTTGATTTTTGTAACGCCCTTTAAACCGTCATCCTCTTTATAAACCGTATCCCAGAAAGCGTGGTGGCCGATATAGGTTACGCTTTCAGGAATATAAACATAGGTCATAGCTCTGTTATAACTGAACGCATCGGAGCCGATATATTCAAGCCCCTCGGGGAATGAATAATAAACTTCACCAAGTGAAGCATCGCCGTTATAATGTGAATCAGCAATTTCAGCTTTCGGCTTATAGCTGTAAATGTTTTTTAAAAGAGGTATTTCAAAGAAAGACATAGTTTCAATAACCTTAACACCTTCCGGCAGATAAACATTCACCATATTAGCATAGTTAAACGAAAGCTGACCTATTTTTTCAACCGTTGACGGCACAACAAAAGTCAGAACATCATTAACGTATTGCTCATATTCAGGCGACTCAGCTGAAGGCTCAATGCGCCAGCCGTTATCATCATATTCAGCATAACCGTATTTTTCGGCAAGATATGTGTCGTGGTCGCAAGGTCTGCAGATAAGCTCAGTTTTATTTTTATTATATAATACGCCGTCTATATCGCAGTAATTGGGATTGTTTTCATCAACCCTGATTTCACGAAGCGCCCAGCAGGAATAAAAAGCTCTGGGGTCAATTTTCTGAACATCGGCGCCGATTGTTATAACCTTAACTTTTTCATCGCAGTTAAGAACATAGCTGCCGATTTCGGTAACAAGTTTTGTTTTGTCTTTAACAATCTTAAAGTTTGTTTTGGGGTCAGAGTTGCCGAGCTCATATTCAACTTCAGAAACATAGTCTATTTCAAGCTCGGTGATATAACCTGTATTGCTGAAGCGTGTAAACTGATAGCTGTTTTGAATCTTTTCAAACTCAAAAGTATCCTTTCTCAAAGAAAGAACGCTGAAAACACATGAAAGAGTAACAGCAACAACAATTGTAACAATAAAAATTGCTTTCTTAAACGTGTAATATTTTGGAGTTTGATTAATTCTGGGGGCAGAAAGGCCTTCTATATGATAAGTCCAAATTTCATCTTCAGGAATATCAAGAGTTACGGATTCTTCAACAACCGTTTTATTTTCTTTTTCACTCATTGTTGCACCCTCCTTATCCTTTATATCCGCCTGAAACGGCAACGCCCTCTTCAGCCGCTTTCTTTTCGGTTACTTCTGCACGGCGTTTGAGAACTTCCATAACAAGGTTCTGCTTTTTGCTGTCATAATCCCAGAACAAATACGGAATAGTCATAAGAGTAAATCCGACAACGTCAAATATCAGCGGAATAATAATAATGTTAGCTCTTGATGAATCAAGGAAAAGAATATCCCAGTTACTGTTAAAACCGTAGCCGAGGAGCATAAGCGGAATAATAAGTCCGACAAAATTCTTTATCGGATCTGTAAACCAACCGAAAACGCTTGAAAAGCTTTCAAGGCGTTCGCCGGAAAGATACATCTGATAGTCTCTGATACGGACATCCATATCGTGGCCTGCCGTTGTGGGAACAGTTTTGGTCATTTCCATAAAGAAGAGAACAACAACGCAAATTGTTCCGCAAAGGTTAACATTATCGCCACAGAACCACATTGCTGCAATAATCAGAACATTACCAAGTGCTCTTGACAGCTGATAGAAAATCATAATCTGCTTATACGAAAATCTTTTGAGAAAATAAGGCGAAAGGAAATCGGGAGGTGTGCCTGCAAACGAAACAAGCATAACAATAAGGCTGTAAGGCAGGCCGCTGAGACGGAATGTGTAAAGATAAAGAATTGTTGCAAACGGCAGCATACCGTTACCCAGAGCATCAATCAGCTCAACAACGGTTTTTATAAGCAAATATTTATTTCGCAGCACGCCGAACATACCGTCCCAAAATTTAATCTGAACTTTCTTTTCAACGGGCGGCTGAGGTATTCTTTCTTTAACTCTGCCTGCAAATATCATTGTTAACGCCGCAAAGAAAATGAAAGTTCCCGGAATAACGTATCTGTATAGATTTATATCTGCCCACTCATCTTTAAGGAAGCCGATAGCAATGGAAATTGCAAGGCTTGAAAGAGTGTTAAAGAAATGGGAAAGCTTAACGGGATAGCTTCTGACAAGGATTCTTTCCTGAAGATTCGGGCTGATGCTCTTTGTGCAGGTTTCCATATTATTGGCAAAGCCAAAAACATTATATGTAGCAAAAAGAAGGTTGCCAACCCAAACTCTTGTTGCAACATCGGGGATGTTGTAAACAGGAAGCCAACCGATAAGGATAACCATTATACACTTGGGAACAACATCACAGTAGAGCGAATACTTATATCTGCCGAATTTCGGAAGAAGCTTTTTACGCCAGAAGATATTTCTTGCGCCAACCCAGCCTGTATAAAGAAAATGCGTTCCGAATGTTTTAAAACAAGCCGCAGCATTCATACCCTCAAAGCCGTTTAAAAGCCTGATAAAATTACCCGTCTGATCAAACAGAAGCGAGTAGTCAAAGACGATTGTTGAAATACCAAACAACATCATAAGACCGTAAACAAAGTAAAACTTTTTTTCAGTTTTTTTGGGCAGAAAGCCGAGGTTATCGCAAACAAGCCACCACATCAGAGCCGAAATATAGTTAAGCGGCATATTAAGAATACCGATAACCGAAAACGTAAGATACGGTAGCTTATAATGGTGCATAATAAGATAACAAGACGAGAAGAAACCGATATATTCAAGCACCTTTGAGCCTGCATAGTTACTGCCAACAGCAAGAACAACGTCCTTATATTCCTTATAAGGTACATATTTGCCTTCGGCAGGTGTGTTCCAATGATCTTTTATTTCATTAAAAAGCCATTGAACCTTACCGAGCAATTTGTTCATTCTACCAATCCTCCAAAATTTAATGAATTAATTATATCATATTCAACTTTGATAAACAAGACAAGCGTGTAAATAATTACACTTTACAAAACCAATACATTTCCTGTTGAAATATATTCAAGTTTATCAATATATTTTTTCATAAAGTCAAACTGAACCGTTCCCGTGCAATGGCAGGTATAATAGGCAGTTTTGTATGAGGCAAGTTTTTGCGAATAATCTTTCAGCAAGCCGTCAGGCGACAGCTTTGAAAAATGAAATCCGCCAACAAAAACATCAGGCTTAAACCATTCGATAATATTCAGAATTCCTTTATGAGAACAGCCGCTGAACAAAACTTTTCTGCCGTTATCCTCGAGCAAAAGATACTGCTCGTGCAAAAATGGATCGGGATAAAAAACACCACCGGTTTTAATATTCAATCCACCGCTTTGTATGCTGCAAGTTTGTTCTGAACTGTTGCAATCAAAAAGAGTTATTCCGTTATCAATTTGCATTTTTCCGCAAGTATATATCAATCTCTTTTCATTTTCAAGCGATGAATCAAGCCCAATATACTTTTCAGTTCCGTTATAATGCAAACCAAATGCTGAATTACTGACATACACAGGTGCATGCAAATTGATTTCAAGGAACTTCTTGAGTCCTCCCCCGTGGTCATAATGACCATGAGACAACACTGCAAAATCAACACTGTTTAAATCAACACCTGCTTTTTCGGCATTTACTGAGAATAAATCCGTTTGACCCATATCAAAAAGAATTTTTTTGTTTTCTGTTTCGATATAAAGCGACAAACCATGTTCACACCCGAAATTATCGGAACAGGCTGTGTTTTCTGACAAAACAACTAATTTCAACATAATATTTCCTCAAAAAAGCCGAAATACTTCATTATTGGTTATCGGCAAAGTATTTCGGCCTTTATATTATTTATTCTTTTCTCTTACTTCAAGAACTTTCTTATGCACTTCTTCCTTGCGTTCGCCGGTTAGCTTATAGAAAAAGAAGGGAACGCCTGCAAGGAACATCATTATACCGTGAACAATTGTGTAGAAGAAAAGAAGCAAAATTTTTGTATCAAGGCTTTGAACGGGATTAGGAACAAGGTCTGTAGGCTGAATATAGCCTATAATTGAAGCATCGCCGTAAAGAACAATAGGCGCAAGTGCGCTTGCAATTGTTCCGCTGATAAGAGTACCTATCGAAATTACAAACGGCAAAGAAGCATCAAGACGTTTGCCTGTTTTTGCTTCTATATCCTCAAGAACATCAGCCTGGAACATACTGGGAAGAAGGTTTGATGCGCCAAACTGAAGACCGATAAGAAAGAGGAAGAAAATGAACAAAATCTGAAGAACAGAGCTGCCGTTTTTGAAATACATGTAACCGATTGCAAAAGCCGCTGCATTTGCAATAACTGAATAAATACCGCTGGCAATATAGAGAATCTTTGAATTAAATTTGCTAAGAAGGAACTTGATAACAAGCATACCTACCGCTGTGCCGATACCGGTGGGTAAACCAAAAAGAAGGAACTTTGAGGTTGAGCCGAGGATTGCAGCAGCAAGGAAAACGCCCATATATGTTGCAATATTTCTAAAGCTCTTAAGGAATTCCGAAACAATAATTACCCAAGCATACTTGTTTTTCAAAATATCAGCAAAACCTGCAATCGGATTTTTCTTCTCTGCGGTATAATTAACTCTTTCTTTAACCGCACCCATACCGAGAAGCATTGTTATAATACCCACAACTGCACAAAGACCGGCGCCGATTATGTACTGAGTGCCTTCATCTTTCCAGATAAGGCCGATAACAAGAATTATTACAAGCGGTGCAGAGTTGCCGACTGCCGAAGAAATACTTCTGAACGAAAGAACATTATCTCGCTCTTTCATATTCGGAGTCATAACATTAGCAACCATATTTATCGAATTGCCAAAATTAGTTATAACCGACCAAAGAACAGCAATTGTTACAAGATAAACCATAAGGAAAGTACCGCTGAGCGAAGCCGGAGTCCAGAAGCTGAGCATCAGCAAAGCACCCATCGGTATGGCTATGAGCATAACTATAGGCTTAAATTTACCGTTTTTGCCCATCTTTCTGCCGTCAATATACATAACAATAAAAAAGCTGAGAACAAAGGGAATAACGCTGACAAGAGTGTTAAAAAGCGAAGTCTGGCTTTCAGCAAGCTTCAAAACATTTACAAGGTAAGCGTTGCGGTATGAGCCGAGCATACCTGTCATATTAGTATAGAAGAAAACCGCAATGAGATATAAAACAAACTCTTTCATTTTAACGAACTTTTCTTCGCTCTGATTCAAATCATTCTTTATGTTTTCTGACATAATTACCTCCTAAATTTCTGATTTGATAAATAAATTTTAACATTATATCTCAGGTAATTCAATTGATAAAACTTATAAAAATATCCACTATATTTTGTTGACAATTTTTTTCAGGTAATATATATTTAGTATGTATATTGAACCGTGGAGGTAATTATGAATTACAAAAATCCTTCGTTACCGGCTGAAGAAAGAGCTGCCGACCTGCTTACACATATGACCCTTGAAGAAAAGGTTGCTCAGCTCGATATAATCAGAGGCGTTGAATTTGCAACAAAACCTCACCCTCTTTATCATTGCGCAATTGAAACCGATTCGGATATAAATTATGAAAAATTTGAAAAAACAGTTGGTTCAAAAGGCATCGGGTTTATTCACGATGCTTACACATATCCCGAAGTGTTTAACAAATTTCAGAAATATCTTGTTGAAAAAACAAGACTCGGCATACCCTGCATTTTTACCGGCGAAGCTCTTCACGGAATTCTTTGGCCCGGTGCAACTGTTTTTCCCGTTCCTCTTGCCCTCGGCGCAACCTTTGACCCTGAAACAGTTAACAAAACCGGTAAGGCCATTGCTGCAGAAACAAGAGCCCTCGGCATGCACGAAATTCTTGCTCCAAACCTTGATGTTGCACGCGAACCCCGTTGGGGCAGAGTCGAAGAAACATTTGGCGAGGATACCTATTTAAGCTCAGAAATGGCTTATGCGGTTATCACCGGCGAACAGCAAAACGGAGACTTTTCACGTTCAGATTCAGTAATTACAGAACCGAAGCATTATTGCGTTCACGGTATACCAGAAAACGGCATTAACTGTGGTGCCGCAAGAGCAGGCCGCAGAGAAATTGAGCAAAACTATCTGCCTGTTTTTGAAACAGCAATCAAAAAGGCCGGAGCATATAACGTTATGGCTTGCTATAATTGCATTGACTCCGAGGTTGTATTAAGCTCTGAATACTACCTGACCGATATTCTCAGAAAACGTTGGGGAATGAAAGGTTATGTAAGAGCCGATTGGGGCGCAATTGTAAGACTGGTAGGCGTTCACCACACAGCTGCTACTGATGAAGATGCAATTTGCGATTGCATTAACGCAGGCCTTGATATGCAGGGTTGTTGTGACTACGAATCATCCTTCTGGGAAGAAACCATTATCAATAATGTTAGAAACGGCAGAATTTCCGAAGAAAGAATCAATAATTCCGTTTTAAACGTTCTGACCCTAAAATTCAAGCTCGGTCTTTTTGAAAACCCCTATGCCGACCTTGAACTTGCCAAAAAAACGATCAGATGCCAAAAGCATCTTGACATTGCTGCTGAAGGCGCAAGAAAATCCATAACTCTTATCAAGAACGACGGTATCCTGCCGCTTGATAAAACCGAAAATAAAAAAATCGCTTTGCTCGGCCCCTCATCTGACAAACAAAGGCTCGGCGGATATTCCTCAGTACCTGACGGTTATAAGCTCAAGTCAGTTTATGATGAATTAAAGGAATTTCTCGGCGACGAAGCTGAAATCAGGCAATGCTCCGCTTGCGGCATTCCGAGAGATATGCATATACTCAATCAGGAAGGCCAGCCTCACCTTGTTGAAGTTTATGACGATGACGAAATTGAATGCATTGACGAGGCTGTAAAAATTGCCGCTGAGAGCGACATTGCAATTCTTGTTGTTGGCGATAACACATTCACAAGCAGCGAAGGACACGACCGTTCGGATCTCAAGCTTGCAGGCAAGCAAAGAGAGCTTATACTCAAAGTTGCCGAAACCGGAACTCCGATTGTTCTTGTTCTTGAAAACGGCAGAGCTGTTGACCTTTCGGCTGAAAGCGAAGTTTCAAATGCAATTGTTGTTTCGTGGTTTGGCGGAGAGCCCGGTGCTAAAGCTATTGTTGAAACACTTTACGGCACTAATAACCCTGCAGGCAGACTCCCTGTTTCATTCCCGGCAGATTCTCATAGAATCCCCTGCTATTATTCAGTTCTCCCCAACAGCGTTGAACTGATGTTTGAAGGCAGCAGAAGAGCAAAATATCCGTTTGGTTTCGGTCTTTCATACACTTCGTTTGATTATTCAAACCTCAAAATTACCCAAAACGGAGTTTATAATTACACAGTAACTGCAAACATTAAAAACGTCGGCAAGGTTGACGGTGACGAAGTCGTTCAGCTTTATGTTAATGACGTCGTTTCTTCTGTTATAACGCCTCTTAAGCTTCTCAAAGGCTTCAAGAGAATAAGTCTTAAGGCCGGCGAGACAAAGACGGTTGAGTTCAAGCTTGATTTTGATTCTTTTAAGCTTCTTGACAAAAAATTTGAGTGGGTTGTTGAAAACGGCGACTTTGAAATTATGATTGGCTCTTCATCAGAAGATATTAAGCTCAAAGAAACAATCAAAATAGAAGCGGGATAATATGCAAACTGTAACCGATGCACTTAAAAAGCTTGAAAAATCAAAGTTCCGTTCAAGTTTCCATTTAGCCGAAAGCGATATACAATACATAAATGAAAAAGGGCTTGAAACTGTCAGAGCTCATGCCTTTGACATAATCAGCAAACGTTTATCCCCTGCTGTTATTCAAAATGACGGCAAGCAAACACCGATGAAAGGCCACCCTGTTTTTGTTGCTCAGCACGCTTGTGCCTGTTGCTGCAGAAGTTGTCTTTGCAAATGGTACAAGGTTCCCAGAAACAAAGAATTAAGCAATGCACAGCAAGAAAAGATTGTTAATTTGCTTATGGCATGGATTGAAAAAGAGTTACAAACTAAAACGTAAAGGAATGATAAAATGAATTGGTTAAGAATTGCATTTTCGTATATTATCACAGTAATTATAGTGTTATTCAGCGGCGGTGTTGATTCAATAAATAACACCGAATTTAACGTTGATGCAACATCGGTAAGTTATGAGCTTACTAACCCTGCAAGCAACGTTAACATCTGGTCAATCAGCGGCAATCCGTTTGTTGATAAAAAAATCAATGATGAAAACAACATTTTTGAATTTGTTGAGTATGTTCAGTTTATGCAATGCTCAGGCGGCAACGCTGAAAGAGACCTTTTTGTTGACCCTTACGACAAAACCGTTCTCGATGACTATGACTTCACGGTTTTAATTGATAACTGCAGAGGTGTTCTTGAACTCGGAGCAAAGCCGTTTTTAAAGCTTGGCAGCGTTCCTCTTAAATATTCAGCAAAAGCTGACCCCAACGCATATTTCGGCACTAACATTTATCCACCTGATGATTACAACGTATATTACAATTATATCGCCGCAATAGCTCAGGCACTTGTTGATGAATTCGGCAAAGAGGAGGTTCTTACCTGGCGATTCGGTGTTATGACAGAATATGAAAACGCTTCTTGGTTTATGGCAAACAGCGGCAACCCCGACGAATCAGCAACAGAATACTGCAAGCTTTATGACTATACAGTTCAAGCATTAATTGACATTATTGGCAAAGATATATTTGTTGGTGCACATTCAATGACTGTAACAGAAGGGCTTTGGGACGAAGCTTTGTTTATCAACCACTGTGCTAACGGAATCAACCATAAAACCGGTGAAAAAGGTTCAAGAATTTGCTATCTTTCCGCTTCTTTCTATGATGCTGCACCCGGCGAATACACCTCTGGGTACACACTGCCCGAAACAATTGCTTATTTAAGAAACACAGCCGAAAAAGCAGGTCTTAACAACCTTATTTACGGCATTGATGAAGGCAGAATTCTTTGCGGCAATTCAAGCGGAACAGACAGCGACGAGCTTTTAAATCGCACCTGCGGCTATACTTATCAGGCTGCTTATGACGCAAGGCTTTTCAAGCAAATGTTTGTTAACAGAATTGATTATTTTTCAGCCTGGGGTTATCTTTCAAACGGATTTTTCGATGGTAACCCTACAGTAAGCTATCACGTTGCAAAGCATGCAGCCAAATTCGGCGCTTGCAAGCTTGTTGACACAACAAAAACAAAATCGGACTATGTTTACGGTGCAGAGGTTGATAGCGTTTCAGCTTTAAGCCCGGACGGCAAAACTCTGCATATTATGGCGTATAACTTCAAGAATGACGTTGAATATAAATATGATGCCGACCTTAAATTCAGCATTAAACTGCCCGAAAGCTTTGGCGAAAAAGCAAAAATCACGGCATACGTTATCAACGACGACTGCAATTATTTTGACGAATGGGTTAAGGACAGAGAAACCTATGGCATTGGCGACGATTGCTTTGCATGGTCACCCGATGATCCTTGTATTGACAACCCCACAACGCTCAAAGATCCCGAGGCAAGAGAAATTTATCAAAAAGAGCTTTACGCAAAATATACCGAATGTTCAAAGCTGACACCGGTTGAGCAGTCTGTTGATGTAAACAGCGGCCAAATTGAGCTTAACATTACTCTTGAACCGAATGCAGTTGTGTTTTATGAAATAACATCAAATAATCAGAAACCCCTGTACACAGCAGTACAGGGGTGATTTTTTGCAAAAAAAATGAACAATGAACAATAACAAATGCGGAAACAATCGGCTCTTGCATGCGTTATGTTAATTCCGAATCTGTACTATTCATTATTCATTAATTAATGCCCTTGAGTGCGCAAGCAAAGGCATTCTGGTGCCGGTGACCGGACTTGAACCGGTACGATGTTGCCACCGAGGGATTTTAAGTCCCTTGCGTCTGCCGATTTCGCCACACCGGCAACTAAACTAGATTTTTGGGCATAACTCACCCATTCAATCTACCAGCGGTAACATTATAGTCCATCAGCGGCAATTTGTCAATAAAAAATGATGTTTTTTTGACATCAACTCATTTTTGCATATTTTTTCTTACTATTTTAAGGGTTGTTGTTTTGGGGAATTCTGTGTCACGAACCTTAACTTTGCCTATATTTTTAAACAGAGGCATTTTGCGGTTGAAATCATTAACATCTGCTTTAATACGGCTTCTTGCATCAGGATAATCTTCTTCATTAAGGAAGAATTCGGCAACAATTTTTTTGTCTTCTTCATAGACAAGAACTTCCTGAACATAGTCAATTGCCGAAAGCTTATCTTCAAGTTCTTCAGGCGAAACATTTTTGCCGTTGGAAAGAACAATAAGATTCTTTTTTCTGCCAATCATAAAGAGGAAGCCGTCTTCATCAATTCTGCCAAAGTCGCCGGTTTTAAACCATTCGCCGTCAAAAGCTGCCGCCGTTGCTTCGGGGTCATCATAATAACCCTTCATAACGTTAATTCCTTTAACGTAAATTTCACCAACGCCTTCTTCGTCAGGATCGTGAATTTTAATCTCACAGCAATCCAGCGGAACGCCAACAGAACCAAACTTAAACTTACCCGGTCTGTTGCAGGTAATTGCAGGAGAACATTCGGTCAGGCCATAGCCGTTATAAACATCAATGCCGATTTCTTGCATTCCCTTTTCATATTTGGGATCAAGGTTTGCACCGCCGCAAACAATCATATCAAGATTTCCGCCGAGGTTATCATGGATTGTTTTAAACAGCTTCCTTCTTCTGTCAATGCCGAGTTTCAGAAGGAAGTTGCTGATTTTAATTCCTTTTTTAAGAACATCTTCTCTGCCTGTTTTTCTTGCGGTTTTCCAGATACGGTCATAAATTGTTTCAACAACAAGAGGAACACCTGAGAAGTTATAAGGTTTAATCTTTTTAAGGTCTGCCTGAATTGATTTTATGCTGTCGCAAAGATAGCCCCATTCAATAATGATATAGCATGAGAACAAAGCGCTGACCCATGCATATGTATGGTTAAGGGGCAAAAATCCGATTGCGTGTTTACCTGAAAGAATTCGGCAGGATGAAGAGCAGTTAGCGGCAATGTTACGGTGAGTGAGCATTACGCCCTTACTTTTGCCTGTTGTGCCCGAAGTGTAAACAATGCAAGCAAGGTCCTCAGGTTTAACCTCAGCTTCAACAGCCTCGGTCATTCCGCCATCATAAAGCTTATAGCCTTCAGCTCTGTATTCATCAAAATTATTAATATTAAAATAATGTTTAAGCGGTGAATCTGAGCGTGATTTAAAATCCTCAATCATCGCAGAGAAATTATCGGAATAAACAAGTGCATCGCAGTCACAGCGAAGAATCTGATCAAAAAGGTCATCTGCCGGCAACTTGCAATCCATAGGAACAGAAATATTACCGCCAACAAGAGTTGAATAATAAGCTATCATCCAATCATAGGAATTCTCGGCAATGATGCAGATCTTTTTTTGCTCAGTAAGGCCCTTGGAAGCAAAAAAAGTTGTTATACCGCAGATTTCACGCCAGGTCTGATTAAAGCTGCGTTCACACTCCTGTTTATTCTTATCAAGAAACATAAACTGTCTTTTATCGCCGCCGCGTTCTGTGCCGCTGATGATAATTTCTTTTAAGGTCATATACTCGGGTATATTACTGTTACCCATATTTTTGTGAGAATTGTTTTTAAACAAAATATAGTCCTCCAAAGTAAATAATCAAGTCTATAATAGAATTTAACACAAAAATATTAAAATTTCAACAAATTTCTCTTGATTTAATTCAGTCAATATTATATTATTGTATGGTATAAAACTTTTCAAGGGAGAATCGTAATGAAAATTTTTGTTGTATGCTTGCTGTCATGGTTTATCGCACAGCTTATCAAAATCATAATTAACACAGTTAAATATTTTTGGGCTAAAAAGAAAGGCATCAAAAGAGGCAAAATAACAGTTTCAACATTTTTCAAGCTTGGCGGTATGCCCAGCTCTCACACGGCAACTGTTATCGCACTCAGCGGTTGCATTGCTCTTACTGAAGGCTGGAACTCACCCATTTTTGCTGTCAGCGGTGTTTTTGCTTTTATAACAATGTTTGACGCATTTATGGTAAGACTGCCTGTTCAGCGCCTCACCGAAGCCTTTAACCGCCTGCAAGCAAAAGTTTGCGGTGACGAAGTTGAAGACGTTAAGAAGGTTGAAGGGCACACTATACCCGAAATCATCGGCGGATTTATTGTTGGTATTTCCGTTGCTCTTTTTATGGTTGAAGTTGTTGGATTTTTGGGTTAATGAAACTTTATATCAAAAATATTAGCGAAGTTAATAACGAAGAACTGTTAAAAGGATATTCCTCTCTTTCTGCAGAACGCAAGGCGTATATTGATAATTTCAAAAATGAAAAATCAAAAAAGCCTCGCATAATAGCGGATATGATTGCAAGAACAGCAATATCTGATTTTTGCAATATAAAAAGAGAAGATATTCTTTTTTCTCTGTCAGATTCAGGCAAACCTTATTGCTCAAACGCAGATGTTCACTTCAGCATAAGCCACAGTGCAGATAAAGTAATTTGTGCTGTTTCTGACAAACCTGTTGGTGCAGATATTGAGTTAATTAGGAAAATAAATTTCAGAGCAGCTGACCGATTCGCAACAAATGAAGAAAAAAAGTATATAGACCAAAATACTGAAAACTTTTTTAGAATATGGACTTTAAAAGAAGCATATTTTAAATGTATCGGTTCAGGGCTTAATTCTAAAATTAAAAATATTTCTTTCACCGTTAACTCGGATTTGATTTCAGCCAATGTTGAAGGATTCAAATTCAGATTTCACGATATTTCAGACGGTTATATCTGCAGCGTATGTGAAAAAATTTAACACAGAGGTTACGCATGGAAACAATAAATAATTTTATAAATGAACAAGGCGGCTTTACTTATCTTTTTTCGCAGTTTTTAAGTATTGTTGCAACTGTTCTTCTTTTGCTCTCATATCAGCAAAAGACCCACCGCAGAATTGTTATTATGCAAGCTTTTTCGGGCTTGCTTTTCGGCACACAGTATCTTATGATCGGTGCATACGAAGGCATGATGTGCAATTACATAGGAATGATAAGGTCAATCTCCTATTCATTCAGAGGCAAAAATAAGTTTGCAGATTCCGTTATTTGCCCCGCAATATTTGCAAGCGCATTTATTGTAAGCGGATTTTTTACTTATGAATCTCCGCTTTCGCTTTTGCCAACAGTTGCAATGGTTATATCATCTTTTGTTATGTGGATACCCAAAACTCAGGAATTAAGAGTTTTATCTCTCCCAACCTGCGCAATGTGGCTTATATATAATATATATTCCAACGCAGCAATTGCTGTTTTGACTGAGGTATTCAATATTGTTTCAATTGTAATTGCATTAATTCGTTTCAGTGCATTGGCCGCTAAACGCAAGATCAAGAAAGAAAAATAATAATATAATGTATGGCGTGAGCTTAGCTTACGCCATTTTTTGTCAAAAAATTATTTAAAAAAGCTATTGACAAAATGAAATTCCGCATATATAATAATGATAACGATTATCGTTATTAACTTCAAGTGAGGTGATAATATGACAAAGCACAGCAAGCAACGCGATGCAATTTACAGCAATCTTTGTTCACGAACTGACCACCCAACCGCCGAAGAAGTTTATTTTTCATTAAAAAATGAAATACCTGCATTAAGCCTTGCAACAGTTTACAGAAACCTTGCGCAACTTGAAGCAGATATGAAAATAATAAAAATCGGTTCCGGCGGAACCGCAAGGTATGACGGCAACATCAGCCCTCATTACCACGTTCTTTGTCTAAACTGCGGAGGAGTTTTTGATATTTTTATCACCGATAAAAATTTAAACAAAAACGCAGAAAAACACTTTAACGGTGTGATAGTCACTCACTCTGTTATGTTTCAAGGATATTGTTCCGAATGTAAAAACCATTCAGGAATTAATTAAATAATAAAAAATAATTAAATCTTTTATTTTACGGAGGAAAAAATTATGAAAAAATTTGTATGCAGCGTTTGCGGTTATGTTCACGAAGGCGATTCAGCTCCCGAAAAGTGCCCCCAGTGCGGTGTTCCCGCTTCAAAGTTCAACGAGCAGAGCGGTGAAATGACTTGGGCAGCAGAGCACGTTCTCGGCGTTGCTCAGGGCGTAAGCGAAGAAATCATTGAAGGTCTCAGAGCAAACTATATGGGTGAATGCACAGAAGTTGGTATGTACCTTGCAATGGCAAGAGTTGCTCACCGTGAAGGTTACCCCGAAATCGGTCTCTATTGGGAAAAAGCAGCATACGAAGAAGCTGAACACGCAGCAAAATTTGCAGAACTTCTCGGCGAAGTTGTTACTGACAGCACAAAGAAAAACCTTGAAATGAGAGTTGAAGCAGAAAACGGCGCAACACTCGGTAAGTTTGAGCTTGCTAAGATGGCAAAAGAACAGAATCTTGATGCTATCCACGATACCGTTCACGAAATGGCTCGTGACGAAGCAAGACACGGCAAGGCATTCGCTGGTCTTCTTGCAAGATATTTCGGATAATTGATTGAATTTGAAAAGGCACGGAGCCAAAACTCCGTGCCTTTACTGTTATGAATGGTTAAGCGTTTCTTCGCTTACGGGGACAAGCCTTGCCGAGCTGCCGGTCCCCTCCTGTTTGAATTGTTGATCGGGTCGCGGATAATACATCTGCGCAACCCCTTTTTCACCGCCGTTAAGAATAACCTGAAGCTGACCGAAAACAGGAACTACAAGAGGTATCAGAAAATCATCTGAATTAGAATTCCAAATTGAAAACGCAAAGAACATACAGTTGAAATAAAAACTCCAGAAATTCGGATAATCTCTTAAATCGCTGCTTAATTTATCAAACTCGCTTTGAGTCAAATATTGAGTAATTGACCAGCAGTTGTCAATATTATCATCTCGGTTTTCTCTGTAAGCTTCAACGTTATAATATAAACCCCAGCCATCAGAAACCGAAAACGAAAAACACCCTACCGAAACGCCTTCTCCGGGAGGAACTGTATATAGACCAACTTTCAAAGGCTTGTCGCTCAGATTCTCAACATAAATCCATTCGTGACCCGCAACCGGAAAAAGATAAATTGTTGAAAACAAAGAAAAACGTGCAACTACTTTTTCTTGATTATCAATAACTGCCGCTTGCTGTTCCACCGCAGCAGAAGAAACAGTTAAAGAAAAAGCTAAAATTACAGCCATTAATAATGAGCAAAACTTTTTCATATAATTTCCTCAATTCAAAATCATTTTTGATTATTATACTCCAATAATAATTTGAAATCAACTTAAATTTTATAATTTATAACGATTGTTAGTAAAGGTTAAAGATGATATAATAATCAATAAGAAATTTGATTTACTCGGTGATAATATGAGATGTTTTGAAAAATCAAAAAAACTTGATAATGTTTGCTACGATATAAGAGGACCTGTTATGGACGAGGCGATTGCTATGGAAGCCAACGGCATAGATATTCTTAAGCTCAACATCGGCAACCCTGCCCCTTTCGGTTTCAATGCTCCCGATGAAATTGTTGTTGATATGATTTATAACCTGCGTTCAACCGAGGGTTATTCCGATTCAAAAGGTCTTTTTAACGCAAGAAAAGCAATTATGCAATACTGCCAATTAAAAAACATACCAAATGTAGGGATAAACGATATTTATACAGGCAACGGAGTTAGTGAGCTTATAACAATGTCAATGCAGGGTTTGCTTGACAGCGGAGACGAAATTCTTGTTCCGATGCCCGACTATCCCCTCTGGACCGCATCGGTTACTCTTGCAGGCGGAACTGCAGTACATTATATTTGCGACGAACAAGCTGACTGGAATCCCGACATTGATGATATAAAGAAAAAAATCAACTCAAAAACAAAGGGTATTGTTATTATCAATCCCAACAATCCCACAGGTGCTCTCTATTCCAAAGAGGTTCTTGAGCAAATTGTAAATATAGCAAGAGAACACGAATTGATAATCTTTGCTGATGAGATTTATGACCGCCTTGTTTTTGACGGAGAAACTCACATTGCGATAGCTTCTCTTGCTCCGGATTTGCTTACTGTTTGTTTCAACGGGCTTTCGAAATCGCATAAGGTTGCAGGTTACAGATCAGGCTGGATGTGCCTTGCAGGCGATAAAACAAAAGCCAAGGGTTATATTGAAGGATTAAACCTTCTTTCAAATATGCGTCTTTGCTCAAACGTGCCCGCCCAAAGTATAATTCAGACAGCATTGGGAGGCATACAGTCCGGCGATTCTCTTTTGCAGCCGGGCGGCAGAATATACGAACAACGCAATTATATTTACGAAGCGTTGAATTCAATTCCCGGCATCACAGCAACAAAGCCGAAAGCAGCGTTTTATATATTCCCCAAAATTGATACGAAGAAATTTAATATAACAAACGACGAGCAATTTGCTCTCGATTTGTTAAAACAGAAAAAGATTCTTGTTACTTGCGGCACGGGCTTCAACTGGAATAAACCCGACCATTTCAGAATTGTTTTTCTGCCCGAACTGAGAACACTGAAAGAAGCAACAGAAAAACTTACCGATTTCCTGGCTGAATATAAGCAATAAAAATACCGCCCTGCTCTGTAATGAGCAAGGCGGATTTTTAATGTTTACTCAAACACCGCGCCGTCGGGTACGGGGGTTCCTATTTTGTTATACTCGGGAATCGGAGCTGATTTTTGGGCATCAAAAATGAATTTTACACCATCAGATTTAAAATAATAGGCAAGCTTTCCTGAATCAATCTCAGTTGTTATCACAAGATAATCACCTTGAATTTCATATCCGCCATAAATAATAAGGCTGCTTAAAGGAGAATAGAAGAAATTTGCCTGACCATTGTTATAAAGAGTAATAACCGGGTTCATTTCAAGAGCGGATGAATCCTTTTCGCCTTTAAGATTATAGGTATATGTGAATTCAACCTTTTGCTCAACATCTTCACCTTTCACGGCATCAAACACGCTGCAGGAATCTGTAACATTCTTTGAAAGCTGAACCGGTACAAACCACGAAGCTTCATCAAAAGTATACACTTCAGGCTTAACCGTATTAACAGTAACGCACAAAGCGCCGTTTTCAACAACAATCTGACCGACCTGATGCCTGAAAGAACCGCTCGGTTCGGTAACATAAACAAGAAGTAAAGAGTTGGAGTCAAAATAACCTTCATTGAATTTTGAAATGTATTCATTGAACGAAGGACATTCGTCGTAAGCGGCATCAAAAACCGATTTATCGGCAAAAGAATCCCTGAATTCAACCAGCTCTTTAAGCGAATCAAACTTAAAAACCGGTAAATGCTGAACGTTGCTGATATAAAGCTTATCTTTGTTCAAAGACGTAAGAAAAATATTATCTGCCGTTTGCGAAGATAAACCTATATAAGGCATAAGCTCTTTAACCCCATACCTTACCGTATAATCGCCAATTCCAAAAAAGACGGATGCTTGCTCATAGCAATTATCGGTCATAAACTCCATTTCTCTTTCATTATCGCCGTTAACTGCATTCGGGAATAAAGAGCTGATTTCATCATATTTGAGCTTATCTTTTTTGGGGTCGTGTTCTGAATATTCAACTAAAAGATATGAGCCGTCAGAATTTTTATTGAAAGACATCATAACCGGCACAGCTTTTGAGGAATTAAGAACAAGCATACCCAAGTCGTTTATATAATATGTTTCGTGCAAAGTAAGTGCGTAAACTTTTATATGTTCTTCGCCGCCGTTATTTTCTGTTATTTTATCAAGAATCCAATGCGATTCAAAGCTTCTCCAGGTATCATAGAACACTCCGTGATTATTTGCAAGAATTGCCTCAGAAACAGCGGCTTCAATGGTTTTAGGTGCTGTATCGGTTGTCTTTTCAATCTTATATACCCATCTTACGCTGTGTTCATTTTTACCTTTAAGCATATATAGGTCGCCGTTTTTTTGTTTTAACAACATATAAAGCACATCAGTTTTACCGTCTTTGCTGATAAAAAGACGCCAAGCTTTTTCATTTTCGGTTCTTAATTTTTCAGGTGAAAAGTTCTTATAATCCAAAGAGGTACTGAAAGTATTGTCAAAATTTTGCTTATCAAGAGTATACTCGCCCATCTGCCCGATAACGCTCCAACCAAGCACACCCTGAGTTTTTTCTTTTAATGTCATGCCTGAGTCAAAATCATAATAATAATTGCCCGTGACTCCGCCGAGCATTGAAAAAGAACCGTCGGCAAAAACAACCTCGTCAGCAACATAAGTGTTGCAGTATATTGAATAAGAATCAAAAAAATTGCGCACATCTTTCGGATGTAAAACCTTATAACTCAAAGTGGGTTTAACAAAATTATTTACCCAAACCTCGGTACAATCAGAGTTGAAATTATAGGTAATAAATCTTAAATTATTTACATCTGCACCTGCAACCGTAAAACTTATGCTGTAAGATGAATCACGGTCAACATTTCTACTGTCATCAACCGGATTTTTGCTTACTCTTATATTTTTCAAAAAATCAACAATCGGATCAACTTCTTCTTTTTGCGAAGTTTCGAAAACACCGGCTGAGTTTGATAAACTTGCACCCCATACAGCGGGAAAATTCAACCCCTCAACATTTACAAGCAAATCCCCCCTCGGATTTGTCATAAAACAAACTGCAACAATCAAGCTTACTATCAAAGCTGATATGATAATCCAAAAAGCAGGTTTTTTATAATCCATAACACTTTTGATTCGGTTTTTCACATCAACTTCGCCGAAAGCCAAAGGACAAACAGCTATTCTTTTACGGTTAACGCTGCAATTAAGCAGAGCATATGAATATTCTTTTCGCTTTTCTTCACCGAATTCTTTTATAACTTTTTCATCACATGCAATTTCAATATCACGGCAAAGCAGTATATATGCAACCCATATAACAGGATTAAACCAATAAAACGAAAGAAGAAGAAAACCGAAAGGCTTGATGAAGTGGTCCTTGCGTTTAATATGAGCATTTTCATGAGCAACAACGTGAGCTAAATCAGTTTCACTAAGCCCAAACGGAACATAAATTCTGGGGTGAATAATCCCCAACACAAAGGGGGAACGAACAAACTCACTTTGATAAACATTTTTTTTAAAAAGAACTGCGGTTTTCATTTTGTTTTTAAGAAGCAAAAAGCTTATCAATGCATAACCAAGCATTAAAGCTATTCCACAAACCCATACAACAGCTGCAACCGCCGTTACAACCTGAAGAGGATTCACACTTGCTGAAGGGTCGGGAGCAAAGCTTTGTTCAATTATCGGATTAACCATACTGTTAACCGAATAAATACCAGTAGTTATCTGCGGAACATTATCGTGAGCAATTGTAGGCGGAACCGTTTCGGCACTTGGAATAAGACTGAACACACTTTCAATCGAAAACGGACAAATTAAACGGATACCCACAAGAGACCACAAAGCACACATAACCCATTTAGGAACTTTTTTAAAGATAAAGCGAACAGCCATAACAGCCAAAACAAGCCAGCTTGCAGTTATACTCATATTCAGAATTTTAAGAAAAATATCAGTCATTAAAATCCCTCCTATTTTTCAATTATGCGGCGTATTTCTTCAATCTCTTTTTCAGAAAGCTTTTGATGTTTAGTAAATGCAGCAATAAAAGCAGGCAAAGAGCCTTCAAACTTTTTTTCAACAAGTTCGTCTATCTCAGCTTTCTGCGCTTCATCTTTTGAGACAAGAGAAGTAACAACCGTATTTTCATTTTTCAGAACACCTCGTTCCGAAAGTCTTTTTATAACTGTATACGTTGTTGTTTTTGACCAGCCAAGTCTTTCTTTGCAAAGTTTTGCAAGTTCTCCACTTGCAATGGGTTCGTTTTCCCAAAGAACAAGGCAAAATCTGTATTCACTTTCAAATATTTTAGGCACTGCCACAAAACCAACTCCGTTCTAATCTGTTAGTACAGCTCTATTCTAACGCATTAGAACGATTTTGTCAAGGCATAATTATAATTTTTGTATTCATACAGCCTTTTTAAAAAAGATTGACTATTATCTATCCTTTGTATATAATTAGATATATATAATAAAGGAGAATATCAATGAAAAGAACGGTTGCTTTTATTTTATGCCTGCTTTTTATTCTATCAGGCTGCTCAAACGGTGCATCCTCTTCAGAAACCCCAACAGACATAACTGAAATTACCGAGGAACAAATTCCCGGATTTGAAAACTATATCGGTGATGCTCAGCTTGAAATATTCAGAACACTGATAAAAGCTAATGCATATTTTGTTACAGACGTTTTTTACGCTTCAAGGCTGAGTTTTAATGAAAAAGCATATTTTGAAAAGGATTCAGTAAGATATTTCAAGGTTGAATCTGAGAAATTTAAAAATTATGAAGAACTTAAAGATTCCGTTTACGCTGTTTATACTGACAAAGTTGCTCAAAAGCTTTTGACAAACCCGGGCATTTACAACGGAATTGACGGTGTATTCTGCATTGATTCAACAAAAACAAAAGGCAACGAATATAACTATGATTGGGACAATTTCGCTTTGGATGTAAAACAAGCTACAAGCGTTAAATGCATATTAACGGCTACAGTCAAAGACAAATCAGGCAACGAAAAGCAAATTGATATTACCGTTGTTTCAGATAACGGTAATTGGAAATTAAACGATTTTTATACCGGAATATAAGGAGATATTAATATGAGCACTATAAGAACACCTTGGTTTGATAAAATCAACAAAACCTGCCCCCTTTCTGAATATCCCAGACCTCAGCTTGAAAGAAAGGATTGGCTCTGCCTCAACGGGGAATATGATTATGCAATAACCAATGATTCCTGCGATTTTCCCGCTGCTTATGACGGAAAAATCCTTGTTCCCTATTCAGTTGAATCTGAGCTTTCGGGAGTTCAAAAACCGCTTAAACCCTGCGAAAGACTTTGGTACCGCAAAAAATTTGATTTATATAAATCTTTTGAAGGCAAAAAAGTTCTGTTGCATTTTGAAGCTGTTGACTGGCAGTGCTCAATTTGGGTGAACGGCAAACTTATCGGCGAACATACAGGCGGCTACAATCCTTTTACTTTTGATATAACCGACGTTGTAAACAATGAAGACAACGAACTCGTTGTTAAAGTTTATGACCCGACTGATGCCGGCCATCAGCAAAGAGGCAAGCAGGTTAATGAAACCCACGGATTCTGGTACACCGCAACTTCAGGCATATGGCAAACAGTATGGCTTGAACCTGTTAACAAGAACAGAATTGATAATATCCGCTTGCTTCCTGATATTGATAAAAGCGTTATAAGCATCAAAACAGATGTTACAGCAAACGGCGGCAAGCTTGCTGCAGAAATCTATGACGGTGATAATGCTGTTTTCAGCGGTGAAATTTCAAACAATTGCGAAATTGAAATCAAAAACGCTAAACTTTGGAGCCCTGAATCACCTTTTCTTTATACACTTAAGCTCACATATGAACTTGATGGCGAAAAAGACGAGGTTTCAAGCTACTTTGGAATGCGTAAATTCTCAATAATGAAAGACGGCAAGGGTATACCGAGACTTGCTCTTAACAACAAGCCCTATTTCCAGAAAGGTCTGCTTGACCAGGGCTATTGGCCCGAAACCCAGCTCACCCCTCCTACCGACGAGGCGATGATATTTGACATTCAGAAAATGAAAGACCTTGGCTACAATATGCTCAGAAAGCATATCAAGGTTGAACCCAGACGCTGGTATTATCACTGTGACCGTATAGGTATGCTTGTTTGGCAGGATATGGTAAGCGGCGGTCAGTATATAGGCAACATTCTTGCCGGTGCTCTCCCGAATTTAAGCATTCACGTTAAAGATAATATGTATAAGGCGTTCAAGAGAGAAAAACCTGAATGGCGCGAAGAATTTAAACGTGAACTTTTTGAAATGATTGATAATCTTTACAACAGCGTTTCACTCTGCTGCTGGGTTCCCTTTAACGAAGGATGGGGTCAGTTCGATGCAAAAGAAATCGGCGAAAAGGTTAAAGCATACGATCCCTCAAGGTTTGTTGACCACGCAAGCGGCTGGCACGATCAAAAAGGTCCGGATTTCAAGAGTATGCACAGATATATTGTACCTGTTACTCCTCCTTTCAGCTTCACAAGAATCGGCAGACCTTATGTTTTGAGTGAATACGGCGGATATAGCTGGAACATCAAAAACCACGTTTGGAACGAAAAACGCTCTTTCGGTTATATTATGTTCAAGGACACACAAGGCCTCACAAAAGCTTATAAAAAGCTTCACGAAACTCAGATTATTCCTTTGATAAAAAGAGGTCTTTGTGCAACGGTTTACACTCAGGTAAGCGATGTTGAATTTGAAGTTAACGGCATTTACAGCTATGACAGAAAAGTTCTTAAACTTGATGCTGAAATGATAAAAGAAATCAACAAAAAGCTCACTTATTAATCAGCGGTTATTCAAGGAGTGATGATAATGACGGATGCACTCAATGCAAGAGGAAGAATCCTGGCGCTTCTCGAAATTCTTACAATGTATACCGATGAACATAACACTCTAACTGCCGAGCAATTATGCGAAAAACTCAGCGAATACGGTTATGAGATAACAAAGAGAACTGTTCTTTCAGATATAAAAGTTATTGAACAGTCACCTTATGACATCGTTAAAGTATCGCGCGAAAAGGGCTATTACATCATTAAAACCAATGACGCTATGGCAATCAGAAAAATTATTGCCGCAGCATTTTCATCTCCGATGATTTCAAAAAATGATGTTGAAGAAATCAAAAGATATCTTGACCGCAATTCCTGCATTGCAACCCTTAACACAATTTACGGCACTTCCGAATCTTTTACCTGCAAAACTCAGAAAAGCAGAATCCCGTTTGATCTGATTTTGCCAATCCGAGAAGCAATCAAAACAAAAAGAAGGGTAAAATTAACTTATACAGTTATTAACCCGGGAGACGGTTATTCTGAGCCTTACATTACAAACGAAGTAATTATAAATCCAATAAAACTTGTTATTTCATCAAACTCTCACGCATTGATTTTTTCGCTTCCTAAAACTCCTGATAAACCCGAATTTATCAATATCCACAGAATATCTTCAGTTTCAATTCTCAGCCAACGCCAAAACAATGAATGCTCGGAGCATCTCAATGCAACAAACTTTTTTAATTCCGAGCCTCTTATTTCAGATGAAAACACTTCTGAATGGCTTGTTCTAAAATTTAAAAAAGAATATTCTGAAACTGTTGACAGTTTTTTCTCAGCTCCCGTTCAGTATAAAAAGAACACTAACGATGCTTTTACACTTGCCAAAGTTAATTATCCTATTAATAAAGAATTAATTGGCTGGCTGTATACGAATAAAGATATAATTGAAGTTATAACTCCAGCTAAATTAAAAGATATTTTATAACATTTAACGAGGTGTTTAAAAATGATTAAACGAATCATATCTTTGTTGCTTGTCACATCATTGATTTTCGCCTTTGCCGCATGCAGTAAAAACCCCGGCACCAACCCTGAAACTAAAACAGATGCTTTATCATCAACAATCGATATCAAATTGCCTGAAACTGATAAAAAAGTGGCAATTCTTGTTGCACCCGAAACGCAATATCCCGAAGATTACAGAACGGCAAAAGCTTTGTCTGAACAATATCCTGATAAAATTATTGTTAAAGAATACGCCGACACCCGTATTCTTACACCTGGCGATTCAGAAATAATAACTTTTTCAAGAGAAATTGCAGCCGACTCATCTTACGGTGCAATTGTATATTCGAGAGCACCACGTTATACCAGCTATGCAATTTCACAAGCAAAGGAAGCTGCAAAAAACATAAACCCCGAGCTTAAATTTATTTGCGTGGAGCCCGAAGAATCAATCTTTGATTTAGGCCAAAAAGCAAACCTCGTTATTGCAGCAGACTGGTATGCAGCTGCAAAAGACATAGTAGCTCAAGCAAAGACTCACGGTGCTGAAAGTTTTCTTTTCTTCTCCTTTAACCGCCATATAGTTGATAATCCTCTTTACGGCAATGTTATGGCACACGTTGAAACAGCTTGTGAAGAACAAGGTATTAAATTTATTTATGATTCATCTCTTGATTCAAGCGGCAGCGAGTACGATATGAACAAAGCAAAACAGTACCTCGAAGAAGCTGTTGCCCGTCATATCAAAAACGGAACTATCGGCAACAAAAATGTTGCTCTCTTTTCAACTGACAGTGCTGTTCAGGATAAACTAATTGAAATAGCAAATAACCGCAGTTTTATTTATATTTCACCTTCATTCCCCACTGCTTATAACGGTTTAGGTTCATTTTATAATATAACATTACCTGGTAATATACTTGATACCAAAACATATATTGAAGATGTAAAAAAAGCAATAGCATCGGATAACACTGCAAAAGGTAAGTTTTCAATTTATAATTATCCACTTGCCGCTAATCTTCTCACTTGTGCTGTTTGTTGTGCATTTGATCTGATAGTAAACACCAAAGAAATTAACTATCATACACTTGAAGAAATTGTTATGGCGCGTCTTAAAAGCATTAATAATAACGAAGAATTCACAGCAAGCCACTATGACACAGAAAACCATATAAACCTTTTCAAAGCCTACTGCCCCGGATATGAAATTATAAAATAAACAAAGCTGCCTTGATGCATTACAAATGCTTCAGGGCAGTTTTAAATTTATATTAAGAATAGTTACAATACAGTTAAATTTATTGCATAATGATAGACAATATTATTATTTAAAGCTATAATTAAATAAAGGAGATGATGTATTGAAAAAACTCATAAAAATATTCATGGGATTATTAATATTGATCATTATTGCAACAACAGCGGTTTTATCAATAAACGCATATGTAAAAAAATCAACTGAATCAAGAATACTGGAACCAGAGCAAGTTGGAAACGGATATGACTGCATACTGGTTCTCGGATGCAAAGTAAACGGAAACTATCCGAGTCATATGCTTGAAGACAGGCTTTCACTTGCAATTGAGCTTTATCAAAAAGGAGCAGCTGATAAAATCATTATGAGCGGCGACCACGGCAGAGAAGAATATGACGAGGTTAATGTTATGAAAAACTATGCCATTAACCACGGTGTACCTTCCGAAGACATATTTATGGACCACGCAGGATTCTCAACATACGAAAGTATGTATCGAGCAAAAGAAATATTTAAAGTAAAAAAAATGCTGATAGTTACGCAGGACTATCATCTTCCCAGAGCAATTTATAATGCAACAGCAATGGGAATTGAAGCAAACGGAACATATCATAAACCAAGAGAATATGCAGGTCAATTGTATAGAGATATAAGAGAAATTTTAGCAAGAAACAAAGACTTCATTTTTTGTATATTTAAGCCGGAGCCAACATATTTAGGTGATGCAATTCCTATATGGAACAGCGGAGACAAAACAAACGATAAATAAAATTACCCCGGTAGCGTAGTTTTATACGCTGCCGGGGTCTACTTATATATAAAAAAACCGTCTCAAAAGAGACGGTTAAAAGCATATTCAATACACCCTGAAAACTGAACAAAGGAATGAAACGAATAAGTAATGAAACAGAGATTCATATGGTCAAGCCCTCGACCTATTAGTATTGCCAAGCTGAACGTGTCACCACGCTTACACATGCAACCTATCAACCTCATAGTCCATGAGGGGTCTTACTGGCTTACGCCATGGGATATCTTATCTTGGAGGCGGCTTCACGCTTAGATGCTTTCAGCGTTTATCCGTTCCGCACTTAGCTGCCCAGCTATGCTACTGGCGTAACAACTGGTGCACCAGCGGTGCGTCCATCCCGGTCCTCTCGTACTAAGGACAGCTCTCCTCAAATATCCTGCGCCCACGACAGATAGGGACCGAACTGTCTCACGACGTTCTGAACCCAGCTCGCGTACCACTTTAATCGGCGAACAGCCGAACCCTTGGGACCGAATTCAGCCCCAGGATGTGATGAGCCGACATCGAGGTGCCAAACCTCCCCGTCGAT
>JAZNRJ010000041.1:0-154249 GCA_045590675.1 Acutalibacteraceae bacterium
GGGTTTTTGCATGGTTTGAAATGCCTTGCAATACTGCTTTTTTACGGATTTTAAAATGGTCTAAAAATGGCCCAAAACTCGTGCTTTTGCGGAACATTGTAATTCTGAATAATTTATGGTATAATGTAATTAATTCGATAAATTATAATTTGACGGTCAATTTTCACTCTACCATAGGTTTACTTCTCCTCACTAAACCAATGGTGGGTGTATTTAATGCGAAATAGCCGTTACACTGTATGCGAAAGGAGGTAGCCTATGAATCAAATAAATATTGGAAGATTTATTGCCGAGTGTAGAAAAAAGGCGAACTTAACACAAAAGCAGTTGGCAGAAAAATTGGGTATCACTGATAAAGCAATCTCAAAATGGGAGCGAGGCGTAGCAATGCCCGACACTTCTATTATGCTTGAACTTTGTGATATTCTTTGCATCAGTGTAAATGAATTATTAAGTGGGGAGAAAATCAGTATGGAAAATAACAATCAGAAAAATGAACAGCTTATGCTTGATATGGCAAAAGAATTAGAGAAGAAAAACAAAACAATATGGTCTTCTATGTGGGCCATTTTGATTGTAAGTATGACAGCTCTATTTGCAGGTCTCTTTATTGCGGCATTTTTAATACCCGAGGGAGTATGGCAGCTCGTTACAATTTTCGGCATTTGTGTTGTGTTTTTAATACCTTGCTTCTATGCGTTAAAGCTTGAAGTCAGCGTAGGTGCTTACAACTGCAAAAATTGCGGTCACGAAATTGTGCCTACTTATTCGGAAGCACTGTGGGCAATGCACAGGGGAACAACTCGATACTTAAAGTGCCCCAACTGCAACAAACGTACTTGGTGCAAAAAAATATTGAAGAGATAAATTCCAATTTATCGGGCTGTTTTGAGTGATTTCAATTTTTGACAAAAACAAGTTGTAAACACATGATGAGGTCTCACTTTAGAACCTCTAACTGAAAGCCCTTGATTCTCAAGGGCTTTCAGCTTTTTTATTGCCCAAAAATCTCTGATTAACATATCAATCAGCTCTTAATAACCGTTATTTAAAGTAATGGTTAAGCAACGCAGCATATCTGATGTCTGTATTAAATATGACGTTTAGTTTCTCGCCAATGTTCAGGTGAAATGCTATTATGTTTGCAGAATTGGTTATAAAAATTAGAATAATTATTATAACCGCATTCTAATGCGATTTTATCAAGAGAATCAGATGTAACCTCCATTAAATACTCGGCCTTTTTAATCTTAACCTTATTTAAATATGTTATTGGAGTAACACCGAATTCTTTTTTAAATTTGTTGATTATGTGATTTTTACTAAAATGAAACTCATCACATAAATCTTGAATTGAAAAATTTTCTGTGCTTTTTTTAGTAATGTAATCGGCAATTTCTTGTGCAAGTGTGTTTACAGCCATGGGTTTGAAAAGTATTGATAATAATTCATAAAACTTTGCAGTTTGTATTATATAAGGTGCAGAAGAATGTGATAAAAAATCAAGTTCATCAATTAATGATTTGCATTTAGAATAATCGAATTTACCATCAGATAAAAGAGTGTAATTTGAATTATCCCACTCTGCCATAAAATGAGCGTAAAAATAACTCGGTTTTTCGCTTGGTTTCTCACCCGTTTGTTTGGAATTATGTTTTTGAATATGATATTCACCGGCTTTAATACTATATGATTTACCATCTTCCTGAAAATTCAGAATACCATCAAAAACTAACAGCAGGACATCGTCGTTACAAATGCGCGAAACATGCCGTTCTCCTTCTTTAAAAAAGCGTAATGATGAATGTTTGTAGTTTATAGGCTTATCCAAATCAATTCCTGACATTTTAATCACCAACCTGAATTATATTAATAGTGTGTGATATTGTCAATATAAAATATGATATTCTTTATTTACGTCATGTTTTTTGTGTGATATTATAAAGGTAAATAATTTTCGGCGGTGTTGATATGAGAAAATGGAATTTGTTTACAACAAACGAAATCAAACCAAAGGGTTGGTTAAAAAAACAATTAGAAATACAGGCTGCAGGGTTAAGCGGTAACCTTGATAAAATCTGGCCTGATATAAAGGAAAGTGCTTGGATTGGCGGTTCCAAAGAGGGATGGGAAAGAGTGCCGTATTGGTTGGATGGTTTTATTCCTCTGGCATACCTTTTAGAAAACAAAGATATGATTGAAAGGGCCAAAAAATATATTGACTCAATAGTATCTTTTCAAAAATCAGACGGTTGGATTTGCCCGTGTGAAGATTCCGAAAGGGAAGAATATGATACATGGGCAGTTCTTTTGATTTCAAAGGTTCTTACAGTTTATTATGAATGTTCTAAAGATGACAGAATACCCGATGTTATTTATAATGTTCTGAAAAACTATTATGATTTATTGATGAAAGGAGAAATCAGACTTTTTAATTGGGGAAAATTCCGTTGGTATGAAGGCTTAATCGCAATTAATTTTATTTATAAAAGATGCAATGAATCATGGCTTCTGGAGCTTGCGAAAATTTTAAAAAATCAAGGTGCGGATTATAATGATTTTATAGAATTATGGAAAAAACCGTTAAATCGTTGGAGATTTGAAACACATATTGTAAATCTTATGATGATGTTGAAATATGAAGCTCTATATTGTGAGCTTTTCGATGCTGATTACACTGATAATGCGGAATATCTGTATAAAATATTAAAGGAATATAACGGAACACCGGTTGAAACATTTACCGGTGACGAGTGCCTTTCGGGTCTTAGCGCAATTCAAGGAACCGAACTTTGCTCTGTTGTTGAGGAAATGTACTCTTACGAGCTTTTGTTTGCTTTTACAGGCGATAATAAGTGGGCTGAACGGTTAGAGGTTGTAGCTTTCAATGCATTGCCTGCAACTGTAAGCGATGACATGTGGACTCATCAATATGTACAAATGAGTAACCAGATTGCTTGTGAAAAATTTCCCGGTAAATCTCTTTTCAGAACGAACAGCAGCGAAGCTCATTTGTTTGGACTTGAGCCGAACTTTGGTTGCTGTACGGCAAACTTTAACCAAGGTTTCCCAAAACTTGCCCTTTCGGCATTTATGTTTGACAATAACGAAGTAATAAGCGCAATACCGTTGCCGTCAGAATTAAAAACCGAGGATAAGCATATTGTTCTGGAAACTGTTTATCCGTTTGTAAATTCATTTAAATACACAATAAATTCAAAAAGTGATTTTATATTTAAAATCCGTATACCTTCTTTTGCTGAAAATGTTAAAGTAAATAATAAGTCTGTTACAGATAAAAACTTGAATTTTGCAATTAAAGCTAATGAAAATAAAGAGATAATTATCACTTTTGATACAGTACCTTACTTAGAAGAAAGACCAAGTGGCCTTAATACAATCAAATGTGGCTCTTTGGTTTTTTCGATACCCATCAACTTTGAAAAGAAAATGTATGAATTTACAAGAGACGGTGTTGAAAGAAAGTATCCGTACTGTGATTACGAGTTGTTACCGCTTTCTGATTGGAATTATGCATTAACCGGTAATATTTTTACTGTTTTCAGAAACAATATTGCTAATATTCCGTTTTCGAGTGATGAACCGCCGGTGGTGATTAAAGCTAAAGCCAGAAAAATTAATTGGGGTCTTGAAGACGGTTATGAAAATGTTTGCGCAAGAGTACCCGAATCATTAGATGCTGTTTCTGACGAAGAAGAAATTACTTTTTATCCTTATGGTTGTTCTAAATTAAGAATAACAGAAATACCGATAATATAATCAAAAGTTTTGATGGTTCTAAAATGAGACCTACTGCCAGAAATCGACGAATTTCGACAAGAAGTTCGTCGATTTTACTTTTTACCTCTTCACTCTTCACTAATCTTCGGGTCGATTTTTAGGAAGTAATAAGTAAGAAGTAATAGTGAAGAAGTTCGGGCGGGACACAGCACCCGATTGTAATTTCAGATTATGTGTGATATAATCAGTTCGGGAAACAAGGATTTGACGAAGGGGTATGATTGTATGAAAAAATTGACAGCATTTATTTTATCGCTGACATTCGTGTTGGCATTGGTTGGGTGTAATAACAATGATATAAAATATGACCTGCCATTTATGGTAATGATTGATGGTGTTTTATATGAAAATACAGGTGACGAAAGCGACAGATTGAAAACTGATATTATGACATTTGATGGCGAAATCTCTTCTGAGGTTAATGGCACTGAGCTTCCTGTTGAAAATGACCAATCTAATTTTGGAACAGGCTATTTATATGTTTTTGGAGATAACAACACAGTTGAAGTGCTGGTTGATAATGCTTTCTGGATTTTTGAGCCTAGCACAACAGAACAGAGAAAATAAACAAATTCCAATTTGTAGAACTGCGGTCTAAAATAAGACGTACTTCCGGAATCGGCGAGTCTCAACAGAGGCTCGCTGTTTTTTTGCTTTGTTGCTATTGACTTTGCGTATTACTGTTTATATAATTAAAATATAATATATAAAGAGGTGGTTTTGTGTCCGCTGGCTCTTCAACATCCGGCAAATACGGCAAGCTCGTTAAGATTTTGCAGGTGCTTTCGTTTGCGTTTATGCTTGTGATGCTGGTTGCGTGCGTGGCTTTTCTTTCAAAGAATAACATTTCGGTTAAAAATGTTGATGCTCTTACGCAGTATCTGACTGGCGGAACGCTAACAGTTGCTTTGATAATTATAGGCTTCAGCGTTGTTAAATCCTTCGCTTTGGTTTTTCCGCCTGCAGTTTTGTTTGTGCTTTCCGGCATAGTTTTTAAAAACTTCTGGCTTGCCGTTTCGGTTAACTTTATTGCAACCGCTTGCAGTCTGATTTTGCCTTATTTCCTCGGCAGATTTACAGGCGCAGAAATGGTAAACTCTCTTAAAGGAAGATTCAAAGCCATTCAAAAGCTTGACAGTTTTACCGAAGCCAACTCTTTTTCGCTTGTTTTTATTTTCAAAGCGGGAGGATTTATGCCCTCGGATTTAAGCAGCCTTATTTTCGGTGCGCTTAACATACCTTTCGGCAAATATTTTGTTGCCGCCAACCTCGGAATGCTTGTTCTCAATGTTTTGTGGAGCTTGGTTGGCACGAAAGGCGACTTGTCAAATCCGCTTTCATTCCTATATGCTCTGCCGGCACTGCTTTTTGCGATTGCCGCATCGGTGTTTATGAGCAAACGTCAAAAGAAAAAACAGCAGTTATCACAAAACGCTAATGATACGGAGGCTGAAAAATGAAAAAATATGATGTAATTGTAATCGGTGCAGGTAACGGCGGCCTTGCAGCAGCTGCGACTTGTGCCAAAGCCGGTCTTTCAACTCTTTTGCTTGAAAGACACAATATCCCCGGCGGCTCTGCTTCTTCATTTGTAAGAGGCAGGTTTGAGTTTGAACCCTCACTCCATGAACTTGCAGGTATCGGCACCCCTGAAGAAATAGGCTCAATTGAGGATATGTTCAATCGCTTTGACGCTAAAGTTCGCTGGCACAGGCACGATTCTACTTTCCGTCTCATCGTTCCTGCAAAAGAGGGCGATAAAGATACTTTTGTTAATGAAAACGGGGTTGAGGTAACCGTTGATGCCCGTATGCCTGTCGGCTTCCGCAACTTTGCCCGTAAGCTTGATGAAATTGTTCCCGGGTCATATGACAGCTGTATGGAGGCTTTTGAACTTTCAACCCGTATGTTCAAAGCTTTTGAATGCCTTGATGACCCCAAGAAGCTTCCCGGAAGCATTAAGGATTTGCCCGATATTATGCGTATGACTTCTCATACACTCAAAGAAGTGCTTGATGTTCTCGGTATGCCCAAAAAAGCTCAGGACATTTTTAACACTTATTGGTGCTATATGGGTTCACCTGCGTCAAAATTTGACTTTTTATATTATATGTGCGTTCTTCATGGCTATGTCAAGAACGGTACAGGCATTCCTCATAACCGCAGTCACGAAATGAGCCTTGCCATTGATAAGGTTATCCGTGATAACGGTGGCGATATTTGGTATAACTCAGAAGTAACAAAGGTTATTATGAAAAACGGCAAACCTGCCGGTGTTGTTATAAACGGCGAAAAAGAAGTTTACGGCAAATACTTTATATGCAATTCTTCCCCCAACGCTGTTTGGAACGATTTGTTTGATATTAGTGAAATTCCCGAAAAACAGCTTAAAATGCTTAATACAAGAAAAATTGCCGTGTCACTTACAACGGTTTATCTCGGAATGAATGTTACCAAAGAAGAGCTTGGCATTACCGACTATTCAATTTTCATCGCTCCTGATGCGGATTCCGATAAGCAGTTTGAGCTTTGCTCGGATTACGGCAGCGGATACTGCATTATTAACTGCCTTAATGAAATTATTCCCGATTGCACACCCGAAGGCACTTGTCAGTTGTTCCTGACTTCAATGACATTCGGCGATGTTATGCGTGACGTTAAGCCGGAAGATTACAAGAAATTCAAAACCAAGGTTGCAAAGGATATGATTGAAACCTGCGAAAAGGCTCTTAACATTTCCATCACACCTTATATTGAAGAAATTGAAATCGCCTTGCCGCCCACATTTGCCCGCTATCTTAATACTCCTTGGGGCACTCCTTACGGCTATATGCTTGAAAAGTGGGACAGTATGATTCCCAGAACAGTTCAGTATATGAAAGACCAGCCGTTTGATAATTTCCTTTTCTGCGGTGCAAGCCAAGAAAGAGGCGACGGCTACGGTTGCGCTTATTACACAGGCGAAAAGGCCGGCGGAATTGTTGTTAAGGCGTTAAAAAAGGAGGGCAAATAAGATGGCAAGCAAGCTCAAAGATTTAAAAGTAAATAAATTTGTATCCTTACTTACTGACAGACAGGCAAGGTTTGAAGAAGGCAGCTCAAAGCTTGCGGAAATCCCTGATCAGGCAATGGCAATAGCCCGCGCGCTTCACCCAAAGCGCCAGTATCTTAAGGTTGAATCGGTTGCCGATATTGCTCCTGATTGTAAGAGCTTTACCCTTGTTCCCAATGCCGGAAAAGGAACAAAAACTCTGGCTTATTTCGGAGCAGGCAAATATCTGACAGTTTTTGTAACAATCAACGGTATGCCTGTTACAAGAGCATATTCTATTTCGTCTTCACCCAAGCAGTCGCTTGAGGGCAAGTATGTTTTAACAATCAAGCTTGTTGAGGGCGGCCTTGTCTCACAGTATATTTTTGATAATTGGTCGGTTGGCTCGGAAGTTGAAGTTTCCGCTCCTTCGGGCAACTTTGAATATCAGCCTTTGCGTGATGCCTCAAAAGTTATCTGTATTGCAGGCGGCAGTGGCATAACTCCTTTTCTTTCAATGGCTAATGCTATTGCTGATGGCGACGAAGATTTTGAAATGACCTTGCTTTACGGCAGCCGCAATGCTCAGAATATCCTTTTCCGTGATGAGCTTGATGCTATAGCCGAAAAATGCGATAAGGTTAAGGTTGTTCACGTTCTCAGCGATGAAAAGAAAAAAATTAAAGGCTTTGAAAAGGGTTTTATAACAGCTGAACTTATTCAGAAATATGCACCTGAAAACGAAGCTTATTCCGTTTTTCTTTGCGGACCTCAGCAGATGTATGCTTTTGTTGATAAAGAACTTGAAAAGCTTAATTTGCCCAAAAAGTATATCAGGCACGAAATGTTCGGCGAATTCCATAATCCCGAAACACAGCCCGATTACCCTGCAAATGTTCCTGAAAGAGTAAAGGTGAAAGTTACAGTTCAGGATGAAACCTATATTGTTTTTGGCTCAACATCGGATTCGGTAATGCAGATTCTTGAAAAGAGCGGTATTCCTGTTCCTGCACGTTGCCGCAGCGGCGAATGCGGTTTCTGCCATTCACATCTGATTTCAGGCGAGGTTTATGTTCCCAAACATCTTGAGTATCGCCGCCTTGCCGACTATCAGTTCGGATGCTTCCATCCTTGCTGTTCGTTCCCGCTTACGGATCTTGAAATCAATGTTCCCGTTGCAAAATAATTCTAAGGCACTTCCGCTTGGAAGTGCCTTTTTTCTTTTACAGTTTGTTCACTTGAAATATAGGGTTTATTATGTTATATTATTATAAATAATATACTCGGAGGACGAAGTATGGCAGAAACAAAAAACAGTCCGCTTCAAAAGAAAAAACTTTTAAGCAGATTTTTTACAGATAATTCATATTGCTGGCTTGCCTGTATTTGCACAGTCGGCATTATGTTGCTCGTTTATTATTGTTATGATTTGTTTCCGTTTGGCGAAACAACAATTCTCAGAATGGACCTTTATCATCAATACGGTCCTCTTTTTGCCGAGCTCTATGATAGAGTAACCAATCTTAAAAGCTTTTTATATTCGTGGAATACGGGCTTGGGTTCACCTTTTATCGGTAACTTCTTTAACTACCTTTCAAGCCCTGCTGCAATTATTATGCTTTTGCTCGGCCACGATAATATGCCCGAAGCAATTGCAGGTATGATAATAGCAAAAGCTGCGCTTGCGGCTGCGGCTTTTACCTATTACCTTAAAAAGAGCCAGGACAAGCACGATTTTACAACCGCTGCGTTCGGCATACTTTATGCTATGTGCGGATATTTTGTTGCTTATTATTGGAATGTTATGTGGATTGACACAATGGTTTATTTTCCGTTTGTCGTTCTCGGAATTGAGAATATAATCAACCGCAGAAAACCTGCCCTTTATATTGCTTTTCTTGCCCTTACATTGGTTACAAATTACTATATGGGCTTTATGACCTGCATTTTCTCAGTTCTTTACTTTTTGGTTTATTTCACATCAAGATTTGATTATTCGGCACTTGCTGCAGATACACCGTTTATTAAAACTTCTGAAGGGACAAAGAAATATAAGCTTAAGGATAAGCTTTTCGGCAATCTGTTCCTTAAAAGCGGATTTACCTTTGCTTTTTCAAGTGTTGCGGCGGCAGGCATTGTAGCGGTTGCACTTATTCCTGTTTATTTTTGTCTTAAGAGCTGTTCCGCAACATCGGGAACTTTTCCTGATTTGAACGATTACCGCTCATATTTTTCTGTGTTTGATTTTCTTGCAAATCACTTGGCAAGCGTTGAGCCGACTATCCGCAGCAGCGGCGACGATGTTTTGCCTAACGTTTATTGCGGCATTGCAACTCTTATTCTTGTTCCGCTTTACCTTTTCACCCGTTCAATCAGCGTTAAAGAAAAAGTTGCTTATGTCGGCCTTTTGGGTGTTCTCTATTTCAGCCTGAACATCAACATTCTTAACTATATCTGGCACGGCTTCCATTATCCCAACGATTTGCCTTACCGCCAGTCATTTATGTATTGTTTTGTGCTTCTTGTTTTGGCTTATAAGGCTTTTGTGCGCCTTAAAGAGTTCAGCGGCAGAGCAATTCTCGGCGCGGGCATGGGCGTTTTGGCGGCAATCATCCTTGTTCAGGAAATCGGCTCAAAGAATGTTGAAGAAGTAACTGTTATAATAAGCATTATTTTTACAGTTACCTATTGCCTTGTTTTCTCTCTTATAAAAAACGAAAAACAGCAGAAATCTGTAATTGCGGTTCTTCTTCTTTGCTGCGTTGTAGGTGAAATTGCCTGTGCAAATACTGACCGATACAGCATGAATCAGCCCAAATCCAATTTTGTAGGTGACTATAAGGACTTTGAAGTTGTTAAGGAATCTCTTGATACCAAAGAGGGTAACGACACCTACCGAATGGAACTTACCAAAAGCAGAGCAAGAATGGACCCTGCGTGGTACGGCTTCAACGGCGTTTCAACATTTTCTTCAATGGCATATGAGAAGATGTCCAATGCTCAGAGCAAGCTCGGTATGTTTGGTAACTATATCAACAGCTACACATACCATCTTCAGACTCCCGTTTACAATATGATGCATTCTCTTAAATATATCGTTGATAACAATGACGATGTTACCCCTGAGGGTTATTACAAGGAGATTATGTCAAAGGGCAAGTTCACCGCTTATGAGAATCAGTATTATCTGCCGATAGGTTTTGCTGTTGATGATGATATAACTCAATGGTATATAGATTTCAACAACCCATTTAACGTTCAGGGCGATTGGTTTGAATATGCAACCGGTGTCAGCGAAGTTTACGGTATGATGAATATTGAACCTGTTTCTTATTATAATTTTGATGATATTCAGTCAGGCCTTGAAACCGGCGATATCTATTACACAAAGCCTTCAAAAGATACGGGTGAAGCAACTCTCAAGCTTTCAACCGATCAAAGCAGACATTGCTATCTTTATGTAAATGCAAGCACTTTTGAAGAAATTACAATCAGCAAAAACGGTGTGTCTGTTGAGCAGGATATAGATGAACCTTATATCTTTGATCTCGGAATTGTAACACCCGAAGATGAGCTTACAGTTCTTATTACTGTTGAAGATTCGGATTACGGTTTTATAGATTTCTATCCTTATTATGTCAATGACGAAGCTCTTGATAAAGGCTATGAAATTCTCAAGAGCGGTCAGCTTAATGTTACTTCGTTTGAAGAAACAAAAATTACAGGTACTGTAACTGCTCAGCAAGACTGTGTGTTCTTCACTTCGATTCCTTATGATGAGGGCTGGAAAGTGAAGATTGACGGCAAAGAGATAGCCAAAGAGGATTATATTTCTCTTGTTGATGCTTACCTTTGCTTCAAGCTCCCGGCAGGTGAGCATACTGTTGAAATGAGCTTTATGCCCAAGGGTCTGCTGCTTGGCGCGGCTGTTTCTGTTGTGACTGTGTTTGCGCTTATTCTTGTTGCAATTATTCTTTCAAAACTCAGAAAGATAAAAGAGACAAAACGCCTTGAGCGTCTTGCAATTGAAGCTGAAAACGCAGCTCTTCTTGCTGCACAGAAAGAAAATGAGCTTCTTGAGTTCCCGTTCTATGACGGATTGTTCCCCGATGACGGAGAAGAAAATGTTTCTTTTATGGTTGCTGTTGTAGGTGATAACATTTCAGAAACAGATGAAGAAGTTGATGAAAACTCAACAATAAACGAGGAAGAAACAGAATAGCACCTTAGAAATAACCAAGGCGTTGCGCCTTGGTTATTTTTTTTGTTCTAAATGCGGACAAGGAACAATATAATGTAACAACATTGATGTTGAAAATGAGGGTATAGAATGAATAACGGCGAACGTTTTGAACTTGCACTAAAAGTGCTTCCTGACTCTCTTGGTGAGTTTTTTAGGCAATTAACGCAGGAAGAAAAAGACTCAATAACGGAGATAAGACTCAGGCCGTACAAACCGGTAACGGTTATAACACAAAACGGAATATGTTTTGTTTCTTCATCTTTCAACAGATTGACTTGCCTCTATTCTTCTTTTGTTGTTTGCTTGGATTTAAAAGAGATTCAGGATGTTTTTCGCCGTGTGTGCGGATATTCAGTTTATGCATTTAAAGACGATATTAACAGAGGGTATATTACCGTTGAAGGCGGCCACAGGGTAGGGGTTGCAGGCACGGCGGTTGCTGAAAACGGAGAGGTAACTGCGGTGCGTGATATATCGTGCATAAACATCAGAATTGCAAGGGAGATAAAAGGTGCAGCGGATGAGATTTTTTTGTCTGAATTTCAAAACGGAATTTGCTCTGTTATAATTGCAGGTCCGCCGTCCAGCGGTAAAACAACCATCTTGCGTGACCTTGCCAGGCAGATATCCGGCGTTGAAAGAGGTCTTGTCAAAAAAGTTTTTGTCTGTGATGAAAGGGGAGAAATAGGTGCCTCTTTTTTTGGAGTGCCTCAGAATGATTTGGGCATAAACTGCGATTTGGCAACTGGCTACCCAAAAAGTGCAGGAATTATGATGGGACTCAGGTCTTTTTCACCTGACATTATAATATGCGATGAAGTAGCTTGCGACGGAGAAATTGAAGCTGTAAAAACAGGGCTTAACAGCGGAGTTGCTTTCGCTTTAAGTATACATGCGAAGAATGAAAATGATTTGAAGTCAAAGCTTTTGCTGAAAAAACTTTTAAACACAGGAGCTTTTGAATGTGTGATTTTGCTCTCGGCAGAAAGTATCGGCAAAATCTTAAAAATATTCAGGGCAGGTGATTTGCTTGGCTAAATTGGTTGCTTTGGTTTGCGTTGTTTCAGGTTTTTTTATGGCAGGCCGTTATCTTGCTTCTTTTTATAAAGAAAAAGTGATGATTATGAACGATGCTTTTGCGATGGTTATGGAGGTACAGAACAAGCTTGCTTATTTTCGCCCTCCGCTTATTGATATTATGGAGTCGCTGGGTCAAACGGGCTGCGGCAGATTAACGGATTTTGCGATGAAGTGCTTTGTTGCCGTTTCTGATGGCGCGGCATTTCCGGATGCTTGGTTAGCCACTCTTGAAAGCAAAAAAGAAATTTGCCGTTTGCTTGGTGACCAAAAAGAAAATTTTATTTTGTTCGGTAAAAGCTTGGGGACAACCGATATTAAAGGCCAATTGGCTGCTTGTGAATATTATAAAAATATTTTTGAAACAGAAGCTTGTAAACGGCGGAACGCTTGCGAAAAATATTCAGGCCTTTTCCCGCAGCTCGGAGCTTTGCTTGGAATTGCAGCCGTAATTTTTTTGATTTGAGGTGAAAAGAGTGGATATTTCTGTTGTTATAAAAATAGCGGCAGTAGGGATAATTGTTGCGGTTCTTAATTCCGTCCTTTCCCGTTCGGGGCGTGACGATTATGCTCTGATTACAGTTTTGGCAGGAATTGTAGCTGTTTTGATGATGCTTTTGCCTCAGTTTTCAGGTCTGCTTTCATCGGTCAAAAGCTTGCTGAATTTCTGAAATGGATATTGTAAAAATTGCCTTTGCTGCAGTTTTAACGGCTTTGCTTTATTCGCTGATAAGGCAGATAAGAGCCGAAATGGCGCCTCTTATTCTTATTGGAGGAGCGCTTATCATCGTGCTTGCGGCTTCGGAAAGCTTTTTTGAAATTTCAGGCAAGGTTCAGGATATTATGAACCTTGCCGGTATTGACGGCAATAATGCCGCAGTTTTGATTAAAGCCCTCGGGATATGCGTTGTTACTCAGTTTGCTGCCGATATTTGTCGCGATAATTCTTGTTCTTCTGTTGCTTCAGCGGTTGAATTGACAGGCAGAATAGGTGCGCTTGCACTTGCGGTGCCTATGCTGAAAACCGTTGCGAGTTTTGCTTTGGGATTGATAACATAATGAATAATAAAGTTGCTGTTTTGGTTTTGGCGGTCCTTTTGACGGCATTTTTTTCTTTTAATGCTTATGCGGTCAACACGGATGAATATAATGAACGCTGGCTTGAAGAAAGCGGAGCCGATAAACTGAGCGATATGCTCAACGATGAAAGCCGCGATTACCTTAAATCCATAGGTTGTGAAGATATTGATTTTGAAAATATTATGTCGCTCACACCGTCTTCGGTTTTTAATTTAATAGGTGAAATGCTGAAAAATGGCTGGCAAGATCCTTTTAAAGTGCTTGCAGTGGCGGTTGGAGTGGCGGTTTTGTTCAGCATTTCCGGTGCATTTCTCGGAGATAATGAAAAAAACGAAGGCGTAATGAATATAATTTGCGCCTGTTTTTTAGTTATAACAATTTTTTCTTCAGCCTTGGATGGAATAAAAGCTGCTTCAACGGTGATAGCAAGCCTTTCAGGTTTTGAAAAAACACTAATACCTGTTTTAGCTGTACTTTTGACAGCTTCAGGAAATGCGACGGCGGCATTTTCTGTTCAGGGAACGGCATTTGCAGGTGCTCAGGCGGTTGAGACAATTGCTTGCGATTTTGCGCTTCCGTTGGTGATGCTTTCGGGCGTTTTAGGGATTGTGGGTGCTGTTTTGCCTGCACTCAGGGTTTCGGCATTGAGTGATTTGATAAGAAAAACGATGAGCGTTGTTCTTTCCGGCGCATCGGGCCTTTTTTCGGGGTTTCTTGCTCTTAAAGCGGTTCTTGCAAGCTCGGCGGACGGGATGGCTTTCAGAGGTGTCAGGTTCGCCGCAAACACTCTTATTCCGGTTGTCGGAGGGGCACTGAGCGAAGCCTTTAGTTCAATGTCTGCTTCGGTTTTGCTTATGAAAAATACGGTTTGCATTTATGCAATTATAGTTATGCTTGTTATTGCTTTGCCGGTAATTCTTAATTTAGCCCTATGGATAATTTCTATGAAAATTGCCTGTGCGTTTGCAGAGCTTTTGGGAGCGTCGCAATGTGCAGGAATTATTAAAAACGCAGGCTATGTTTTTTCTATGCTGAATGTGCTGATGTTTTTAACCCTGGGTGTTTTTATTATTTCAGTCGGACTGGTTATTGCAATAAAAAACGGAGCTTAAATTATGGATGAAATAAAACAATGGGCTTTTTGTTTAATAATAAGTGCGGCTTCAGCAACAGTTTTGCAGCTTTTGAGTCCGCGCGGCTCAGCGGAGCGAACTTTGAAAACCGTTATCGGTGTTTTTCTTATCTCTGCTGTTTGTATGCCTTTTTTAAAAGCGAAAAAAACTGATGTCGGTGCGGTGACTGCGTTTAATTTTTATGATTTTGAATTAAATGATATTGAGTGCTCCGATATATATGTTCAATCGGCAGAATCGGTTATTGCTTACCAGGTTGAATGTGCAGCTGAAGAGTGCGGCATAGAATCTTATTTTATAGAATCAGATATTGCTTTTGATGAGCAAGGGTGCATAATTATACATAAAATTGAAGTTTCAGTTGATGAAAACAACCCGGAAAAATCATGCCGTTTTGCGGATATTTTAAAGGAACGTTTAGGAGTCGCTGTAACGGTTACGCAGGAAAAGGGCGGAACAAAGATTGAAAACGGTTGATGCTTTTAAAGAAATGATTAACAAAATAGCTGCTAAAACAGGGCTGAACAAAAAGCTTATGGTTGTGTTGCTTCTTTTCTTTTCAGGTCTGTGCGCTTTGATTGTGAGTGAGGTGAAAACCGATAACGCCGATTCTGATGTAGAAACGGCAGCAACTTCTTTTGCCGATAAGTCGGATGAATATGTATCAGCGCTTGAAGAACGTTTGGTATCAATAATTTCGGCCATTGACGGTGCAGGAACAGTCAGGGTTATGGTTACCCTTGAAAGCTCAAGCGAAGAAGTTTATCTTTACGATTCTGATTACGGAGAGGATATTCAGCCGGGCAGCAGAAACTCGTTTGAACAAAACCGTGAGTATGTTATAATCGGCGACGGGAAGGATGAAAAAGGCGTGGTTGTTAAAGTGGTTGAGCCTGAAATCAGGGGCGTTGCGGTTGTATGCGAAGGCGGCGGAGTGAGTTCAATTAAAGAACAGATAATTGCCGCCGTTACCGCTCTCCTTGACATCAGCTCCGCTCGGGTGAGTGTTGCTAAAATGCAGTGAATATTATTTTGAATATACATAAAAATATACTGGAGGAATAATGATGATTATTAAAAAAAGACAGCTTATGCTTGCGGCTCTTGTTGCGGTTTTGGCGGCAGCGGTTTTTGTTAATTGGTATTACACAAAACCTGATGTTGAATCTGCTCAGTCCAATTCCGCAACAACCCTTGTTAACTTGGAGGATAACGGTGCAAATTTGGGTGATGCACGTTATGTTATTTCTTCCGATATTTCGCTCGATGATGCTGAGGCTTCCAAGGCGGCAAATGAATACTTTGCTTCGGCAAAGCTTCGCCGCCAGACAGCCAGAGATGAAGCCTGCGAAGCTTTGAATGACATAATCAAAGACAGCTCTTCCGCACCTGATGCGGTTGAAAAGGCAACTGTATCACTTAATTCGATTGCAGAATCAATAACCCTTGAAAGCGACATTGAAAATCTGATTTATGCAAAAGCAGGGTGTGAAAATCTTGTAATTCTCAACGGCGGCACAGCGGAAATTATTGTTGAAAACGGTTCGCTTGATGATATGACGCTTGTTCAGATAAAAGAGATTGTTGTTAAACAAACAGGTTATCCCGTCAGCAACATATCAATTGTTGAGATGAAATATTAAAAATATGCATTTTCTTTGTATATTTTATAAAATAAGGTTGTATATTATAAAAAATAATGCTATAATACGATTATTGACAGCATATGTTTAATCGGAGGAATATTATGGCTACAAGAAGTGAACAAAGAGAACAGGCATTTATCCTTGTTTTTGAAAAATCATTCAATGCGGATCTTGAGCTTTCTGAGCTTTATGAAATTGCTATTGAAAATGAAATTGTTTCAGACAGCGAATTCACAAAATCTCTTGCATTCAAAACTTGTGAAAAAACAGAAGAAATTGACCCGATAATTGAAAAACATTCCCGTTCGTGGAAAATTAACAGAATTTCAAAGGTTGCCCTTGCTGTTCTTCGCCTGGCGATATGTGAAATTCTCTTCTTTGATGATATTCCCGTTGGCGTTACAATTAATGAGGCTGTTGAGCTTTGCAAAAAATATGCTTCAAAAGATGATTATTCATTTGTTAACGGTATCCTTTCTTCTGTTTCAAAGGAAGCAAAGTGATGTTTACTTTAGGAATAGATACAAGCAATTACACAACTTCGGTTGCGCTTTATAACAGTGAAAACGGAGATGTTGTTCAGCAAAAGCTTCTTTTGCCGGTGAAAGAAGGCGAAAAAGGGTTGCGTCAGAGTGATGCGGTTTTTCATCACACGGCAAGGCTTTATCCGCTTGTTGAGAAGCTTTTTGAAGAAAAAAATGTTAATATCGGTGCAGTCGGCGTTTCTGAAAAACCAAGAGACGCCGACGGGTCATATATGCCATGCTTTCTTGTTGGTCTTAATGCTGCAAGATGCGTGGCTGCTGCCGTTAATAAACCGGTTTACGGCTTTTCTCATCAGGCAGGTCATATAATGGCTGCTTTGTATTCAGCGGACTGTATGCAGCTTGTTGATGAACGCTTTATTGCTTTTCACGTCTCGGGCGGTACAACTGAAATGCTGCTTGTTTCACCGGGGAAGGCGAAGCCTTTTGAAGTTGAAATAATCGGTCAAACAACTGACCTTAATTGCGGACAGGCTGTTGACAGAGTCGGCATTATGCTGGGACTTAAATTTCCTTGCGGCAAAGAGCTTGAAAAGCTTGCTCTTATGTCAACTGCAACCTTTAACCCGAAAGTTTCGGTGAAAGGCGGCGAGTGCAGCCTTTCCGGGCTTGAAAATCAATGCAAAAAAATGCACGAAAGCGGTGCTGAAGATTGTGATGTGGCAAAGTATTGCCTTGACTATATCGGCAAAACGATAGAAAAAATGACTGATTTTGCCGTTGAGCAATACGGTTCGCTTCCGCTTGTTTATGCAGGCGGCGTTATGTCAAACTCAATTATCAAATCAAAAATAACCAATAAATTCAACGCAAAATTTGCTCATCCGGATTTTTCCTGTGATAATGCTGCAGGGGTGGCAATTCTTGCGGCACTGAAAGGAGCGGCGGCTCATGCCTGAAGGCGTTGTTCTGAGCGTAAGCCAGCTCAACAGATATGTTAAATCAATAATTGAGCAGGATTTGAATCTGCAAACAGTTTTTGTTCAGGGTGAGATTTCAAATTTTACAAATCATTATAAAACCGGACATTTTTATCTGACTGTTAAAGATGAGTTTTCATCTATAAAGGCTGTTATGTTTAAGTCGGCAAATATGCGTCTGAAATTTATGCCTGAAAACTCAATGAGCGTTATTATAAAAGGCAGAGTTGCTGTTTTTGAGCGTGACGGTCAGTATCAGCTTTATATTGATGATATGATTCCCGATGGCACGGGTGCTTTGAGCCTGGCTTTTGAACAGCTCAAAAATAAGCTTGCCTCCGAAGGTCTTTTTAATCCCGAAAACAAAAAAAATATTCCCGAATACCCGGAAAGAGTCGGTGTTGTAACCTCTCCTACGGGTGCGGCAATAAGAGATATTATTAACGTTATTTCTCGCCGATTTCCGCTTTGTGAGCTCATTCTTTGCCCCGTGGCGGTTCAAGGCGATCTGGCTGCTCCCCAGATAAAAGCGGCAATTGAGCTTTTTAACCGTGAAAAAGCGGCCGATGTTCTGATTGTAGGCAGAGGCGGCGGTTCGGTTGAGGAGCTTTGGGCTTTTAATGAGGAGATTGTTGCCAGAGCTGTTGCGGCAAGTGAAATACCGATAATTTCAGCTGTGGGCCATGAAACAGACTTCACCATCTGTGATTTTGCTGCAGATTTAAGGGCTCCCACACCGTCGGCGGCGGCAGAGCTTGCTGTTCCCGATTCAAATCAACAGCGTGAGATGCTGATTAATGCGTCAAGACGTATGCTTTCGGCTGTTTATGATAAAGTCGGCTTTGAAAGAGCAAAGCTTGAGCTTGAAAAATCTGCGTTAAAATCATTTAATCCGCAGAGTGTGATTGATAATCTGCGTATCAGGTGCGATAAGGCGGTTATGGCTATGGATTCTGCCGTTCAACGTTCTTATTCGGTTAAATCGAGTGAGTTTTCTTCGCTTTGTGCAAAGCTCGATGCAATGAGCCCTCTTAAAATTCTTGCAAGGGGATATTCCGTTGCAACAAAGGGCGAAAAAATTATAAAAGATTCAGCCGAAGTTTCGGCAGGCGATATAATTAACGTCAGGCTTGCCAAAGGTGAGCTTGAATGTGAAGTAAAGGGTAATTAAAATGGAAAAAATGAATTACGAAAAATCCGTTAAAAAGCTTGAAGCAATCGTTGATAAGCTTGAAAACGGCAATCTTTCTCTTGAAGAAATGCTGAAACTTTATGAAGAAGGAACAGCTCTTGCCGCATCGTGTGCAAAAAGCCTTGATGCCGCTGAACTCAAAATAACTGAGCTTACCTCCGGAAAGGGCGAATAATAATGACCGTTTTTGAAAGCAGAAGCAAAGAGTATGCGGCTTTGATAAATGAAGCGGCGGCAAAATATGTTTCATCTGTTTCTTTTAAAGGCAGGGAATCCGCAGGTTTATATGTTATGCTTGAGGCTATGTCGTATTCTCTTGAAAACGGCGGTAAGCGTATCCGCCCTATGCTTACGCTTGAGTTTTGCAGAGCTTGCGGCGGAGATGTTGAAAAAGCCGTTCCGTTTGCTCTCGGCGTTGAAATGATTCACACGTATTCCCTTATACACGACGATTTGCCGTGCATGGATGATGACGATATGAGAAGAGGCAAGCCTTCAAACCATAAGGTTTACGGTTATGCAAATGCTCTTCTTGCCGGTGACGGACTTTTGACCCTTGCTTTTGAAACCGTTCTTTCGGCAGATACCGATTACGATAAAAAAGCAAAGGCTGCTCTTGAACTTGCCAAAGCGGCAGGCTGCTCGGGCATGATTGCCGGCCAGGTAATGGACCTTGCCAACGAAAAAAGAAATGCAACCCTTGAAGAAGTCAGAAAGACTGACAGCCTCAAAACCGGCGAAATGATAAGAGTTGCCGCTGTTATGGGCTGCATTGCGGCCGGTGCGGATGAAGCAAGGATTGCTGCCGCATCTGAATATTGCAACAATATCGGTCTTGCTTTTCAGATTGTTGACGATATACTCGACGTTACAAGCAGCGAAGAAATGCTTGGCAAGCCTATAGGCAGTGACAATGAAAACGGCAAGTCAACTTATGTTTCACTGCTCGGGCTTGAAGAATCAGAGCGTTTGGCAAAAGAATTAACTCAGAAAGCAAAAGATGCTCTTGATATTTTTGGCGGAGAAAAAGATTTTCTTATTGAACTTGCAGATGTGCTTGCAAGCAGAAAAAATTAAAAAATTATGAATAATAACTTACAAAAAACAAATATTCTTGAATCGCTGACCCATCCTTCGCAGGTTAAAAACCTCAGCGAGGGTGAGCTTGCTATGCTTTGCACCGAGATAAGACAAAAGCTGATTGATACAGTTTCTTCAACGGGTGGTCATCTTGCCTCCAATCTCGGTACCGTTGAGCTTACGGTTGCACTCCATAAGTCTTTTAATTCGCCCGAAGATGCAATTGTCTGGGATGTAGGCCATCAGGCTTATGCACATAAGCTTTTAACAGGCAGATGTGCGGAATTTTCAACTCTCAGAACCGAGGGTGGAATATCGGGCTTTGTTCGCCCTGACGAAAGTGAGCACGATTCTTTTTATGAAGGACATGCCGGCACTTCGCTTTCTCAGGCGGCAGGTATAGCGGCAGCAAACGCTGTTAAAGGCTCAAAGAACTACGCTGTTGCTGTTGTTGGTGACGGCTCTTTCGGTAACGGTATGATTTACGAGGCTCTTGACCACGCAGGCTCAACCAAAAACCGCCTTATTGTTATTCTTAATGATAACGAGATGTCAATTTCAGAAAACGTTGGCGCAATGGCAAGGTACCTTGCGGGCGTTAGAGCTAAGCCTGAATATTACCGTTTTAAAGCCGGCACCGAAAAGGCACTCAGAAAAATTCCTCTTATCGGTAAATCGCTTTCAAATCATATTTTTAAGCTTAAAACGGCTCTTAAAGATATTATCTATTCAAGCTCATTTTTTGAAGATTTGGGCTTTAAATATATCGGCCCTATTGACGGCCACAATATTTCCCAGCTTTGCGAAGCAATGGACAGCGCAAAGATGGTTTCGGTTCCCGTCATAATTCACATAAACACCCTTAAGGGCAGGGGATATGACCATGCGGAGCACTCACCCGAAAAATTCCACGGAATTTCCAAATTTGATATTGACACAGGCGAGCCTTTGTCGGGCGGCGATAATTTTTCGATGCGTTTCGGTAAAGCAATGTGTGATTTTGCATCAAAAGATAAACGTATATGCGCCGTTACGGCGGCTATGGCTCTCGGAACAGGGCTTGGGGAGTTTTCTAAAAAATATCCCGAGCGTTTCTTTGATGTAGGTATAGCAGAAGAGCACGCCGTCACCTTTTCAAGCGGTCTTTCTGCGGCGGGAATGATACCTGTTTTTGCCGTGTATTCAACGTTTCTTCAGCGCTGCGCAGACCAACTTATTCATGACGGTGCACTCCAACGCAGAAAAATGATAATTGCCGTTGACCGTGCCGGCTTTGTCGGCGAGGACGGTGAAACCCATCAGGGGCTTTTTGATGTTCCGATTATTCAGAGTCTGCCCAACACAACCGTTTATTGCCCTGCAGATTATGCGGAGCTCAACAATGCTCTTTACAACGCATTCTATAAGGACAGCAATCTGATAGTTATAAGGTACCCCAGAGGTGCTTCAGTTCACGAAGATTATTTTTCATCCGTTTCTATGGGCGACTACACTCTTTTCGGCTCGCAGGATGCACCGTTTGTTATTGTGACCTACGGCAGACTTACGGTTAATGCTTGCGTGGCAGCAAATGAGCTTGAAGCCAAAGGTATAGCTGTCAGAATAATAAAACTCAACAAAATAAAACCGCTTTCGGATGATGCTGTTAATAGTGCTCTTGATGCATCGGGCATTTTCTTCTTTGAAGAAGGAATGAAAGGCGGCGGAGTCGGCGAAAAATTCGGCTCACTTCTGCTTGAAAACGGTTTTAAGGGTAAATACAGGATTTTTGCCGTTGATGATGAATTTGTTGCTCACGCAAGCGTGGAAAGCCAGATGGAAAAGTATTCTCTCAGCAGTAACAAAATGGTTGAAATTATTGAAAGGGAGGCTGAAAGATGAGCGCAAATGTCAGGCTTGATGTTGCCGTTTTTGAACGGGGCTTTGCCGAAACAAGAGAAAAAGCGAAGGCTCTTATAATGGCAGGCAGCGTTTATGTTAACGGCCAAAAAGCTCTTAAAGGCGGCTCAACCGTTAAGCCTGCCGACCAAATAGAGGTAAGGGGTGCGGTTAACCCTTATGTGAGCCGCGGCGGTCTTAAGCTTCACAAAGCGGTCAATACATTTTCGCTGGATTTAAAAGACTGCATCTGTATGGATATAGGTGCTTCAACAGGCGGGTTTACCGACTGTATGCTTGTTAACGGAGCTAAAAAGGTTTATTCAATTGATGTAGGTTACGGCCAGCTTGCCTGGAAGCTAAGATGCGATGAAAGGGTTGTTAACCTTGAAAGAACCAATTTCAGGTATGTTACCCGTGAACAGATTCCTGAAGAGATAGATTTTGCTTCGGTTGATGTTTCGTTTATATCGCTCAAACTTATTCTGCCGGTTATGCATTCTCTTCTTAAAAACGGCGGAAAATCTGTCTGCCTTATAAAACCGCAGTTTGAAGCAGGCAGAGAAAACATAGGCAAAAAAGGCGTTGTCAGAGACATAAAGGTTCACGAAGATGTTATCCGAATGATAACCGATTTTGCAGCGGAAAACGGGTTCAAAGTTATTGATGTTGATTTTTCTCCCATAAAAGGTCCTGAAGGCAACATAGAATATCTTATGTTTATCGAGAAAACCGAAAACGGTGAGATGCTTTGGAGCGGCTCTCCTGAAGAACTCGCAAAGCGTTCTCACGAAAATCTTGATAAAAAGGCGGAGGAGTGATGTTATGAAAATTGCACTCATGCCGAACCTTACACGCAAAGGTGCCTTCGCCGTAACATCGGGAATTTGCTCAACTCTTGATAAGCTTGGCGCGAGCTACAGTTTTTCGCAGGAATTTAAAGACGGTTTTTCAACAACAAAAGCCGATTTTATGCCTATAGATGAGGCTGTAGCTTCGTGCGATGCTGTTATTGCGGTTGGCGGCGACGGCTCAATTATTCACGCAGCAAAAAAAGCCGTTATGCATCAGAAGCCTGTTCTTGGCGTTAATGCAGGCAGGCTCGCTTTTATGGCAGGTCTTGAGGATAATGAGCTTCATTTGCTTTCAAGGTTGATAGACGGTGATTATACGCTCGATAAACGCTTGCTTCTTAAAGCAGGCATAATGAAGGGGAACGAGCTTATAAGCAGCGACTATTGCATTAATGATTGTCTTGTTGCCAATGAAGAAAAACAGCGTATGTCAACAATTGATGTTTCTTTGAACGGTAACAAATTCAACAGCTATCTTTGTGACGGTGTGCTGGTTGCAACCCCAACCGGTTCAACTGCATATTCGCTTTCGGCGGGCGGTCCCGTTGTTGACCCGGAGCTTGAAAGCATACTGCTGACTCCGCTTTACCCTCACTCGCTTTTTGATCGTTCGCTTGTTTTCAGACCTGATGCCGTTATAACGGTTGAGTCTGCAGAAGATAAAACCCTTTGCCTTTCGGCTGACGGCGCAGAGCCACAGATTATTGAGCCGGGCTGCAGAGCGGTTATTTCGAGAGCTGAATTTACGGCGAATTTTATCAGAATAAAATCAGATAATTTCATAGATATACTTTACCAAAAACTCGCACAACGAAGATGACCGTGAAAGGATGTCAGATATGAAAAAGAAAAGACACGAAGCTATAATTAAACTGATTGATAAGTATTGCCTTGCAACTCAGACTGACCTTCTTGAAAAGCTCAAAGAAGAAGGCTTTGACACAACTCAGGCAACAATTTCAAGAGATATAAAAGATTTAAGGCTCATCAAAAAAGTTGATGAATCGGGCCGCAGCCGCTATGCAGTTGATACCGGCGATTCGGGCGAGCTTCTCGGTAAATACAGAAGCATTTTCAGTCACTCTGTGGTCAGTGCTGATTATGCAGGTAACACACTTGTTATTAAGTGTTACACAGGTATGGCTCAGGCAGCCTGTGCAGCCTTGGATTCAATGCATTGGGAAGGACTTGTAGGTACTCTTGCAGGTGACGACACTATTTTTGCTCTTTGCAAAACTCCCGAGCACGCAGAAAAAATGAAAGAAGCAATCAGCGAAATTGTCGGCTGATTAAAACAATGGTTATTTAGAGGAAGATTATATGTTAGTCGGCTTAAAAATTGAAAATATAGCCGTTATTGAAAGTGCGGAAATTGAGTTTGATAAAGGTCTCAATATTCTTACGGGTGAAACCGGTGCCGGCAAGTCAATTGTTATTGATTCTATCAATGCTGTTCTTGGCGAGCGAACATCAAAGGAGCTTATAAGAACGGGGTGTGAAAGCGCAAGTGTTTTTGCCGAGTTTGATAATATAGGCAAAGACGTTGAGGCTGTTCTTGATAAAAACGGGCTTGAAAAACAGGCGGATAAAACGCTTTTGCTCAGCCGCTCACTTAATGCATCGGGCAGAAATGTTTGCCGCGTTAACGGGTGCCCTGTAACGGTTTCAACCCTCAAGGAAATCGGTTCCCGGCTTATCAATATTCACGGTCAGCACGATAATCAGGCTCTTCTTTCACCCGAAAAGCATTGCGGTTTTATTGACAGCCTTGCGGATAATCTGGTTCTCAGAAATGACTATAAAAAAGTTTTCACAGAGCTTGTTGCCGTAAAAAAAGAGCTGGATGCGCTTTATGACAGCCGAGATGAAAAGGCGGCCCGTCTTGATTATTTGGCTTTTCAGATTAATGAAATTGAAAGTGCTGATGTAAAAGAAGGCGAAAGAGAAGTCCTGAACAAAGAAAAAACACTTCTTGCCAACAGCGGCAAAGTCAAGAAAGCCCTTGAACGTGCGTATGCTGCACTCAGCGATGAAAACGGAGTAATGTCGGCTCTTGAGGACTGTGCAGGTGATATTGAAACTGCGGCAAAGTTTTATGCTGATGCTAACCCCGTTTCCGAAGGTGTTCGAGGTGCAATTTGTGCTCTTTCAGATTCAATGTCCGAAATCCGTTCTTTGGCTGAAAACTTTGATTTTGACCCTCAACGGCTTTCAGAAATTGATGAAAGGCTTGATTTCCTTTACCGTCTTTCTATGAAATACGGCTCAACGGAAACGGAAATTCTTGGTTATCTTGAAAAAATAACAGCCGAAAAGGCTGAAATAGAAATATCCGATGAAAGAATATCGGAGCTTGAAGAGAAGCTGTTTGCTCTTTCGGATAAAATAAAAGTTCTTTCAGCTGAGCTTACTCAAAGCAGACTAAACGCTGCCCGTAAGTTTGAAAAAGAAGTTAAGGCAGAGCTTGAATTTCTTGATATGCCTAAAGTTACTTTTGTTGTTGACCGAAAGGCAACCGCATTAACCTCCAAAGGTGCTGACGCAATCGAATTCCTTATCAGTGCCAATCCGGGTCAGGAACCAAAGCCCATAGCAAAAATTGCATCGGGCGGTGAGCTTTCGAGAATTATGCTTGCTATCAAAAATGTTCTTTCTGATAAGGATAACGTTGCAACGCTGATTTTTGATGAGGTTGATTCAGGTGTAAGCGGTTCGGCGGCAGAAAAAATTGCACTTAAGCTTTGGCAGGTTTCAAAAGGCAGGCAGGTTATTTGCGTAACCCACCTTGCAAGAATTGCCGCTCAGGCTGACAGGCATATGAAAATAACCAAATCGGTTGATGGTGCAAAGACTTATACCAATATTGAACCGCTTGATTTTGAAGGCAGAGCTTTTGAGGTTGCAAGGATAACAGTCGGCGGTAATGTTACAGCCCTGCAGCTTGAAACCGCAAAAGAAATGCTTTTGCACGCAAAGGAGAATGATTTGTTATGAAATTCGGAGTTTGTGTAGGCACTGATATTGAAAAAATGAAATATATAAAATCTCTTGGTTATGATTACGCAGAGAGCCATTGCCAGGAGCTTGTTAATAAGCCGGTTGAGCATATCGAGGCGATGAAAGCAATAGGTTTGCCTGTGCTTGCCGCAAACTGTTTTATAGGTCTAAGAGTTGTCGGGCCTGAAAAAGATGAAGCGGCAATCTCTGAATATCTGGAAAAGCTTTTTGAAAGAGCTTCATATCTTGGGCTGAAATATCTTGTTTTCGGCTCATCGGGGGCACGCAGAATCCCCGAAGGAATGACGCTTGAAGAAGGTAGGGCCGAAATAATTTATTTCCTAAAAAATTTGGTTCTTCCTCTTTGTGAAAAATATAAAACCCTTACCGTTGCAATTGAACCGTTACGCCCCGAAGAATGCAACGCAGTCAACACTGTTGCCGACGGAATTGAAATAGCCAAAAAGGTTGCTTCTCCTTATGTAAAGGTGCTTGCCGATGTTGCTCATATGTATGTTCAGAATGAGAATATTGAGCTTTTAAAGGATTATAAGGACTGGCTTGTTCACGCTCATACCTCAAACCCTGCTCCTGATGAAACCCTCAACCGCAAAAGAATCTACCCTAAGTCAGATGATGCTTTTGAACAGGCATCTTTCATTGAAGGTCTTAAGGCTGCAGGAGTTGAGATGTGTTCAATTGAGGCAGAGGTTATCGATTTTGAAAGCGATGCAAAAGAAGCAATTGAAATTCTCAAGGATTTAAGGTGATAATTTGAAACTTAATAAAGACAATGTTGTTCTTTTTTGCGGGCGATTCAATAACTGACGGCGTTGAAGGTCCTTTTAAACGCTCTGACAGCATTGATCCCGAAGATTCGGTGGCATACCGCAATGAGGCTGACAAATGAATCAGAGCTGCAACAAAAAGAATTGCAGAGGACTACGGCTGCATATTTGTACCGATTTATGATAAATTTTGCGAATATGCAGAAAAATCAAAAACAGAATACTTTGTCTGGGACGGAACTCATCCCTGCATAGCCGGTCATATGCTTATTGCCCGTGAGTGGCTTAAATATACAGCAGAATAAAACTGTGTAATAAAGCAGTTGAAATTAATATGAAAAAAATACCGAAAGGAATGTTTAATATGCAAATTTATGAAGAGCTTGTAGCCAGAGGTCTTATTGCTCAGGTTACAGACGAAAAAGAAATCAGAGAACTTATCAATAACGGTAAAGCTGTTTTTTATATCGGCTTTGACCCCACAGCTGACAGCCTTCACGTTGGTCACTTTATGGCTCTTTGCCTTATGAAGAGACTTCAGATGGCAGGCAACAAGCCCATCGCTCTTCTCGGCGGCGGCACAGGTATGATCGGTGACCCCTCAGGCAGAAGCGACCTTCGTCAGGTTCTTACAAAAGAAACAATTCAGCATAATGTTGATTGCTTTAAAAAGCAGATGAGCCGCTTTATTGATTTCAGCGAAGGCAAGGCAATGCTTATTAACAACGCTGACTGGCTTCTGGACCTTAACTATGTTGACGTTTTGCGTGAGGTTGGTGCTTGCTTCTCAGTTAATAATATGCTCCGTGCCGAATGCTATAAACAGAGAATGGAAAAAGGCCTCAGCTTCCTTGAATTCAACTATATGATTATGCAGAGCTATGACTTCTACCATCTCTTTAAAGAATACGGCTGCAATATGCAGTTCGGCGGCGACGACCAGTGGTCAAATATGCTTGGCGGTACTGAGCTTATCCGTAAAAAGCTCGGTAAAGATGCTTATGCAATGACAATAACTCTTCTTCTTAACTCAGAGGGCAAGAAGATGGGTAAAACAGCTTCGGGTGCCGTTTGGCTTGACCCTGAAAAGACATCACCCTATGAGTTCTATCAGTATTGGCGCAACGTTGCTGATGATGACGTTCTCAAATGCATCCGTATGCTCACTTTCCTTCCTCTTGAAGAAATTGACGCTATGGACAGCTGGGAAGGCAGCCAGCTCAACAAGGCAAAGGAAATCCTTGCTTATGAGCTCACAAAGCTTGTTCACGGCGAAGAAGAAGCCGAAAAGGCTCAGGCTGCTGCAAAAGCAATTTTCAGCGGTGCGGCTGACCTTAGCAATATGCCCTCTACAAAGCTTTCGGATGAAGATTTTACCGACGGTGTAATTGATATTCTTGATATCCTTATGAAAGCTGAGATCACCAAATCAAGAGGTGAAGGCAGAAGACTTGTTCAGCAGGGCGGTATCTCTGTTGACGATGCAAAAGTTACAGATTTTGCAATGAGCTTTGCCAAGGACGCTCTCAAAGAAGCTCCCATTGTTGTTAAGAAGGGTAAGAAAATTTTTCACAAAATCGAGGCATAATTATGCTCAACTCAAATGAAAGATGTGCCGTCTTTATTGATATTGACGGCACATTGATATACGATAGCTTTACCATATCTCAAGAAAACCTTGATGTAATTGCCAAGGCCAGAAGCAAAGGTCATATGGTGTTTATAAACACAGGGCGTTCTTGGGGCAATATTCCTGAAAAACTCAAAGCTCAGTTTGATCTTGACGGCGTTGTTGCCGGCAGCGGTGCTATGGTAAGGATAGGGGATAATGATGTTTATAAAAACAGCATCCCCATTGAAGTTATCGCTAAGGCTGCCGAATATTTTTTTGAACATAAAGATTGCTGGTGTGTGTTTGAAGGGCTTAAAACAAACTATGTTATCGCCAATGCAGGATATACGGTAAGAGAAGGACGCCAGATTGAACTCAAATCAATTGATGATTTGTCTTTGTTTGTGCCCGGTGAAGAAATTCAGGTTTTTGCCGCAGGTGAAAAATTGCCTCAAGAGTTCAAAGTTTTGTTTGCCGATAAGCTTGACTTTTTTGAAATGTCTTATTATTCTGATTGCGTTGCCAAAGGCAGTAACAAAGCTGAAGGTATCAGAAAGGTTTGCGAAATAACAGGGATAAAGCGAGAAAACACAATCGCAATAGGTGACAGCAACAACGACCTTGCAATGCTTGAATATGCAGGGGTGAGCGTTGCTATGAAAAATTCTCAGCCACATATACTTGACTTGGTTGACTATATAACCGAATCCAATGCCGATTCAGGCGTTGCAAAAGCAATTGAACATTTTTTGCTGAAATAAATTGAAAGGGGAAGAGTTATGAATAAGTTTGCCAAAGGTGTTGCCGTTGCCGCTTTAGGTATCGGTGCAGGAGTTGCAGCCGCAAGTGCGGTTATGTATGAATCTGTTCTTAATATGAAGTTTAACAGCTTTGTTCAAAAAACAGGAATAATGAAAAATGAAGAAGAAGATAAATTCTGGGCAGAGTGTGAGCTTTATCAGTCCGGAATGGAATGGTATAAGAAAATAAACCCTGAAGTTAGCAGCTGCCCGTCACGCATCGGCAGAGAAACTTTTGCAGATATTATTCCCGCTTCCGAACCTACTCATAAATGGGCAATTGTTATTCACGGCTACAGTGCAACAACAATTGTTATGTCGCACTATGCGTGGAAATACACTCAGCTTGGCTATAACGTTATTTTGCCTCATATGGTTGGCCACGATAATGACGGCGCCGTTCATAAGCAGCATTATTGCTCAATGGGTTATTATGACAAGAGCTTTGTTCTTGACTGGATTGATTATATTGTTGCCAAAGACCCTGAGGCTGAAATAATTCTCCACGGCGTTTCTATGGGCAGCGCAACAACAATGCTTGTTACGGGTGAAAATTTGCCCTCAAATGTTAAAACAGCGGTTGCAGACTGCGGCTATACAAGTTGCTGGGATGAATATTGCGTTCAGATTAAAGAGATGTTCCGTTTGCCGCCATTCCCGATTTTACACGTTGCAAATGCAATTTCAAAGCTCAGGGGTAATTTTGATTTCAAAAAATGCAGCCCGATTGATGCGGTTGCAAAATCAAAAACACCAACAATTTTTGTTCACGGTGAGGATGACACCTTTGTTCCTTATTGGATGATGGAACCTTTGTATAACGTTTGCACAGCAGAAAAAGAAAAGCTTTCCGTTCCCGGTTCGTTCCATGCCAATGCCGTGTTTGCCAATAACGATCTTTATTGGAATAATGTCCTTGCATTTATCGGAAGATATGTGCAATAAATGAATGTTAAACCGCCGGCTTTGTTTGAAGCATGGCGGTTTTCTTGACTTAAGCTCAATATAATGATAAACAAATAATATTATAAAAATAAGAAGCAGTGATAATCTGATGCCGGCATTAAAAAGAATACTGTGTGATACCATTTCATTTGTTATTGATTTTTTTCATATCCTTTAAGCTTTCTGCCGTAAAAAACGATTACGCTTTTGATGTTGAAACGAATGGGTTTTCAACCGGTACAGTCGAACAGATAAGAAACAGTTTTTCACATCTCGTATAAAATAAAGTAGCAGCTTGGCTAAACCAAGCTGCTGCTTTATTTTTATTTTTCAAGTTTAAATGTATATACAGTTCCGTTTTTTATTTCAGTTTCGTTAACAGATGCGGTTTTGTTTTCACCGTTTACGTATAAAACCCATTTTGCTCCCGTTTTGTTTGTGCCGGCGTTAATGCCGTTAACATCTGTTATTTCGCCATTGCTTTCGTTGATGTTAATCATTCCCAGAGCGGTCAAAGCCGGGCCAACAGCGTTTAAATCGGTTTTGATAAGATAGTTGGTTTCCTTGCTTTCAAGGTCAACAACGCTGAAAACAAACGAATTTGAGCCGCTGCCGATTGAGGTGAGATATGTCAGATTTTCAGGTGGCGGAGCAATTGTTGTTTGCCTCGTTACAGCAACAGCGGTTGCGGTTGATTCGGTGATTTGTGTATCTGTATTTTTAGAGCAAGAAGCAAAAATGCTGATTATAATAACAAATATTACAAAACATAAAGTATTCTTTTTCATTTTATTTTCCTTTCATTTTTGAGTTTTCTTTAACAGCTATAAAAGCCGATTTTTCAAGCAGACTTATGAACGGATAAAGCAAAACCGTTGACAGTATGTTAAAAACCGTATGGATTGCGGCAATACCCATCGGAGTAACGTTTTTTTGTGAAAAACTGAAATTGAAAACAGCATCACCGATAAGGTAAACCGCAAGAAAAAATACTGTACCTATTATATTAAAATTAATGTGGATTACCGCAACTCTTTTGGCGTTTTTGCTTGTACCTATGCTTGATATAAGAGCGGTAACGCAAGTGCCTATGTTTTGGCCCATAATTATCGGCAAGGCAGTTGCATAACTTATTCCGCCAGCTGTTGAAAGAGCTTGTAAAATTCCTACCGTTGCGGCAGAACTTTGAACAATACCTGTAATAACCGTTCCTGCAATTAATCCGATTAACGGATTTTTTAGCAGATTAATTATTTTTGTATAACCTTCTGCTTTTGTGAGCGGCAGAGAAGCGGAACTCATAAGCTCCATACCGTAAACAAGAAGTGCGAAACCCATTAAGACTGAGCCTGAATTCTTCAGCCGGTCATTTTTGGTTGCCATAGAAAGTGTTACACCCAAAAGTGCAAAAAGCGGCATAAGCGATGATGGCTGAAAAAGTTTAACAATAAAGCTGTTGCTTTCAATGCCCGAAATGCTCAGTATCCACGATGTCAGCGTTGTGCCTATGTTAGAGCCCATTATGACCCCTATGCTGCTTCTTAAAGGGATTAGGCCTGAATTAACAAATCCTACAAGCATAACGGTTATTGCCGATGAGGATTGAACGGCAGCGGTAACGGCTGTGCCGAGCATAATTCCTTTTAGCGGAGTTTCGGTCATTCTTTTTAACGATACTTCAAGCTTGCCGCCGGCAATGTTTTCAAGGCCTTGAGTCATTATCCCCATACCGAAAATAAAAAAAGAAAGACCGCCCAACATAGTGAAAACATCAAATAAACTCATTAAAGCTACCCCTAAACTATATAACAGTTTTTGAAAAATTGCAATACTAAAATATATGTATCTTTTATTGCGTTAATTCTAACTTATTGGGCAGATGAATATTATTTAGTGAGGTGAGAGGTATGGTATATAAAGTTAATAAAAAGCAGTTTTTGCTTATATTGGTGCTGATGTTTGCTGCTGCGGTTCTGTTTGGAATAACGGCATTCGCAATTAATATTAATGCAAAAGAGGCGTGCACGGCTGATTTGCCGGTGGTTATGTATCACCAGCTTACCCCAAAAGAATCAAAAGCGGGGAAATACGTTTTAACCATTGAACAGTTTGAAAAAGATTTGATTTATTTAAAAGAAAAAGGGTATCAAACAGTAACAACTGAGCAGCTTGCCGATTTTGTTTTCAGTAGGGGAACGTTGCCTCAAAAGGCCGTTATGCTTACCTTTGATGACGGCTGCGAGTCAGTTTACGCTTACGCTCAGCCGTTGCTCCAAAAATACGGTTTTACCGCTGTTGCTTTTGCTGTTGGTGCGTGGGTTGACCGCTACAGCGAAATTAACGACCATAATCTCAACTACTCCGTTTTAACGTGGGATGAAATTTCAGAGCTTTCTGAGGGCGAAATTATTGATGTTCAAAGCCATTCTTTTGATTGCCATTCAAATACCGGAACCAGAAACGGAATGAAAAGAAAAAATAATGAAGCACTTTCAGATTATTCTGTATTTTTAAGTGAAGATGCGGCAAAAATAAAAGTGAGGATGATTGAACATACGGGTAAGGCTCCGATAGCTTTGGCATATCCGTTCGGCAGCTTTTCCAAAGAAAGCGATGAAATTCTGAAATCAATCGGAATAAAAATAACATTTACTTGCAGAGAAATAGTCAGCACAATAAAAAAAGCCGAACCCGATTCTTTGTTCGGGCTCGGCAGATATAACAGAGCATACGGTATAAGCTCAGAGAGCTTTTTTGAAAAAATGGGAATAGCTTAATCTTTACGATTAGGCGAGAAGCTTTTCAATTGCGGAAATTTCAACGCAAATGCAAAGAATCTCAACCGCTTTGCAGAGTTCGTCCCTTGACGGGAAGGTGGGGGCAATGCGGATGTTTTTGTCTTCGGGGTCTTTGCCGTAAGGATAAGTAGCACCTGCGCCGGTAAGGGTTACACCTGCCTCTTTACAAAGAGAAACGGTTCTTTTTGCACATCCGTTGGCCACGTCAAGGCTGATAAAATAACCGCCGTTGGGCTTTGTCCAGCTTGCAATGCCTTTGCCGCTGAAGTTTTCTTCAAAGGCGGTCAACACAGCATCAAACTTGGGCTTTAAAATATCAGCGTGCTTTTGCATATGTGCATCAATGCCGTTTTTATCTTTAAAGAAGTTTGCGTGTCTGAGCTGGTTTATCTTATCGTAACCGATAGTCTGAACGTTCATTCTGCTCTTGATTGCGGAAATATTGGCTTTTGAAGCGGCAAGTGCTGCAACACCTGCACCGGGGAAAGAAATTTTTGAGGTTGAGGTAACTTCGATAAAATAATCTTCTGTGCCGAATTCCTTTGCGGCTTCAAAAATGTTCAAAAGAGAATCGTGCTGTGCGTTGATGTGATGAACGCAATAAGCGTTATCCCAGATAACTCTGAAGTCTTTTGCTGCAGGTTTAAGAGCAGCAAAACGGCGGACAGTTTCATCCGAATATGTGATACCTGTGGGGTTTGAATACATAGGAACGCAAATGATACCTTTAATGCTTGAGTCTTTGATAAGCTCATCAATCATATCCATATCAGGACCTTTTTCGGTGCAAGGAACATTTATCATTTCGATTCCGAAATGCTCAAGAATTGAAAAGTGTCTGTCATAACCGGGAACGGGGCAGAGGAATTTGATGTTGCCCTGCTTGCTCCAGGGTTCTTCACCTGCACCGAAAAGCATACACTGTGCAACATAGTCATACATTGCCGTGAGGCTTGCATTGCCGAAAATAATAACATTATCGCTTTCAACGCCCATAATGTCTGCAAAAAGTCTTTTACATTCGGGGATACCGTCAAGCACACCGTAGTTGCGAACCTCAGTTCCGTCTGATGCAAGGTAATTACCGAGGTATTCGGGAGCCATCATTGCGTTTGTAAGGTCAAGCTGGTCAGCACCGGGCTTGCCTCTTGCCATATTGAGTGAAAGACCAAGGGCTTTGTAAGCATTATATTTTTCATTAAGCGCGGCAAGACGTTCAACGAGTTGCTCGCGTGAAAACTGCTGAATTTCCATAGAATAAACCTCCGTTAATATAACTGTTCTATATTCTATATTATATTAACGGATTTTGCAAGTGTTATTTTTAAATCTTGCAAAATCTTGGCTGAAATTATAGAAAATTGCGGTTATTTCAGCGGTTTTTGGTTATCTTTATGCATAACCAACGAGCTTAACTTGCTTTTTCTTCTCTTGTAACCGATTTGACCCAGTTGAAACTGTTGACCTTGAAATATGCAACAGCACATTTCAACACCTGGTCGGCTTTAAGGCAAGCAAAGGTAACAACAACGGGGAATTTGAAAACAAATGCACTCAATGCACTGGCAGGCAAAACGATGAGCCACATAAAAATAATATCGTTTTTCAAAACAAACGCCGTTTCGCCGCCGCCTGAAACAATTCCGCAAAGTGCGGGAGCTTCATAAGAAGTACCTATTATTGTTATGCACAGAACATAGATAAACTGATTTGTGATTTCAACTGTTTGAGGTGAAGCGTTATAAAAATCAATAATAAGATTTTTGAAAAGAAGCAGCAATGCGCTTGAAAATACCCCTATTGCAAGGAATATCAGCTGAAGGGATTTGCTGCGTTTTTTTATTATGTCCATACTCTTGTTTTCACCTATGGTTTTGCCTATAAGCACACAGGCTGAGTTGCTTGAAGCGTATGCCACAACGGTTGCGACCTGAAAAATAGTTGTGGCAATGCTGTTTGCGGCAATTGCGCTTTCAATAAGTCTGCCGATGATTGCACCTTGAATGCTCATTGCAAGCCCCCATGAAACGCTGCTCATCATCAATGGCATACCGGTTTTTAGGTAGTCCTTAAACATCTGTAAATCAAAGCCAAGTAAATCTTTAAGCTTGCATTGTAATTTTTTATCAATCAAAAGTAAATAAACCAGAATAACCGCAAGCTCAATAGCTCTTGAAACAAGCGTTGCAACTGCTGCTCCTTTTATGCCCATCTCGGGCATACCCAGTTTTCCGTAAATAAGGATATAATTAAGGAAAATGTTAATTGCAAAAGAAGAAAGGGAAACATAGAAGCCGATATTTACCGTTTCAACGCTTCTCAAAACAGCAAGCAAAATTGTTGAAAGTGCATAAATTATATAGGTATGCTTAATAATATCGAGGTAAAGAACAGCTTGTGTTATTACGTTTGTTTTGTCAGTAAACAGTTTTATTAAAAACTCAGGTGCTATAGCTGCGAAAGCGAATATCAAGAACGAAACCAGAAGTCCTATCCAGATACCTACGGCAGAAACCTTTTTAATTGATTTTGTGTCTCGCTTGCCCCAATATTGAGAGGCGATAACAGTCATACCGGATGATATACCGGAAGCTGCCATATTAAGAAAAAACTGAATGTTGTTACAAATGCCTACTCCGCTCAATGCAGTTTCGCTGTAAGCACCCATCATAACTGAGTCTGCTAGATTTACGCCAAAAACAATCAGGTTTTGCAGAGCCATGGTAAAGGTCATTGTAAAAAAAGCCTTATAAAAATCTTTATCCTTTATTTTGTTTTTCATTGTAGCACCCTCTTGATTATTGCTTTTAAATCTAATTCTGAATCAGAAAACAATTATATCATTATTCATTTTTTAAAACAAGTTTCGTATGGCTTTTTGATAAAGTTATACAAATTAATCACTTATTAAACGAATCTTAAGGAAACGCTAATAAATTATTTCTAATTTAGAAAATAGGTTTGTGAACAGTGAGTTATAATTTGTTAGGGACAAAAATAGAGTTGCGGTAGTATGAGGTGTAAAAATATGAATGTTTATGATTTTGATAACACTATTTACAAAGGTGAATCCGGCGTTGATTTGTTTTTATATATTTTGAAAAAAGACCCGAAGCTTCTTACAGCTCTGCCTTGGGCAATCGGTGCTATTGCCGATTATAAAATGAGCAAAATGACCATTGACGATGTTATGGACAAGCATGCAAAGGTTGTTGAAGACTATTGCCGAAAAAATATGCCTGATATACCTGCGCTTGTTAATGAATTCTGGGATAAGCACAGCCATAAAATAAAGAGTTTTTATTTTCAGCAAAGGCAGGAGGATGATGTTATTATTTCCGCCTGTGTTGATGTTGTTCTTGAAGAAATCTGTAAACGTCTTAATATTAAAAATTATATCGGAACACAGGTTGACCTTGATGAATACAAGCTTAAAAGCTTTTGTTTTAGAGAGAACAAGGTTAAGGCGTTCAGGGAAAAATATCCAGATGCGGTTATTGATAATTTTTATACCGATTCAATGAACGATAAACCTTTGATTGACCTTGCTAAGAATGCCTTCTTTGTTAAAGGCGATAAGATAGTCAGAATTAAATAAACAGAAATGACGCATTTCAAAGAATTTTAACCATTCCTTGATTTGCGTCATTTTTTTATGAATATTTTCTGGACCAAGCGTACGGGGAGAATATCATAATCATCGGCAGAAGTTCAAGTCTTCCGGCGAGCATATCAAAACATAAAACAATTTTGCTCAGATTTGAAAAATCTGCATAGTTGCCTGCAGGACCAACCGCACCGAGACCGGGGCCGATATTGCCGATGTTTGCAATAACAGCCGTGAAAGTTGTTACAAGGTCTCTGCCGTCAAGGGCAATTATTAGTGCGGAGGCGCAAGTGATAAGCATATATGTTCCAAAAAACATAGAAACGCTGCGGACTACGGGTTCCTCAACTGTACGTTTATCTATTTTAACGGTTTCGACACTTCTGGGATTGATGGCTTTTCTCAAATCTCGTATTCCACCCTTAACAAGAATCATAAGCCTTGAAACCTTTATGCCGCCACCGGTAGAACCGGCACACGCTCCTATAACCATAAGGAAGCAGAGAACCAGTCTTGCAATTATAGGCCAGGTGTTAAAGTTTGCAGTTGAATATCCGGTGGTTGTAATTATTGAAGCGACCTGGAAGAATGCGTATCTGAAAGAGTTGGCTATATCATATTTTCCGCCAATTACAAGAGAAGCGGCAATCACCAGAATTGATGAAATAACTATTAACAGATAAGTTTTCAATTCTTCGCTTTTCAATGCTTGCTTAAAATGTCTTAACCAAATCAAATAATAAAGGTTAAAGTTTATGCCGAACAAAAGCATAAATACCCCAATTATAATTTCAGAATATAAGTGGTTATATCCTTCAATGCTGTTGTTAAGTATTCCGAAACCTCCGGTACCTGCTGTTGAAAAAGTATTAACAATACTGTCAAAAACAGGCATTCCGCCTGCGATAAGCAAAACAATTTCAATAAGACTCATAATGCAGTAAATTCCGTAAAGAATTCTTGCAGATGCTCTGAGTTTAGAAACAAGCTTACCTACTGTTGGGCCGGGAACTTCGGCTTTCATTATGTGCATTGATGAACTTTCGGTTTTGGGCATAATTGCAATAACAAAAACAAGTATTCCCATACCGCCAATCCAATGCGTGAAACTTCTCCAAAAAAGGAGACTTTTCGGCAATACCGTAACATCATTCAGTATGGTTGCGCCGGTCGTGGTGAAACCTGAAACGGTTTCATAAAAAGCATCAATAAAGCTGGGAATATAACCGCTGAGATAAAACGGAAGAGCACCGAAAAGCGAAATAAGAATCCATGCAAATGCAACTATAAAATAGCCTTCTTTTGCGTAAATGGATGTCTTTTGGGGTTTAAGCTTTCTTCCTATTAATCCTGTGATTACAAGCGCTGCAATCGTAATAGCAAAGGCAGTGAGGGTGTTATCTTTATATAATACTGCACCAAAAGCAGGAAAGATTAGCAGCCCCGCTTCAATAAGAAGAATTTGGCTGATATAATAAAAAATAGATTTGTAACTCATAAACTCGCCTCAGTTGTTACATAAAAATGTCATGCAGATCCTCAAGAATTCTGCCGGCTGTAACAATAATAACACTGTCACCGGCTTTCATAACATCATCACCGCCGGGGAATATTGTTTTGCCGTTTCTTATTATGCATCCGATAAGAAGATTTGGTAAAAGTTTAAGCTCTTTGAACGGAATGTTTTCATATCCCGCACCATCAGGAACAATGAACTCAACGGCTTCAACTTTGCCGTCAACAAGCTTGTAAAGCGTTTGAATTTGAGAGTTGCCGGCTGAGTTGTGAAGAGCTCTGACATACCTTGTAACAAGATTGCTTGCAACAATCTGAGGGGAAACAACCGTTTCAAGTCCTATATCGTTGAGTATTGAATAGGAATGTCTGTTAACTTTTGTGATAACCTTGTTAACACCTTTCGATTCTGCATACATAGAAACAATGATGTTTTCTTCGTCAATACCTGTAAGAGCAACCAGAGCGTCCTGGTTTTCAATGCGCTGTTCATCAAGAATATCCTGGTCTGTGCCGTCACCGTGAATTACTGTTATATCGTTAAGAATATCGTTAAGGTGATAGCATCTTTCAAGCGAATTTTCAATGAGCTTTATGTTCCTGCCCGTATCGGCAAGAAGCTTGGAAAGATAATAAGCGATTCGTCCGCCGCCGATAATCATTACATTTTTAATTCTTTGCTTATGAACACCGCTTTGCTTTATAAATGAAGAAATTTCGCCTCTTGTTCCGGTTATGCTTATCGTGTCGTCGCTTCTGAGGATAAAATCACCGGAGGGAATAAAAACGTCTTCATCTCTTTGAACGGCACATACAAGAACTCTTGCTTTAAACTTCTTTCTTATCTCGTAAATCGGCATATTGCAGAGCTGGTTGTCCGAATGAATTCTCATTCTTGCAATTTCAACTCTTCCTCTTGCAAACGAGTCTAACTTTGCCGCTGATGGGAAACGGATAATCCTGGAAATCTCGTTAGCTGTTTCAAATTCCGGGTTAACTATCATACTTATTCCAAGTTCTTTCCTGAGGAACTGGATTTGTTCGGCGTAATCAGGGTTTCGAACTCTGGCAATGGTATGTTCCGCTCCCATTCGCTTGGCTATAAGGCAGGTTAAGATGTTAAGTTCGTCAGAAGCGGTTGCTGCGATAAGAAGCTTTGTTTTTTCAATTCCCGCTTCTTCAAGGACTTCGCACATTGCACCGTTGCCGCACAGACCCATAACATCATATGTGTCAACCGTGTGCGAGACAAGATCGCTTTTAATATCAATAACAACAACATTGTGGCCTTCGGCAGAGAGCTGTTTTGTAAGCGTTAAACCGAGTTTTCCGAGACCTACAATTGTAATATACATAGCTGAAATCTCCTAAAAATCAAGTGAAATACGTTTATGATTACTCTGTTATTTTGCCAAGTTCTTTTTCCATTCTTTTCTAAGGAAAATAAGGGGGATGAATATAAGAACTCCGATTGCTGCAGATGCAAGGAAAATATGCGGTGCAGGGGTCGGCAGGGTTTCGCCGTAGTCGTTGATATATGTTGTTACAGAGTATGCGGTTGAGATTTTTTCCGCAACAGTGGGTCCGATAAGCATTGGTAAAAGAACAGAGAATATCATTCTGATACCCTGGAGCTGACCTGTTTTATCTTCGGGTGTGAAGTCACGAACGGCAGCACCGAGCATAATCATAAGAAGTCCGTATCCTACAAGCGTAACAAGTGCCGAAAGAATGAAATAGAGGATGTTATCGTCTGCAAAGAAAACAAGAACAAGGCCTATAAGATAAAGAATAGCGGCGGGGTAAAGGTAAGGTGCCTTGCCTTTTCTGTCACTCATAATTATGATGTAAACCAAAGCTCCGATGAGCAATGCGGCAAAGATAGCGGTGAAAACAATTACACCGGGAGTAAGCATTGAGCCGAGAGCCGACATGTCAACATGCTTATCAAGATAGATGAAAATATATGGGAAAAATACCTGACTTGAAACCGAGAAAACGCCCATACAAACAAGTGAAATATAAAGGCTTTTGTTGTTTTTGATAACGGAAGGCTTGAAACCGTAAACAAGAGTTTCAACAAACCCTGCCGTTGTTTTTACGTTGGTTCTTGATTCTTTAACCGAGAAGATACCTATGATACCGCAAACGGTAACAACAGAGCCGAGAATAAGGAAATAAAGCGAATATTCTCTTTGACCAACCTCTTTGCTGTCGCCAAAAATTGCACCGAATGAGCCTGTAACGGCAAGAGTTGCAACAACGGGAATAACTGCAAGGATTGATTCAATTTTTGATCTGTTTGATGATGTGCCGATATCGGTTATCCATGCGTTGAATGCTGCGTCATTACTTGTTGAGCCCATGAAAGTCATTAAACCGTCCATAATGATAACAAGAATAACAGTTGCCGATACAGCTGAGCCAACATCAGTACCCATAATCTTTGCGATAAATTCGGGGTTGATGATTGCAAAAGCAATAACAGTCAGACCCCAAAGGATATAACCTGCGCAAATGAATATTTTGCGCTTGTTGATTTTGTCGCTTAAGCTGCCCATAAAGAGCGTTGTGAGGAAAGCGACAATTGCACTCACGCCGATCATAACCGAAATATCGTGCATATCGCCGCCGATTTTCAGCATATAGAGGTTGAAAAAGTTGTTTTCAACAGCCCAGGCAACCTGACCCATAAATCCGAAAAGAATTATATTCAGCAAAAGTGATTTGCTGAGTTTTGCGCTTTTATCCATTATTTTTTCCTCCGATTGCTTTAATTATCTTATTTATTGCAAATCCGGTGCCTGCCGCAATGGCTATTCCGCCTGCTACGTTAGCACAGATATGCATTATAAGGCTTTGTCTGTCAGTAATGTTTCTGTAAATCGGACCGAGAGATTCGCTCTTGAGGCCGAATTCTTTGAAATGTTTTAATTCGTGAGTAAATGTTGATAAATCGTTTTCGTCAAGTGTAACGCATCTTACGCAGCTTCTGCAACCGTCTGTGTATGCTCTGAAACCGGCTGTTTTGTGCTGAGCAAGAAAGATTCCGTCAACAAAACCGCTGAAATCGTTCAGATGATCGTGACCGAAAAATGCTCCGAGAACTCCTCCTGCCTGTTTCCAGCTTTCAAACTGCCCGCTGTTGCAGTCGGGGGAGCAGGGACCTTCGCCAAAATAGCCTTCGCCGCCCTCTTTAAGAACATAGAGAGTATCTCTCATTGAATTGTAACCTTTTCTTGAAATTGCAATTTCCCAGGGTTTGGCTTTTCTGAGGAGCCTGTATTCTTCGGGAACGGGGATGTGTTGAAAAACAAATGAAGGCATTGGTTTGCCGCCGTTAAGCTCTTTAAGCTCTGCGCTTTTTTTGTCAAACCATTTAATCTGGTCCTGATGAACATAATCATAATGAGAAACATCTCTGTCCTCATAAAGATTGTTTGAGTCAATAAACCAAAGGTTGAAAAGCGGTTTTTCTCCGTCTGAAGAAAAAATCAGCTCTGTGAAGTTTGCATCGCCTGTTATTTCTTCGGGAGTATCGTTTCTGGTGAGGCAACCGTCAACTTTTTGATATATTTCAACAACCTTTTCTGCATTGTTTTTATCGTGTTCGTGGTTACCCATTATAGCGGCAAAAGGTATTTTTCTGCTTGTTATGGGTTCAGTTACGGCTCTGAACATATTTCCAAAAAGCTCAGGAGCTTCTTCGGCATAGTTTTCGCAGTTATCACCGAGGAGAACGCATAAATCTGGTTTATACTCATCAAGAGCGGCATTCATAAGTTTTTGCATATCCTTGAATTTAAGGCTGACTTCATAATCACAGTTTTCGTGAATATCGCCGAAAAGAAGAATTTTGAATTTTCCGTCTGAATTGAATTTAAGCATTTTTTTCACTCCGAGTTAAATGTAGTTTATCATAACGGCAAGGTGCATAAGCGCAATTGAAATCAAACCTTCTGCCACAAAAATTTTCCAGGAAAATTTGAGCCATTTGCCATATGAAATATTAACAAGACCAATAGCAATAATCATTATTCCGCTTGTGGGATAAAGCAGGTTGGTGAAACCGTCTGCAAGGCAGAATGTAAGAACAACCGAGTTGCCTGAAAGACCGATTAGCTGTGCGAGCGGAGCAACGATAGGCATAATGAGAAATGCTTTAGCAGTGCCCGAACCGATGAAGAACTCGAGAATTGCAATGAACACAAAAAGAATCAGAATTGCACGGTAAAGCGAAACATCCTGAATTGCATTATAAACATAGTTGAGTATTGTGTGAATAATCTGTCCTTCGCCTAAAATATATGTAATCGAAAGAATAAAAACAATAAGAGGAATAACGGGCAGAATTGTTTTAACGCCGTTACCGAATCCCTTAAGAAGTTCCTTGCCTCTTAAGCCGGAACGATAACCTGCCGTAAGACCGCCTACGGTGAACATAATTGCCATACCGGGCAAAGAAATCATACCTTCTGCACCAAGAACAAAATCAAGAATAATACAAACAAGAACAGCACTTAAACACATAAGAAAAGCTTTGGTTGCTTTTTTTATCTGGACATTTGCAAGCAATTCGTCAGCATTATCAAGCTTGTATTTTTCTTTGAGCTCTTTGTCTGTTTCATAACAGAGTGATTTTTCAGGGTGCTTTTCTATTTTTTTGGCATATAAAATCAGAATTGCCATCAAAACCGCATAAACAAGAACAAAAACTAAAATTCTGTATGCAAGGCCTGAAAAAACAGGAATACCTATAAGATTTTGAACAACAACAACGTTGAACGGGTTGAATGTTGCCGCAGTAAAGCCAAAAGCAACCGCAACAAGACTGATTGAAAGGCCAACAAAAGAGTCCCAACCGAGTGCCAGTGAAATTGCAACCGCTATCGGAACAAGCGTAACTGATTCTTCCAGAATGCCGGCGGTTGAGCTTAAGAACATACAAACAAAAACAGTAACCGCCAAAAGCAGATATTTTTTGCTTGAAAACTTTTTGATGATAACCGCCATTATATATTTCAGAATATTACGTTCATCAAGAATAAGGAATGTTCCTCCAATCAGAACAATCATAAGGATTATTCCGAAACCGGCAGCCATATATTCTGAGCCGAAAACAAGGATAAGTGAAGCGGGGATTTTCCATAACGGCATTTTGTAGTCAATTTCGTGCCAGGTGCCGTCAATTATCATTTCGCTTATGTCTTTTGCCGAGTCAATCTGAGCTTGTGAAAGGCTGTCAACAATATTCAGCTCTGTTCCGAAGCTTTCGATATTTTGGCAGTATTCTTCAAAACCAAGCTCGCTTCCGTCGCCCAATTCGTAAACTGCTTCGTTGTTACGTATGACCGCAACCGAGCCGTCGGGAAGAAGATAAGAACCGTCGGGATAGGTGAAATATTCGCTGCGCGGCATAATCTGTGTCAGTGCACCGGCAAAAATAAGAATAATCGCAAGCAAGGCGCAAATCATAGCAAGAGTTTTTTTGTTAAGGTTTATGCCTGATTGCGAATTTGTCTGAGGTTTGGTTTCATTTACGGTCACTTTGTGCGATCTCCTCTTTGAAATCTATAGTTAAACATATATTAACAAAAGAGCAGTAAATTTGCAATCCTTTTTATTAAAATAATTATAACTTAAGTTTTATGTTTTTGTTGCCAAAAATAAACAGGTGTGGTAGAATAAAATCAAAGCTGACAGAAAGGATGTTTGTTTTGAAAAAATTAGTTTCATTATTGCTTTCAATTACAATGCTTGTTTGCATTTGCGCCCCTGCAGCCGGTGCTGTTGATGACGGCAAGTGTGACTGCGGTGTTCTTCCTCTTATTTATGTTGGTCCTCTCGGTAATACCGATATTTATGCCAACCCCGGAACAGAAGACGAAACCGTTCTTTTCAGACCCGATACAATGGCAATTGTGAAGATAGTTCTTAAAGTTCTTCCTTCGATTGCCCTCACAGCCGTAACACGGAATTATGATTTTCTCGGTGATGCTCTTATCAGCTCGGTTTATGATGCTTTCGGTGATATGGCACTCGACGGTGACGGTAATTCCTATCCGCACGTTTCCGTTAAAATTGATTTGCCCACCGACCCTGCCCACGGTGTAGACAAGGACTATTATTTCCACTATGACTGGCGTCTTGACCCCATAGAAGTTGCTTCTCAGCTCAACGATTTTGTTCAGCACGTTAAGAAGCTTACAGGCCACGATAAGGTTCATTTCAAAGCTTCTTCAATGGGCGGCGTTGCCACAATGGCTTATTTTAACGAATACGGCTATGACGATGTTGATGCTTGTGTTTTTCAGTGCTGTCCCATTCTTGGAACAAGCTTTGCGGGCGACCTTCTTTCAAGAAAAGTGGCTCTTGACGGTAAAGTTCTGCTTGATTACGGCGTGTCGGCTTATCCGCCTGCAGATGCAGAGAGCACTCTTCTTTATTTCCTTTTCAACACTCTTTATTACAGCGGACTTATTGATATTGTTATGCCGATTGGCGATAAAGTTCTCGATAATCTTAAAGACAGAGTGTTTGATGAACTTCTGACCCCTGTTTTCGGTACTATTCTTGGTCTTTGGGCTTTTGTTCCCGATTCAGACTATGAAGCTGCAAAGGCAATTAACCTTGACCCCGAAACTCAGGCAGGTCTTATCGCAAAAGCCGATTATTATCACTATAAAGTTCAGAGCAGAGCAGAGGAAATTCTTAACGGCGCAGTTGACAGCGGAGTTAGAGTTATGATTGTTGCCGGCTATAACATTTACGGCACTCCTCTTATCGAAAATATGTATAATGACAGCGACTGCACGGTTGACACAAAATACGCTTCGGCAGGTGCAACCGTAGCTTTGATGAACGAAACTCTCGGCGAAGACTATAAGCAGGCAAACTGCGAATGCGGTCATAATCATCTTTCACCCGACGGCAAGATTGATGCTTCAACCTGCATTCTTCCCGAAAACACCTGGTTCATAAAGGATATGCTTCATTCAAACGGTCAGCCGGGTATTTCGGCTATGTATAACTGGTTCATTTATGCCGATGAATATCACAATGTTTGGTCAAATCCGCTTTATCCTCAGTTCCTTCAGAACGATGAACCCAATGAAAGAGTTATTGCAATGGGTAACTTTGCCGAAGGCGTAACACCGCCCGAATATGAAGAGGGCGATTCTTTCCACGACGGCTTTGTAAAATACGCTTCACCCGTTATTGATCCCATTCTCGGAACTCTCGACAAAGTAAGAGCTTTTCTCGGTAAATAAAGCATAAAAAAGTAAAAAACGATAAAAATAATCGGGAGATTTGTTCTCCCGATTTTTTTGTTTGGTGATTTTATGTTTTCAAAACTCAAACTTCAGGCTCGCTATGCTCTTTTGCCTGCGGAAAAATATATCAGAGAGCTGATTGCTCCGGTTTTTATAATAATAATCCCTCTGTATTTTTTGCTTTTTCTGATAACGGTTTATTATCCGCAAATGTATCCTTTGCGTTTGTCTTATGCTGTTTTTATCAGCATTTTTGCATTGCCCATTATTGAACTTGCAATGCAAATCAAGCTTATTCTTGCAGCTAAAGGGAGCAAAGAAAAGGTGAAAATCAGTTTTAAATATGCCCTTAAATCGTGTTGGCTGAAGCTTATGCTCAGATTTTTGAAAATCCGCAATTTTATTCTGTATCAGCTTCTGCCGCTGACTATGGCGTTGGTATTTTTTGCCTATCTCAGGTATAATCCGGTCAGTCTTAAGGCAGCCGTTGCTTATCTTTGCGGAACAGCTTTTGCCACTATTGCAGGGGTCATATTTTATATAATTTCGGTTCAGAAGTACTCAAGAGCATATTTTTGCCTTGCCGCATACGAAAATATTACTCCTTTTGAAGCTGTGAGGCTGAGCGAAAAAACGGCATCTAAAAGCAATGCAGGCTTGTTTTCCTTAAAGCTAAGTTTTTTGCCGTGGTTTATTGTTTGTGTTGCTGTTGTACCGTTGTTTTTTGTTGTTCCTTACTACAAGCAAAGCCTCACTTGCTATTTTTTGAATAACAGGTGAGGCTTGGTTTTTATTCAACGGGAATTTTAAAAACCGCTTTTTTAATTTTGGAATAGCTTGATTTTACACAAGGCTTGTGTGCGTCGCCCGGCGTGAGGTAGACAAAGGTTCCTTCATCAAGAGCAACTGATGTTGCGTTGCAGCTTTTATCGCTGAAAAACTCAATGTCAGGTTTGTAACCTTTTGAGTTTTTTGCCCATTCGGTCGGAACAACCTCAATTGTTTCGCCGCCGATTATTGCGTATTGCAAATCGTGAAAATTGCGGTGTGCTTCATAATCGCCGCCTGTTGCAGGCTCATATTCGGCAATGCTTACATTTACGCCGTTACCAACTGCATAACTGCCGCATTCCATATCTTTCATAAAGTTGTTTTCTTTAAGAAAAGCGATTATTGCTTCAAAATGAATGTCAGCATCCTTGTAAATCTCAAGTTTTTCAATTCTGTCAAAAATCATAATAAATCTCCTTATACAGACATATTTTCAAATCTTTTCTTACCGCCGTTTTTGAAATATCGGATGAATAACAAACAAACAATTGCCGCTGTTGCGGATACCGCCCACAGATACAGCGAAGGTGATATTTGTGTTGAAAGGACAAAATACGGCGCAAATGCTGCAGCACAGGCTGCTAAATTGGCAAGCATTCCGGCCAAAACGCTCATTCCTTGCTTGATTACAATAATTTCAGAGTTCCAGATAAATCTCGGCAAAAGAGTATTGCAAAACATATTTATAAAATTTGAAACCGCAAAAAATGCAAAGCTTGCAACTCCTGCCGCAAGAGCATCGGTAACCGTAATTTTAAGCCCTACTGACGAAACTATCAGGGACAGCAGCAAAATCGGTGAGCCGATAATCAGGTTTGACATATATTTTGCAAAAAAGAAGTCGCCGGCATTAACGGGCATCGAGCGTATGATATTAATTCGGCTGCCTTCAAGCGAAATTGATGCCGCGCTTGAATTGCACGTTCCCGAGCAAAAACCGAAAGCAATGCAAATAATAACCGGAATAAGAGCTTCAAAGTCAGTTGAGCTTTGGTTTTGGAAAACATAGAGCATATCTTTTCCTCGTATAAGAATAAACGCAGAAAAAACAAGCATCATAAAAGCACCTGTTCCGCAGTTGAGTATATACATTGGTAACGAGAAAAATCTTGAAAGCTCTTTGCGCAAAAGTGCTTGCTTTGCTGATGAAACGGTTAGCTCTTTTTCTACATAGTACTTCTTTTTACTATGCTTTTTGACCGTTGTAATTTTTATAAAGCTTTTTGAAATGAGCAAACAGGCAAGTGCAAACAGCAAAAGAGAAATGGCAATTAATGCAGCAAGCGACAGCAGGTTTGTGCCTGAAACAGCTGTCCCGAAGAAATAGAATATCGGCAAATAATTTTGGAAGGCTTTGGCAACGTGTTCTCCGTTTGAAATAATAATATTAATATAATTTTGAAGATTAGTAAAAACAAACAGATATGCCGCCAAAAACAAAACGCTGAACAGAGTTTGGAAAAGTGTCCCTTTTTTTAATTTTGTGCTTATTAATGCAATTGCCCAACCGAAAAAGCAGGTTATTGCCGCTGAAAAAATAACGGTAAACAAAATGCAAATAAAATATAATATCAGTATTTTTGTGTCGAAACCGAATTGATAAAAATATATTCCGATTGTCGGTATTGCAAGCAGCAAAGCATAAACAAGGTCAATTGAAAACAGAATTGATATTCTGCTTGCCAATATATAAAAAGCAGGTATGGGCATACTCAGTAAAAGCTCGTTATCTTTTGCGTTAAAAATAATGCTCTGCGTAGTGAATACGCTGCCTATAAATGTGAAAAGAAAAACCGTTGAACCTACAAGGGAAAAATAAAACCATTCAAGCTCAGTTTTGCCGAAAGAAGCGGAAAGTGAATTAAAAATCAAACCTACCGAAAGCATCATTGTTGCAATAACATAAACTGCCAACATTGCAATCAGAACGACAGTGATTTTCTTTTTAATCGGACTTTTTTTCTTTGTGTTTTTGCTGTTACCGCCGTTGAACAATGAAATTAAAAGCCCTTTCAGATTGATGAGCAAAAGAGTTTTAAACATTGCGGTCCTCCAAATCAAGAAAAACGCTTTCAAGAGAAGTGTTGCCTATAACCTCACTTGTTTTGCCGCTGACAATAAGTTTACCGTCTTTTATAATAGCAATTTTGTCGCAAAGTTTTTCTGCAACTTCAAGAACGTGGGTGGAAAAAAAGATAGCTCCGCCCTGAGCGCACAGTTCAGCCATAATTTCTTTGAGTTTGTGCGATGCTTTAGGGTCAAGTCCAACGAAAGGTTCATCAAGAATCATCAGCTTGGGTGAATGTATGAGTGCGGAAATAACAGCAAGCTTTTGCTTCATACCGTGTGAATATGAACCGATATTCTCAGCAAGAGCATCTGTTATTTCAAACATATCGGCATATTTTTTGATTCTTTCTTCTCTATCTTTTTTGCCGATTCCGTAAACGTCAGCAACAAAGCTCAGATATTTTATCCCTGAAAGAAAATCGTAAAGTTCGGGATTATCAGGTATATATGCCATTTTCTTTTTGCATTCAAGCGGTGAATCTTTAATTGAAAGGCCGTCTATCAAAATCTCTCCCTCATCAAAGCCGATTATACCGCAACACGATTTGATTGTTGTTGTTTTGCCGGCACCGTTGTGGCCGATAAAGCCGTATATTTCGCCCGGTGCGATTTCAAGCGAAAGGTTATCAACCGCAACCTTTTCACCGTATTTTTTTGTAAGGTTTTTAATTGAAAGCATAATTTCACCTCTGAATGTGCGTTTGATTTTATTTTATTACAACAGGAACAAAAGTCAATAGAATTATTATAAATATTGTTGAATAATACACTTAAATGTGTTAAAGTTTTGTTGTATGTTAATTGGGAGGATTTGCAATGCTTTTAAAAATTGTGAGTGCGTTTATGGCTTTTGTGCAGGTGTTTTTGTTTGCTTGCTTCAAGTCTTATTCTGTGCAGACAATAGGGGTGAATAAACACGTCAAATATCAGCGGTTTGAAACTTTCGGCACGAGTTCTGCCTGGTGGGCACAAAAAATTGATGACGATGCAACGGCAAAGGAAATTGCACGCAGGCTTTATGATGACGAAACCGGTTTAGGCTTAGATGTATTTCGCTATAACATCGGGGCAGGGGAAAAAGAAAACCCCAATTCAAGAATTGAGGATATAAACCGCAGAGCCGAAAGCTTTTATGTTATGAACCCTGAAACGGGTAAATATGAATATGATTTCACAAGGGATGCCAATGCAAGAAGAGTGCTTGACTATGCCGTTGAATATGGCGCAAAAGAGGTTGTGCTTTTTTGTAACAGTCCCCATTTTTCTATGACTGCAAGCGGTCATGCTTCGGGCGCATTAACCAACTATACTTCCAATCACCCCAAAGAAAAATATGCAGACTTTGTTGAATATGTTCTGACAATTGCTGATTGGTTTGTAGCTGAGGGTTACCCCATTTCTGCAATTTCGCCCGTCAATGAGCCTATGTGGACCTGGGGCGGTGATTGGGTTGGTCAGGAAGGATGCCACTATACAGCCGATGAAACGGTTGAACTGTTTGAAATGTTTGCTCTTGAAATGCAAAAACGGAACTCACCGTATAAGCTAAGCGGTCCCGAATCGGGTCAGCTTACTGAGGGATATTTTGATTATATTGATAAGTTCCTTGCAAGTCCGATTTTGAAAGAGTATTGCGATTATGTTTCAGCTCACAGTTATTGGATTGATAATAATATAGAGGCAAAACAGGCTTTCGGTCAGAAAATGGCAAAAGAATATCCCGATGTCAGGTTTGAAATGAGTGAGTGGTGCGAGCTGCCGATGAAAATTGATTCCCATACAATTGACAGCGGATTATATATGGCAAACATTATTGTTCAGGATCTGAAATATATGAATGCCGTTTCGTGGCAGAGCTGGACAGCTGTTAACGGCGACGGGCTTATGGATTTGATTGACGGTGAGCTTGTAAATTTTAACAGATATTATGCATTTATGCATTTTTGCAAGTTTATTGAAGAGGGAATGTACCGTATAGATGTTCTTGACAGCCTTAAGAAAGAAAGCCGCATTGAGTCTGTTGCTTTTGCTGATGAAGAAAAAACGGTAATTGTTCTTATCAATAACACCGAAGATATTTTGCCTTTGAAGCTCATGGGCAGATATGAAGCTCAGACTGTATACAGAACAGATGCAACGCATAACTGTTCAGAAATCTATTCGGGCGAGCCTCTGGAAAATCTTGAGCTTTCGTCAAAAAGCATAACAACAATTGTTTATAAAAACGCATAAAAAAGCGGAACGTTCACGGTGTGGACGTTCCGCTTTGCTGGTTAAAAAAATGTTTTATCGTTTGTAAACAAAATTTCAAGTGTTTGCATTGATGAATTGTAAAGCATTGAAACTGCAAGGAATTTGCCGTCACTTTCTTTTGCTCCGTCAAAGGTAATAACATTTGCTCCGTCAAGAGAGGAGAAAGCAAGCTCGCCGCTGAATCCCATATCGGAAAAAGCTCTGCAATATGCTTTGAACTCGTCTTCCGTAACAGCTATGAAGTAATTGTAGTCTTCAACACTGTATTTGAGAGACCAAGTTTTGCCGCTGAAATCTCTGGGCACATCGTCAAAAACATATTCTCCCTGAGCGTTTTTATAGTTATAAGTGCCGCTGTTGATTGTGCAGCCGCTGAACTCAGGAAAAAGTCCTTTTAAACCTGAGGGGAAGCTTTTATAACAATCGGATATTTCAAGCATATAAGTATAGTTTAATGAATCCAACTCAACTGAGCCGTTTATTATAATTGCTTTTTCGCCGTTTTGCCAGCCGCCTATAAAACCGTTTCCGTAATATTCGCTATTATTAAAATGAGCAAAACCGCCTTTGTAACCGGCTTCTTTAAGCGAATTTGAAAAAATGATAAAATCAGGCTTGTTGCAGTTGAAAGTGAGGGTAAGAACCTTGGCACCGTCGGGATAAAATATCGGCTCATGGTCAGAGAGCGAATATGAGTACATACTCATTGTTGCGGGCGGTGCCGGGAAATCGTCAGGCACAAGGTCTGTGCCCCAGGATGTTACATATTCAACCGATGTTGTTTGCGGCACGGCGGGTGAATCGCTTGCGGTTTCGGGTGAGCTTGATGGCTGCGTTGAACAAGCGGTTAAAAATAACATAATTAAAGCCAGTAAAACAGCTGTGTTTTTTTTCATTTTATCAATCCTTTCACAAAAAGAATACCACAGAATGAATATTATTTCAACTGTTCTTGATAGAATTTGAGTTGTGTGGTATACTTACAAAAAATGAATTCGGAGGAAATAATGCCAAGAAGAGTTGACTATACAGTGCCGCCTGAATATAACGGCAAAAAGGCATTCACTTTTTTAAGAGGTCCTTGCGGACTTTCAATGCGGATAGTAAGAATGCTTAAATATACCGAAAACGGAATGATGCTTAACGGAAATCCTATGAGAACAATTGATTTTCTCAAAACGGGGGATACAGTCAGCGTTTTTATTCCGGACGACACCGCTTTCATTGAACCAACAAAAGCGGAAATAGACATTGTTTATGAAGATGAGGATATCCTTGTTATTAATAAATCTCCGTTTATGGCAATGCATCCCACGCATAACCATCAGGGAGATACACTTGCCAATGCTGTTGCCGCTTATTTGGCAGAGAAAGGGAAATCTGCGTCGTTCAGAGCTGTAGGAAGGCTTGATAAAGGCACATCGGGTCTTGTTGTGTGCGCACTTAATCCTCTTTCCGCAAGCAAGCTTTCAGGCAAAGTTAAAAAAGAATACGCTGCATTGGTTCAGGGTGAGCTTACGGGCGAGGGGAGCGTTGATGTTCCGATTTATCGCCCTGACCCGATGAAAACTCTCAGAGCTTGTTCTTACGAGTTAGGGGTTGAGCCGGCCTTGACTTATTGGTTTGTTGAACGTCAGTTTGAAGGAGCAACGCTTATCCGCCTTAGGCTTGAAACCGGCAGAACTCATCAGATAAGAGTTCATATGGCTTATAAAGGGCATTCGCTTGCCGGTGACAATATGTATGGCAGCTTTATGCCTGAAATCGGCCACCAGTTGCTTCATTGCCGAAAATGCTTTTTTGTTCATCCCGTTACGGGTGAAAACATGGAGTTTTCGGCAGACTATCATAAAGATTTTGAGCAAACTGTTGCAAAGCTTACAGAGAAATGAATTATTAGTCATAAATAATGCGGATTTTTTTATAAAAATACAAAATAGCTTTACTTTTGTTAAATATAATGATATAATAGCGCTATCATAAATTCGGAGGTTATTCCAAATGAAAAGATTTACAAAAATTTTTGCAGCAGTAATGGCCCTTGTTCTTGCAATGTCAATGCTTTGCTCCTGCGGTGCAACCGAAAAGGTTACCGCAAAGGTTATTGATATTGAACTTACACAGGAAGAATATGCTTTCGGCGTTGATAAAACTCAGCCCGAGCTTCTTTCACAGGTTAATGCTTTTATTGCTAAAATCAAGGCAGACGGCACGTTCGATGAAATCTGCAATAAGTATTTCGGCGACGGCACACCCACAGCCGTTAAGTCTGCAAAGCTTGACCCTGCAAAGGATCAACTTGTTGTTGCAACAAACGCTGCTTTTGAACCCTTTGAGTATACTCCCAACGGCGGCGAAGATTACTACGGCATTGATATGGAAATTGCTGCCCTTCTTGCAGAAGACCTTGGCAAAGAACTTGTAATCAGCAATATGGACTTTGATTCAGTTTGCCTTTCAGTAGGTCAGCAGAAATGCGACATAGCAATGGCAGGTCTTACAGTTAAACCTGACAGAGAAGAATATGTTAATTTCACAGATTCCTACTATTCAGCATCTCAGAAGATTATTGTAAGAAGCGATGATACAGCTTTTGATGCTTGCACAGATGCAGCTTCGGTTGAAGCGGTTCTCAACTCACTTTCCGCTGAAACAAAAATCGGCGTTCAGACAGGCACAACAGGTCAGTTCTATGTTGAAGGCGACGAAAGCTGGGGCTTTACCGGATTTGATGTTGATTGCGTAGGCTATAAGAACGGCTCACTTGCTGTTCAGGACCTTCTCAACGGCGGTCTCAACTATGTTGTTATTGACTCGGCTCCCGCTGCTTGCATAACAGAAGCTATCAACGCAGTTCAGTAATACATAGTCACTTTTAAGTTTAATTTTAATTTTTGGTAACCTCACCTTTTGGGTGAGGTTACTCTGTCAAAAAAGGATTTTTTGTTATGAATTTTGAAGCAAAGATAAATAAATTTATAGACATACTGATTAACCAGAACGGTTATGTCAAGGTTCTTGAAGGCCTTGAAAACACCCTTAAAATTGCCGTTATGGGTCTTATAATCGGTATTGTAATCGGTACCTTGATTGCAACTGTAAGAGTTGTTCCAAAGTATAAAACCCTCCCCAGAGTTCTTAATTCGATATGCACTTTTTATGTCGGATTTTTCAGAGGAACTCCTATGGTTGTTCAGCTTCTTCTTTTCTACTACGTTGCTCTTCCGCTTATGGGCATTAATCTGCCGTCGGTAAGCGTGGCAATTGCCGTTTTCGGCCTGAACAGCGGTGCGTACATATCCGAAATTATGCGAAGCGGCATTCAGTCCGTTGACTACGGCCAGATGGAGGGCGGCCGTTCTGTTGGCTTAAGCTTTTCAACAACTATGATGAAAATAGTTATCCCTCAGGCTGTTAAGAATATTTTACCAACACTTGGCAATGAGTTCATCGTTCTTATCAAAGAAACATCAATTGTTTCATTTGTTGGTGCAGCCGACCTTTATGTTGCATTTAACTATATCGGCTCCAACAGCTATGAATTTATGGTGCCTTACCTTGCAATGGCAATTATTTACATTGTGATTGTCTGCATCATTACTTTGCTTATCAAATTTATGGAAAGGAGCTTGAAGAAGAGTGATAGACGTAATTGATCTTAAGAAAAGCTTTGGTAACAATAATGTTCTTAACGGAATTGATATTACTATCAACAAGGGTGAAGTCGTTGTTGTTATCGGTCCCTCAGGCTCCGGAAAATCAACTTTTTTACGTTGCCTCAATTGCATGGAAGACCCCACCGGCGGTCAGATAATTTTTAACGGTGTTGATATTGCAGACCCCAAGGTTGATATTAACATTCACCGCCGTAAAATCGGTATGGTTTTTCAGCATTTTAATCTCTTTAACAACAAAACGGTTATTCAGAATATTATGCTTTCTCCTGTTCTCTGTGCTTTGTCTGACAGAAGAAAAATTAAAAGAAAAAATCTTTTTTCAAAGCAAAAAGCTCCCGTGAAATCGGTTGCTGAAATCAAAAAAGAAGCTGAAGAAAATGCTTATAAGCTTCTTTCAAGAATCGGTCTTGAGGATAAAGCCAATGCTTATCCGTCAACTCTTTCAGGCGGTCAGAAGCAGCGTGTTGCCATCGTCCGCTCGCTTGCTATGAATCCTGATGTTATTCTTTTTGATGAACCGACCTCGGCTCTTGATCCGGAAATGGTTGGCGAAGTTCTTGACGTTATGAAGGAGCTTGCACAGTCGGGTATGACAATGGTAATTGTTACTCACGAAATGGGCTTTGCAAAAGAAGTTGCTTCAAGAGTAATTTTTATTGATGAAGGCATAATTAAAGAAGAAAACAATCCTCAGGAGTTCTTTAATAATCCTCAGAATCCCAGGCTTAAGGAATTCCTTTCAAAAGTTCTTATGTAAAAAAAGAAAATCTGCCTTGTTTGATGCAAGGCAGATTTTTTGTATATTCACTGTTTAATTAACTGAAAACTTCTTTTTGTATTCTTCAAACTGAGCTTCAAATACGGAGTTGTTTTCTGATTTGACAGATTCAAGGTATTCGTGCGTATCGAATGTTCCGTGATGACATTCAATTACGGCAACGGCAACGTTTGAACAGTGGTCGGAAACTCTTTCGTAACTTGTAAGTAGGTCGCTGAGAATAAATCCAAGCTCAATTGTGCAGTTACCGCCCTGAAGCCTTGAAATATGGTTTCTTTTTACGTCCTGAATAATATCATCTATAACCTGCTCAAGCGGCTCAACCGATTTTGCAAGTTTAACATCGTTTAAAGCAAAGGCGGTTGCTGTAAGATTGAGGATTTCAGTGACTGCTTCAGTAACTTTGGCAATTTCAAGCGTTGCATTTTTTGAAAAAACAATTTTTTTCTCATAAAGCTCTTTGCCGACTTCCATCAGATTAACCGCGTGGTCGCCTATTCGCTCAAAGTCATCAATTGTATGCAGGATTTTCGCAATGTTTTTTGAATCTTCGTTGTTAACGCTGTATTTTGAAAGCTTCATCATATAAGTTCCGAGAACATCTTCAAACTTATCAATTTTTGCTTCCATTTCAGTTATTTCAGTTGCAACGCTTTCTTTGTAATCGGTAAGCAGGTCGATTGCCTTGATAAATGCATCTTTTGAAAGTGCACACATCTGTGCAACAACATCAAATGATTTTTCAACAGCAACAGTAGGAACAGTGAGCAATCTTTCGTCAAGAAGAACGGAGGTTTCGTCTTTTTCTACTTTTTCCGGAATTATTTTGTTGGCAAGAGCTTCAAGCTGATTTGTAAAAGGCAAGAGAATTAATGTTGTTACAATGTTGAATATGCTGTGGGAAATAGCAATCATAAACGGTGTGATTGGTGACTCAACAAAAGCCCATTTAAATATTACGTTGCCTATACAGAACGGGATAAGGCAGATTAATGTGCCGATGATGTTGAATGACAGATGAACTACCGAAACCTTTTTAGCGTTCCTGTTTACACCGATGCTTGAAATAAGAGCGGTTACGCAGGTGCCGATGTTCTGGCCCATAATTATGGGAATTGCTATTCCGTAAGTAATATCTCCCGTAAGAGAAAGGGCCTGAAGAATTGCAACCGAAGCTGCCGAGCTTTGGATGATTCCCGTGAAAATGGCACCCACAGCAACAGAAAGAAACGGATTTTTAAATGCTGTAAGAATGCTTGCAAATTCGGGCATTTCGCCAAGCGGTTCCATTGCACCTGACATCAGGTTCATGCCGAACATCAAAACAGCAAAACCTATTAAAACGTTACCGAGACTGGTTGCTTTTTCGCGCTTGCTTACCATAATAAGAATTATGCCAACAAAAGCAAAAAGCGGAGAAAAGTTGGCAGGTTTAAGCAGGTTGAGCCAAACAACGTCGCTGTCAATGCCGGTAAGGCTGAGTATCCATGCGGTAAGCGTTGTTCCGATGTTGGAACCCATAAGGATACCTATAGTCTGGCCGAATTTAAGAATACCCGAGTTAACAAGACCCACGAGCATAACTGTTACGGCAGAAGATGACTGAACGGCAATAGTCATACCTGCACCGAAAAGCATTGCCAAAAAGCGGTTTTTGGTTACTTTTTCAAGGTTTTTGTTCAGCTTGTCACCGGAAGATTTTTCAAGTCCGTCTGACATAATATGCATTCCGTAAAGGAAGAATGCTAGTCCGCCAAGCAGCGTTATTACTGAAAAAATATCCAAACAAAATTCCTCCGTTTCTGCTAACAATCTTTTTTATTTGGCATAATTTTATTCTATCATAGATTTTCAGTAAAATCATCATTTTTTCAAAAAAATCAGTGTTCAGTTTTGGCTGAACACTGATTTTGTCAATATACAAGATTTTGCGGGGTTCCGTTTATAAATGCTTTAACGTTGCTTTTGCATATATCCATAAGCCTTGCTCTTGTTTCAAACCCTGCCCAGGCAATATGAGGTGTGATATAGCAGTTGGGAATGTTCAGAAGAGGATTGTCTGCTTTAGGCGGCTCAGAAGTCATAACATCAAGCCCGGCACCGGCAATTGTTCCGCTTTTTAATGCATCGGCAAGGTCGGATTCGTTTATAACCTGACCTCTTGAAGTGTTGATAAGAATTGCGCTTTTTTTCATTTTTTTAAGGAAATCTTTATCAACCATTCCCTCTGTTTTTGGTGTGAGCGGGCAATGGATGCTCACAAAATCGCTTTTTTCAAGCAATTCATCTATGCTGCAAAAAGAAACATTGCCAAAAGGCGAAGGATGGTTTGTTGATGCAATAACAATCATCCCGAAAGCTTCTGCAATTTTTGCAACAGCCTTGCCGATTTTGCCCAAACCTATAATTCCCAGAGTTTTACCTTCAAGCTCAGAAAGTGGAGTTTTCCAATAGCAAAAATCTTTGCAGCTGCTCCATTCGCCGGAATGCACGGAATTGCTGTGAATTTCCACTGCATTTGTGTGCTCAAGGATGAGAGCAAAGGTAAGCTGTGCAACAGCTGATGTGCTGTAAGACGGGATGTTACAAACGGGAATACCTTTTTCTTTGCAATATTCCCAGTCAACTATATTAAAACCGGTGCTGAGCAAGCCTATATATTTCAATTCTGATAATTTTTCAAGAATCTCTTTTCTGAGCGGAGTTTTGTTTGTAAGGATTATATCGCTGCCGATGCTTCTTTCAAGAATAAGCTCGGCAGGTGTGCGGTCGTAAACTGTAACGTTGCCGTATTGATTAAGCCATTCCCAGGAAAGGTCACCGGGATTCTCTGCGTATCCGTCAAGTATGGTGATTTTCATATTTATCATCCTCCAAAAATGATTATAGCATATTTAAAAAAGAAAAAACATATAAAATTTTTTATTTTGACATTTTTTTATTGACCGCAAAGAGAATATATTATAAAATAATATAGTTAAAATATACTATTTCATTTTGTTTTTATAATTATTAAAATTGAATTGCGGTGATTTTTTTGGCAAACACCAAAAAACCAAAAATGTACCTGCTTTTTTCCGGATTGTTTTTGATTTTGCTTTCTGCGGCTATTGCTGTTTTAATTTATTCGTTAAGGTATGATGAGCTATGGCATTGGTATGCGGTGTATAATCAGAAACTTGAACAGTTGCAGGTTTATATTTCAACTCTTGATAAACACTGGCAGTTTATCGGAATGATTCTTTTGCTTTTTTTGATAAAATCGGTATTCCCTATTTACCCAACATCAACCGTTTGCTTTTTAACGGGTGTTATTTTGCCGATGTATCTTTCCGTGCCGGTTAATATTATCGGAATATCTTTGCTTTTTACAGTCAGGTATTTTTGGGGCAGAAAATTTGGCGCAGGGCAGGCTTGGAAATTCCTGAGCAAAACAGAACCTCTTCAAAGGCTGCTTCGAAAAGAAGGTATAAGCAGTCCGTTTCTTTTGATAGCGTTAAGAGCTCTGCCTGTTATGCCGCTTAACAGCGTTTCGGGTGTTTATGGCTCGTTTAAATTTGGTTATTGGCGCTTTGTTCTTTATTCTGTGATTGGATTTTTGCCCAAGCTGGTGTCATTTACTTTTGTGGGTCGCAATGTTTATGATCCGCTTTCGCCCTCGTTCCTTGTTCCTATTATGATAATCGCATTCCTTAGCGGTATATCCCTGCTTTCTGTTAACGGAATCTGGGTTTCGGTTGAAAAAACAGTTGTTACTTTAAAAAATAAAAAGGCAAAAAAGAAAGGAAGTTCCAAATATGTTGAAAACAAGTGATCTCATTGCAAAACTCGGCTCACAGCAGCTTGATGCTGAGCTTGCAAGAATATATAAGAAAGAAGATATTGAAAGCCAGAAAAAGCGTTACATTGAAATTGCTGAAAGCTTTGGAGAGCTTTACGGCAAAGACCGCGAAGTAGGTGTTTTCAGTGCTCCCGGCAGAACTGAGGTTGGCGGTAACCATACTGACCACAACCACGGCAAGGTTCTTGCTGCAAGCGTTAATCTTGATGCTGTTGCAGTTGCAGGCAAGAATGACGATAATACTGTCAGAGTTAAATCTAAAGGTTACAAAATGGATGTTGTTGACCTTTCCGATATGAGTATTCACGATGAAGAAACAGGCCACTCAGCATCACTTGTAAGAGGCGTTTGTGCTGCATTTATCGAAAGAGGCTATAATGTTGGCGGTTTTGATGCCGCAACAGCTTCCGATGTTCTTTCAGGTTCGGGCCTTTCGTCATCCGCCGCCTTTGAAGTTCTTCTCGGCACAATTCTTAACCATCTTTTCAATGACGGCAAAATCAGCCCTGTTGAAATTGCTCAGATAGCACAGTATGCTGAGAATAAATATTTCGGCAAGCCCTGCGGACTTATGGACCAGATGGCTTGTTCGGTGGGCAGTTTTGTTGCCATTGACTTTGAAGACCCTGCAAATCCCGTAATTAATAAGGTTGATTTTGATTTTGGCGCTTGCGGCCATTCTCTTTGCATTATTGACAGCGGAGCTGACCATTCGGACCTTACTGATGAATATGCGGCGGTAAGAGGTGAGATGGAAAAGGCTGCTGCTGTTTTCGGCAAAAAGGTTCTGCGTGAAGTTGATATGGCAGAATTTATGTCTAACATTCCTGCTGTTCGTAATGCTGTTAACGACAGAGCGGTTTTACGTTCAATCCATTTCTTTAATGAAAACATCAGAGTTGAAAAGCTTGTTTCAGTTCTTACTGCGGGCGATTTTGAGGCTTTCAAAGCTCTTGTTATTGAAAGCGGCAACTCATCATATATGTATAATCAGAATGTTTATACCTGCAAAACTCCCGAGGCTCAGGCTGTCAGCGTTGCGCTTGTTCTTTGCAATGAGCTCCTTAAAGGCAAAGGTGCTTGGCGTGTTCACGGCGGCGGCTTTGCAGGAACAATCCAGGCTTTTGTTCCCAATTCGATTCTTGATGAATTCAAGGCAGCTGTTGCAAGCGTGTTCGGAGAAAAGGCTTGCTATGTTCTTAACATTCGCCCCGAAGGCGGCGTAAAAATCGTTTGATTTCTCAGGGTCGGCTTTAAGTCGGCCCTGACTTGTTTGAAAGGAAAAAGCTATGAATAAATTCACACAAATATCAGCTTTGCTTGAGAAGCTTTGTTTGGCAAGCGGTGTTTCGGGAGCAGAAAACTCAGCTGCCGCTGTTGCTGCCGAGCTTTTGAGCGGATATGTTGATAATGTTTCAATTGACCCTCTCGGAAGCGTTATAGGCAAAAAAGAGGGCAGCGGAACTCATATTTTGCTTGATGCTCACCTTGATCAGATAGGTCTTATTGTTACTGCGGTTGACGATGATGGCTTTATCAAGGTCAGCGGTGTAGGCGGAGTTGATGAAAGAGTTCTTTCGGGTGCTGAAGTTACCGTTCACGGCAAAGAAAAGCTTTACGGTGTTCTTATGTCCACACCGCCTCATCTTCTTTCGGCTGAAGAAGCATCAAAATTCAGAAAAATTGATGAAATAGCGATTGATACAGGGCTGAATTGTGAAGCGGATAAAGCAAATGTTTCTTTAGGTGACAGAGTAACGTTTAACTCTGAGTTTAAGCATTTGCTTGGTAACAGAATTTCGTGTGCTTCAATTGATGACAGAGCAGGCGTTGCTTCTGTTTTAAGATGTTTGCAAATTCTTGAAAACAAAAATCACAACTGCAGCCTTACCGTTTCTTTTTCCGTTCAGGAAGAAACGGGAGGAAGCGGTGCACGTGCTGCGGCTTTTACTTCTCAGCCTGATGAAGCCATTGCTGTTGACGTTTCGTTTGCATCCGCACCCGGGCTTTCTGCTGAAAAATATGCTTCTCTGGGTAAAGGACCTATGATTGGATATGCTCCGCTTCTTGATTATGAAATGAGCAATGCTCTCAAAGCTGTTGCCGATAAAGCAGATATTCCTTATCAGATTGAGGTTATGGGCAGAAGAACCGGAACGAACTGCGATAATATTCAGACAGCAGGCAAAGGTGTTAAAACAGCTCTTGTTTCTGTTCCGTTAAGAAATATGCATACTGCGGTTGAGGTTTGCGATCTTGAGGATATTGAAAACACAGCAAGGCTTATGGCAGAATATATTCTTGAAAGGGGCGGTGAAAATGCTTGAATTAATTAAAGAGCTTAGCTTGTTGAACGGAATTTCAGGCAGAGAAAATGCTGTCAGAGAATATATAATTGACCAAATAAAAGATTATGCGGAATACAGCGTTGATCCTTTAGGAAACCTTATTGTGTTTAAAAAAGGTAATAAAACACCAAACAAAAAGGTTATGATTGATGCTCATATGGATGAAGTCGGTTTTATTGTTACAGGGATTTCATCTGATGGGTATATCAGCGTTCTTAATGTTGGCGGTATTGATAACCGTGTTGTTATGGGCAGGAGCGTTTTGGTCGGTTCAAATGCTGTTCACGGCGTTTTTGGCGTTAAGCCCGTTCATCTGCTTGAAAAGGATGAAGGCAAAACCGTGCCTAAGATTGATACGCTTTATATTGATATCGGCGCCGAAAGCAAAGAAGAGGCCGAAAAGTATGTCAACTTGGGCGATGCGGTTTATTTTGATTCCGATTATGTTGAATTCGGAAACGGCTTTGTGAAAGGCAAAGCTCTTGATGACCGCGTTGGATGTGCGATTCTTATTGAAATGATAAAAAGTGAGCTTGAATATGATATGTGGTTTTCTTTCAGCGTTCAGGAAGAAATCGGAACAAGGGGTGCAGAAACATCTGCATATACAATTGCTCCCGATTATGCAATCGCCGTTGAAACAACAACCGCAGCCGATGTTTCGGGTGTTAAGGGTGAAAAAAGAGTTTGCCTTTGCGGTGAAGGTCCTGCTGTTTCTTTTATGGACAGAAGCACAATTTACAGCAAAGAGTTATTTGAAAAAGCTTTTGAAATTGCGAATAAAAACGGGATTCCCTGTCAGCCCAAAACAATGGTAGCGGGCGGTAACAATTCAGGTGCAATCCACAAAAGCAGGGGAGGAGTTAAGGTGTTAACCGTTTCTGTTCCTTGCAGATATCTTCACTCTCCATCTTGTGTTATAAACTATAACGATGCGTTTGAAAGCCTTAAGCTTGTTAAGGCTTTGGCGGAGGATTTTGCAAAATGATAACGCTTTGCAAAAATATAAACGAGCTTGATTTTTTACCGCCCGATCCTTTTGCGGCAAGGATAACGGCTTATGCTGAAACCTATGGTTTTGAATGCAGCTTTGCTTTGTTCTGGATTCAGTTGCTTGACGGCGAAGCGGTTGCATCAATTGCAAAGGTTGACGGCAATGTGACCCTCTGCTGCACTGAAAAAACCGATTATGATGAACTTTCAATGTTTCTTTCCGCTGTTGGATTTTTTAGCGTTACAGCCGAAAAATCTGTAATGAATTTGCTCGGAATAAAATCAGATAAAGAGTCCTATATAGTTGAATATAGCGGCGAAAAAAGCTGTGAGTTTCAAAATCTGCTTTACGATTACGACAAAAAAGATATATATAATTTGCTTTGCGATTGCGGTTTTGAAATGGGGAATTACCACAGTTTTCTTGCCGATGTGTGTTCAAGGCTGAATAAAGGCACAGCAAAGCTTGCCTGCATTGATGACGGAACGCTTCAAGCCTGCGCTTTTAAGCTTTTTGCGGGTCATAAGAGCGTTTTGCTCGGCGCAGTTGCAACAAGGGAAACTGCAAGGGGCAAGGGCTATGCTTCCAAACTTGTCAAAAGCCTTGCAAGCGAAGAGGAAAACAGAAAAGTTTTTCTCTTTTGCCGTAATGACAGCTTGCTTGGTTTTTATTCAAAAATCGGTTTTGCGCCTTGCGGTATATGGGCAATAGCTGAAAGTGAATAAAAGGAGGAGAGTTAATTGTCGCCATTATGCTATCTTTTATCAGCATTAACTGTTGTTTTTGCTGTTCTTTGCGTTATGCTCAGAAGAAAAAACAAGTCTTTTGAAGGTATGCTTTGCAAATTTATGGCAAGCTTTGGATTTATTTCTCTTTCAATTGTCGGCTTTGCGACTAACCCCAAAGATACTTACTATTTTTGTATGATTTGTTTTGCGCTTTTCTTTGGCTTTTTCGGGGATGTTCTTCTCGGAATAAAAGAAATAGCACCAACTTTCAGAGGAAAACTCGTTCCTCTCGGCTTGCTTTATTTTCTTGTAAGCCACATATTTTATATATGTGCTTTTACTTCAAAGGTCGGCTTCAGTATAATTCATATAGCGGCAGCTTTCGGCGGAGCACTCACGGCATTTATGTTTGTGAAAATTTTTAAAATGAAAGTTGACTTAAAACTTAGGATTGCACTTTCGGCATACTATTCTTTACTTATTTATAAAGCGGCTGTTGCGGTTCATATGCTCACTGCTGAAGTGTCGGCACTCAGCGTTCTTGCTCTTGCTTCAAGTGTTTTGTTTGTAATCAGCGATACCGTTCTTGCATTCATTTATTTCACACCCGTAAAACGCAAAAACGTTTTGGTAACAATTGAACTTTCAAGCTATTATCCCGCCCAGATTTTGGCGGCGATGACATTGGCTTTGATTTAAATTAAAAGCTGCCTTGGTTAACCAACCAAGGCAGCTTTTGCTATATTTCAATTGTTTTTGGCGTTATATTCAGCAAAGGTAAAAGCTTTTGCATTATATCGGATGTTTTGATTTTTAATGTTGATGTGTTGTCACAAGGGTGGCAATAAAAATATTCTTCTTCAAGCAATTCACTGTCAACTGCAAGGCTTACATTTTTTTCTTTGTTAAAAACAAGGCTTAAAATACTCAGTGAGCCAGGTGAGGTGTTGAGGAGTTCCTGCATTTCCTCGCCTGAAGCAAAAGAAAGCCTTGAAGAACCGAGCTTTTTTGAAACATCCTTTGTAACAAAACTTTTGTTGCTTTTCATCAACAAAAGCCAATGATCAGCTCCGTTTGATGTTCTTAACAAAAGGTTTTTACAAAGCACCCAACCTTTTGCTTCCTTAATTTTTTCGCATTCCTCTATCGTGAATGCAGCTTCGTGGTCATAACGCTCAAATTCTATTCCGCTTTGAAAAAGAAAATCTGTTATCTGTTCTTTATTATTCATATTATTCAATAAATGCCGAATCGTAATCGGTGCTGTTGATTGAAATTGTTTTCCACGGTCCGCTTGTGCATTCGCGGTGAATCAGTCTGCCGTTTTCATAAGTGTGAATTTTGGAATAAATATCGCTGTTTTCAGCATCTATCCAATTTTTATTGATAGGGGAAGTGGTTATGAAGATGCTGTCTTTAGGCATATAAGTTCCGTCTTTGAGTTCAACGCAGGTGAAATTGAGGATGTTGCCTTCTTTGTCGAACTCAATATAGCAGCGTGATTTTGTGCTTTGAATTGCGTATGCGTTTCTTGAAACCGTGATAAATTCAAGCATTTCATTTGTTGTTTCGGTTCCGTCAGTTTCTGTTTTAAAGGTATATCTGAGAGAATCGTTAGTGTGCTTGTATTCAGCTTCAATTGTTTTTACTGTGCCTTCGGAAACGAATTTCAAAACTTTACCGTTGGTGTTGTTTGAGTAAAAATCAATTTTCATTCCGTTGCTGTAAGATGCAAATTCTTCCTGAGCTTTAACGTTATTCATACCCATAAAAAACTTTTCTGTCAGTTCAAGATAGGTGAAAAGGAATGGGTCAAAATATGTCTGAATATAATTTTCTTCAAGAAAAAACTTGTCAGAACTTTCTGCCTTAACTTTTTTGTTGTGCTCTTCTTCAAGAATTCTTACTTTTCCGTTTAAAGCAGAAATAACGGAATAATATCTGTTAAGGCAGGCAAGGTAGTTTTCGGCAGTATCGTTAAGATATAAAACGTCTGAACGCTTTGGGGGTGCCTGTGTTGTTGTTGGCGGTGTTTCAGGTTTGCTGTTACATGCACACAAGAACAGCAAAGCAAAAACAATCAAAAAAGCAGTTAATCTTTTCATACGGTAACCTCTGAAAAATCAAAAGCAAAGCTGAACCGCTGAACGGCCTGGCTTTGCTTTATGTTGTTTTTATTTCTCTCTTAAAAGTTTTGCAAGCTCGTCCATAAAAGTGTTGATGTCCTTGAACTGACGGTAAACAGATGCAAATCTGACATATGCAACTTCATCAAGGTCCTTAAGCTTATCCATTGCAAGCTCACCGATATGAACTGAAGTTACTTCACGGTCAAGTGAATTCTGAAGCGTAGCCTCAATTTCGTTAACAGCGTTTTCAATGCTGTCAAGGGATACAGGGCGTTTTTCACAAGCTCTGAGCATACCGTTAAAGAGCTTGTTGCGGTCAAAAACTTCTCTTGATTTGTCTTTTTTAACAACTATAACGGGAACGCTTTCGATAATCTCGTATGTTGTGAATCTTTTGGCGCATGTTATGCATTCTCTGCGTCGGCGTATGCGTTCACCTTCGTCAGTGGGTCTTGAATCAATAACTTTGCTTTCTTCGCAGCCGCAAAAAGGACATTTCATATTTTGACACTCCTTTGTGAAAAAATCACATATATAATTAGTATAACATATAAAGCGGATTTTGCAAGTGCAATTTAAATTTTGGATAAATAAGCGAGAGAGTGAATCAAAGTGTCGATGCAGTCAAAATTCTTGCGGTAGAGTTCAACAACATAATTTTTATTATATCCGGCCTCGTTCATTATATTAAATAAAGCCTTGAAATTGAAGTTGCCTTGTGACGGGGGCAGGCAGTCTGCACCGCTTTTATGGTCGCTTAAATGAACGTGAATTATGCTTTCTGCGAATTCTTTGGCAAACGCAAGAGGCTCATATCCTGCACGTACTGCTTGCTTAACATCAAACACCATTTTAAAATTATCACCGAGCGATTTTTTCATTTCTCGCAAGAAAATCGGATTTTCGCTGAAAAATAGATTGACATTTTCTTGCGCAGTTTCTACGCCGAATGCTTTGCCGGTTTCGTAAAGCTTAAAAAAACGTTCAAAATATTCTTCTTTTTCTATTTTGCCCAGCAGCCTTGAACCGTGAATTACTATCAGTTCGGCGCCCAGTTCTGCTGCAACTTCAAAATTGCGTTTATAAAATTCAACAGCATCGTCAAATCGACGCTTATACTCGCTGAAAAACATATTGGTTTCAGCAAAAGAAGAAAAAGGGTGAACGGAAACTATGTTCATTCCGTAGTTCTCTTTAATCTTGTTGAGTTCTTTTGCAAAGCTGAGCGAAGTTTCGCTGATTGAATTAAGAAAAACTTCGCAGGTTTTAACTCCCGCTTTTCCCAAAGCATCAAGCGATATTTCCGGTGTTTCGGGGTAAAGACACGATGTTGAAATTCCGATTGCCATAAGTTCATTCCTTGTTTGGTAATATTTTTGCATTGAACGGATGCTTTGCTGTGATGTATAATTGAACCGAAAGGGGAGATGCTTTATGAAACAACTGCGTATGATTATACACCCTAAAACGCAAAAGCTTGCAGTTGCAGGTTTGGTTCTGATAGCTTGTGCCGTTACAGCCTCATGCGTGTTTTATTTAGGTGCAGGCAGAGTTTTTGATTATTATTTAGCTAAAGATACAGCGGAAGTTTTGCTCACGGCATCGCGGCCGCTGTGCATCGGAGTTTGCAGCCTTCTGTTGATTGTTGAACACAGGTTACGTGAAAAAGAAGACTGATGCCTTTAAAAGTATAACATAATAAAATAATTATTTCAAGAAAGCCGGGAAAAAGCAAATTTTTCTCGACTTTTATTTTTAGTTGTGATATTATAACTTTGAAATCTAAGCATAAGAGGTGCTTCAAAATGAAAAATGAACTTCACTATTATGACGTTTTTCCCAAGGTTTTTCCTACAGGAAAAGAGATTGAGATTACAATCAAACCTCTTGGCATTCACGCTGAATTGATTAAAAATACAGAGGATTATGACCTTTTTATTCTCGGCATTGAAGACGGCCAGACAAAATATTGGCCTGAAAGAGGCAATAACAAAACTGCCGAATATCAGATTTTGCCTGATAATGTTATAAAGTTTAAATATACTTTCCCAACCGAACAGCAGTATTTTTTGAGATTTGTTGAAAAAGAAACAGGCAAAAGAATTCTTCAGCTTAACGTTTATGCTCTTGATGAAGATCTTTGCGGAAGATATCCTTTTGTTGGTGACCTTCATATGCATACCTGCCGTTCAGACGGAAAGCAGGACCCTGTAATCGTAAGTGCCAATTACCGCAAGCACGGATATGATTTTATGGTTATTTCCGACCACAGCAGATACTATCCCTCACTTGATGCAATTAATGCTTATAAAGATGTTCCTATCGAGTTCAACATTGTTCCGGGCGAAGAAGTCCACATGCCTGACGGCAACGGAGTTATCAACGATATTCACATCGTTAACTTCGGAGGCAATTATTCCGTAAACGCTCTTATCACAAGTGAAGACCATTGCGTTGAGGTAGGTTCTGCCAAAGAACGCCGCACATTCAACGGCGCAGATTGCCCCGATGTTATGACGGAAGAGGAATACTACGAAACAATCAAGGAATTTGCAAAAACTCTTGATGTTCCCGAAGGAATTGAAAAGAACACTTATGCAAGCTGTGTATGGATATTTAATCATATCAAAAAGGCTGGCGGACTTGGAATATTCTGCCATCCTTATTGGATTTCAAACGTTTTCCAGATTCCCGAAACCTTTATGGATTATATGCTTGAAACAGCTCCTTTTGATGCTTTTGAAGTTCTTGGCGGTGAAAACTATTATGAGCATAACGGTTTCCAGACCCATAAATATTATGAAATGAGAGCAAAGGGTTACGATTTCCCCATTGTCGGCAGTACTGACAGCCACAGCTCCGTTAACAATGAAAACGCATATTTGGCTTCGACAATGGTTTTCTCTCCGGCTAACGAAAAAGATGCTCTTATTGCTTCGATTAAAGATAAATACTCCATTGCAATTGACGGCATAAGCAAAGAATTCCGTCTTGTAGGCGACCTCAGGCTTGCCAAATATGCTTGTTTCCTTCTTAAGGAATTCTTTCCGCTTCACGATGACCTTTGCTATGAAGAAGGCAGAGCGATGAAAGATTACGTTTGCGGCATTGAAGGCGCAAAAGAAACCCTTGAGTTTATCAGCGGCAGAATGAAAAAACAAAGAGAAAAATATTTTGCATTTTAAAAAACAGCCCTGCATCCGAGGATGCAGGGCTGTTGTGAGTTTATTGGGGCTGTTCAAAATTGCAGCATTTGCCGTTACAGCCGCTGCAACCGCCGGAGCAGGTGAACGAACCCGATTCTTTGTTCTTTTTTATTCTTTTGATTGAACTGATTATAATTGCAAGAAAAATAACGGCAACAAGCGAGGCTATAACTGCCGTAAGGGCGGTTTCGTTCATAAATTTCACTCCTTTTTATTTTGATTTAACGTATTTGTTCTTTCTGAAAATAAGGTAGAGGAAAGCGGCAAGTGTGATTATTGCAACCGCTGTGCCTATCGTAAAGTTGAATGTTGAGAAGAATGTGCCGAGCTGGAATATGATAAGTGAAATTGCATAGGCAAAAACGGTCATATAACTGATTGCGGCAACTGTCCATTTTGCGCTCTTCATTTCGTTCTTGATTGCGCCCATAGCGGCAAAGCAAGGCGCGCAAAGAAGGTTGAAAACCATAAATGAGAAGGCACTCAAAGGGTTACCGCCGAAGAATTCACGGCCAATGATTGCAAGCGAAGTGTCTGCGGACTCAACAAGCTCAAATGCAAGATCAGCGTCAGACATTGATGAAAGCGAACCGAAAACACCAACAACTTCTTCTTTAGCAACAAGTCCGAGAACGGTTGCGACCGCTGCTTGCCAGCTGTCAAAGCCGAGAGGGATAAACAGATGTGCAATCCAATCACCAAGAACGTTGAGAATTGAAATTTCTTCGCCGCCGTATGTAACGGTTATTGTGTTAAGAATCCAGATTACAACGCTTGCGGCAAAAATAACTGTACCTGCGCGTTTGATAAAGCTCCAGCCTCTTTCCCAGGTTGTTCTTAAAATGTTTGAGGGCAGGGGGGCGTGATAAGCGGGAAGCTCCATAACAAAGGGTGAAGGCTCGCTGGCGAGTGTCTTGAATTTTTTAAGAATTACGCCTGAAACGATAACTGCGGCAATGCCGATGAAATATGCACCGGTTGCAATAAGAGGCGAACCGCCGAAAAGAGCAGAGGCGATAAGTCCGACTATAGGCATCTTTGCGCCGCAGGGAACAAAGCCCGTTGTCATGATTGTGATTTTTCTGTCACGCTCGTTTTCGATTGTTCTTGAAGCCATAATGCCCGGAACGCCGCAACCCGATGCAACAAGCATGGGGATAAAGCTTTTGCCTGAAAGGCCGAAACGGCGGAAAAGCTTATCCATAATGAATGCAACTCTGCTCATGTAACCGATATCTTCAAGAATTGAAAGAAGGAAGAAAAGAATGAGCATCTGGGGAACAAAGCCGAGAACTGCGCCCACGCCGCCGACAATTCCGTCCTGAATAAGGCTGTAAAGCCATTCGGCAATTTTAAGAGAACCATCTGCGTTAACAAGGAGTCTGTCAAGCAATTCGGGAACGCTGGGGAGATTTGCAAAAAGTGAATATCCGAAAAATTCGGGGTCAAGGTCTTTGAAAGAACCGAAAAGACCGTCGTTCATAAATGTAACGGTCCAATCGCCGAATGTTCCGATTGAAAGGGTATATACAAGCCACATAACTAAAATAAAAATCGGGATTGCGAGAATACGGTTCGTAACTATTTTGTCAATTTTATCTGAAGTTGAGAGTCTGCCGGCGTGCTTCTTTTTGTAGCAGTCTTTAAGCACTGTGCCGATATAAACGTAGCGCTCGTTTGTGATGATGCTTTCGGCGTCATCGTCAAGCTCTTTTTCAGCCGCAACAATATCCTGCTCAATGTGTTTTAAAAGCTCTTCGGGCAGCTTGAGAGTTTCAAGCACCTTTTCGTCACGCTCAAAAATCTTAATTGCATACCAGCGCTGCTGTTCCTGAGGGAAATCGTGAATAGCGGCTTCTTCTATATGAGCGATTGCATGTTCAACAGCACCCGAAAAATTATGAGAGGGGATTGTTTTTCCCGTTTTTGCGGCTTCAATAGCGGCGTCGGCAGCTTCGTTGATTCCTGTTCCTTTAAGGGCGGAAATCTCAACGATTTTGCAACCGAGCTTTTGAGAAAGCTTATCAAACTCAATCTTGTCTCCGTTTTTCTTAACAATATCCATCATATTGATGGCAATAACAACGGGAATGCCAAGCTCGGTAAGCTGAGTTGTCAGATAAAGATTTCTTTCAAGGTTTGTTCCGTCAACAATGTTAAGAATTGCATCGGGTGTTTCGTTGATAAGATAATCTCTGGCAACAACCTCTTCAAGAGTATAAGGCGAAAGGGAATAAATGCCGGGAAGGTCAGTAAGCGTAACGTCGCTGTTCTTTTTGAGCTTTCCCTCTTTCTTTTCAACCGTAACGCCGGGCCAGTTACCAACGTATTGGTTGGAGCCGGTAAGGGCATTGAAAAGCGTTGTTTTGCCGCTGTTGGGGTTGCCCGCAAGGGCAATTTTTAAATTCATATCAGGTTCCTCTCTTTCTTTGAAGCAATCATTAAGATGCTCTGAAAACGGCTTTGCGCCGTTTCTGAATTATTCCTCAATCTCAACCATTTCTGCATCGGCTTTTCTGAGCGTAAGCTCATAGCCTCTGAGATTGAGTTCAAACGGGTCGCCGAGCGGCGCAACTTTGCGGATATAAATCTTAACGCCTCTTGTTATACCCATATCCATTATTCTGCGCCTGAGCGCTCCTTCACCGTGAACTTTAATAACTTTTACTGTCTGGCCAACTTTGGCCTCTCTGAGCGTTTTCATCGGCAGCTCTCCTTTATTGCTGTGCTGGTGATTAGTCACCCCTAACCGTGAGGGCGAAAAAATCAGTTAGCTCTCGCTAACTCACTAATATATTAATACCAAAAATTTCATTTGTCAATACTTTTTGCTGATTTTTTTGATAAAAAAAACGCACTCTGATTTCTCAAAGTGCGTTCTCTTAATTTAATTATTATCGCTGTGTTCCTGATATTTTTCTGCCTGAAGGTTAAACATATAAGCGTATTTTCCGTTCATAGCCATCAGTTCTTCGTGAGAGCCGCTTTCAACAATTTCGCCGTTTTCAAGCATATAAATAACATCAGCCATAACTGTTGTTGAAAGGCGGTGTGAAATAAAAATAACAGTTTTGTCCGCTGCGGCTCTGGACATTGATTCGTTGAGTGCGTATTCGGAAATAGGGTCAAGATTTGCGCTTGGCTCATCAAGAATTGCGAAAGGACATTTTTTGTAAAATGCTCTTGCAACAGCAACCTTCTGACCTTCACCGCCTGAAAGTGAAAGACCGCTGTCATCAAATTCGCGCAGAAGAATTGTGTCAATACCGTTATTGAGTTCCTTGTTAAAACTGCTTTCTTTCAAAGCGTCAAGAACTCTGCTTTTATCCGGAGTTGAATTCATTGAAACGTTTTCGCCAACCGTTGCACCAAAAAGCGAATAATCCTGAAAAACAGCGGCAAAATTTTGGTGATATGAGGGGATATCCCACTCCTTGATATTAACACCGTCAACCGTTATTTTGCCTTCTGTAACGTCATAAAGGCGAAGCAAAAGGTTGGTGAGCGTAGTTTTGCCGGCTCCGTTATAGCCGACCAAGGCAATTTTCTGATAGGGCTTAATTTCAAGGTTGATGTTTTTCAATGTGGGTTTTTCATTTCCCAGATATGTGAACGTAACATTCTCAAGCTTAATAGTTACCGGTTTTTCGTGAACCGTTTTGATGTTGCCGCCTATGATTTTTTCCTTTGCATTCATAAATCTTCTGAACTTTTCAACATAAAGTGCATTTTCACGCAGGCTGATTGCAAACCAACTTGTCAGGTCAAAAACGCATCGGCTGACGGCGTTGGCACCGTTAAATGTTGCTGCAAAATCGCCCAAAGAAACTTCTTTTGTAACAATAGCCTTATATCCCATATAAAGAGCAATACCAAGATAAACAAGAAGTGTCATTGGCAAAGCTTCCTGGCAAAAGTAAAGCTGCCATTGCTTTCTCAGGTAGGGCGAGATTGTGAAAATTCGATCAGTTATGTTTTTATTATATCGTCTTTCGACCATTTTACCGGCAGGGTTGAGCCTGAGCTCTTTTGCATAATCCTGAAGGTAAAAAACACGGCTGAAATAAAGATTCTTTCTGTCAAGCGGTGTCATTGCTTCGGTTCTTTCAACGTTAACTTTTGCGATCAATCTGCCTATTGGAATCATTGCACCCACACACAGCAAAACAAAAACAAGACAAAGCGGGTCAATTGTAACAATAACTGTTGTAATTGAAATAATTGAAGTAAGAAGAACAACGATATCCTGAGCATCTGAAAGAACGCTGTCAATTCGCTCATTCATTGAGTTCATAGCAAGAACGAGATCGTTGTAATATGCAGGGTTATCATAGGCTTCATAATCCATTTTTGCGGCTTTTTGATAAATGGCGGAATAAAGCTTGAAGTGAAGCCTTTCTTTTTGCTTAGGCATAAAGACTTCGTAAAAAACAGTGTTGCCTATATTGCCTATAACGATAAATGCTGCAAAAATAAGGCAGGCAACGGCGATTCTGTAAAGCTGAACGCCTGAAGTGACAACGTCTATGATATATTTTAGCAAAACAACGTTGGAAAGAATCCAGGGCAGGTTACCTATAACATCAAAGAATATATAGAAAAACAGAAGGCCGGGCTCGTTTTTCATAATGAATCCGAGCATATAAAAATTATTTTTCAGGGTGTGGACATTTTTGTCTTTGTTTTTTGTTTTATTGCTCATCAATATCGCCCTCCTCTCTGTATCCTGATGCCTGAAGGGTGAACATTCTGCAATATTCGCCGTTTGCTTCCATCAATTCATCGTGTGTTCCGGTTTCTGTAAGTCTGCCTTTGGAAAAAACAAGTATTTTATCAGAATGTGTTGCGCTTGAAAGACGGTGGGAGATATAAAAAACGGTTTTGCCTTTTGTGCCGTCAAGCAAAGCATCATACATTTTGCTTTCGGCAACAGGGTCTAAGGCTGAAGAAGGCTCGTCAAGTATGGCAATCTCAAAGTTTTTGGCAAACATTCTTGCGATTGTTACTTTTTGAGCTTCACCGCCGGAAAGCAATGCACCGCTGTCATCAAATTCTCTTGTGAGCAATGTGTTTTCTTTTTCCGGCAGAGTTTTTATTTTTTCATAAACACCGCTTTGAGTGAGTGCTTTGCGTGCTAAGTTTATGTTTTCTTCGTTAACTTCATCAACAAGAACGTTTTCGGCAACCGTCATTGCAAAAACTCTGTAATCCTGAAAAACGCTGGCAAATTTATCGCGGTATTTTAAAAGGTCGTATTCTTTTATGTTAATTCCATTGTATAGAATTTCACCTTCGGTAACATCATAGAGCCGCATAATAAGTTTTGAAAGCGTTGTTTTGCCAGCCCCGTTGTGGCCCACAACCGCAAATGTTTCTCCTTTGTTGATTTTGAAAGAAACATTGTTGAGAGTGTTTTTTTCATTGCCTTTATAGCAAAATGAAACGTTCCTGAATTCAAGGCTTTCAAATACACCCGGCTCGATGTTTCCGCCCTTGAGCCGGGGCTCGTAGTCAAGAAAATCGCGCAGATTCTGCACCCAAAGGCAATGCTTTTGCTGCATTGCAAAATATCTTGCAAGCTGATTAAGCTTGTTTCTTGTGTTGGTGATGGCAGAAATCAGAACAGAAAAGTTGGCTATATCAATGTTCTGAAGAACAATAAGTCGGTAACAACCGTAACCGAAGCCGCCCGCAACGGGAATAACTTCGCCAAAGAAATCGGCAACTGCTTCAAGAAGAGCAATTCGCCAACCGTATTTTTTTATTACTGCAATGTTTTTTGCAACTGCATCATCAAATCTTTTTTTAACAACTTCAAAAATGCCGGTTGTTTTGATTTCTTTTGCAAAATCTTTTAATAGAATTGTTCTTCTTGTGTAATCCTTTTGCCTTTCAAAGGGTGTCATTTCTTTTTCTTTTTCAAGCTCAATATTGTTCTTTTTTGTTCTCAGAACAATAACAACAATGGGGCAAAGAATAAAGAATAATAAAAAAGGGTCAATTGAAACAAGATACATAACAAGAAAAACAATGCTGACAACCGAACCGATGGTCCATGCTGAGCCTTCGATAATTCTTTTAAAACCGCCTTTTTCAACAACCCAGGTTGCTCTGTTATAATTATCGAAAAATTCAGGGTTTTCATAGCAGCCCAACTCAACTTCCTGAGCTTTTTTGAAAATCAGGCTGTTTATGTAGCTTTCGCACTTTATTTCAAATTTTGTTCTTACAGTATACATATCAATATACGCCAACAGATCAACAAAGACCTTGCCGAAAACAATAATGCACATCTTGATTGCAAATTCTTTAAATGTTCCGTTACCTTCAATTATTGTAAGTGCTGTTTGCAAAAACATAACGCTGATAACAACGGAATAATATACATTTTCAGCAATATAGGCTGTGTATATAATCAACAATGAAAGGGGAGCACTTTTCCAGGCGCATTTAAGCATAAATGCTGTATTTTTGAAAATGTGTGCTTTTTGTTTTTTTGTGTTTTTGCTACTCATTTTTTCCTCCGGTCAAGAAAAAACACCTTTGGATTTCCAAAGGTGTTATATCCACAGATAAAATTACTTGGTAAGCGGACATATTAACGCCTTGGTAAAAACAGAAACAATGTTTTTGTTTGTCATTCAGTCCGCCTCCTTTAAAACAGTATTATACTACATTACACTTTGTTGTTTGTCAAGAAGTTATCTAAAAGAATAATTATATACCTTCGCCCAAGCAAGAACTCTGCTCTTGTTCCATTTCTTAGGTATCATTGCACAAGCCGCAGCAACTTTACCCATATTGGTTCCGCAAGTTATAATCTTTTTAAGCAGATTCGGGTCTTTGCAAACCGTTTTTGCTTTGTTAATAAGGTCTTTGGGGTCTGCTTTGAAAATATCGCCAATTCCGTCAAATGTTGCTGACATAGTTACGTTGTCATCGCTTAACATTCCGGAATCAAAACAATAATCAATCTCTTCAGGAGTAAGCTTCAAAAGCATATACTTGGCACATTCAAGAGGGGCAAGGCTTGAACCGAGAGTTTTGTAATAGTTGACCTGATAGTTCCATAGAGTTTCGGCACAGAAAGCTCCGTTTTTATCAGCTTTAACAGTATCAGCAAGGATGCGTGCGGCTTTGAGTGCGTTTGCAATGCCTGAGCCGATAAGCGGAACGGTCATAAATGCGCTGTCACCGATAGCTGCGTAACCGTCAGCAACCATAACGGAAAGAGTGTGGCGAACAGGGATTTCAACAAACTGACCGCCTCTTATTCTTTCGTTGCCGAGTCTGGGGTGCCTTTGCCTGAGAGATTCGGTGTATTCTTCAACTTCTTCTATAGTGAAATCTTCAAATCTGCCTATAAGCACGTCGGTATGAGTTTCTTCCGAAGCAACCCAGCTGATGCCTCTGATGCCTTGGTCAAAAAGCATAACCTTGAATTTTGCATCTACCTCTTCATCGGATGCTTTGTTATAAAAAGCTCTGTAAATTGTTATTTTTTCGGCTCTGTCAGCTTCTTTTTCAATGCCGAAAAAATCCGGAAGATTACATCTTACGGGTGAATTCATACCGCAAGCGTCAATTATGAGATCACCGTAAAAATTACCCTTTTCGGTTTTTATGCCTACAACACGGTTGCCGAGAACAATCGGAGCTTTAACTTCACACTCATATTCAATTTTGACGCCGCAATCCAGCGCATGATTGATAAAATGGGTGTAAATATCCTTGCGTTCCATCTTGATTTCAAGCTCATCTTTCGGAACGTGTTGTCTGAGCGTTTTTGTTGACGTAGGACCGCAAAAAGTCATATCTTCTTTATATTCAAATTTATCCTCGGGAGGCATTTCCATACCTGCGATGGCAAGAGAACCGGGAGCGAAAATATCTGTCCAGTCGTAGCCGAGAGTTCCTTCTTTTTTCTTTTCATAAACTGTAACATCAAAGCCTTCTTTTGCAAGGAGTGCGGCTGCCGCAATGCCGCCGTGACCAAGGCCTGCTACGATGATCTTTTTACCCATAATATCCCTCCGATTTATGTTTAAAAATATTTTACTATAAAATATTTCTAAAGGCAAGATACAATTTGTAACGTTTGTCAAGATACTGTTGATTTTTCTCAACGATACACAATATTTACATTTATAAGTATTGCATTCAACAATATTATGAATGTGATAATTTATGCCTTAAAAATTGTTCTGTAGGTTTTGGTGCTGTAGAATCATTTCGCTCTGATTTTGATATAGTATAACCCCGGAATACCTGTGCATTCCGGGGCTGTTATTATTTCTTGTTCTTTTTTGCTGCTTTTGCTGCCGCTTTTTCGGCCTTGAGTTTTTCACCGTAAGCCTTTTCTTCGGCTGCTTTACGCTCTGCTTCTGCTTTTGCTTGTGCCTGAGCTTTTTCGTGGCGTATTTTTGCCTCTTCATACATTGCGGCAATTTCATCAAATCTTGCATAGTTTTCGCTTTGTGTAATAAGCTTCTTTGCTTTGATGATGGGTCTTGCAGCTCTGTTATAAAGTGAATTCTCATTTGTGGCCTTTTTAATCTCTTTTTCAAGCTCTTTTTGCTGAGCTTTTATATTCTTAATTTCCTGAGTATAAAGTTTGACGGCCTCTTTGTCTTTTTCATCTCTTGATTTATAAAGTTTCTGATATGTTTCTTTAAGAGTTTCTTCCAACATATCTTCTTTATCAAAGAGTTTTTCGAAAATTGAAATATCAAACTCAACAATGTTGTTTGAAAAGTATTTTGAAGCAGCTTTTTTTGCGTCAACAAAATCTTTTTCTTTAGCAATTGCTTCTTTTTTGAATGCTTTTTCTTCGGCAGTTGTTGCTTTTATAGCCTTTGCCTCAGCAAGCTTTGAAGTGTCGTAAGTATAGATTGCTTCATATCCTGCGTTAGCGGTCATATAGGCATCTTTAAGCTGAGCTTTGCCGAGAGGAGTATTGAATCTGTCCATTTCATCAAGAACAAATTTTGAAATTTCAATCTTACGGTTGAAATCAACTGCATCCTTGTAAGCTTTTTTTGCCAACTTTCTTTCTGCTCTGTCTGTAGCCTTTTTCTTTAACTCTTTGCATTCTTTGAGGTTCTTGGGTTGTGCACCAATCAATTCGTTGGCTTCTTTGATTGATTCTATGGCTTCAACAAGATCTTTGTCTTTAAGTACACCGTTGCCGTAATCTTCAAACAAAGCTCTGATCTGAAGAACTTTAATCATACCTTGCTGTTTGATTTCAGAAAGGTCGTAGAAGAAAAACGGAATAACATTAAGGAATGCACCCAATACGGAAACTGCTATCAACACGCCGAAAATGCTTATGAATGTTTCTTTGTGATAAAGGACATTGTACACATTTGTAGGGTCAATCAGTTCGCCTTCCTGAGCGATAATTTCGGGTAAAAGTTCGGCGAGCTTTGTTTCATTGAAACCGATTTTTTCATAAATGGCGGGAAGAACGGAGCTTGTTGCCATGGTAATAACGCTGCCGATAAGACCAACTGCCGCAAACATACCGTCAATTCTTTCACCTGTAATGTATTGCTGATAGTCGCGGATATCGCCGTTAAGGCTTGGAGTAAGGATATGAGCAAACGAGCCAAACAGAGCGTTGAACCAAAGGCAAATCATAACAAGCCAAATCATAATGCTCATATCGGCATATTTTACAACAGGATATATCAAAGCAATGAACACGATGTTCATTGTGTTGATGAGAACAAGGGTGTTCTTTTTGCCTATTTTTTTGATGGAAAGGGGAGCAAGAAGCATGCCCCAGAATGAAGCGTTACCGTAAATGGTGAACAAAAGCGAGAATTCGCCGCTTGAGCATGCGTGCTGATAAGAATAAAGCCAGTTAAGGATACTTCCGTAGGCACCTTCAAGAAAACCGAGCCAGCCGGCAAGAGATATTACCCAGAAGTATTTGTTCTTAGCAACGGCACGCAGAGCATCCATAAATTTAATCTGAACAACATGAGTCTTTGCCTGAACGATTTTTTCTTCAGTATTAACATAAACAATGACACTTAAAAAGAAACCGATGATAAGAATCGGAGGCCATATGTATCTGTAAATTCTGATATCATTAAGATTGCCTGTTCCGATGATTGAGTTTGCGAGAAGGGGAATGATTGCGTTTGTTATGGTTGGTGCCAGTGAATCGGTGACTGATTTTATTGACGAAACATTGGCACGTTCCTGTGTGTTAGGGGAAAGAACAACAATATAATTGTCATATGCATCGTAAAGGAAATTATAGAAAAATTGGAAACCGATGTTAAAAAGAAGAACAACGGCACATTTAGTAAGCTGGCTTCCCATTTTTTCATATGGCATCCAGAAATAGCCTATAGCAAGGATAATGGTGGGTAAGCCCATTGTGAGAATATATGGCCTGTATTTGCCTTTTCTGTTTCTTGCGTTGTCGATAATATAAGCTCTGAACATTGTAAGCGGAAAGCTAATGATAACGGCAAGAATATATATGAAATACATATTCATCGGCTCGATGCCTATTGTGTTACCGACAAAAACGTTGGTTGCCGAAAGCAGAACTGCCGAAATACAGGTGATGATAAACTTAACACCGATTCCGCCGCCGGCAAGTGCAACAATTTCTTTGAAATTCATATATTTACCGAGCGGAGGGGTTTTCCAAAATGTGCGCACTCTTGATACGCTTTCTTTAACAAGTGAAACGGGGCTCATTGAATTCCTCCCATAAAATATCTTAACATTTATTTTATCAAAAAACATATTTAATTGCAATAGATAAGACACATTTTTGAAAAAATGAATAAAAATAGCTCTGATAATTTGTTACAATCGCACCATTATTTTTTATTGCTTGACTAAACACACTATATTATGTTAAAGTATCTTTATTGTATTTTGATATGGAGGTTGAAATATGGAAAAAAATAATGCACCGGCAAAAACAAAATCATCATTCACCGGTTCAATCGGCTTTGTTCTTGCGGCAGCCGGCAGTGCGGTAGGTCTTGGAAACATTTGGCGTTTCCCTTCACTTGCAGCTAAAAACGGCGGCGGTCTTTTTATTCTGGTTTATATTATTCTTGCTGTAACTTTCGGTTTTGCGCTTTTAACAACCGATATAGCTATCGGCCGTAAAACAGGCAAGAATGCTCTTCAGGCCTATGCTGAAATCGGCAAAAAATGGAAGTTTCTTGGCGTTCTTTCATTTGCTGTGCCTGCCATTATTCTTACATATTATTCAGTTGTCGGCGGTTGGATTACAAAATATATGGTAGACTATGTTGTGAATTCAACATCCGTTATGGCTCAGGACGGCTATTTCACCGATTTTATAACTTCACCGGTTTCGCCGATAGTCTTTATGTTTATTTTCCTTGCAGCAACGGCTCTTGTTGTTTACTTAGGCGTTGAAAAGGGTATAGAAAAGTTTTCGAAATTTGTTATGCCTGGCTTGATTGTTCTTACAGTAATTATTGCAATCTTTGCAATTACCCGTTCTTATACAACAGATGACGGAACAGTAAGAACAGGATTTGAAGGTTTGAAATATTATTTCATTCCGAATTTTGAAGGCATAACCGTCACAAGATTCATTGAAATTGTTCTTGATGCTATGTGCCAGCTTTTCTATTCGCTGAGCGTTTCAATGGGTATTATGATTACTTACGGCTCATATGTTAAAAAAGATGTAAATCTGAGCAAAAGTGTTACTCAGATTGAGCTTTTTGATACCGGCGTTGCAATCCTTGCCGGTCTTATGGTTATTCCGACAGTTTATGTTTTCCAAGGTCTTGAAGGTATGGGCGAGGGTGCAGGCCTTATGTTTGTTGCTCTTCCCAAAATATTCAACGAAATGGGCGTAGCTGGCAGAGTTATCGGCGTTGTTTTCTTCCTTATGGTTGAATTTGCGGCTTTAACATCATCTGTTTCAATTATGGAAACAGTTGTTGCCAACTGCATGAATAAGTTTAACGTTTCACGCAAAAAGATGTCACTTATCATTTTTGCTGTTTTTGCAATTGCAGGTATTGTTATCTGCCTTGGCTATAACGTATTCTATTTTGAAATTAACCTTCCCAACGGAGCTAAGAATCAGCAGCTTCTTGACCTTATGGATTATATCAGCAACTACTTCCTTATGCCGATTATTTCTCTTCTTACCTGCGTTCTTGTCGGCTGGATTCTTAAACCTAAGTGGGTTATTGATGAGGTTGAAGCAAGCGGCCACAAATTCGGCAGAAAGACACTTTACACAGTTATTATTAAGTATTTTGCTCCCGTTATGATGACTGTTCTCTTCCTTAAAGCAATCGGTCTGTTTTAAATAAATTAAGCGGAAACGCTCCATGCGAACGTTTCCGCTTTTTCTTAGTTAATAGGGGTGTTGTTATGAAAGCAAAAACCGAGATTTTTATTAAAGACAGAGCGGACCCTTTTGTTACTAAAGGCGAAGACGGTTGGTATTATTTTACGGCATCTTATCCGATGTATGGCAGAAATGATGCCGAGGGATACGACAGAGTTATTCTTCGCAGGTCAAAAACAGTTGAAGGTTTGGCTGATGCTGAAGAAAAAACAATATGGGACGAAAAGGACTCTCAAGCGGCTTTCCGTTTTATCTGGGCGCCTGAAATCCACAGAATCGGCGGCAGATGGTATGTTCTTTTTGCTGCGAGCGGCAGTTCGGATAATGTATGGGATATTGACTGTCATATCATAATGTGCAGCGGAAACGACCCTTATATTGACCCGTGGATTGACAAAGGTAAGTTTAACGCCTGCAAAGGTGACAGCTTTGCTTTCAGAGGCTTCTCTCTTGATATGACATACTTTGAGTGCAACGGTAAGCATTATGTTGCCTGGGCTCAAAACGGCGGAAATTCCAATGTTTATCTTGCAGAAATAAATCCCGATGAACCGTGGAAAACCGTGAGCAAGTCGGTTTTACTTACCAAGCCTGAATTTGACTGGGAAAGGGTTAATATTCCGGTTAATGAAGGCCCTGCGGTTATGGTTGAAAACGGTAAAGTTTTTATGGCTTTTTCCGCTTCGGCAACAGGTCCCGAATATTGTATTGGGCTTTTATATGCCGATGAAAATGCGGATTTGACCGATATAAAAAACTGGACAAAGCTTGATGAGCCTTTGCTTACTTCCGCTGACCTTGACGGCGAATACGGCCCAGGTCACAACTCTTTTGTAAAAGATGAAAACGGTGATTGGCTTATTGTTTATCATTCCCGTGATGAGCTTTGTTATAAAAAGCAATGCGGCTACGGTAATTGCGACCCTCTTTATGACCCTTGCCGCAGTGCAAGAATAAGAAAAGTTAAATGGAACGGTAACGGAATGCCCGTTTTTTAATTTTAATGTTGCTTTATTTATTCTTATATGATATAATTCCAAAAACTTGAATAAAAATTATCAGAGGATGAAATATGTCTAAAAAAAGAAAAGCACTTTTAATAGTTAATCCCTGCGCGGGAAAAAATAAATCAAGAGCAGGTACTTTTGATATTATTGACCGCCTTTCAAACGAAAAATTTGAGTTTAATGTCAAAACAACAACCGGTCAGGGTGATGCAACTGAGCTTGTTAAAGAGAATATTGCGGATAATGACCTTGTTATTTGCTGCGGCGGCGACGGTACGCTTAATGAAACAATCAACGGCATTATGCAGCTTCCCAGACGAGTTCCCGTTGGTTATATTCCTACCGGTTCAACCAATGACCTTGCTTCAACAATGGGTATTCCAACCAAGGATATAAGAGAAGCAACCGATATGATAATTGATGGTCACACTAACGGCTATGATATAGGTTTATTTAATAATAGGTTTTTTTCTTACATAGCTTCTTTCGGTGCATTGACTTCTCTTTCATACGGAACTTCTCAGAAGCTGAAGAATGTGTTTGGCCATAACGCTTATGTTATAGACGGCGTTATTCACGCTTTTGACCATATCAAAGCTCTCAAACCGATTCATCTCAGGTTTGAATATGATGGCGGCGTTATAGAAGACGATTTTTATTTCGGTGCAATCTCAAATTCAACTTCAGTTGCCGGTACATTTAAGTATGACCGCGACAATGTCAGACTTGACGACGGCTTGTTTGAAGTTTTGCTTGTCAGAAAAATCAAGAATGTTCCTGATGTGTTCAATGTAATGGGTAAAGTTATCCGCAAGCAGTATGACGGTGAAAAAATCCTCTTCTTCAAAACATCAAGAGCAAGGCTGATTTTTGATAAGCCGGAAAAATGGACTCTTGACGGTGAATATGGCGGAGAGATTGCTGATGTTCGTTTTTCAGTTATCAACAAGGCCATCGACATATTCTCACCTGAAAATGACCTTTTTGTAGGCGATAAATAAAGCATAAAACACTAATGCCCCGTACCAAATCGGTACGGGGCATTTAAAGTTTAATTATTTAATGTTAGCTTTAAGAGTTTCAAGCTCTGCTTTGAGAGCTTCGGGAAGCTTGTCAAACTTAGCGTAGAATTCTTCGATACCGGCAATTTCATCCTGCCAAAGAGCGTTGTCAACGCTGAGGATTTCTGCAAGCTGTGCATCGCTTACTTCGTCTTCGATGCCTTCAAGGTTGATATCTTCAGCCTTGGGAACATAACCGATAGAAGTTTCAACAGCATCAACTTTGCCTTCGCAGCGGTCAATAATCCAGTCAAGAACACGGAGATTATCGCCGAATCCGGGCCAAAGGAAGTTGCCTTCGTCATCCTTGCGGAACCAGTTAACGTTGAAAATCTTGGGAGCTTTGTCAGCATCAAGTGTTGCACCGATGTTGATCCAATGCTGCCAGTAATCAGCCATGTTGTAACCGCAGAAGGGAAGCATAGCCATGGGGTCACGTCTTACAACGCCAACTGCACCTGAAGCTGCAGCTGTTGTTTCCGAAGCCATAATTGAGCCAACGAATACGCCGTGGTTCCAGTTTCTTGACTGATATACAAGGGGAGCGAGCTTAGCTCTTCTGCCGCCGAATACAATTGCTGAAATCGGAACACCCTGGGGATTTTCAAACTCTGAGCTGATGCAGGGGCAGTTCTTTGCGGGAGCTGTGAAACGGCTGTTGGGATGAGCGCCTTTTTCTTCGCTTTCCTGACCGTTCCAGGGGTTGCCCTTCCATTCGATTGCGTTTGCGGGAGGATTCTTGTCAAGACCTTCCCACCAAACTGTGTTATTGTCAAGGTTGTGAGCAACGTTTGTGAAGATTGTGCCCTTCTTTGTTGAAGCAAGAGCGTTGGGGTTTGATTTTTCGTTTGTGCCGGGAGCAACACCAAAGAATCCGTTTTCGGGGTTGATAGCATAAAGTCTGCCGTCTTCGCCCTTTCTGATCCAAGAAATGTCGTCGCCTACGCACCATACACGGTAACCCTTGTTATAATATCCTTCGGGAGGAATAAGCATTGCAAGGTTGGTTTTGCCGCAAGCTGAGGGGAAAGCGGCGCAGATATATTTGATTTCGCCGTTGGGTTTCTGAAGACCGAGGATGAGCATATGCTCTGCCTGCCAGCCTTCGTTCTTGCCCTGATATGAAGCGATTCTGAGAGCAAAGCACTTTTTGCCGAGAAGAACGTTTCCGCCGTAACCTGAGTTAACTGAGATAATTGTGTTGTCCTGGGGGAACTGGCAGATGTATCTTTTTTCTTCGTCGATTTCGCACTTGCAGTGGAGACCGCGAACCCAGTCATTGCTGTCGCCCAAAGCTTTGAGAACGTCTGTGCCTACTCTTGTCATCATAACCATATTGAGAACAACATAGATTGAGTCTGTACGCTCGATACCGATTTTGGAGAATTTTGAGCCAACAGGTCCCATTGAATAGGGGATAACATACATTGTTCTGCCTTTGTAGCTGTCTTTAGCAATAGAGTAAAGCATTTCATAAGCTTCGGCGGGATCCATCCAGTTGTTTGTGGGGCCTGCTTCTTCTTTTGTGGGTGCGCAGATGAATGTTCTGCCTTCAACACGGGCAACATCGTTAACTGCTGTGCGATGAAGGTAGCAGTCGGGGAGAAGTTCCTGATTAAGTTTAACCATTTCGCCTGTTGAGCAAGCTTCTGCACGGAGCTGTTCAATCTGTTCTTCTGAACCGTCAATCCAAACAACTTTATCAGGCTTAACAAGTTCGATTTTTTCTTCAATCCAAGAGAGGACGCTCTTGTTGGAAGTCATATTTTCCATAGTTTTTCTCCTTTCATTAGTGGGAAACCAACTAAAATTACCATAAAAATAAACTATTTTTTTGAGGTTTTGTGAGCTTTGACAAAAGGATGTTTGCTTCAGCTCCAACTTAACCCATTATGATTATACCATAGAAATTTTTAAAGTCAATATTTGTATTTGTTTTTGCCTTTTAAATCATTTTTTGTTATATTTTGCTCAAAATTTTTCATCTATAGGCATGGTTGCGAATGCGTTGAGGTCAAGGCTTGCAATATTGCCGTTTTTAAACTCATAATATCCTTGTGCACCTACCATAGCTGCATTGTCGCCGCAGAGCGAAAGGTCAGGCATATAAAGCTCCCAGCCTTTTTCTTTGCAAACTTTTTCCATTCTTGCTCTCAAACGTGAGTTGGCAGAAACGCCGCCTGCAAGTGCAATCTTTTTGAATCCGTAGTTTTCGGCAGCCTTAACCGTGTTTTTTACAAGGCAATCTGCTACTGTTTCAATGCAGGCTGCACCAAGGTCGGGTACGCTGATTTCGATGCCTTTTTGTTTTGCGTTGTGTATTGTATTGACAACGGCAGTTTTAAGACCGGAAAAGCTGAAATCGTATTCGCCGCCGTCAACCTTAGGATGTGGCAACTTATAAAGCGAAGAATCGCCGTCTTTACTGATTTTGTCAAGGTTAACACCGCCGGGGTAGGGCAGACCCATTGCTCTTGCTGCTTTATCCATACATTCGCCTGCTGCGTCGTCTCTTGTTCTGCCGATTATTGTGAAGTCTGTGTAATCGTTAACCGCAACAATGTGGCTGTGTCCTCCGGAAACAACAAGACAGAGAAAAGGCGGCTCAAGCTCGGAACTTGTGATGTAGTTAGCTGCAATGTGCGAACGCAGATGGTGAACGGGAACAAGAGGTATTCCTGTTGAGTAAGAAAGGCCTTTTGCAAAATTGAGACCTACAAGCAATGCACCGATAAGTCCGGGAGCATAGGTTACTGCAATTGCATCAATTGAGTTGTAATCAACGCCGGCATCGCTCATTGCTTTTGAAACAACGCCGCTTATAGCCTGAGCGTGCATTCTTGAAGCTATTTCGGGAACAACGCCTCCGTATATAATATGCTCCTTAACCTGCGAAGCTATAACATTGGATAAAACTTTTCTTCCGTCCTCAACAACTGCGGCTGCAGTTTCGTCGCAGGAGGATTCGATTGCTAATATTTTCATTGTTTATTACCTCTCGGTGAAATATTTTGTGTAAAGCAAAGCATCTTCGGGCGGTTCTGAATAAAAATTCTTTCTTGAACCAACCTTAATAAAGCCTTCTGACTCATAAAGCTTTATTGCCGCAGTGTTGCTTTGGCGCACTTCAAGTGTAATGAATTCACAGTTCCTTGCTTTTGCACCGTCAACGGCGGCTTTTAAAAGCGATCTGCCTGTGCCGTTGCCTCTGAATTTTTCAAAAACAGCAATGTTAGTTATATAAGCCTCGCCGCAGATTTCCTGAACTCCTATATATCCTAAAACTCCGTTATTAACGGCAACAAGAAAATGTGAGCCGGGGTTGTTAAGTTCTTCTTTTAGTGAGTTTTCGCTCCAAGGAGAGGAAAAACACTCTTTTTCAAGTTCTGCAATTTCGCCTATATGCTCAATTGACATATTTTCAACGGAAAAATTCATGCTTTTTCCTCCGCTGTTATTTCATCAAACTGCCCGACAAGAGCCGATTTGATTCTGTTGGCACACAGAAGATAGATTTCTGCATCGCCGCCGTAAGGGTCGGGAATTCCGTCATCAAGAACAACCAGTTTTTCGGGCGAAACATAAAGCGAAAGGCTTGCGGCGTGCTCGGGAGTCATACAAACAAATTTGTCCGTTTCATCAAGAATATAAGATGTTATTCTTCTTGCTCTGTGAGCACTTATATCAGCCCCGAATATTTCAGCAGCTCTCACAGCTTCGGGAGTAGCTTCATCACCCGTCATTGCGAAAAGACCTGCGCTTGAGCATTCAATATTGCTAATTTCTCTTTCTGAAAGCAGCCTTTTAAATATTCCCTCCGCCATTGGACTGCGGCATGTGTTGCCGGTGCACACAAAAAGTATTTTCATATTTTCACTTCTTTTTTATGATTTTGAATCAAACCAGGTTTTGCCTGTTCCTACATCCGCCTGCATATTAACACGCATTTTAACGGCGTTTTCCATTTCATATTTAACAATCTGAGCAACCGCTTTTGCTTCTTCTTCGGGAGCTTCAACGATAAGTTCATCGTGTACTTGCATAATAAGCTTAGCCTTAAGGCGTTCTTCTTTAAGGCGGTTATAAACTCTTATCATTGCAATTTTAATTATATCGGCTGCTGTGCCCTGAATAGGCATATTAAGAGCAACTCTCTCGCCGAAGGCTCTCATCATTCCGTTTGAAGATGTTATTTCGGGCAGATAACGTCTGCGGGCAAAAACGGTTTCAACATATCCGTTTTCTTTTGCCTTTTCAATGACATCTTTCATATATTTGCTCACACCGTTGAAGTTTGCAAGGTATCCTTTGATGTAACTGTCAGCCTCGGCTCTTGTAACGCCTATATCTTTTGCCAGCGAGAATGCACCTATGCCGTAAACAATTCCGAAGTTTACTGCTTTTGCTCTGCTTCTCATAATCGGCGTAACCATCATAAGCGGCATATTGAAAACCTGAGAAGCGGTGATTGCGTGAATATCGTCGCCGTTATTGAAGGCTTTTATCATATTTTCGTCATTGGCAATATGTGCAAGGACTCTCAGCTCAATCTGCGAATAGTCAGCATCAACAAGAAGTTTTCCTTCTTTTGCCTTGAAGAATTTTCTCATTTCTCTGCCAAGCTCTGAACGCACGGGTATATTCTGGAGGTTCGGTTCGGCTGATGAAATTCTGCCTGTTCTTGTTTCTGTCTGGTTAAGCGTTGAGCGGATTCTGCCGTCATCACCTATAACTTTCAAAAGTCCGTCACAATAGGTTGATTTAAGCTTGGCAAGTGTTCTGTATTCAAGGATTTTCGCCACAACGGGGTAATCCTCTGCAAGCCCCTCAAGAACATCTGCACTGGTTGAATAACCGCTCTTGGTTTTCTTTTTTGCAGGCAGACCCATTTTTTCAAAAAGAGCTTCGCCAAGCTGTTTTGGAGAGTTGAGGTTAAATTCATAACCCGTTTCTGAATATATTTCTTCAGTCAGTTTTTCAATTCTGTTTTGAAGTTCTGCACCGAACGAGCGTATTCCGTTTGTATCAACAAGAAAACCTTCGCATTCCATTGATGCAAGAACCTTTGCAAGAGGAAGCTCAATTTCTTCAAGCAATCTTGTTTGATTATGCTCCTCAATCAGCTTTGCCATATTATCAAAGGCTTTTTTGAGGTGAGCTGTGTAAAAAGCGGTTTCGTCACCCTCGGTAAATTCGCCGCCCGCATATTCGGCAATAATGCGCTTAAGGTCATATGCGCCCGATGACGGGTTGATGATATATGCTGAAAGCATTGCATCGCCGCAAATCGAATTCACTTCAATATCTTCGCCGTAATCGTAAAAGAATTTGTAAAGCTCTTTGCAGTTATAAGTGTATTTTTTGATTTCTTTGTTAAAAAGAAATTCTGTGCAGAATTCAACATAGCTGCCATTCATCGGCTCAACGGTTGCAACACCGTTATCGGTTTTAAAAAGAAATCTGCCCGAATCAAATATAAAATATGCTTCTTCGTCTTTTTTTAGTTTATTATAAAGAAACTTCAAATCCTCCTGCTCATAGCAATCGGTAATGATTCTTTCTCCGTTTTCTTCCTGAATGGTTTTTTCAGGAGCTTTAAGGTCAAGACGTTCAATCATTTTGAACATTTCAAGCTCTGCAAGAATGCTTGTTACTCTGAATGAATCCGGTTGAGAGGGGATATAACTATCATAATTTGTATCGACAGGTGCGTTAGTGCGGATTGTTCCGAGGTCAAGGCTCAGATAAGCCATCTCTTTATCGTTGACCAGCTTATCGTGAACGCCTTTTTTTATGTCAATTGTTTCAATGTTTGCGTAAATATCGTCAAGTGAGCCGAATTTGCTCACAAGTTCCTGGGCGGTTTTTTGTCCGATGCCTGCAACGCCGGGGATGCAGTCGGATGTGTCGCCCATAAGAGCTTTTATATCAATCATTCTTTCGGGTTCAACAAGATATTCTTCTTTTACCTTTTCTCTTGTGTAGCAAACGCTCTGAGGTCTGCCCATTTTTGTTGAAGCAAGAAGAACATTAACGTTGTCTCTAATGAGCTGAAGTGAGTCTCTGTCACCGGTTGCGATGTAACAAAAGTCATTTGAGCTGTTTGCGGCAAGGGTACCGAGGATGTCGTCAGCTTCCCAACCGGGAGCTTCAAGAATTTTATATCCGAGAGCAACAAGCAGTTCCTTAAGCACAGGCAGCTGCTGTGCAAGCTCGGGCGGCATGCCCTTACGGTTGGCTTTGTAACCCGAATACATCTCGTGGCGGAAAGTGGGAGCCTTAACATCAAATGCGATAGCCACCGCATCAGGATTAACCTCTTCCTTAAGCCTTAAAAGAATATTCAGAAAGCCGTAAATTCCGTTGGTATATTTTGTTCCGTCTTTTGTTGTAAGAAGTTTGATTCCGTAAAACGCACGGTTGAGTATGCTGTTGCCGTCAAGAGCTAAAAGCTTCATATAAATCACCTCATATTAGAAGTCCAATCTAAACCATCATATATTATAACATATAAATTGTAAATTTCAGCATTTTTTTGAAAAATATTGAAATTAGTTTAAATAGGTGTTAATATAATTCAAATAAATATTAACGGAGAATCAAATGAAAATACCTTTTTGGGAAAAAACATTTAAAAAAGATTCATCTTTTTTATTTGGGTCTGAACCTAATAAAACCATTATAGAATTTGAACATCTTTTAGATAAAAGATGGGCTGTTCTTGATGTTGGATGCGGTGATGGAAAGAATTCTTTTTATTTGGCTGAAAAAGGATTTACGGATATTGACGCTTTCGATATATCAGAAAATGCAATAAATAAACTTAATCGGTTATGTTCCAAAGAAAAACTCACCGTTAATGCGTGGGTAACTTCAGCAAATAATTTTGAGTTTGTAAAAAAATATGACTTGGTTTTATCTTTTGGAGTATATCATTTTATGTCTAAGGATGAGTGGAAAAGCTTTGTCAGAAAAGCTCAAGAAAATACTAATCCGGGCGGAATTCATATTGTACAGCTATTTAATGACTCAATAGCTCCTACTTCGGATATTGCACCTTATGCCGTTGGAATGGCAAAAGATGGTGAAATAAAAGAACTGTATAAAGATTGGGATATATTGCAGTTCTTATCATACGAGTTTGAAGAAGAGCATCCGGGTGTTTCGTTGCATAAACATGCATCTAATAAACTGGTGGCAAGGAAGCTAAAAAGATAACTTGAATTTATTTGAATTTCAATTCAGGAGCCAATATGAAAATAGGTAATTTTGAAATAAACGGTTACGCAGCACTTGCTCCGATGGCAGGTGTTGCTGACAGAGCTTTCAGAGAGCTTTGCATTGAATTTGGCGCCGCTTACGTTGTCAGCGAAATGGTCAGCTCAAAAGGTCTTATTATGCATGACCGTAAGTCAGATACGCTTATGCAGCTTGGTGAAACAGAAAAATCTGCCGCTGTTCAGATATTCGGCTGTGAGCCTGAAACAATGGCTGAAGCTGCAAAAAAAGCGGCAGCAACGGGTTGCGGCGTTGTTGATATAAATATGGGTTGTCCTGCACCTAAAATTGCAGGCAACGGCGGCGGAAGTGCTTTGATGAAAGACCCTGTCCTCGCTGCAAGAATAACCGAAGCGGTTGTTAAAGCTGTTGATATTCCAGTAACCGTCAAATTCCGCGCAGGTTGGGATGACGATAACCTCAATGCCGTTGAAATGGCAAAGCTTCAGGAATCGGCAGGTGCATCAGCTTTGACCGTTCACGGCAGAACAAGAAAGCAGATGTACGCTCCACCTGTGAATCTTGACATAATCAGACAGGTTAAGGAAGCTGTCAGTGTTCCCGTAATCGGAAACGGAGATATAATTGATCCTGCTTCAGCTGAAAATATGCTGAAAGTGACGGGCTGCGATTTCATTATGATCGGCAGAGGTGCTCTCGGTGCACCGTGGCTTTTTTCTCAGATTAACGCTTATTTTGATAAGGGCGTTATTCTGCCGGAGCCTCCTATAGAAACCAGAATGGCGGTGATGCTCCGTCATATTGAAACTCTTTGTAAATATAAAGGCGACTATATCGGTATGCGTGAAGCACGTAAACACGCCGCATGGTACATTAAAGGCATCAGAGGTGCGGCAGCGTTAAGGCAGGAAATCGGCTCGCTTGAAACCCTTGATCAACTCAAATCAATTGCCGAGAAAGTTGTAGCAACTGCAAAAAGTGAATAAATTAAAGCCGTGGAACTCAAGATGAATTCCACGGCTTTTTTAATTATATAATTCTGAAAGTTTTAACTTCAAAAGGTTTGATGTCAAATTCAACGGTGTTGCCGCTAAATTCAATTTCACATTTATCTTCTTCAATCATATTGCATTCATAAACTTTTTCAAAGTCAAAACCGATGCTGAATGAACGGCGTCCTCTCTTCTGCTCGTCTTCAACAATTCTGATAATGTAGCCTCTGCCGTCCTGAGCTTTTTTGAAAGCATCAATAACAAGATCTTCATCGGAAACATTGATAAACTGTGTTTCACCTGCGATTCTGCCCTCAACCTTTTCAGCGTTATAAACGCCAACGGGAGGAATGTTGAACGCAAGTGCCTGCTGAACCGTTCCGCATCTCCAGTCGCCCTCGTGCGGATAGAACGCATATTTGAATGTGTTGATGCCGTGGTCGCCTGTGCGGTCAGGGCAGGTGGGTGCACGCATAAGAGTTATTCTCATATGGCTGTTGTGGATATCATATCCGTATTTGCAGTCGTTGATAATACTGCATCCATATGCACCTTCTGAAAGGTCAGCCCATTTGTGAGCTGCAACTTCATATCTTGTCATATCATATGCGGTGTTCCAATGTGTCGGGCGTCTGATAGCTCCGTGGGCAATGTCGTATGTTGCGTCGCTGTCAATAACTGCAACATCAAAGCCCGCTTTAAGAACTTTATCGCTTTCGTGCCAGTCAACGGTTGTGTCAAACACAACTGATTCACCGTTCTGATAAAGAATAATATCCTGGGTGATTGTTGATTTGTTAAAGCTGCTCTTTACTCTTATAACGCCTCTTACTGCGTTGGCTTCAACAACCTCAATGCTGTCTGCTTTGAGTTCCCACATCTTTTTGAGATAGTTGAGCTCAAGGTTCCAGGCGGTTTCGTGAATGCACTTGTCAAGAGAAATTGTGAGAATGTTGCCTTTGCCGTCAAGAGCTTCTCTTTCATTAAGCTTATCGTAAACGCTTGTAAGCTGGCCGTTTTCGTCAATCTCAACTCTGAGAACTGCGTTTTCAAGAAGATTTGTTTCAGCCTCAACGGGTGAATAAATGCATTCGCCCTCTTTGAGAATAAACGTCTTGCAGCTCATTGCTTCAAGCTCGTCGGGCAGAAAAACAAATTTGCCGTCAATGTAAGCGCAGGGGAGGCTTAAACCGTCAGCTGTTGCAACATACATTCCTTCAGGAACGCCTTCAACCGTAACGGCTTCATAGCTGCGACAAGAAGTAAGGTTCCAAACGGTGATGCTGTTTTTATCGGCTGTAACTGCAGCACCGAGAGCTTTAAGAGCACCGTCGTAAATATCCTGACCGATTTTGTTCATAACGGCATAGTCTCTGCGGCAGTCCTCAAATACCTGATGAATTGATGAGCCGGGGAGAATGTCATGGAACTGGTTGGTCATAAGGATTCTCCATCCCTCTTCAATTTTGTCCTTGGGGTAATCTTTGCCTAAAAGCTTTTCTGCAAGTGAGCTGAGAAGCTCGCCTCTTGTGTAAAGGTATTCGCCTTTACGGTTGTTCTTTTTAACAAAAGCCTGGCTTGTGAATGTTCCTCTGTGGTTTTCATAGAACATTTCGCCGTTCCATACAGGCAGCTCGTCCTCGTGACCTCTGAATGTTTCAAAAAAATCGTCAACGTGGCCGATTTCTGTTTTGGGCAAGCCGGGGAAATTCTGAAGGCGTCTGCCTCTTTCAAGCATAGCTCTTGTGGGTCCGCCGCCGCCGTCGCCGTAGCCGTACATGCTCATTGCCGTGTTGAGCTCGCTCTTGTTGTTGCATTCACGGTCAACGGTCATAATTTCGTCAACGTTATAGTTGCAGTTATATGCGGGGCGCATAAGGTGGGCATAAACTCTGTCGCCGTTGTTGCCCTGCCACATAAACATACTGTATGGAAACTTTGTTGTATCATTATATGAAAGCTTTGATGTTATGAAGTTGGTCATACCGCAACCGTTAATAATCTGAGGCAATGCCCATGTAAACCCGAAACAGTCGGGCAGCCAGTAAGTTTTTGAAACTTTTCCGAATTCTTTTTTGAAGAATTCCGTTCCGTAAAGAACTTGTCTGATAAGAGCTTCACCCGATGCGATGTTTGTGTCAGCTTCAACCCAGACGTTGCCGCAAATATCCCACTGGCCTGCTGCAACCTTTTCTTTGATTTTGGCATAAATGTCGGGGTAATGGCGCTTTACCATATCGTAGAGAACAGCCTGGCTCTGACCGAAAGTCATTTCGGGGTATTCATCCATAAGCGTTGTTACGTTGGTAAATGTTCTTGCACTCTTGCGGATGCTTTCCTGAATTCTCCAGAGCCAAGCAACGTCGATATGGCTGTGGCCTGTGAGAATAACCTTGCTCTGAGCAGCCCAATCAATTGCCGCAATTCTTTCAAGATAAAGCTTTCTTGCTTTTCTGATTGATTCTCTGACAGCTTCAGGCTCAAAATCATAGTCAACAATGTGAAGGCTGTCATCAACCGCGGCGTAAACTTTGCTTTTGATATGTTCGTCTTTTATATATTCAAGAGCCTGGAAAGCAACGTCGATGTCGGTAAAATATCCGTCGCATTCATCGTCAAGAACATAGATATATGCTTCCTGAAAACGGCATTCAAGAGCTTCGGCACCGTCCATTGCAGGGTCGCAAAAATGCATTGAGTCGCAGGTTGCTTCAATTTCAAAGTTAAGAACATCGCCGGCTTTGCATATGCCGACAAGAGATTCTGCTCTGTCAAGCATATAGTCTCTTGTTGAATTGCCTGCAATATATTTTCCGTTGCAGTTAACGTGAGCTTCGCCGCCGACGGCAAGCTTTGCTCTGACTGTTTTACCGTCCATATCTTCAGGCACGGTTACGCTCGCTTTAAAGAAATTAGCAGAATCATAAGGTGCGAGCCAATAATCACCGATTTTGATTTCGCCTTTGAAATCGGTCATTTCATAGCCTTCCTCACCTTTGAAAATACCTTTTGTGTATTCCCAGACGGGGATTTCTTTTTTTGTAAGGATGCAATATTTCTTTAACTGTTTATGCATATCCTTGAGGATGCCTATTTTTAAAGTATGCATTTAAATGTTCCTTTCAAGAATTATCTTACGATTTTTTCACCGTCAAATACAATTACGCCGTAGCCGCTGCCACCCTTGCCGCCTTTAAGGAACCAGTTCTTATATGCTCTCTGAAGTGCGGTTTTTTCGGGAAGCTGTTCAACAGGAAGATCGGAATCCTTTGCGAAGATTCTCCAACCGTTGTGGAACTCTTCCTCATCGTGCCACGAAACAAGCTCAAAATCATCCATAAAGCGGAGAATATTTGAGTTTTCAGGGAGGAATTTTCTGTGTTCGGGATAAAGAAGCCATGAGCTGCAGCAGAAAATAACGGGACCGTCAAAGCTGTCTTTAAAAAACTCATAAGCTTTTTTATATGAATCAAGGCGAACTTCATCGGTAAGGGGAACACCTGATGAAGGAATATGGAAGTTGATGATAAATGAATTCTGCTCAATTTTATATCCGCTTTTTGTTACAAAGCCGCCTTCAAGGGTAAAATCGGTCTTTTCAAACTGGAATCTGCCGAGTGCAAAACGGGTCATACGGAAGAAACCGTCGTTCCAACCTGCAACAAAAGTTCCGGGAACGCCTTCACAATCAATGCATTCGATGAGCTTATATTTAATATCGGCAGCAGAATCCCAATAAATCTGCTCGTCAAAACCAAGCTTGAGGTATCTGCTGTGAAGTTCTTCCATACAGGAAAGAATGAAAACAAAATGAAGCGTATATTCGTTCTCGCCGAATTTAGCGGCAGCTCTTGTCATTGCTGCAAGAGCCATATTGAGTTCATCGGCAGTAGGAAACATATATGCGTGGTATGTTACATCAAAAATTTTTGCAAAATCAGGTTCGTTGTCAAGTCTGTCAAGAACTCTTGAAAATTCCTTCGCGGCATGCTCGGGAAATTCAAGCTTTACCATAAGATTTTGAATAAATTCTGTGTTGTGTTTCATAAATAATTCTCCTTTGGTTGATTGTGCTAAATATTTTAACATTAATCAAATAAAAAGTAAATATTTATTGTAAATTGACATTGTTTTTTTGCAAATAAAAATGTAAAATAATCATTCGTGTTATTCTTTTGCAAGGAGAAACTTCTATGGCAAAGACAAAAATTGCTGAAAATATAATAAAACTAATAAAACAAAACGCAGTTATGCTTGTTGCGCTTGCAGCGGCGGTGATAACAAGCTTTATAATTCCTCCCGATAAGGAATATATAAGCTATTTTGATTTTAAAACGCTTGCCTGCCTTTTCTGCGTTCTTGCGGTTGTTTGCGCATTGAAAAATATTCAGTTTTTCTATACGCTTGCAAAAAAAATAGTGCAATGTTTTAAAAATGCGCGTTTGGTTATTCTTGCTCTTGTTTACATCACTTTTATCGGCTCAATGCTGATTGCCAACGATATGGCGTTGCTCACATTTTTGCCGCTGGGATATTTTGTTCTGATAACAACAGATAAAAGAGAATATATGGCTTTTATGTTTGTTATGCAAAATATTGCCGCCAACCTCGGCGGAATGCTTACCCCTTTCGGTAATCCCCAGAACCTTTATCTTTACACAAAATTCAACATACCCAACCTTGAGTTTATGAAGATAATGGCTCCGCCTTTTCTTCTTGCAGTTGCACTGATAACTGTGTGCTGCATTGCTTATGTTAAACCTGAACCGCTTAATATTGTTGATGACAAAGCGAAACTTCCGCTTGCTAAAACCGTTCTGTATCTTTGTCTTTTCGCACTTGCTGTTGCTATTGTTTTCAGAGGAGTTCCTTACATTATCGGTCTTGTTCTTATACCGATTGTTTTATTATTCGTTGACCGCAAGGCTTTAAAAATGGTTGATTATCCTTTGCTTTTAACTTTTGTATTTTTCTTTATTTTTGCGGGCAATATGTCAAGAATAGATGTTGTTAAAAATCTTTTTTCCATGCTTATGGAAAAAAGCACGCTTCTTTTCAGCGTGCTTTCCTGCCAATTTATAAGTAATGTTCCGTCGGCTATTCTTCTTTCTCAGTTTACTGAAAATTATCCTGATTTGCTTGTGGGTGTTAATATCGGCGGAGTGGGAACTCTGATTTCTTCACTTGCCAGTCTGATTACCTTCAGAGAATATACATGGCATAACCCCGGCCAAACAAAATACTATATTAAAATTTTTTCGCTGCTCAATTTCGCTTTTTTGATTATCCTTACGGGATTTATGCTTCTTTTGAAATGCTTATAAAAATAAGGCTTGCACAGTCAGCTGACTGTGCAAGCCTTGTTGTTTTACCAGAAAAGATAAAGAATTGCGGAACCGGGAGCTGAAATGTTTTTGAGGAAAAGATGAATTTTGTCAAGCACAATCCAGAAAAAAGCTTCAAATCCGCTTATACCCGAAGCTTCTGAATATTCAGCATTCTTTAATGCAAAGTTATTAACTGTAATAACTTCTGAAGTGAAATCTTCAGGGCTATTCTCATTAATTGTAATCAGTCTGCAACCGCGTGTGAACTCTGTGCCGTATGCATTGAAAGAAGCTCCGGGAGTGTTAATAATCTTAATTTCCTTGTGTTCAACCTCAAGTGTATTGATATGGTCGTGGCCTGAGAAAACGGCAAGAACATCGCCGGTTTCAACCATTGCATCAAACTGTCCGTGGTTATAATAACCGGGTGAGGGAGCTTCAAAAAGATGCCCCTTGAATTTGCTTGTATCAGGGCAAATGATGGGGTAATTTTTGTCGTTGTTATGTATTTCGGTTATTGGTGAAAGCTCAAACGGAACAGTGGGAAACATAACATCATAAATTTCGCCAACAATAATGTGCTGGAAAGCCATGGACGGAATATCGCCGCCGTTCTTTTCTTTGAGTTTTGCGTATGTGTCTTTATACCATTGAATCTGGTCGGGGTTAACGCAGTCATAACCAAGGCGGTTACCCTCTTCGTCATAAACATATGAGCCGGAATCAAACATCCAAAGGTTGAATTTTATTCTGCCGCTTCCGTCAGAGGCATATACAGGCAGATTGTGGGTTGCTGTTCCGTGCATATCGGGAACGGCATCATATGCAAGGCAATATTTGCCGCCGTGTTTCTGATAGTATTTAAGGTTTGTTTCGTTATCAACGCCTTGCTCGTGGTCGTGGTTGCCGAAAACAAGGGTGAAATAAACTTCGTTTTTAACAAAAGGTGCAACAAGCTCTGCAATTGCATCTTCCTTTGTTTCTTTGGGGCCAACGGTGTTGTCGCCACCAAGAATAACAAGGTCGGGTTCGTAGGTTTTGAGGATATGTTCAATATAGATTTTTAACGAATCATTTGAGGGGTAAGTATCCTGGCAGTCACATAAATGAATAATTTTGAATTCACCGTTTTCGTCAAATTTTAAAACATTTGTGTTTGCGGCAAAAGCGGGGAGAATTGTTCCTAAAATAATAATTGCTGAAATAATGAGCGAAAATAAACGTTTTTTCATAAATAATTGTCCTTTCTATCAATCCTCATATGTATATTATCATTAAATCTTCGCAAAGTAAAGCAAATAACTCTAATATTGTTTTTAAATATAATTCTAATTGAAATTTTATCACTAATATTGTATAATAATTATAATCAAAAATTTTTTGGAGGATAATATGAGAAACATTTCTTTAATAAACAGTAATTGGTATTTCCTGAAAGACAGCAAAACCGTTCCTGCCAACATCCCCGAGGGTTGGGAAAACATCAATTTACCCTATACATGGAACGGCAAAGACGGTCAGGATGGCGGCAACGATTATTTCAGAGGCACTTGCTGCTTTGTGAAATCAATAAAAGAAGCTGATTTGCCTGCAGGTGATGTTAAATACCTTCAGTTTGACGGTGTTAATTCATCTTGCGAAGTGTTCTGGAACGGCAAAAAAATAGCCTCACACGATGGCGGATATTCAACTTTCAGAGCAAAAATTGACGGTGTAAAAGAAGAAAATATTCTTGCTGTTACGGTTGATAATTCACCTAATGACAGAGTTTATCCTCAGAATGCCGACTTTACATTCTACGGCGGCATTTACCGTGATGTAAGCGTTGTTGCTGTTCCCAAAAAACATTTTGACCTTGATTATTACGGCTCACCGTCAATTATGGTAACTCCCGAAATCAAAGGCAATGATGCTGAAATTGAAATCAAAACATTTATAAATGACGATGACGGCTGTCAGGTTAAATATGAAATTATTGCTGACGGTGAAGTTGTTGCTACTCAGATTAAAGACGGTGATGATGAGGCGGAAATTGAAATCAAAAACGTTCACCTCTGGAACGGCCTCAAAGACCCTTATCTTTATACAGCAAAAGCAACCCTTATCGTTAACGGTGAAGAGGTTGACGAAGTTTCAACCCGTTTCGGATGCCGTACTTTTGAGATTGACCCTGATAAAGGCTTCATTCTTAACGGCAAAGAATATCCGCTCAGAGGTGTTTCACGCCATCAGGACAGACCCGAAATCGGTAACGCTCTTCTTCCCGAGCATCACAAAGAAGACCTTGACCTTATTCTTGAACTCGGCGCAACAACAATCCGCCTCGCTCATTATCAGCATTCACAGGTTTTCTATGACCTTTGCGATGAAGCGGGTCTTGTTCTTTGGGCAGAAATTCCTTATATTTCAAGACATATGCCCAATGGCTACGATAACACCGTTTCTCAGATGAAAGAGCTTATTGTTCAGAACTATAATCACCCATCAATTGTTGTCTGGGGCCTTTCAAACGAAATTACAATTGCAGGTGCATCTGACCCTGACCTTATCAGAAACCATAAAAAGCTTAACGAGCTTTGCCACGAGATGGATAAAACCCGCCTTACAACAATCGCTTCGGTTACAATGTGCTCGATTGACTCCGAATATGTTCATATCAGCGACGTTCTTTCATATAACCACTATTTCGGTTGGTACGGAGGAACGACCGATATGAATGGTCCTTGGTTTGATGATTTCCACAAGAAATATCCCAAGAAGCCTATCGGTATCAGCGAATACGGCTGTGAAGCTCTCAACTGGCATACCTCAAATCCCATTCAGGGTGATTATACCGAAGAATACCAGTCATATTATCACGAAGAACTTATTAAGCAGATTGCCGAAAGACCTTATCTTTGGGCAACCCACGTCTGGAATATGTTTGATTTTGCCGCAGACGCAAGAGCTGAAGGCGGCGAAAACGGAATGAACCATAAAGGCCTTGTTTCCTTTGACAGAAAATATAAGAAGGATTCATTTTATGCATATAAGGCATGGCTTTCAAACGAGCCCGTTCTTCACCTTTGCAGCAAGAGATATGTTGACAGAGTTGAAGATGTTACAAAGGTTACCGTTTATTCAAACTGCAGCGAGGTTGAGCTTTTTGCAAACGGAGTAAGTGTCGGTAAGCAGAAAAAAGGCAAATATCCTTTCTTCTATTTTGAAGTCAAAAACGAGGGCGAAACAACTCTCACAGTTAAAGCTGACGGACTTGAAGATTCAAGCGTAATCCGCAAAGTTGATAAACCCAATGAGGATTATATAATGAAAGAAGAGGGCGAGGTTATCAACTGGTTTGATATTACAATGCCTGACGGAAGATTTTCAATTAACGACACTATCGGTGAAATAATGTCAACAGCCGGCGGCAAAATTGCAATGGTTAAAATTTTGCTTAAGATTAAAAACGCAATGACATCAGGTAAATCAAAAGACGGAAAAAGCGTTGGCGGTTTTGAGGTTGCAGGCTTCAAGCTGAGCCTTGGAATGATTAAAAATGTTTACGGAATGGCCAAGGGCTTTACTGTTAAGCGTGTTTTCTCAATGCTTGGCGGCAAGTTTACAAAAGAGCAGATTCTTGAAATAAATGTTTTGCTAAACAAAGTTAAGAAACCTAAAAAATAAAGACAAAATATGGAGCTGTGTTAAAATGTTAAAAAAGCAAATCGTATCTGCAATTCTATCCGCAACTCTTATCGCTTCTCTGGTTTCTCTGGCAGGTTGCGGCGGTAATGCTGACCGGGAAACAACAACTGAAAATGTTCCTGAAACAACAATGCTTCTTTCTGAAGAAGCTAAACCTTCGGAAACCGTGAGCGTTCCTACGGCAACAGAATCTGCTCAGGCTGAAAATATCTCAACAGAAGCCGCTTCTGAAGAAGAAGCAGGCTTCAAAGTCCCCGAAACTGTTGAGGAAATTGTTGATTATTTCAACAACAGCGCAAACGGCATAAAAATCAACGCAATAAAGGTTGTCAAAAACTATGAAAAACGAATCATAGATAAAGAAAACCTTGTTGTTCCGTCGGCTCTTCAGTCAGTTGCGGAAAGTCTTATTGATACTTTTTTGAAGGATGATACGGAGCCTATTGTCTATGACACAAAAGAAGAAATCAGAAACGAATACATTGTTCCTAATCAGGATTATGTAAGCATGCTTAAACCCGAATATGTTGAAAAAGCAACTTGCATTGACAATGGCGAAACAGTTGAAATCTATTTAAAGCTTAAAGATGAAACCAATCCGACTGCAGGCAAGGGTGTTGCAGCAGTTTGTGATGTTATTGAAGCTTATGAGGTTTCAGATAAAGTTTCGTTCATTGAAGAATTCACAACCGAATATCGCGGCTGTGAGGTTAGATATACAATTGACAAAGCGAGCGGCAGAGCTGTAAAGGCATGGTATTCAACTCCGCTTATTCTTGATGTAACGGTTAATATGTTCGGCACACACAGAGCTTCTGTAGGTTTAACTTTTATTAAAGATTATACAATTACATATTAACAATAAAAACGGATTGCAAAGAAAACTTTGCAATCCGTTTTCGTTTAGCAGGAGTGTCCTTTTTCTTTTATTGTTTCAACAATTTTTTTTGCATATTTTCTGCAAAGCTCGTTGTCTGAAGCTTCAACCATAACTCTGATTACAGGCTCTGTGCCTGATTCTCTGATAAGAACTCTGCCGTTTTCTCCCAATGCTTTTTCAACTTCTTTTGTTGCCGAAATAACAGCTTCATCGTTAAAAGCTCTGCTCTTATCTTTAACTCTGACATTGATAAGTGTTTGCGGAAACATTGTTAGTCCTTCGTACAGTTTACTCGCTGGAACCTTTTTATCCATCATAACTTCCATAATTTTGAGGCTGGTTAATATTCCGTCGCCCGTTGTTGCGTATTTTGAAAAAATTATGTGTCCCGATTCTTCGCCGCCGATTCTGTTGTTATGGTTTTGCATATATTCATAAACATATTTGTCACCAACGGCGGTTTTGGCGTAATTAATTCCGAGCTTATCCAATGCTTTGTAAAGTCCGAAGTTTGACATAACAGTTGTAACAACCGTATTGTTTGAAAGCGTTTCTTTTTCTTTCATATATTTTGCGCAGATATAAAGAATGTGGTCTCCTGTAATAACGTTGCCTTTTTCGTCAACGCAAATGCATCTGTCTGCATCTCCGTCATACGCAAAGCCAATGTCAAGGGTGTTTTCAACAACAAATTTTTGCAGGTTTTCAATGTGTGTTGACCCTGCTTTGCTGTTGATATTCAACCCGTTAGGTTCAGCGTTAATAACGTAGGTTTCTGCGCCGAGTGCATCAAAAACGGATTTAGCTATGTTCCAAGCGCTTCCGTTTGCACAGTCGAGTCCTATTTTAACGCCTCTGAAAGAGTAAATGCCAAGTGAAATCAGGTATGCAATATATCTGTTTCTGCCTGAAACATAGTCAACCGTCCGTCCGATTTTTTCTTTTTGGGCATAGGGGATATTCTTAATTTGTTGCTCAAAAATTTCAAGCTTTCCGTCAAGAAAATCTTCAATATATCCAAGTGTTTTTTCGTCTGCTTTTTCGCCGTTACGGTTTATGATTTTTATTCCGTTATCATAATATGGATTGTGACTTGCCGAAATCATTATTCCGCAGTCAAAACCGTCTGTTTTAGTTATATAAGCAACGGATGGCGTTGTTGTAACGTGAAGCATATATGCATCAGCCCCCGATGCAGTTAATCCGGCTGCAAGGGCATATTCAAACATATAGCTTGAACGGCTTGTGTCTTTGCCTATAACTATTTCCGCAGGCGATTGCAAAAAAGACCGCCTTTTCAATTCGCCGTAGTACCAGCCTAAAAATCTGCCGATTTTATAAGCGTGATCGGCTGTTAGTTCGATGTTGGCTTCTCCTCTGAAGCCGTCAGTTCCAAAGTATCTGCCCATATCAACACCTCGTATTATCTTTGATAACAACAGATTTTTCCGATTTATAAATGCTGTTGTGAGAAATAAATCCTCTGACATTTGAAAGGGGATAGACCGTTGAGTTTCTTCCTATAACTGTTCCGGGGTTTAAAACTGTGTTACAACCGATTTCGGCAAAGTCACCTATCATTGCCCCTAATTTTTTCAAACCCGTTTGGATTATTTCACCGTTGTTTCTGACAGTAACCTCAGAACGGTCCGATTTAACGTTTGACGTTATAACTCCCGCACCTGTGTGAGCTTTGTAGCCTAAAATACTGTCCCCGATATAATTGAAATGGGGCACTTGAACACTGTCAAAAAGAATGGCATTTTTTATTTCACAAGAGTTCCCTACCACGCAGTTGTTACCGATTAGCGCGCTTCCTCTGATAAATGCACAGTGCCTTATTTCGGCTTCGGCACCGATTATGCAAGGCGCTTTTATTTCAGCATAAGAAGTAACGATTGCTGTTTTGTGAATCCATATGTCAGGTGATATTATTTCGTAATCGTTTTTGTTTAAGCTCTTGCCGATAGTGAGAATTATTTCTTTTATCTCCGGAAGAAGTGTCCAGGGGTATTCGTGCTTTTTCAAATACTCGGCTGAAATGGTGTGGGATAAATCAAACAGTTCAAGCGTTTTGATTGCAAATCATCCTTTCAGGTTTATATAATTATGATGCTTCGTTTTTGGCCCGATAATTCTTTTTTTATCTTTATATACATAGTTACAAATAAACATATTTATAACGTTTTGATTCATTATTTGTAAATTTTTTAACAAAGACTTGAAATCTTATAGGGTAATATTGTATAATTTGTATATAAAAATTGCTTTTGGCAATAAATTTAAAAGGAGAGATATTATGAAAAAATTATTTGCTGTTTCACTTTGTATTGCAATGGTTTTTTGCACATTTTTCACAAATGCTTTTGCATATGAAATAGGTGATGTTGTAACTTGGGGTGTTACCGACGATGAAGGTTATGTACACAAGGCAGAATTTGACTATGCCGGCAAAATCAAGGAAGGCGTTAACGAGATAGTCGGCTTTAACGGTGAAGAAGCATATTACGGATTGGCTTACGAGTTTACCGCTGAAAAATCAGGCTTTTATACCGTTTCTTACAGTGAAGACGATCTTTGGTGCGGAGTTTCTAAAATTTGCGAAAACAACGCCCCTAAGGATTATAGCGATTATGCATATACATATACCGATAATGAAATAGAAAAAGTTATGTACTTGTCCGAAGGTACTTCGTTTTTTGCAGTTGACTGTTATAATAACGGTGAACTCAGCGTTGAATACTTTGCAGAATCAATGACTGATATTCAGTATGCAGAAGACGAGTTTAAAGATCTTATTATCGGTTATGATGTATACCCTGAAAATGGTAAATTTGTTCATAGTTTCGAAGATTGTACCCTTACTTTTTCAAACGGAGAAACCGTTGAGATAACTGAAGATAATCCTTTGTTTGTTAATTGTGAATATGAGGGCGAATTTACCGAAGGCGAAAATACCGTTGTTTTTGAGATCCTTAATACTGAAATAGAGCAGAATATTAACGCTTGGGAGATTACACACTATATCGAGAGCATTGAACTTGAAAATGTTGACGATTATCTTGAAGTATATCCTGAGTATGACGGTTCCTGCAGTTATTACCCCTATGAAGGAAACATAAAAATTAATTATGCTGACGGAACCTCAGAAACAAAGCATTATTCTTATAATGATGATGAATGTTATGTTACACTTCCCAACGGCAGAGATTATTTTATTGATATTTCACATGATTTTATTCGAGATGAAGATGACGGAACAATAGAAAAGGCTGTGCTTTACGTTTCAATAGCAAATCACGTTTATTTTGAAAAAGAATGTGAAATGGTTAAATCGGATATAGGAACTGCGCTTCGTACCTATCTGAACAATATCGAATGGATTTGCCAGTATTTTGCTGAAGATGTAGACTATATGGTTAATGAAATTCTTCAAAGCGAATTCTTTGATGCATTAGATTTGATGTTTGATGCTGTTCGCCGTTTTGTTTCGTTTGTTGAAGAATTTTCAGAAGAAACAACTAAACTGATTGATTTTCTTGTAGGTTAATTATTGATATTTTGTTTGCAGTAATAAATCAACCCCAAAGCATTTTGCTTTGGGGTTGAGCTTTATGCGTTGTATTGTTTGAGTCTTAGATATTCTTCGTCGGTTATTTCAATAACTTTTCCGTGTTTGAATCCGTAAGGGAATTTGGTGAGTTCCGGCATACGCTTGAAATCAGAATTTCCGGGTGCAGGAGAAACAAAGGGAACATATCCCATTTTTTCTTTTTCACAGCCAAAGAAATCAAGCATAAGGCACCATCTGCCGTCGGGCAAAACAAGAGATGTTGGTCCTTCGTATGAACCGGGTCGCTCAACCTCATTATCCATATATTCTTCAAAAGCCCTGTCGTGCTCATACGGTCCGTAAAGGTTTTTTGAGGTTGCGTGCATATTCATTGGCGGAGAATCCGCATTTTTATAAAACAGATGGTATGTGCCTTCAAATTTCACAATGTGGGAATCAAGTATTTCATTATCTTTTGTAAAAAACAGCTCTGGCTTTGAAAAATTTTCAAAATCTTTGGTTTTACAGCAGAAAATTGACATATGCGAATAGTTATCCTCTTTGAGCGTTGAACCCCAATGAATGAGATATTCTTCGTTGATTTCATCAAAGAAAACTTCAGGCGCCCATAAGCATCCGAAATCGTCTCTGCCCAAATAAATCAGCTTTTGCTCGGAAAAGCTAACAAGGTCATCCGTTTTCCACATACAAAGGCATTTGCTGCCGGTGCTGTTAACCTTTTTCCAGTCAACATATCCGTTTTCGTCTGCTCGCAGGGCAATGCAAAGGTCGGTTGCTATAATTACAAATCCGCCTGTGTGAAGCCTGATTATTTCAATATCTCTGCACCCTTTTTCGCTTAATGTACTTGTCAGAACAGGGTTGCCGCCGTTGACTTCTTCCCATTCCAAGCCGTTTTTGCTGATGCCGAAATAAACCTGTTCGCCGTCAGGTGTTGTTTTTTCTTTAAAATGAGTAAATAGATATGGCATAGTATAACTCTTCCTTATTTTAGAATTGTATATCCGTATGCAGGTAAAACGGCTTTATCAGTCATGTTACCGCTGGTAATATCGAGATATTCTTTGTCAAAAACAACGCTTGTTTCCTTATCATTGAAGTTCATAACAAAAGTTAACTCACCGCGTTTTCTTGCGGTTACACCTTCGGGGAGAGCAAAATCAACGTCGCTTGCAATTGACGTTTCATCAATCAGCTTTTGGCAGAAATCAGCCAAGAATTCGTCATCGTTTCTGAACGCAACATAATATGCTTCGCCTTTGCCGTAGATATTCTTTGTAACAGCTGGTGAGCCACAATAAAAATCGCTTTTGAATTCGCACAGAACTTCGGCGCCGTGCGAATGGATAATATCGCAGTTGTAAATGGCATCATAATTTTTACCGCCGAAATCAACAATGTTTTTGTTGCCCTCGGCAAGAGTATCTGTTTCTTCGCTCCAGATGCCGAAAACATCTTTCAGTTTGCCGCCCGGGAAGCCGCCGAGATAGCAAAGATCGTTTTTATCAACAATTCCGCTGAGATATGTTGTAACAAATTTTCCGCCGTCAGCAACGTATTTTTCAATTTTTTCAACAGTTCCGTCTTTGAGCATATAGAGGAAAGGTGCAATAACAATGTCATATTTGCTGTAATCTGCATCCATGGCAATAACATCAACGGGAATTCCTTTTGCCCAGAAAGGTTTATACCAGTTCTGGCAAACTCGGTCATAGTCCCTATTGTTCTGGCTGTATCCGCAGAAATAATCGGTTGCCCAAGCGTTTTCCCAGTCATAAATAACGGCAACCTTGCTTTCGGAGCGTTTGCCTACAACTTCATCTAACTTTTCAAGGGCTTGGCCGAGCTTGGCAACATCTCTGAAAACTCTTGTGTTTTCGTGGCCGCAATGGTCAACAACTGCACCGTGATATTTTTCGTGACCGCCTCTGCTCTTGCGCCACTGGAAATACTGAACGCTGTCCGCACCGTGAGCAACCGCCTGGATTGAAGAAAGCTCAAGCATTCCCGATTTCGGGATTTTGTTAACTTCTTTCCAGTTGGCGATTGACGGCGTACTTTCCATAAGGAAAAACGGCTGACCGTCTTTCATTGAACGGAAAAGATCATGAACAAAAGCGGTTGTGTAAGCAACCTCAACGCTGTCATCAATTGCCCAGTTGGGATAGCTGTCCCAAGAAATAACATCAACGTGTTTTGCAAATTTCTGATAGTCAATCGGTCTGGCAAGGCGCATCATATTTGTTGTTATGGGAATATTGGGAGTAAGTTCACGGATTGCCTTGATTTCATTTTCATAAAATGAAATGTGGCTGTCGGTAACAAATCTTCTCCAGGCAAGCTTGAGGGCTGAAACGTGGTTTTCACCTCTGTCTTTAGGTGAGCTTATCTGGTTCCAATCGGTAACCTGATGGCTCCAGAAGCCGTTCCACCAATTGAAATTCAGCTCATCAAGGTCATTGTGATAATATTCTTTAAGCCATTCTCTGAACGCTTGCTGGCAAAGTTCGCAGTGGCATTCGCCGCAATATTCATTTGATATGTGCCACATAAGCAGGGCGGGGTGGTCTTTATATCTTTCGGCAAGCTTGCGGTTGATAATTGAAACCTTTTCGCGGTAAACGGGCGATGTCAGGCAATGGTTATGCCTTACACCGTATTCGTTTCTGATTCCCGTTTCTTCAACTCGGAGAACTTCAGGATATTTCTGTGCCATCCAGGCCGGTCTTGCACCTGAGGGAGTGGCAAGAATTATCTTTTTGCCGTTGGCGGCCAGTTTGTCCATAATTTTATCAAGCCATTCAAAGTTAAAAACGCCTTCTTCGGGTTCAAGCATTGTCCATGAGAAGATGCCTACTGTTGCCGAATTCATATGTGCAAGATTCATAAGGCGCATATCTTCTTCAATAATTTCAGGTGTTTTAAGCCATTGGTCAGGATTGTAGTCGGCTCCGTGTATGATACGGTCTGTGTATTTTTTATCCATTTTTCTTCCTCCGTTCAAGGGATGGGATAATTATATCACAGCAAAACATAATTTCAAAGCCATAAATATGTATTTATCTGTCAAATTTTATTTGACCCTAATTCTCATAAATGCTATACTGAAATAAAAATTATCCATTCGGAGGATTTATGAAGTTCAAAGATATTAATATCAGAGATCCTTATGTTCTTATTCACGAAAACAAATATTATCTTTACGGCACAAGGGGAGAAACCGCATGGACAAGAGCTTACGGCCTTGATGTTTATGTGAGCGATGACCTTGAAAACTGGAGCGAAGCTCACGAATGTTTTGCTGTACCTGACGGCTTTTGGGCGGATAAAGAAATCTGGGCACCTGAAGTTCATAAATATAAAGAAAAATTTAATATGTTTGTTACTTTCCGTTCGGAAGATCGCAACAGAGCAACCCAGATTCTCAGAAGTGATTCGCCTATGGGCCCGTTCTTGCCTTTTACCGACGATGCAATTACCCCTCATGGCTGGCGCTGCCTTGACGGCACATTTTATGTTGATAAAAACGGCGATCCTTATATCGTTTTCTGCCGTGAATGGCAACAGGTTGTTGACGGCGAAATTCACGCAATGAAGCTTACTGAAGATTTAACCGCTGCCGCAGGTGAACCGATTTTGCTTTTTAAAGCGTCTGAACCTTTTTGGGCGGATAAATCGCGGTCAACATTTATTACTGACGGCCCCTTTATGTACCGTACCGAAAACGGCAGGCTTTTGATGATTTGGTCAACCTTTACCGAGTCGGGGTATGTTCAGGCAATTGCGTATTCCGATAATGGAGAAATTGACGGCAACTGGATTCACGAAAAACCGATGTTTGATGAAGACGGCGGCCACGGAATGATTTTTGACGACCTGAACGGTAAAAAATATCTTATTCTTCATTCTCCCAACGAAAATCCGTACGAAAGACCTGCTTTGATGGAAATTGAAGAAAAAGACGACACTCTTAGAATTAAAAAGTAAATTCAAAAGCACCGAAGAATAAAACTTCGGTGCTTTTTACGCTTATTTTTTGTTAGTAACAATAAAAGTCATTCTTTCCTGAATTGTGGGTCCGCCGTGACCTGTGCCGAATCCGCCGTGGTCGGATGTTATAATGATAAGCCAGTCCTCGGATGCATAAGTTTCTCTGTTTTCAATTGCTTTAAGAGTTCTGTATGCCAAAATTTCGTTGAGCCTGTAACCCGCCTGATATATCGGATTGTTAACCGAAAAACCGAAAGTATGGCCTGCGTGGTCGGGACCTTCATAGATAGCAAAGATAAAATCAGAGCAATCTTTCTGCTTCAGGTCTTTGATTGCTGCATTTGCAGATGCTGTGTCTTCAAGACAATAGTTGAATTTAACATTAAGGCCTTTTTCTTCACAATAAGCTTTTTCAGCTTTGTAGGTTGAATTATCGGTTTCAAAATGTCCGTCCCACGAAGTGATGAAGTGAGAAGAATCAATTGTACCGTTTTCAACAAGAGATGTGAGCAGGGTTTTGTATTCAAGAGTTTTTGTTATTCCGTTGCCGGTTATTCCGTGTTTGTCGGCCCACACGCCTGTCATAATTGAGCACCATCCGGGTGCTGTTGAAGAATCCTGAGTGTTAACTTCAGGATAATTCACGCCGCCGCAATAGCTGAGCTTAAGAGAAGCTCCGCTGTCAAGCATTTTGGTTATGCCGCTGAAATTTTTTTCGGTTAAGCTCAACGCATCAGCTCTGCAGCCGTCATATCCGATAATAATTGCCTTTTTTTCGGTTTTACCTTCGGGCAGAGGAGCTTTGAAATGGTCGGTAATCATCTGATAAAGCTCTGTTTGAGGGACAGCGGTTTCAACGGAGTTTTCATAACCGATTCCTGAAATAGTTTCAAGATATGCCGCCTCTGTGTCTTTTGTGTCTTCGGTATATAATCCGCAAAGAGCAGGAATCATCATAATTACGCTGAGAATTTTTGATAAGAATTTCATAATTTTTCTCCTTTGTGTTTTTGCTTGAACAGCCAGCTGTGCCAATCTTCTTTTTTAATAAAATGAGCGTACGCTGAGTGGCCGTATTTCGGGTAACGTGTATATTTCAGGTTTTTGCTTTGGATTTTTTTGAGCTGAGATGTGATTATGTCTGAACCTTGGCTTCCGAAACGTTTGCTGTGGCCTATTTCAACGGCTTTGTCATTTTCTGCATGAACAGCCCAGACGGGAATGTCTTTAATCATTCTGCAATATTCTTCAACATCAACATTGCCGATACACCCCATCATCGGAATAGCGGCGGCGTAACGCTCGGGATGGTGCCCTATTTGGGACCACGAACCCATTCCGCCGTTTGAAGAGCCCATAATATAAACTCGTTTTTCATCAATCGGATATTCGCTTAAAAGCTTTTCAAATAGTTGAGTAAATATTATGTCGAAGCCTTTATTTTTCTCTGAAGGGAAACCCTCGTATTTCGGTAACGATGGGATAAGAATAAAAGCAGGGTTGTTTTTTATGTTAAGCTTTGTTCTGAAAATTATCGGTAAAGCCTCATAAAAGGGAATAAGGTTGGATTCGCCGCCGTTTGTATAGCCGTGAAGATAAATCAGAAGCGGGATTTTACCTGTAATCTTTCTGGGGGAATAAAGCGCAAAGGGCAGGGTGTAGGCAAAGCTGTTGTTGCAATACCTGAATCTTTTGAAACCGAGAAATCTGATTTTGCGGTTAACAACAATGTCATTTTTGCGGTCGGAATATTTGTTTTTGTAATGTTCAATTTTTTTAATGCAGTTTCGGCGCTGACGGAATCTTCTTTTGGCGCTGTTAATAGTGAAAGAACTGAGCCTGAATTTTCCGTTTTTATACTTAAGAATCAAGTTGTTGCTCAGGATAAGGCCGTTTGGGTCAAGAAAATCCGTGTATTTTTCAATTTCTTTGCTGTTGAATTCAAAATAACCGATGGTGTATTCTTTGCCGTCAAAAATACCGCTGAAAGATTTTTTGAAAGGTTCTTTTTTGAAAAAATCCACTTTATCAGCAGATTCAACATAAATCCCGTTGAGCTTCATTCGATCACCGCCTTTGTGTTAATTCTATCATAAATATTTCCGTTTTACTATATAAATTCAAATTTATTTGAAAAATAAGCATAGAAAACAGTTTTTTTAGTTAGGGGATGTTTTTGTTAAAGGATTGATATTGTTTTTGTTTTTATTGATTGCTGCTTTTTAGTCCATATATAACTGTCCTTTTTGGTTTTTATTATCTACAGAATTGCAAAAAAATTGCCATACAAGCTGAATTTGATTCAACTCGTATGGCTTGATTGTTTTATATTTTCTTTGCTTTGACAACAAGAAAGTTCGGTTTGATATATTCCTTTACCCATGCAGGCACTTTTTCGATTACCCATTCTTCGGGTGTGGGTTCACAGATTTCTTGAATAAAAAATCCTGCCGGTAACGCAGCGGCGCTTACCGTCACTCCGCTTGCGGGAGGAACAAGACCCGTTTCAGCACACCTTGTCATAACGCAAATTCAGTAGTTTTATAAAATCGGCTCCGACAAGTAGTGCGTTCTGTCGGGGCCGTAATACTTTATTGAATAAGGAGGGGAATTTATGAAAAATGTAAAATCGGGTCATGCTCAACCGATTATATGCCTTGATGCAGGACACTACGGTAAATATAACCGCAGCCCCGCAATTCCTGAATATTACGGCATGCCTGAACCTGGTAACAGGCTCGACAAAGGTGTCTTATACCGTGTTCAGACAGGTGCTTATAAAGTGAAATCAAACGCCGATGCTCAACTCAAGAAAATAAAAGCGGCAGGCTTTGATGCAATTATAACAAACGAAAACGGTATGTATAAAACCCAGTCGGGTGCATACGGCATAAAAGCGAATGCCGAAAGACAGCTTGCAAAGCTGCGTGCTGCAGGTTTTGATGCGTTTATCGGTTAACAATCAAAACGGAAGCTCCCATAAAGAGTTCGGTTCTTTACGGGAGCTTTTGTGTTTTTCTTGTGTTGTGTTCTTAAGGTTATCGGTGGCTTACCTGTAACCACTCTCGGTGTAAAACCGTGAAATTACAATTGCTGTGGATACTATGTGAACAACGGAACTGAAATCTGTTTTCAGCACCGTATTGATTATGATGTTCTTTATCCCTATTGTCTCGAATTCTTCAATATTTTTTGTTGCTTTTGCAGAATTGTAATGATATACTTTACGCAACGGTACACCTTTTTGCCCTGTTAGGCAGGTGTACCGATATCAATGAAAAAAGAGATATATAAAATCAAAGCGAAAGTAGGAAAAAGAAATGAAAATAGCTCTTTTCGGCACGAACCAGCTTCAGTTTTCAAAAGTTTATACACCTGAAGTTTTGAAAAAGCTTGGTGAATACGGCATACTTTCGAGGAAAATCAATCAAAAGAATCTTGAAGAAAACGCAGATTTTCTTTCCGACTGCGAAATTGCGTTTTCAACATGGGGAATGCCTCAGTTCACCAAGGAAGAAATTACAAAATATATGCCGAATATGAAGGCTGTTTTTTATGCTGCCGGTACTGTTCAGTATTTTGCACGTCCGTTTCTTGAAAGCGGAATAAAAGTATTCAGTGCATTTGCGGCAAATGCAGTTCCTGTTGCGGAATACACTTTTGCACAGATTACGCTTGCTGCAAAGGGATACTTCCAGTCCGAAAAATATTATCATATTCTTCCCGCACGTTCACTTGCTTTTGCAAATTCATCAACGGGAAACTTTGGCTGTAAGATTGGTCTTGTCGGTCTTGGTGCGATTGGCAGAATGGTTGCCGAAAGGCTGAAGGCTCTTGATGTTGAGGTTTATGCCTGTGATCCGTTTGTTTCCGAAGAAACGGTAAAAGACCTTGGTGTTACACTTGTTGATATGGAAACGCTTTTCAGCGAATGCGATATTATCAGTAATCATCTTGCAAATAAGCCTGAGCTTGAAAATATATTCAACCGCAAGCTTTTCAAAAAAATGAAAAAACGTTCAACTTTCATAAATACAGGCAGGGGAGCACAGGTTGCGGAATATCAGCTTGCACTCCATCTTCTTTTGCATCCGTCAATGACTTTTGTTGCTGATGTTATCAAAAACGAGCTGTTTCCTTATGTTAGTCCTCTTTTCTGGTGCCCCAATGCAATTCTGACACCGCATATCGCAGGCAGCATGGGCAAAGAACCGCAGAGAATGGCCTATTATATGATAGAAGAAATGGAAAAATTCATTGCCAATGAACCTACAAAATATGAGGTTACTCTTGATTCTCTTGCGAGGATGGCATAAGCCGATAACAGTGAGTTTAGCATTAACTTCATACCTGCTGAAAAAGATTTTATCCGTTAAAACATAAAGTTCTGCAAAGCCTTTGTGTTAAAGAACAACCCGTCAGCAATCTGCAAAGTTCAGTCTGACTCTTTTAATGTCGGTGAATCAATATCTGAAGAATACAGAACAATTGTAGTAAGGTTTTGTATATTAATGTTTATCTCCCTATTTAAACCGCATATCTTGTTTTTGTTATGCTGAGAAATCGTGATGTTTGACTTGAAAAAATATTGTTTGTTGTGATAATATGTTTAAAAATGTTTGTTTCAGGCGGTGCGGAATATGAACGATAAAAGACTGTTAAAAGATGATTGGAAAGCAAAATGGATATGGCACAAAGACGCGGAAAAAAGCAAAAATGCCTGGCTTTGTTTTAACAAAACCGTAAAATTAGATAAAATTCCCGAAGTTCTTTCGGCAAGAATTGCGGCTGAGAATAAATATTGGCTCTATATTAACGGTGTTTGTGCAGTTCGTGAGGGCGGTCTTAAAAGAGGCCCTACACCTACGGGTTGTTATTACGATGAAACCGATATTTCCGAATATCTTGTTCAGGGCGAAAATCTTATAAGCGTTCTTGTCTGGTATTGGGGCAATGATGCCAGCTATTCAAGCACAGATGCGGGTCAGGGCGGCTTGCTTTTTGAAGCTGTAAACGGAGATGTTTCCATTCTTTCAGATAACAGTTGGCGAGTTTTGGAAAATCCTGCATTTAAGGAAGATACAGGCAAAATGCAGCCTAATTACAGGCTCCCCGAAAGCAATGTTTATTATGATGCCCGCTGCGAAATTGCCGAATGGAATAAATCGGGATATGATTTTTCTTCCTGGGATAAAGCTGATGAATACGCATTGGGCGGCTGTGGCTGTTGGGGTGAAACTTACAGCAGAGAAATACCTATGTTAAAAGATTTCGGCTTGAAAGATTATGAAAACAGTAAAGACTATGCAGGTATGAGTTTCAGTCTTAAAAAGAAAATAACTTTGAAAGTTCCTTATAATGCACAGCTTACCCCTTATCTTGAAGTTGAAGCAAAAGCAGGCAAAAAAATTGTTATAACAACCGAAAACACTTATACCGGTTCAATTCACAGTACTTATGTTACCAAAAACGGAGTTCAGTCTTTTGAATCTCCCGCTTGGTTCAACGGTGAGCAGATAACTTACGAAATTCCCTCAGGTGTTAAAATTTTAAGCCTTAAATACAGGGAAAGCGGTTATAACACCGAGTTTTGCGGCTCTTTTAACTGCGAAAACAAAGATATGAACACTCTTTGGAAAAAATCACTGAGAACTCTTTATGTTACAATGAGGGATAATTTTATGGACTGCCCCGACAGAGAAAGAGCTCAGTGGTGGGGCGATGTTACAAACGAAATGATGATGACTGTTTACAGCCTCGCTCCGTCGTCATATCTGCTTTACCGCAAGGGCGTTAACACAATGCTTTCTTACATTGACCCCGCAACAAAGGTTTTGCAAACGGTTGTTCCGATAAAGAACGATTATTTTGAACTTCCCTGTCAGCAGCTTGCGGGTGTGTGCGGTTTTTGGACTTACTATATGTATACGGGCGACAAAGAATTTATAAAATCCGTTTATCCGGCAGCTGCGGATTATCTTAACCTTTGGCAACTTCAGAAAAACGGACTTGTTGTTCACAGAAGCGGTTCATGGGACTGGCAGGATTGGGGCGATAATATAGATGTTGAACCTCTTGAAAATGCATGGTACTATTACGCTTTGTCAAACGTAAAGAATATGGCGGAGCTTTTGGGCTATGATAACGCTGCCGATAAATATGCACACACAATGAAAGCTCTTTATGCCGCTTATCAGACTTTGTGGGCAGGTGAGGGCTACAGAAGTGCCGAAAACAACGGCTACGATGACAGAGGCAACGCTGTTGCGGTTATTTCAGGACTTTGTCCTGAAGAAAACTTTTCTGCGATAAAGAAAGTTCTTTTTGAAACAAGAAATGCAAGCCCCTATATGGAATATTATGTTCTTGAATCTTTGTGCAAAATGGGCGAATATTCTTTTGCAGAGCAGAGAATGTGCGAAAGATACAAAGAAATGATTGATGAGGATTATTCAACTCTTTGGGAAAACTGGATAAAAAAAGACGGCACCTCAAACCACGCTTGGACGGGCGGCCCGCTGGTTATTATGAGCAAGCATATCGCCGGCATAAAACCGCTTTCGGCAGGATATGAAAGAATTGAAATCAAGCCGCAGTACGGGCTTCATAAAAATATTTCCTGCACCGTACCGTCGATTATTGGGAATATAAAGCTTGATATTGCTTCGAAATGCGGCAAAACAACAATAAACCTTGAATACCCTGAAAAAGCAGAAGCAGTTTTATTTCTTCCCCCCAATGCGGTTGTTACCGCCAACGGAAAATTATATAAGGCAGACGAAGATACAAAGTGCTTGTTGCTAAAATAAATTCTTTTGTTACAGCAAAACAGACCTTCCGTTTTTATACGGAGGGTCTGCTTTTTGTGAATTAATAGTTGTTGTTAATTGCTGTTTCCACAGCTCGCAGGAGAGAGTCTTCGTGAGTTGACGGAAGGTCGCAGTTATAATGCCAAATCATAACTCCGCCAAAGCCGTTGTTAATGGCATAATCGGTTTTGTCTTTTATAACGTCCGGTGTATTAAACCAGAAATCCTTATTGATATCGTCGCAATGGTACCAACCGTTTTCATCAATTTTTTCGTAGCAACCGTTATAACCGTACCAATATGCAGTCATATCTGTGGGTCGAGAATAAAAAGCAAGCCCTACGTTAACTTTTTCCAAAGGCATTCCGTAAATGCCTACTTTCTGTACGGCTTTTACGGTGTCCTCATATGTAGCGTGTTTGCCTTCTTCGTCAATCATATCGTAAAGCATAATTTCAAAAGTATCAATTGCTTCGATGGCAGCGGTTGAAAACTTAATGTTCCAGTCATTTCCCGCAACGCCGAGAGTGTAGTCACCAAGTTTTTTGTTAAGCGAAACAAGAAAACTGTTGTAATAATTCCAAGCCTTCTGCGAAAGAGGATATTCATAGTCAAAATGAACTCCGTCAAAACCGTATTTGTCAAGAACGGCAATGATATTATCTTCAAGAACGCCGCTTGCAAATGCTTTATTGTGCTCTTGACTTTGAGCTTCCATCTGTTCTTCCCAAACGTCTGAATCTGTTTTACCCCAAGGGCCAAGCAGATTAAGGGTGATGTTAATATCTCTTGAACCGATTGCTTTGCGGATATTGGCAAGTGCTGTTTCAAGTATGGGCTCGTTGCAGATAACTTCCCCGCTGCTGTTGAAAGATGCGCATTCAAAAAGAATAACATCGGTTATTATGTCAAAGTCTTCGGGACAAAGGCTGCTTTCAGATTGAACATATTCGCCTCTGATATATGTTGTAACTTTGAAATTCTCAACTTTTTTCGTGAACGGAACGGAACCTATACCGAGAAAGTTTGTAATAACGAGTGCTAACGAAGTGAAAAATGAAATAATCTGCTTAATAAAAATTGTCATATCGCATACACCTCTCATATATTATCGAGACAATATGGCATATCTTTCCTCAAGTTTTTCGTATTGAGTGTAATTTTCTGCCTGTTCAATAAGGTTTTTGGCGTTTGAATAAGGTTTAACAGCTCTTTCATAGATTGAAAGTGCTTTTAGATAAGCTTTAAGCTCACGCCTGATTTTTATGCTTTCGGCAAATCCGTTTGTTTCTCTGTTTTGAAGTTCAATCTTAAGAGATTCGTCGGGCTTCACTATATTATCAATACCGTATTTTCTGATAAGTGATGCCGATTCTTTCTTTGTCCGTGCATTCAGAATTGCATCCGAGCGGATTTCTTTTTCTGCTTCTGTTTTTTTGGGCAGTTTTTTTGCTGACTTCATCTCTTCTTTAGCGTTTTCATAGAAATAAAGAGTTCCGTTTGAATAGTCTGCTTTTGCTTGGGTTAATCTTGCGATACCGGCTTCACCGTTGAATTTATTGAGTTCCTGCATTATAATTGCGGCTCGTTCAATGGCAAGATTTGTTTCTTTTATTTCTTTTTTCTCAGATTTTGACAAGCTTTTATCCGGTTTTATTATTTCTTTGCCGAAATTTTTCTTTGCCTCGTGAATAATTTCCATAACGTCAACAAGCTCGCCGTCTTCAAGAACGCCAAGGGCTTGATTTTCAAACATTGCACGGATTTTCAGAACACCGACATAGGCTTTATGTTTGTTTTCCGTAAGGTCATAGAAACAGAATGGGATAAGATTGAGCAATGCGCCGAGTGCTGAACAAAGAATAAGCACCTCAAAAAGATTGTTACGGATTGTGTCATCATAAAGCACATTATAATCTTCAATAAGTCCCATTTTTTCATAGATTGCAGGATAGACCATACCTGTGAAAAAACCTATGACTGTGCCGATCATACCCAGAGGTCCGAAAAGACCGTCAACCCTGACACCTGTTTTCCACTGATGGTAATCTCTCATATCGGCACTTATATTGTGCTGAACAATATTCCAGAATGTGTTGATGAATGTATTAACATACCAAAGAATGCAGATGAGAATAAGGTTTTTATATACGAAGTAAAGAATCAACAGGATGATAACGTTAATTGAGTTCGCAGTTATCAGAAGATTTCTTTTTCCCATCGCTTTGATGGCAACAGGCGCAAGAAGCATTGACCACAAAGCTGCGTTGCCTATAATCGTGTTGGCAACGCCGAGATAAGATTGATATTCACCGTTGAAAGCATAGACAAATGACCAACCCAGAACAACCCCGTAACCGGATTCAAGAAAAACAACCCAGGCGGCCGACTGTATAATCCAATAATACTTGTTTTTCGCAACCTCGCGAATTGCATCAAGCATTCTGACCGGTTCAGGTTTCTTTTTCGGAAGAATAAGTCTTTCTTTAACCTTGCGGAAGAAAATTGTGCTGATTATAATTCCTATTACCGTAAAAATCGGGTAAATAACACGGTAAGTCCATATGTTATTAAGACCCCAAGTCCAACCTGCAAACATTGGAATAAAAAGCCCCGTAAGAGTTGGAGCAAGGGAATAAATAACCTGTGAAATGCTCATTACGGTTGCTCTTTCTTGAGCATCCGGTGAGAATATTTGTTGGAAATAAGTATAGCTTTCATTATAGAATGAAAGAAATTGACTGAGAAGAAAATACATAAACCATACAACAACAGCTTTGGTTATGTAATTGAAATACTCATAAGGCAGCCATACAAATATCATCGAAATAAGAACAATGGGCACACCTGTTCTTTTGATAAAAGGCAGAAATTTACCGCCGGGTATGTGGTGATTGTCATAATACCAGCTTCTGAAAATGCCTATGGGGATACCGATAATGTTGGCTACCGTCAGCATAATCTGTAAATCCATAGGTCGGAGCCCTATGCTTGCACCAACAAGGAAGTTCGAGGCACTAAGACCTATTGTTGATGCAAGAAGAGTTGTCCATTGAACACCAAATCCCGCTCCGCTGAGTGCAGCAACTTCTTTATAAGGAACATAATTGCCTTTGGCTGGGACAGACCAATGATTTTTAATTGTTCTGATTAAATTTCCCGCTTTTGTAAAAATACTTTTTTTGTTTTCAGATTCCATATCTCAGCCTCCGAAATCAATTTCTTAGAGCATTATATAAATGAATTTATTTCAATTGTAGCACATTTTTTCAGATAGTTCCATATATAAAATCAAAATGTTGAAAAATAATTAAAAAACCTTTCAAATAATTAGGGTTTATGTTATATTGTTTATGAGATATTTTTAAGGCTGTTATGAGTTGAAATGAAAAACGCTTTACGGTAGTTTTAACTTTTTTACACAAATATAAATATATTAGGAGTTTGTTATGACACAGTGTGATGTTTTTTCAAAAGCAAAGTGGTTAAAAAGCCCTGCAAGTGAAAATGAGAACTTTTTTGTTTTGCACGGAACATTTGAAATTAACAATGCTAAAAAAGCAATTCTCAGAGTTATAGGTCTCGGTTTTTTTCATTGTTACATAAACGGCAAAAGAGTGAGTGACGATTTATTTTTGCCGCTTAATACCGATTTTGAAAAAAGAGAAAACTATCCTATCGGTGAAGAAATCAGCGGCCACTGCATATATGTTCCCGAATATGACATAACGGATATGCTCGAAAACGGATTAAACGAAATTACTGTTCATTTCGGCGGCGGCTGGTATACATTTGGAGAAAAATCAAAATTCGGCGAAGCAAAAGCTATCTGGCGTGTTTTTGGTGAGGATGAGAACGGAGAGTTTGACTTTATATCTTCCGAAGGTGACAAAATCTGCGAAAGCTTTGTTAAAGACTATGAGTTTACCGAGCTTGAAATGCATGACTATACCTGTGCTTGCGATGCACTCGGTAACTGCGGCAGCAACGCTGTTGCTGCAAAACAGCTTGAAACAGATTATCTTTTTACAACTTGCGCAGCAGACAGAGTTTGTGAAGTTTTAGCTGCTGTTCCCATAAAAAAATGCAATGAATATACTGTTTATGATTGCGGCAAAAACATAAGCGGTTATCCGGTCGTTAAGCTTTTGGGCGGTTTCGGAGAAGAAGTTAAGGTTGTTTTTTCAGAGGAAATATCTGCCGATTCCGAGCTTTTGCCCGAATTTACTCAGGGACAGCGAACTGTTTTTATCTGCGACGGAACGGAACGCACTGTACGTCCGCTGTTTACTTGGTTTGCTTTCAGATATTTTGCTGTTTACGGAAATGCAACGCCCGAATGCGTTGAGGTTGTTCATTCCGATGTGCAGATAACATCAGGCTTTAACAGTGATAATGAACTTCTCAATTGGATTCACGATACTTATGTTAACACTCAGCTTACCAATATGCACGCCGGCATTCCGTCTGACTGTCCTCATCTTGAACGCAGAGGCTATACCGGTGACGGCCAGCTTGCCTGCCATGCGGCAATGAATATTCTTGATGCAGAAAACTTTTATCGCAAGTGGATTAAAGATATCCGTGACTGTCAGGATAAACTCAGCGGACATATACAGTATACTGCGCCCTATATGCATTCAGGCGGCGGACCGGGCGGTTGGGGCTGTGCAATTGTTGAGGTTCCTTATCAGTTCTATATGCATTATGGCGATGCTTCTGTTTTGGAAGAATGCTATCCGCATATGCTGCGATATTTTGATTATCTTGAATCCCGTTCCGAAAATGGTCTTGTTATCAGCGATAAAGAAGGGGAGTGGTGTCTGGGTGATTGGTGCACTCCTGTTTCAATCGTTCTTCCTGCACCGTATATAAATAACTATTTTTATATTAAATCCCTTAACCGATGCATTGAAATAGCCCGAATAATAGGCAAAAAAGAAGATGTTCCGCTTTTTGAGTCAAGAATATTGCAACGTAAAAGAGCAATAATGGCCGCATATTTCAACAAGTGGGACGGCAACTTCCTTGGCGGTTCTCAGGCGGCAAATGCATTTGCCGTTGATATTGGTCTTGGTGATGAAAGAACATATAAAAATACTGTTGAACGATATAATAAACTTAAAGGCTACGATACAGGTATTTTCGGCACCGACATTCTTACAAGAATATTGTTTGAAAACGGAGATGCACAACTTGCGGCAGATTTGCTTTTATCTGATTCATACCATTCTTTTGCTCAGATGAAGCGTATGGGAGCAACAACTTTTTGGGAGTATTGGCCCGGTTCTCTTGTGGACCGTTCTCACAATCACCCGATGTTTGGTGCAGTTTCTGCTTATCTTTACGATTATTTTTTGGGAATCCGTGCAAAAGATAACGCGGCCGGATATTCTGAAATCATAGTATCTCCCGTTTTGGTTGAAGGAATAAACCGCCTTGACGGCTACAGAACGCTGAAAAAAGGTAAGGTTTCCGTTTCTTACATCAAACAAAACGGTTTTGTTGAATTTGAGGTTGATGTTCCCGAAAACCTCCCTGCAGAATTTGTTTTCGGCAAAGACAGCTTTAAACTTGCTCCCGGCAAAAACAGCTTTAAATTTAATTGGGATTGATTACTGATATTAAATTCAACTCCGCTCAAGTTTTGTGCTTGGGCGGAGTTGTTTGCAGGTAATCTGCTTTATTTTAATATATAATTTTTTAAACTTTCAATAATATAGCGAAAAAGTCAAGTATTATGTTGCACAACTGTTTTTTTTGTGTTATAATACTCAATTGTAAAAATGGGTAATTATATGCAAGATTTAATCGACAACGTTGTGCTTATTGCTTATAACCGCTTTTTTGGAAGGAAGACTCTGAAATGAATTTTAATGCACTGACTGTTTTTTTGTTAGCCAACAATGAAACTGATTTGCTCAGATTGACTATAGAAGAAATCAAAAAAGCCTGCAACCAATCTGACTTAGCCAAAATAACAGTCGTTGCAAAAAACAATCAGTGCCAAAGCTTTTTTGAAACGAAAAAAATTATGGAAACGGATTCGCTTGTTGACCTGTATGTTCAAAAAGCACCTTCTGCTGAGCTTTGTCTTGCAGAATTGGGGCCGTTGGTAACAACATCTCACTTTGTGATTATGGCAGCGGATATGGAAATGAGCCCCGCCAGTCTTACAACCTTCATCGAAAAAGCAAAGAAGCATCCCAACAGAATTGTCTGTGCGGCAAAATGGCTCAAAGGCTCAAGCGTTAACGGTTATAGCTTTTTGTACGGTTTTTGCTGTAAAATAATGAACCGTTTTATAAGTGTTATTTTCAGCAAAAAAGTTTATGACCCATTTTCTATTTTTCAGATTTATCCTATTGAATTATATAATAAAATGGGCTTCCGTAACCCTGAAACTTTTTTGTATGAATACACTCTCAAGCCTCTCAGTATGGGAGAAGAATATGAAGAAATACCAACTGTTTGTGTAAAAAGAAAATCAGGAAAATCTAATTTTAAACTGCCTACTTTGATTAAGGTCGGAACCAAATTCCTTTATACGGGGCTTAAAATCAGATTTAATTTAAGGTGAAATAAATGCAAGCAACCGATAATGAAATAATTGTTGTTTTAACCGTTGGTACACAGTCACAAAAGCAGCTTTGTAAAGCCTTTGTTTCGCAAACTGATTCTGCCCGTTGCAGGATTGAAGTGATTTGTGATGGCGATTTTGGCCAAAGGATAGGCTCGGGCGGAGCTATACTCAATGCTATTAATAAGTTTTACGGTGAATGCCAAAGACTCATCGTGATAAATTGCGGCGGTTTTTCAAAAAGAACTGTCAGCTGTGCTGTTAAAGGCAAAGCGTTTGCTCATATTGTTAATAAAAATCGCATTGAAACTTTGTTTGAATATATTTTAGAGAATTCTTTGTTGTTGGCTTCTAAGTTTGAAAAAGGGGTACTTGTGGCTTGCAGCGATATTTTGGTTGACGGTTCTTGCGTTGAAGCGGATTTCAACCAAAGCACCGGTTTCGGTATTCTCTGTGACATCCAAACAGGAACGCAGCACGGCGTTATGGTGAAAGATGAAGAAAATAGGTTGCTTCATTTTTTGCATAAAACTGATGCTGAAACATTAAAAAATACTGCAGCTGATAAAAACGGATGTGTCACGGTTGATACCGGTCTTGTTTATATTGATGATGAGTTAGTCAGTTCGCTTGTTGACATAATTGAAAATGACAGCATTATGGATTTGATCAAAAACGGCTGCGTGGAAATGAATTTTTATTCTGACATTATGCCGCTTCTTTGTCATACAGTTGATAAAGAAAGCTATTTTGATGAAAACACGCAAAACCTGATGCACCGCTCCGTAAAAAATATTTTGTTTAAGAAGCTTAAACGTTTTTCTTTAAGCGTATGCGAAATCAAAAATCAGAAATTTATGCACTTAGGCACAAACAGACAGTTGCTCTTGAATACTTTTTCTTTGGCAGACAAAGCTGACGGATTTTTGAAAATCAACAGTTTTGTTGATGAAAATGTTGAAGTGGGAAATTTGACCGTTCTTGATAACGCTTATCTGCCTGAGAATTCACGTGTGGGGACAGGGTGCCTTGTTACGGATATTTCTTTCAGACAAAGTGTGAACATTGAAGATTACACCGCTGTTTGCGGATTTAAACTCACTGACGGAAGCTTTGTGACTGCCGTTACTCATATTGATGAAAATCCTAAGGATTTTTCGGGGAATGCTGAAATCTGGCAAGTCCCCAGGTTTTACAAAGCCAAAAGCTTTGATGATTCGCTCAAAAAGTTTTCTTTGAATGCTGATGAAGAAAAATACAGCTTGCAATACTGCGCAGAGAATGCAGACATAAATTATTATGTGTTGAACAATCAGTATCTTTCAGGACTTATCCGGAGTATGCCTCATAGCCGATATCTTGAATTGAGAAATGAAATTACAGATAATTTTCTCAGCAAAAGAAAATTTCAGGCTGTGTTTAAGCCGGTTTGCGATGTTGTTGAAATTTCAATGCCTGTTCGCGTGAATTTAAGCGGAACGTGGACAGATGCAATGCCATATTGTGTTGAGAATGGCGGGGGAGTTATTAATGCCGCAGTTACGGTTAACGGCAGCTTACCCATTACGGTTAAGCTTGAAAGACTCAGCGAGCCTGTAATAGAGTTTTGCAGTGACAGCAACAAAACCGCTTTCTCTTTTGATGAATTAATCGGCAATGATTTTTCAGATTTTAATCTTCACAAGTCTGTGATTAAAACTGTTGGTATCAACAGCTTCTCACAGCTGGATTGCGGCTTGCGCCTGAGCACTAAAGTGGATATAATCGACAAAGGCTCAGGTCTCGGCACAAGCAGCATTTTGCTTGCGGCTTGCTTTAGAGCTTTTTCAAAAATGTTTTGCCTTGATTACGGCAACGATGATATTATTAAAATGGTTTTTGTGGCCGAACAAATGATGAAAACAGGCGGCGGCTGGCAGGATCAGATTGGCGGATTGTTTTCCGGAGTCAAGTATGCAACATCTCAAAAGGGGATCGAGCAGAGAGTATCAGTTGAAGCAGTTGATTTACCCCCGAGAATCAAAACTCTTTTATGTGAAAAGGCCGTGCTTATGCCCACAGGCCAGTGCCATTTCGGCAGGTTTATCGTTAACGACATTGCCAACAGATATTTAACCGGTGCTGAAGGTGTGAATGAAGCTTATAACCTTATAAGAGGACTAAACACAGTTCTTTTAAAAGCAATAAAGGAAGATGACTGTGCTCTTTTTCTTGAGTGCATAAACCGTCATATGAAGCTTCTTAAACAATTATCTCCGGCTGTGACAAATCCTGTAATAGACGGTATTGTTGATATATGCTTGCAGTTTGCAGATGCCGTATCAATCTGCGGTGCAGGTGCGGGCGGATACTTGTTGGTGTTTTTAAAAAGCAATCAAACAGTTGATGAGTTTAAGCTTTTTGTTTCTCAGAAATTTCCGAAAATAGAAAGTGAAGTTTTAAAAATAAATTTATTTAATTAAGGTGGCTCGAATGGATAACAAAAAGAATATATATCTTGTGCAGGCAGGCTGCCTTTACGGAAATACTTATTATCTGCCTTATGCGGTAGGTATGCTTGCTGCTTTTGCCTTTGATAATGAGCGCATAAAAGATGCCTATGAGCTTAAAAGGATTATTTACAGCCTCGAAGATGTTGAAACCAGCATACAAAGTCTTGATAACCCTGCTTTTGTAGGATTTTCAAACTCTATCTGGAACTATAAATATAATCTTGAATATGCTAAGAGGCTCAAAGAGGTTTATCCCGATTGTGTTGTAGAATTCGGCGGCCATCATGTTCCGCCCACAACCGAGTATCTTGAAAAGTATGATTATGTTGATATCCTTATTCACCGAAAAGGTGAGGAAGCTTTCCGCGACGTGTTGTTAGCTCTTCTTGATAACAGTGATTTCGGTGCAATTCCCAACATTTCTTACAGAGAAGCTGACGGCAATGTTATTCAGACAAAAGAAGAAAAAATCACAATTTCCGATTATCCGTCACCTTATCTTAACGGAATTTTTGATGACATTATAAAAACAGACAAATACCGTTTTTCCTGCGTGCTTGAAACAAACCGCGGTTGCCCCTATAACTGCAGTTATTGTGATTGGGGTGAGCTTAATTCAAAAGTGAGGCTCTTCCCGCTTCAAAAGGTTATGGCTGAGCTTGAGTGGATGGCTGCAAACAAAATGGAATTTGTTTATTGCGTTGATGCCAACTTCGGTATGTTTGAGCGTGACGAAGTGATTGCCCGAAAGCTGGTCGAGCTTAAAGAAACCGCAGGTTACCCCAATCGTCTACAGGTTTCATATGCCAAAAATGAGCACGAAAGAGTTTTCAGAATTAACAAGCTTCTTTCTGACCACGGTATCGGTAAGGGCGCAACCCTTGCTCTTCAGAGCCTTTCAGCCGATGTGCTTAAAAATGTCGGCCGTGTTAACATCAGTAAAGAAGATTATGCGTTTTATATATCCCGTTATCGTGATGCCGGAATTTCCACATACACAGAGCTTATTCTCGGATTACCCGGCGAAACTTATGACAGCTTTTGCCGCGGCCTTTGCGAAATTTTGGAATTGGGTCAGCACAGCTCTGTCAGCGCATATTACTGTGAGCTTTTGCCTAACTCCACTATGAGCAGTAAAGAATATATAGAAAAATACGGCATAAAAACAGTTTCCACTTCGCTTAATCAGTATCATTGTGAAAGTATGGATGATGTTTTGTCAGGCTATTCAACAATTGTTGTGGGCACTGATACAATGAGCGTTGAAGACTGGATACGTGCCAATGAGTTTTCAACCTGTGTGCAGAGTATGCACCATTTCGGGATAATGCAGTGCCTTGCGATGTATGTGCGTAAGGAATGCGGCGTTTCATACTTTGATTTTTACTCGCAGTTGTATGACTATATTCTCAATGAAAGTACATTTCTGAAAGAGGTTTTTGAGCAGGTTTCGTTGATACTCAGAAACTTTGTTAACGGCAAAGGCGGCCTTACTTATCAGAACGATATTTTCGGCAAAATTACTTATCCCGTTGAAGAGGCGGTTTTCCTTCTTTGTCATTATAACTCAGATGTGTTTTACAATGAGGTTGAAGCCTTTGTTAAGCGCTATATCAAAGATGAAATGCTTCTCTCACAGCTTCTTGAATATCAGAAAGACGTTGTTCTCAGACCTGAGAAAAACGGCTTTTGCAGCTCTTTTGATTATGATTTTAAAGAGTATTTCGGGGCAATACTCAGAAATTCATATGAGGAGCTGAAAAAAGGAAGGGTATCTTACAAATTTTCAACCGTTTTTTCCACAAAGGATTGGGTTGAATATGCCCGTGAAATTATATGGTACGGCCGTCGCAACGGACGAATGCTGTATTCCAGTGCTCCCAATGTTATTGATAAAGTAAACTAAACGATAAAGGTGGTGTCATTTTTGAAAAATATTTATATGGCTCAGCCCAATTCTCAATACGGTAATTCTATTTATTTTCCTTATGCCGTGGGTTCGCTGATTGCCTATTCTTTTAAAAATGATACATTGAAAAATGAATATTCCCTTAAAGAGTTAATCTATAAAAAAGAGGATATTTCTGATATTATTTCAAGACTTGATTCACCTTTTGTTTTCGGCTTTTCCTGTTATATTTGGAACTTTGAATTCAACAAACAGCTTGCTGCGGCTGTTAAAAAGGCTTTCCCTGATTGTAAAATCGTTTTCGGCGGTCATCAGGTTTCACAAAGCAGTGAGATTATGAATGCTGATTATGCAGACTACGTCTTGTTCGGTGAAGGCGAAGAAAGCTTCAAACAGCTTCTTATGAGCCTTGCAGGGGAAGGGGATGTTGAAAACATTCCCAACATTGCCTATAAATGCGGCGGCGTTATGAAATTAACCAAGAACGCTGAAATCACTATTCCTGAAAGGATTTCCCCCTATGATGAGGGTTATTTTGACGCAATTGTAAAAGAAGAAGAACTTGAGTTTTCTGCAATTCTTGAAACTAACCGCGGTTGCCCCAATAAATGTACGTTCTGCGACTGGGGAAATATCAAATCCAAAATTAAATTATATGACATTGAAACAGTCAAAAAAGAAATTGACTGGATGAGTGAAAATAAAATTGAATATTGCTATTGTGCAGATTCAAATTTCGGTATGTTTGAGCGTGATATTGAAATAGTAGATTATATTATCCGCAAGCATAAAGAAACAGGTTATCCTCATAAGTTTCAGGCAACCTATTCCAAAAACAACCCCGAAACTGTTTTTGAGATTACAAAAATGCTGAATTTGGCAGGGATGAGCAAGGGAGCAACCCTTTCTTTTCAGTCTATGAATCAAAATGTTCTTGATAAAATCTATCGCAAGAATATGCCCATAGAAAACTTTAAAAAGCTTATGTCGCTCTATAACGAAAACGGAATTTCGGCCTATTCTGAACTTATCATCTGCTTGCCGGGTGAAACTTATGAAAGCTTCAAAGACGGCATCGAACAGCTTCTTGAAGCAGGGCAGCATATGTCAATCAATTTCTTTAACTGCGAGTTGCTTGCCAACTCAACTATGAACACTCCCGAATACGTTGAATACCACAAGATTGAATATGCAACAACCGAGCTTCAGCAGTATCACGTTGTGCCTGATGAAAAAATGTCTCCGGAATTGTCAAGGATTGTTGTTTCAACAGAGGATATGCCAAGAGAAATGTGGCTTAAAAGCAACATTCTTTCTGTTTTTATCAGAGCTTTCCATAATCTCGGTTTGCTTCAGTCGGTTGCAATTTATCTGTTTTATGAAAAGCAGGTGAAATATACCGATTTTTATTGCTCGCTTATTGAGTGGTCAAAGATTAATCCGTCAACAGTTTGCGGAAAGATATATTACTGGCTTTTTGATAAATACAGTGAAGTTTTGCAAAATAAAGGTTCGTTGACCTGCATTGAACCCGATTTCGGCGAAATCACCTGGCCTCTTGACGAGGGTGCATTTCTCAAAGCGGTTAAGGATTATGATGAATTCCTTTGTGAAACCGAAGAGTTTATTAAAAAATATTTTGACGATGACACGGTTTTCCGTGATTTGATGCAGTATCAGACATCCATAGTTAAAACTCCGTATTCAAAAAAGAAAATTCTTAATCTGGATTATGATTGGTATTGTTATTTCAAAGAGGTTTATTCCAACAGCTATATGCCTTTGGCAAAAAGAAAAAATACGTTGGAAATTAACGCAGATAACATTCCGTCAGACTTTGAAAAGTATGCAAAACAGATTGTTTGGTTTGGCAGAAAAGGCGGACAGAACATTATTACAGACATAAGATACATAAAATAAGAGTGTGGTGATTTAAGTGAATAAAAAAAATATATACTTTGTTCAGCCCAACACATTACTGGGTAATTCCGTATATTTTCCCTATGCGGTAGGCGTTATTGCATCATATGCATTGCAATTTGAAGATATAAAGCAAAGCTATGAGCTTGCAGGAATTATATTTAAAGAGGATTCCGAAGACGAAGTTTTTGACTGCATAAAAAACCCCTCTATCGTTGGTTTTTCAAATTATTTTTGGAATTATAAATATAACCTGGAAATTGCAAAGGCAACCAAAGAGCGTTACCCCGAATGCACAATAGTTTTCGGCGGACATCAGATTGCAAGGAACACAGATTTTCTTGAAAGTTACCCATTCATTGATGTCCTTATTTTCGGAGAGGGTGAAATTCCTTTTCTTAATTTATTGCGCACTCTTAATTCAACGGTTGAAATCTCAACCGTTTGCAACATTGCTTACAGAGATAAAAACGGAAATATAGTGAAGAATGAAGATAAATACGAGGGTGTTGACAATTATCCTTCGCCTTATCTGAGCGGCATTTTTGACAAGCTTTGCAATGTGCCTGAGGGTCTTGAATTTAACGCTCAGCTTGAAACTAACAGAGGCTGTCCCTATCATTGCTCATTCTGCGATTGGTGTGAATACGATATTCCTATGCGTAAATTCCCCATGGAAAGAGTCAAAAAGGATTTGGAATGGATTTCACAGCACAAGATTTCGTATTGTATGTGTGTTGACTCGAACTTCGGGCTTTTTGAGCGCGATGAAGAAATCGCCGCTTTTGCCGTCGAACAGAAAAACAAAACGGGCTATCCCGATAAATTCGGCGCTTGCTTTGCAAAAGACAAAACAGACCGCATTTTCAGAATCAACAAAATTTTTAATGATGTAGGTATGAGCAAGGGCGTTTCATTGGCTTTCCAGAGTATGTCCGAAACCGTGCTTGAAAACATTTCACGCAAAAATATGAATAAGGATAAACTTTCCGAACAGCTTGAGCTTTATCACAAAGCGGGCATTCCCACCTACACCGAGCTTATCCTCGGTTTGCCCGGTGAAACCCTTGAAAGCTTTTCTCAGGGTATCTGCGAATTGCTTGAAAGAGGGCAGCATGACTCGATCAACGTTTTTCGTTGTGAGGTTTATCCCAACTCTACGCTGTCAGACCCCGAATATATGAAAAAGTTCGGTATAAAAACTGCCATTAACCAGCTTAATATTAACCATTGCAAACTTTCCAATGCAATTTTTTCGGGCGGATTGGAATATATTGTTGAAACGTCAACTATGAGTTCTGAGGAACTTGTTAAAGCTTCGGTGTTCTCTGCTTGCATTCAGAGCGTTCATTGCCACGGCTTGCTTCAATACTTTGCAATTTACGTTCACAACGTTCTCGGTGTGCACTATTATGATTTTTACCATTCTTTCATTGAGTATTTCTCAGCAAGAGAGGGTGTAATCGGTGACACTTTGAGAAGAATAAGCACCTGTATTAAGAATACTGACAGCGGCTCAACCGATATCTCTTATCTTAACCCTGCTTTTGGTGATATAACCTGGCCTTATGAAGAAGCTATGCTTCTTGATTATATCTATAAATTGGATGAGTTTTATGAAGAAGCCGCGGAGTTCTTGTCAAGGTTTGAAATTGAGCCGAAAATCTTCAGCGAGCTTATGACTTATCAGAAGCAGATGATTGTTGTGCCGGGCGATAACGATGTAACCTGTGATTTTGATTATGACTGGAAAAGCTACTTCACGTCTGCGCTTTCCGATAAAAAGGCAGAACTTGTTGCGCAGCCGAGCAAAATCCGCCTGTATACTGAAAACGTACCGGAAGATTGGGAAAATTACGCAAGGCAGATTATCTGGTACGGCAGAAGAAACAAAAAGACTATCAGAAAAATCGAGAAGATTTAAAGAGTTTATTGTTCTGTGTTACAATTCAACTCCGCTCAAGTTTTGTGCTTGGACGGAGTTTTTTTGTATATTATTATAAGCAACCCAATAATTACAAAAATGTAACCTAATGTAACAAAATTGTAAATTGACAAAAAAAGAGATGGACAACTATAATATAACTGTAAAGGAGGAGAGAAAGGATGAAAAAGAAATTTATTATATTTTTGTTTTTTAATATTTTTCTGTTTTCGTGTGTTTTTTTAACATCGTGTCATAATAAAGAGGTTTTGGAAAATACAACAGCAGAAGTCGAAATTACGGAAACAGCTTGTAAAACAAGCGGAGATTACAACGAAAATGTGCAATGGAAATATGATGCGGCCACTTCAACTTTTTATTTTTACGGAACAGGTTTAATTGAAACAACAGAAAATATTAAAGGTTATGATGCTAAAAGACAATGGGCTCACGATGCGGAAAACGTGTATATTGATGAGGGTATAACCGATGCAAAGGAATATGTTTTCAGTGCTTTTTTTAATGTGAAAAACCTTTATCTGCCATCAACCTATACAGGTGTTTTACCTGAGATTGATAGCGTGAAAAGATATATCGTTGCAGAAAACAACCCGAATTATTCTTCGGATGAGAACGGGGTTTTGTTTAATCAGGACAAAACAGAGATAATACGATTTCCGAAATCCAGCCCTATTGAAGATTATGTAATACCGGATGGAGTAAAGAATATTCAATATGGCGCATTTGATGAGTGCAACAATTTAAAAACTGTTAACGTTCCTGAAAGTCTTGAAGGTATTTCAAGAACTATATTTGAAAAATCATCTGTATATACAAACCCGGAAAATTGGGAAGATGATGTTTTTTATGTCGGCAACTGTCTGGTGAATGTTGATTGGGATACCGAAGCAGAACATATTATTGTAAAAGAAGGTACGTATAGAATTGAAGCTTATGCTTTTGCAAGTTGCGGCAATATTAAGTCAATAACTATCCCTGACAGTGTTGAAATTATAGGGGCGCAGGCTTTTGAAAGCTGTTCATCACTTGAAAAGATTTATATTGGAAGCGGTGTTAAAGAAATAGGCATTGCACCGTTTGTTTATGATGTTGAAGGTATGCCGTGCAGTAACCTTAAAAGCATTGAAGTCAGTGAGGCTAACGAGTATTTTGTTAGCGTTGATGGTGTGCTGTTTAACAAAGATATGACAGAGCTTATTCAATATCCGATAGGTAAAAAACAAAAAGAGTATGTTGTTCCCGACAGCGTAACGATAATAAAAAACGGAGCTTTCCGTTATTGTGATGAATTAATCAAACTGACCGTGGGAAAAGGAATAACAGCAATTGATGACCCTATGCTTTTTGGATGTGATAACATAGAAACCGTTATTCTTCCCGATACTCTTACAAAACTTGATGACGGTGCATTCAAATATTCAGGTATAAAATATATTGATATTCCCGACAGCGTGACTTATCTTGGATGTGAAGCGATGACAGGTTGCGATCGCCTTGAAACAGTCAACATAGGCAAGGGTGTTTCGTTTATACATGAATGGGCAATCAGAGGTAACTCTTTGGAAGAAATAAACGTTGACAGCGAAAACACAAGCTTTTCAGATGTTGACGGAGTTTTGTTTAATAAGGATAAAACGGAACTGATTCTATATCCTGCCAACAAAAGCGGAGAAATATATCACATACCGCAAAGTGTGAAGATAATAAAGATTGGAGCAATTACGCAAGCGAACAATCTGAAAAAAATATATGTGGGTCCAGGTGTTGAAAAAATAGAAGAAGCTAATTTTTGTGAAAGTGTCGAAGATTCTGAACTTGGATTCGGAAGTGAAACAAACTACGATATATATTATGACGGAACTGAAAAGCAGTGGAATAAACTTTTTGTAAGTGAATATGAGAGAGAATATATAGATAAGTCAAAAATTAATTATCAGCAATAAAAGCAAGCCTTGAAATCATAACGGTTTCAAGGCTTGTTGGCAATTGGTACAGCGAGTGTTTATATTTATCGTTTTTCTTTATAATATAAAAGAATAGATTTGCCTTTAAAGGTAGCGTGTGATATAATACTACCCGTTAAATAAAAGAAGGTATCTTAATGAATATGAAGAAGATTATTTCAATTGTAAAACTTTTAGGGCTGTATCTTTTAACAGGTGTGATTTGCGGTGTTATTGGCACCTTGTTTTCAAAAGGTATTCTCCTTGTAACAAATATGCGCCACGATAATTCTTGGCTTTTGTATTTTCTTCCTGTTGCCGGTGTTCTTACGGTTGCTATTTATAAATTACTGGATTTAAACGGTGTGGGGACTAATCAGGTGATAAAATCAGCTGACGGCAAAACAGTTTTGTCTCCTAAACTTGCTCCTGCAGTTTTTTGTGCTTCTCTTTTGTCGCATCTTTGCGGTGCCTCAGTGGGAAGAGAGGGAGCGGCTTTGCAATTAGGCGGTAGTTTTGCTGCGCTTTTGAGTAAGTGCTTTAAACTCACCGAAGAACAAGGAAAAATATTGGTTTATTGCGGGATGGCAGGCGTTTTTTCATCAGTTTTCGGAACACCCTTTTCGGCCGCCGCTTTTGCATTGGAAGTGGTTATTGCAGGGCGCATATACTATCCGGCTGTTATACCTGCGATTATCACTTCGCTTTCTTCCTATTATACCGCTGATTTGCTTGGCGGCCATGCCGAACGCTTTGTTTTGTCCGCAGTGCCGACAATCAGTTTTTCTGTTATGTGGAAACTTTTGGCTTTAAGCCTTCTTACAGTAGTTTTAGGAGTTATCTTCTGCCTGTCTCTTAAATATCTTGAAAAACTATTTGAAAAGCTTTTTAAAATGACTTTTTACGCATTGTAATCGGTGGAGCTGCAATAATTCTATTAACTTTTGCAGTAGGTTCTTATGATTACAACGGTGCAGGCGTGGATATTATAGAAAAAATTTTTAACAATAACGAATTTGTTTCTTCAGCTTTTGCTTTTAAAATGCTGTTTACCTGCGTTGCCGTTGCTGCAGGTTTTAAGGGCGGCGAAATTGTTCCGACTCTTTTTATCGGTGCTGCTTTCGGTGCACTTGCAGGTACGCTGTTAGGTCTTCCGGCTGCATTCTCAGCCGCTGTTTGTATGATTTCTCTGTTTTGCAGCGTAACCAATTGTCCTTTGGCCTCAATACTTTTGGCTGCAGAACTCTTTTCAGGCAAAGGAATAGGATATATTTCTGTTGCTGTTATTATAAATTATTGTCTGTCAGGTAAAATAAGCCTATACACCGCCCAAAAAAGTGTGGGCTTTAAAAATTTGATTTAAAGCGGATATAACTTGAACCGTGTTTTTTATCTGATTATGTTCTGTATGCTAAAAAAGGATATGATTTCTTGTTATTAGTAAAGATGCCATTTTTTTGAGAGTGACTGCCATTCGGTAACTTTTTGCTGTTCCTCTTCGATGAAAGTGTCTGGGTTAAAGTCGGGACGGAAGATTTTGTCTGTGCCGATGAGTTTTGCAACAGATGGTTCGATTTCAAATTCACCGTGAGTTTTTCTTATTGCATCAAAAAGCTTTATCCCCACAGCAAATGGCGAAAAGATATCTTTATCAGTAATATGGAGTTGTATTCCGTGGCAGAAGTTGTTTTGGTGGTCTGAAAAAGTCGGAGTAAATGAACATTCGCGGAGAATAACGCCATCTTGCTTACCTACTGTTTTCAAAACAGCTTCAGGTTTAAGCCAAGGTGCGCCTATCATTTCAAATGGTTTGGTTGTACCTCTGCCTTCGGAAAGATTGGTTTCCTCAAAAATGCAGGTTCCGATATAGGCAAAAGCTGTATCAACGGTGGGGATGTTGGGTGACGGTTGAATAAAAACAAGGTCTGTATCTTCATAGTACATATCCCTTTTCCAACCTTCCATGGGAATAACTGTCAGGTTGCAACCGATGTTTTCTGTTTCGTTCATCATTAGGGCAAATTCGCCGATTGTAAGACCGCAACGGGTGGGGGTAGGAAACCTTCCGACAAACGAAGAAAAACGTTTGTCAAGAACAGTTCCTTCAGCTTTTATTCCTCCCAAAGGATTTGGGCGGTCAAGAACAACAAACTTCACAGAGTGCTCGGTGCAAAGTTTCATTGCGTCTGTCATAGTATAAGAATATGTGTAAAACCTTGCACCAACATCTTGAATATCAAAAATCACGGTGTCAAGGGATGTAAGCGTTTTTTCGCTTTCCTTTATATCGTCACCGTATAAACTGTATGCGGGAAGTCCGGTTTTTTGATCAGTATATGAAACTATATTTTCTCCGGCCTGCACATCGCCTCTTACACCGTGTTCAGGTCCGAAAAGAGCTGTTAGGTTACAGTTTTCTTTTAGCATATCTACAGTTGAGGAAAGATCACGCAAAACACCCGTATGGTTAGTGATAAGACCACATTTTCCTTGGAAATCAAATCCGTTTTTTGAGACGACATCTGCGCCGCACAGAACTTGTTGTTTTATCCCTTTCATAGTTTACCTTCTTCCCGTAAAATCTTATATTTCGCAATAATCGTATCATAAAAACACATTCATTTATATATTTTACATCAATTTGAGTATACAGGTCAATATCTCAAATTTATTTCAACAATGTTTTTGGCCGGATTGTGTTTGTTACGCTAACGTAAAAACGATAAGCCGTAAATTGACATAATATGCTTATGCAGATATAATGAATTTACAATAAAACCGGCGATAGAAAAGTTTTAATCATACGGATATGCCGATGCAGCCGAAAAGAAAGGTGAGAATATGAAGAATTCGGATTCTTTGGAAATAATCTTTATCAGACACGCGGAAACACAGTATGATAATATCGGAGACCGTGACCCAAGTGACGGTGAGCTTACCGAAAAGGGTGAACTGCAATGCGTTGAGTTGGGTGAAAAACTTAAGGATTTGCATATCGAAGCCTATATCACAAGCTCTCTTTTACGCAGTTTCAAAACGGCAACAGGTGTTTGCAAAGCAAAGAACAATGAGCCGGTGCTTGAAATTTGTCCGGAACTGGTTGAGTGCGGATGCACACCGGGTTATTACGGCTGTAACGAGGCTTATCTTCAGCGATATTATAAAAACACCAAAATGTGTGAAAAGCTTTTTGAAACCGAGAATTACGAATTTGGCTGTGAGGCTTTTGAGGATAATGTTAACCGTGCAGAAAAAGTTATTTCTTACATAAAAAACAGGTTTACGTTCGGTGACCGTGTGGCGGTTTTCAGTCACCACGGGTTCCTTGAGTATCTGATTCCCACTGCTTTGGGGGTTAAACCTCATAAGTTCAGATTTTCTCTTGATAATATTTCAATCACCGCTGTTGAATTTTGCCGTGACGGCAATGCGGTGCTTCGATATGTAAACAAATAAAAGACGGTGTAAATATGGCTTTGGTGACACAAAATAAAATAAAGTATCTTTTAGGAATCGACGGAGGCGGAACAAAAACCGAGTTTTTGCTCACGGATTTGAACGGAAAAGAAATCAGAAGATTGATTCTCGGCGGTTCAAATCCTGTCAGCACAGGCATTGAAAACGCATACAGCGTTCTTAACGAAGGAATTATAAAAATATGCGAAGGATATGATATTTCGGAAACGTCTGTTTTCGCAGGCATTGCAGGAAGTAAAACAGGTGAAAACCAAAAGCTTATCAATGATTTTTTGTTACAATTCGGCTTTGACTCGTTTGACTGCGGCAGTGATATTGACCTCGCTCTTGAAGTTGCGTTAAAAGGCGAAAACGGAACTGCTGTGATTATGGGAACAGGTATTGTTGCTTATTCCCGTTCAGATGAAAAACTTTACCGTGCTGGCGGACGGGGATATATGATAGACAAAGGCGGAAGCGGTTTTTGCTACGGTTCGGATGCACTCAATTCTGCATTTGAATTTCTTGACGGAAGAGGAGGAAGCAAAACAATTCTGAAGCTTGTTGAAAACAAACTCGGTAAAAAGCTTGAAGATTCCGTTGCCGAAATATATAGCGGTGGTGCAGCGTACATTGCATCCTATGCACCTGTTGTTTTTGAAGCATATAATCTCGGTGATGCTGTCGCAAAAGAAATAATAGAGCGTAATGCTTATGAAGCGGTAAAAATAATTAACGGTGCAAAGAAAAACACCTTCGCTAAAACCGTTATTTGCGGCGGACTTTGCAAACAAAAAGAAATATTATATCCGTTCCTGATGAAATATCTTGAAGCTGATGCTTCGCTCAAATTTATTGATGAACCGATGGTAAACGGTGCAATTTCGCTTGCAAAAAGGTTGTGTAAAAATGCTTAAAACAGAAATAAGAAACCCTGATACATACGATATAGATAAAATGTCCACGCTCAAAATGCTTGAAATAATTAACAGTGAAAACGCCAAGGTAACTCTTGCAGTTGAAGATGTTTTGCCGCAGATTGCAATTGTGTGCGATGCAGTTGCCGATGCAATAAGGGCAGGTGGAAGAATTTTTTATATCGGCAGCGGAACATCAGGCAGACTTGCTGTTTGCGATGCGGCTGAATGTCCGCCCACTTTCGGGGTGCCATATGATTTGTTTAACGGAATAATTGCAGGCGGTGAAGGCTGTATGTTTAAGGCGGCTGAAAACGCAGAGGATAATCCGGATGCAGGTGTTGAAGATCTCAAAGACCGAAAATTCTGCAGTAAAGATATATTAATCGGTATTTCCGCTTCAGGCTCGGCAGCTTATGTTATTTCTGCTGTTAATTATGCAAAAAGCATTGGTGCAAAGGCTTTTTCAATCACAAACAACCCCGATTCCGAGCTTGGAAAGGCTGCAGATGTTGATATTTGCGCAGACACAGGTCCCGAGGTTATCACGGGTTCAACCCGAATGAAGGCCGGAACAGCACAGAAAATAATTCTGAATATGATTTCAACCGCTTCTATGGTGAAATGCGGCTGTGTTTATGAAAATATGATGATTAATCTCAAACCCACAAACAAGAAATTGCGCAGAAGAATGATTGGCATTGTTACGGAAATTCTTGGTTGCACATTTGAAAAAGCAGAAGAGCTTCTTGAAGAAAATGGCTGGAATATCCGTTCTGCTGTTGAAAAAGATTAAGAAAAAACCGACAAATCTCACGTTGAGATTTGTCGGTAATTTTATCTGAGCTTTAATCCGTAGACAAGCGTTGTTTCTTTTGCTTCAATAAGATTGAATCCGTATTTTTCATAAAATTTTATTGCACCGTAATTCTTATGCCATACGGTGAACATAACACCTATGACGTTCTTTTGACGCAAATTATCGCAAAGTGTATCCATCAGCTTTGTGCCAAGACCTTTATGCTGATATTCGGGCAGAAGGTCAATATGAAGATGGGCGGGATATTCTTCTTTATATTTTTCTTGCGATGCGATTGCACGGAGTGCCGATTTTCTGCGGCGGTATTCCCATTTTTTGATTCTCGAATAATAGTTGCTTATATATGTTTCTTTGAACTTATCAAAATTTTCGGTTGATATAATGTAGCCTATTGCATTGTCGTTTTCATCTGCGGCAACAAAGCAGTTTTCGGGTTCGTTTTCAATATAGTAGTCACAATAAACTGCAAGCGCAAAATTAATTCCTCTTTTTGAACTTTTACAAGGGCCGTCGCTGTTGAGGCAAACAAAATGCACGCTTTCCTTGTCTTTTTCTTTATATGGTCTTATGGTCATTTTTATCACTTCCGATACGAGTTTATCATTAAAACGCACAAAAATCAAGGCGGAATATTTAGCGTTTTAATAATTGTAAAAATGAGATAGTTATTGTATTATTAATATAGGGAGGGGTTAATATGAACCGCAGATCAAATCCCGAAGCTGTTTTTGAAAAGCTTTTCGGTAATACCGACTATAACATTGATATTTTGTATGAGAATTCCAAACGTGTCTGTTATTGCGAAAAGGCTTACAAAGTAACCAATGAAAAATATATTCTTTCCGTTTCGGGCAAGAATGTGAAAATTAATTGCTCGTGCGAAAAAGGCGCGTTTTATGCTCTCTGTGACCTTGCGAGACGTATTGAAGAAAACACCGTCTCAGACGGCGAATATATTTGCTCACCCTCTTTTAAGGTGAGAGGCTATATCGAAGGCTTTTACGGCAATCCATGGAGCCACGAAAATCGCAAATCGGTTATGACGCTTATGGCGAAAAACAGAATGAACACGGTTTATTATGCACCTAAAGATGACTTGTATCACCGCGAGAAATGGCGTGAGAATTATCCGGAAGATGAGCTCGCCAAGCTGAAAGAGCTTGTTGATTGCTCCAATGAATATTATATGGATTTTTATTGGTGCGTTGCCCCCGGCCTTTCAATGAAGTATTCCGATGATGCCGAGTTTGAAATCCTGATGAATAAAACAAAACAGCTTTATTCAATCGGAATACGCTGCTTCGGCCTTCTGCTCGATGATATTGATGAAGAACTTGCTTTTGAAGAGGACAAGGCGGCTTTTGGCGAAACGGTAAATGCCCATATTGAGCTGATAAACAGGTATTATAACGCATTGAAAGAAATCAATGCATCAATCCGTCTTACGGTTTGTCCGACTCTTTATCACGGAAAGGGTAATGAATATTACATCTCAAAGCTCGGCAAAAGCATTCCGACTCTTGTTTCTGTTTTCTGGACAGGCAGAGATATATGTTCCCGTGAGCTGACAAGCCTCGAAGCGGTAAGGTTTGTCGAATGTACATATCACAAGCCGCTTTATTGGGACAACTACCCCGTAAATGATTGCTCAATGTATAACGAGATGCATATTTCTCCGATTATCGGGCGTGACCTTGATTTGTATAAATACTCTGAGGGTATCATTTCAAACTGTATGGAATATGCCGAATGCTCAAAAATACCGCTTATTACCTTTGCGGATTATCTTTGGGACAGCGAAAATTATGACCCGCAGAAATCTTGGGAGAGTGCAATAAAACAGGTCGTCGGCAAAGAAAACGCAGATAATTTCATTATCTTTGCAGACCATCTTTATACATCCTGTCTTAAAGATGCAAATTCAAGGCGTATGTATGAGACGTTTGATAAGATTGAAACTGCATTCAAATCAGGTAACAAAGAAAAAGCCTTTGCTCTAGCTGAGGCTTATCTTGACAAAATGAATGCGTGCAGAGAATATCTTAAAAAAGATTTACCGATTTGCCGTGAAATTTCAAAATGGGCGGAAAAGTATTTCGTATCGTGCGATATTATGAACAGGATATTTGAATATATAAAAACAAAAGACGAAAAGCAGTTTTTGGAGTTGCTTTTACTCGCAGAAAAGTACGAATCAATGCCGGCAAGGCTTTCAAATGATGTCAATATATGCGCAGAGCTTAAAAATCTGCAAAATTTCATTTAAAAAGGAGAAATAAAAATGGCAGTTGTTATCAGATGGATTTCAGCAATTATGGCGGTGCTTATCGGTTTACCAACACTTCTCGGCGCGGTTTTTCAGAGTCTTACCAAAATCGGTTACGACGAAAGACCCGTAACAGAGATTTCGGAGAATTTTCTTGAAGGTAACGCAAGCTTTATTGATGAAGCACAAGCGGAATATTGGTCGGCAGGCTATGCACGCAGAGTACTTACACCTGATGATGTTGATGAAACAAGATATTTCCTTGGCGGATTTCTTAAATTTCCGGCTCAGGAAGCAACAGGCGTTGTTGATGATTTGTGCGTAAGAGCAGTTGTTCTTGATGATAATTCAGGCAGAGGCGCAGCGGCTTTTGCGTGGATTGACGGTGTCGGTTTTATGAATGCCGATATTAAGGATATCCGAGAAAAACTTGGTGATATTATCGGAGCGGGAAAGCTTATCAGTGTTGACGTAGGCTCAACTCACAACCACAGTGCAATTGATACTCAAGGTTTGTGGGGCAATATCCCAAAGAGCGGCAGAAATCAGGAGTATATTAATTCGGTTGTTCAGAAAACAGCCGATGCAATAAGAGAAGCATATAACAACCGCTGTGAAGGTATGCTTTATTATTCATCAAAAGCTTGCCCTGAAATGTTCTATGACGGCAGAGATCCTTATTCAATTGATGATAAAATTCACCTTTTCCGTTTTGTTCCCAACGCAGAGGGCAAAAAAGAGATTTATATAGCCAATTTTGGTGCCCACCCCATTAATCTTGGTTGGAGCAACACGGAAATTTCAGGCGATTATCCTTATTATATAGAAAAAGAAGTAACAACTGAAAAAAATGCTGACTTCATCTTTGTTCAAGGTGCAATCGGCGGAGCTATTCACGCTGATATGGGCGTTGAAAACGGAATTCCTGAAGAACTCACATCTTTTGAAAAGATGAAAGAATACAGCGGCATTGTTGCAGATATCCTTTATGAGCTTGCCGAAAAAGGAGAAGCTGTTGAGCCTATTCTCAACATCAGACACGCTCAGATAGATTTTGAGGTCAATAATTTTGTTTTTCTCCTTGCAGAGAGCGCAGGTCTTTGTAACGTAAAAGCATTTAAAGAAGATGGCAAAATTTATCTTACAAGCGAAATCGGTTATGTTGAAATAGGCAAAAACATAAAAATAATTGAAGCTCCCGGCGAAGCACTTCCTGAGCTTGTTTACGGCGGATTCTATTCCGCAGAAGAAGCATTCAACGGTACTGAATATCCCTACGAAGGTATTGCAACCTGTTTTGACGAAAACGACGAAGTTCTTGTTTTCGGGCTTTGTAACGATGCGGTAGGCTACATTGTTCCCGATAACGATTACAGCTCATCAGGCGACGAAGGCCACTACGAAGAAACCGTCTCAACAGGTTCAAAGAGCGGAACAGCATTTTCCAAAGCTTTCTTTGATTTATTAAAAGTTTGGGGGTAATGTGAAATGGAATTTTTGCGTTTTATTAAGCTGCCAAATTTGGTGAGAGGAATAATTTCAGGTCTGCTTTCTCTGATTATTCTTTTTGTCCCCAACTCAACTTACACAACAATTGAAGAAACATCAAAATATATGCTCACGGGTGACGAAACCTTTTCTTATAACGGCCAAAAATGGACTGTCGGTTTTTCAAAAGAAGTTCTCACACCCGATGATTTAACAGAAGAAACATACTATATTGCAGGTTATAACACAAATAACCCCGCAAAATCCGTGCTTGACGATATGTATGCCAAAGCGGTTTATCTTGATGATAACAGCGGCAGAGGCGGAGTTGTTGTTTGTGCGATTGATTGCGTGGGAATCAGCCGCAAGGACATCAATGATATAAGAAAAATTGTTGTTGAAAGCGGTAAAATTCCGAACCTCAAATCAATCAACATCTGCGCAACTCACACTCATTCAGCCATTGACACGCAAGGGCTTTGGGGCAAAAATTTCCTATCTGACGGTAAAAATGAAGACTTTATGAACCGTCTCAAAGAATTAACCGCCAAAGCGATTATTGATGCATATGATGCAAGGAAAGACGGTGCTCTGTATTTCGGCACAGCTGAATCAGAAGGACTTTTAATTGACACAAGAACTCCCGATGACTATGACGCAACACTGACAAGAATCCGATTTGACCCTTCAGACGGCAGTAATGATACATTTATAGTTAATTTTGCTTGCCACGCTGAATGTCTCGGAGCAAGAACAACCGTTGTAAGTGCAGATTTCCCCGCATATATGGAAAAAGAAATCGTTGAGCAGACAGGCGGTGCAAACGTTGTTTTTATAAACGGAGCTATCGGAGGTCTTGTAACATGCGAAAAACTTGATGATGTCCTGCGCAACTTTGAACTTGGTCTTGAATATGTAAAGGAATTCGGCAAGGATGTGGGCGAGCTTGTTATGAGCGTAAATAATGAAGTTGCTCTTTCGCCTGCAATCAACATAAAAACCGAAGCCATAGAAATTAAATGCGACAATACCGCACTTCTTCTTGTGCGTTTCATCGGAGTTCTTAACAACGATGTTTCAAAGGATGAAGACAAAAATATATCAATCATATCTGAAGTTTCATATATGGAGCTTGGAGAAAAGCAGATAGGTGTTTATATGATTCCCGGTGAGCTTTCACCTGAGCTTGAAAGCGGTAATTTTCTGTCAGCGGAAGATTCGGCAAACAGCAAAGAGGTTAATTATAAATCGCTTTCGGAGATGTCACGCTGTGAGCATAATTTTGTTCTCGGTCTTTGCAACGACGAGTTGGGTTATATAATCCCCGAAAATGATTTTTATCTTCACGAGTGGCTGCCCTATTTTAACAATGCAATTGATGCATCAGGCAGAGAACACTATGAAGAAACAAACTCCATCGGTCCTAAGGCGGCAGGTGTAATTCTTGACGCTATGGATAAACTCACCGCTTTACTTAACAAATAAAAACCGCAAGCTGTTCGAGAGGGTGCCTAATGTTTTTAGGGATATCCTCTCGATTCTTTTTGACGTGGATTTGACTTGGATTTATTCATAAAAATGATATTTTAAATATAACTTGATTTTTTGGGGATTCGGATGTATAATATCAAACGAAATAAATACAGGGGAGCTTGTGCTTGCAGGCTGAGAGGAAGTAATCAAACTTCGACCCTATAACCTGATGCGGATAATGCCGCCGTAGGAAGTCATACACAAGGATTTTTTACAGGTGGCATCCGAAAGGTTGTCACCTGTTTTTGTTTCACACTTTAACTTCCGGGGAGCCGTTCTGAACGGCTGAGAGGCAGGTAAACCTGCGACCCGCAAACCTGATCCGGATAATGCCGGCGTAGGAAGCATAGTAAAAGCATATTGTTATTTACAATAATCAAAACTGTACTTCAAGAAGCCTTCGCCTTATTATCCGGCGGAGGTATTTTATATTTTGGAGGTAAAATTATGAAAGCAAGTAGCGCAATTCAGGTTCTTCCCGCAGCAAAAGATACAGATGACCTTATCCGCATTGTTGATGAGGTTATCGCATTTATTAAAAGCAGCGGTTTGAACTGTCACGTAGGTCCCTTTGAAACCACAATTGAAGGTGATGACTATGACCAACTGATGGATATTGTCAAAGAGTGTCAGCACGTTGCAATAAGAGCAGGAGCAGAAAATGTTTCGGCATATGTTAAGGTTGTTTACAGACCCGAAGGCGAAATTCTGACCATTGACAAAAAGATAAAAAAGCATGCTGAAGCGTAACAGACCGTCATTTATCGCCGTTGCCCTATTGTTGATTATATGGCAATTATTATGCACAACGGGATTGGTGCCGCCATATATGCTGCCGTCACCCATAGAGGTTACAAAAGCTTTTATCAGCGAATTTCCGCAGCTTATGGAGAATTCAGTTATTACTTTGCAAGAGGCTTTTATCGGTTTGCTGCTCGGAGTAAGTGTAGGCTTTTTGGCGGCTGTGTTGATGGATACGTTTGAAATTCTCTATAAAGCATTCTATCCGTTATTGATTATTACACAAACAATTCCTTCCGTTGCCATTGCGCCGCTTCTTGTGCTTTGGTTCGGTTATGAAATGACTCCGAAAATTGTTCTGATAGTTATATCAACGTTCTTTCCCGTAACTGTCGGGCTGCTTGACGGATTCAGAAGTGCGGATAAGGATACAATCGGATTACTGCGTTCCATGGGTGCAAATCGTTTGCAGATTTTTCGATTTATTAAATTCCCTTCGGCATTACCTCAATTGTTTTCGGGTTTGAGGATAGCTGCGGCATACAGCGTTGTTGGTGCAGTTATTAGCGAATGGCTCGGTGGCTTCGGCGGTCTTGGCGTTTATATGACACGGGTTAAAAAAGCGTTCGCTTTTGACAAGATGTTTGCCGTTATTTTTCTTATATCGGCAATTTCACTGGCACTTATGGCGTTGGTCGGATTTGCAGAGAAAAAGTGTATGCCTTACCGTAATATAAATAAAAAAAGGAGAAAAAGTATGAAAAAAATAATCGCATTATTACTGTCGGTTTCAATCATTTTCTGTTTCTCGGCTTGCGGAAAAACGGAAAACGAAAAGATAACAATTGTTCTTGACTGGACACCTAATACTAACCACACGGGCATATTTGTTGCAAAGGTGAACGGTTATTTTGAAGCAGCGGGTTTGAATGTTGAAATTGTTCAGCCGCCTGAAGGCGGTGCGGAAGCCTTAGTAGCTTCTGGCAAAGCTCAGTTCGGAGTTTCGTTCCAAGATACTATCGCCCCTGCTTTTGTGGGAGATAATGCAATACCCGTCACTGCGGTTGCCGCCATTATTCAGCACAACACATCGGGTATTATTTCACGAAAAGGTGAGGGAATTAATACGCCGAAAGGGCTTGAGGGAAAGAAATATGCAACGTGGGATCTGGAAGTTGAAAAAGAAACAATCCGTGACGTAATGAAAGCTGACGGCGGTGATTTTGACCTCGTTGAGTTGATTCCGTCAACCGTAACCGATGTAGTGTCGGCTCTCAAAAGCGGTTCCGTTGATGCAATATGGATTTTCTATGCTTGGGCAGGTATAGCTTGTGAAACAGCGGGTCTTGAAACTGATTATTTTGAATTTGCAGACATAAATCCCGTATTTGATTATTACACACCCATTATTATCGGTAATAATGCTTGGCTTGAAGAAAATCCTGAAGCCGCAAAAGCTTTTGTTGATGCACTTTCCAAGGGATATACATATGCGGTAGAGAATCCCAAAGATGCAGCAGATATTCTTATGGATGCCGCACCGGAACTCAAATTAAACAGCGAGCTTGTTTATGCAAGTCAGGAATATCTTGCATCCGAATATATAGCCGATGCTTCAAAATGGGGCGAATTTGATCCCGAACGTTGGGCAGCTTTCTATAATTGGCTGAACGAAAATAATCTTATTGAAGATAAAATCGATCCCTATTTCGGTTTCACAAACGACTATCTGCCTAAGTGATATGAATAAGTTGGAAGTAAAGAATGTCAGCAAAAGCTTTGATGGAAAACCCGTTTTGAAAGATGTTTCACTTGAACTTAATAAAGGGGAATTAGTGTGTCTCCTCGGTGTCAGTGGAGGCGGAAAAACAACACTGTTTAACATTATTTCGGGTCTTCTTGCACCTGATAGCGGTCAGGTTTTGCTTGACGGAAAAGACATTACAAATCAGCCGGGGCATATAAGCTATATGTTGCAAAAGGATCTGTTGTTGCCGTACAGAACAATAGAAGATAACGCCGCTTTACCGCTTTTGCTGAAAGGTGAAAAGAAAAAAGAGGCGCGTAAGCGAGTATCACCGATGTTTGAACAATTCGGACTTGGAGGAACACAAAAGAAATATCCTTCTCAGCTTTCAGGCGGTATGCGGCAACGCGCGGCACTTTTGCGGACATATATGTTTTCAAATGATATTGCTCTTCTGGATGAACCGTTCTCCGCACTCGATACAATAACAAAAAGCTCAATGCATAAATGGTATCTTAATGTTATGAAACAAATTCAAATGTCAACGCTTTTTATTACTCACGATATTGATGAAGCAATTCTTATCTCTGACAGAATATGTCTTCTGTCGGGGTCACCCGGAGAAATAACGGGAGAGATAATTATCAAAGAGCCAAAACCCCGCTCGGACGGTTTCAATTTAACGGAAGAGTTTCTGGAATATAAAAGAAAAATTCTCTCGTTGCTTTAAATAATCAAATTAAAACTATAATCATTCAAAATGTTTGTTAGATTCTGTGTCAGATGATGGTAGTTTTGCAAAAAGAAAGAGTCTTGAAATCGTAATGATTTCAAGGCTTTCTATTGGTACGGTTATTCATAAAGGAGTTGTGAAATCCCTTGTATATCAAATTTTGCAGTTAACAGTAGTGTAAATAAACTAAATACATTGATAGAATTCGGTGTTAAAACTCCGTACATTGCAGTTTTATATAAAAAAACAGGACAGGGGAGCAGTCCCTTGGCCTGTTTGAAGGATTGAAATATTTAAACTTATTAAGCTGCGATTGTTTTCTTTGTTTTGATCGGTTGCTGTGTGTTTTTGTAGCGGACAATTCCTATCATAACCGAAACAAGTGACATGGATTCACTTAAAATTCCGCTATACGAAGAAGCAAAAATATTGTAAATAAGAATAAGTGACGATGAGATGAGTATTGTTTTGCGGAATTTTTTTGCATCGAATATACCCATACACACAGTGTTAACAACAAGTCCCAGCGTTATCAGCAGTGAGTGGATTCCTTCCCATGAAAAAAAGCTTACTGCTGCCATGCACAAAGCAAAAAGAACAGGTGATGCCAAGTCCGTACTTTTATTTTTATCACGGTAATAGAATGTAAAGTTACGGATAATACACACAATGTTTAAAGCGAAACCTGAAAAAGCACCTATAAGCAGATACTGTATGCAACTTAAAGCTGTTGCAACGGTTTGAATAATCATTATTTTTCTTTTTTGGGTGCGCTGATAAGAATAGAAAAATAAACCTACGGAAACAAAACCTAATATGTGGCCGATTAATGTGACAAAACTCTGCATATATACCTCTTGATTTATTTGTGTTTAATAATATTTCGTTACCGTCAGTCAATTATACTTATTTTAAAGATAAAGTCAAGAAGTGAATTTGCAGATATTGCACAAAGCGGTGAACGATATTTTAGTAAAATTGCCGAAACACTGTTCGGCATCGCTCGTCCTTCAAATCCTGTTCAGATAAAAAATTCAGCCGACCAAAGTCGACTGCATTTTTTCGGTTGCGGATGTTCATAAGGGATTTACTAAAAAACAATAACTTTCGGCAGTAACAAACATATTCTCATCCTTCCGTAATGCTTAAAAGAGTTTGAATATTAATTATTCAAACGGAGGATTATACAATGTCTAATTTTATTGAAGATTTTTACTATGGAAACATTGAACCGCAGAAATCAAGTCCCGAACTGTCAGGTAAGTTAAGCAAGAATTTGAATGCACTTACCGAAAAGGAAGAACAGATCACAGCAAAACTGATCGCAGAGGATAAGGAACTGTTTCTTGACTATACCAATATATACAATGAGTTTTTGAGTTTAAGCAACTCTGACAGTTTTATATCAGGCTTCATGCTCGGTGCTGAATTTATATACGACACTTTTGTAATGATTGAAAGGAAGGAGCAATTATGAATAATAAACCATCATTTTAACAGAACAGTTGGCAATTAAAGAATTCCTAACATCGCATTACCTGCCGAAGCAAGCAAACCGCTCGGTGTATGGGGGTTAAAATGCAAAGATTATCTTATGAAACACCAACGAGTTCAGTTTAACATTATGCTGATAAACGGTACACTATGGACTCATCTTGCAGAGGTTAATGAACAAGCATCAGATATGTTCTCTCGGCTGGTAGAACAGATGAGGGTTAATGAGGGTGTAACAGAACAACTTAAAGCAGACAATTAAATGGAGTGGATTGCTCGTATGAACAACATTGAAGCAAGAGCAAGAGAGATTGTTAATCACGAGCTAATTTTCACGGCATAAATACATCTTGAAATTAAAATCAGGTGCAACGGGATTTTACTCCTGCTGCACCTGATTTTATCTTTTTATACTATGTTTTTCTGTGGGGTTTTAGGTTTTCCCACTTTAATTGCGGATTTGAGGGAACAAATCCATTGCTTATCAAGACCGATGACACTTTTTCAGCGGGTCAGATTTTGTTTGTAGGTTGTTGGCATACCGTTTTTATTGACATAGAAGTACACATCGGAATAATTATCGTCAGAGTTAAAAAGCAGAAGATTTTCGGGGTCTGTCGGCAAAGCGAAAACATTATTGTCTATGTAAAGCAATCCCATATCAGTTTCGCTGACCTGTTTGATTTCACCGTTTTTGAGGCTGAATACACTCAGAATCATCTGACGGTCTTCCTCTTCGCTTTCCTCGCTGAAAACATAGAGGAAGCTGTCACCGTCTGCGGTTTTAATATAATACGGATTCAGGTCATATGAAAACCAATCCACCTCATAGCTTGAGCTTTCCGAATTTATGCCGAGCGTATAATAATATCTGCCGTCGGGGTCGTAGTTGCCCGAAACGGTAAGCTCATCCGCACGATTATCACCCGTAATGTCGGTAAAAAACGGTACTGACAAAGGCATACCTACTATATATGCATTCGGTACGGCATTATATTTTTCTTTGAACAAATCGGGATATTCCGCAAAGGTCACCGTTGCTGTCTGAACACCGAAATTTGTGGGAGCAATTGCGCCCGGCTCGAAGTAAAAGGTTATACCGTTATATTCAAGCACCCATGTAATATCTTCTTCGTGAGTGTTTTTGAAATAATCGGGAATGGCGGTTTTGCCGAAGGGCTCTTCTTCACCTATACGGCCCATAATAACCTTTTCAACAATTTCAGGAATTGTTGAAATATCCGTCACAACATCGGAAAGAGCAAGCAAAATTCCGCTTTCTGTGTCATAATTAAGGCAATTGAATGCTCTGTCAGTTTCTGAATTGTAATCTTCAACAATACTGACTGCAACGCTGTCTGCACGCCTGACCTGAACATCAAGAGTAGAAACATAGGTTGTAAAAGCTTCGCTGTCATTCAAAAATTCTTCGGTAGCAATAACGATGAAATTATCCTTTTCTTCTTCCATTGCTCTTTTTCTCATCAGGGATGTCTCCGTGAGAGCTTTTGCAAGAAGCGGATATTTTTTCTCCATTGATTTATCAAGGGTAACATCCGTATATTCGCTTCTTACAAGCATTTCGGGATGATCCTCATACCATTCGTAATGAGAAATATATTCTTTGTTGAGTGAAAGAACCGCTATTTCTTTGCCTATTTCATTTCCTGCAGTCTGTGTTGTTTCATTCGGAGTAACCTCCTGAGGAGAATCATCTCCGCAGGAGGTAAAAGCAACCGTAAAACACAGGGTCAGTAAAATGCAGATAATTTTGTTAAACTTGTTCATTAACATCAGAATCCTTTGACTATGAACGCTACAAGCTCAGTTGCCGAACTGTCTTCACGTTCATCTGTCATAATTGTAATAATGCTTCCGTCATCAAGAACTGCCGAATCGCAGAACCACGGATAATTTGTGCTGAACAAATCGCCGTCTGAAATTTCTGCAACAAATGAGCCGTTGTTATCCCAAAGAAGAACATCTCTCATATTGCCGTCAAAGGCAATGTAGCCGTTTGATGTCTGTGTGACAAAGGTTACACTTCCAAGTCCTTCGCCTTCGGCGTCACAGAGAGTTTTCTGAAGAACACCGTCTTTGCTGTAAATGAACACTTTATGTCCGCTGTCATCTGCGGCATTTGCACAAACATAGATGTTGTTTTCGTCAACGCAGAGCTGCATTATTGTGTCTGCTTCTTTGAAAGCTAAGGGAGTTGAGGTGTATGTATTGCCGTTGAAGGTAACAATTTCACATTCATTTGATGTGAAATAATTAACGCCCCAGGCACCTGACGGATGAATTGCTAGAGAATCAATATCCTCATAAGTTGCAACTGTTTTGCCGTCTTTTATGCAGAGAATGTCATTCAGACCACCGCTTACCCAAAGTGTGCCGTCTGCTGTTGCTTCAATTCTGTCATAATCGTCTTCGGGAAGCTCGATTTTATTAATAAAAGCAAGAACTGTTCCGTCATAGTGGCATTCGCTGAGTTCGCCGTCAATAAGAACATATACTCTGTCACCGATTGCGGCAACGGAATGATCGAAGGTTTCAAAGGTTGTAACCGGCGCTTCAAAGGGAACAAATGTTGATGTAACGGTAAATGAGCCGGCATTTACGCTTGCGGCGTCTGCTGAGAATTTTTCGCCTTCCCACTCCCAAGGACCGTCTTCGTTTCCGATATCCTCAAGCTTGAATGTTATGCCGTCAAGAAGAGCTTGAATACGGCTGTCGCTAATGTCGGTTGCGTCAAATTCAACGTAAACCGATGCGTTTGCGTTTTCAACACGGTTGAAGTAAATGAGGGTGTCATCGCCGTCATCATACTTAAGAAGGTCAACACCGCCGACCTTTACGGTTTCATAAGCGTTGTTTTCCTTGTATTCATACTGATTGAAGCCGTAATACACAAGATCCTCACGGAAATCGTAGGGCTCGTCAATTTCAACGCTGACTGTTGCCTCAATTAAGTAATATTCGTTATCTTCGGGGTCGAGAACCTGAAGAACTGCGGTGCAACCGTCTTCGTCGTCTTCAAATTCATCCTCAATGTTTATCCAATCACCACCAAAATTAACAGTGAAAAGCGATGCTTCGATGCCTGAAGCAGTATTGCCTGACGGTGCTTTTGTGGTATCAGGTTTATCGGGTGTATCATCGCCGCAAGCGGCAAATGAAAACAACATTGCAAGTGCAAGAAGAACTGCAAGTAATTTTTTCATAGTGTAATATCTCCTTTGTTTTATTTATGCCCAAGGATCTTCCTCTACCGGAACACGGATATCAGCAAGACACTGAATTTCAACCAAGAACCATTGACCCGTTGAAGGCTTTCTGCGCAATTTCATCGGTCTCGGATTATCCGCGCCTCCGCTTTTTACATAGAGCGTTGCCCAATCAGCATTATCGAAGGAATAAGGATTTTCGATAACGGTAATTTTATATGGCATATCAGGTTTATAGCTGTTCTGCGGGGTTGCGCCCTCAAAATACGAACGCGCCTTATAGCCCTCGGAGCCGAGATGTTCTTTGATAAACTGCTTTTCAAAGCCGCTGACTTCACCCGGACCTTTTAAAAAGTTGAGCATTTCGATTGTTGCATCGGGATTATGCTCATAATTGCACAAAGCCGCAAGGGTGAGCGCCGTTGTTTTGAAGGCAGAATCAAGGCTTGCTTCGGGCAGAGCCTGAAGTTCGGCAACATTTGTCGGAAGTGAAGCAAAGGTAAAAGTTTCGGAGTGATTTCTGCCTTTGCCCACTGACTGCACGGCATTGTTCACCGCTTTGTTGATACCTTGCGAAACTTCTCTTTTAATTGCAGACTCTGCCTGCCTTTTTAGTGAATCAAAAAATCCCATCGGTATTACCTCCTTATTTTTTCTCTGTCTGCTTCGGCTTTTCTCTGCGCTCGACGTTATTATACAGGAAATTATCCGCACTTCCCGTTATAACCATACTGCCCGAGCGGGTGTAAACGGTTGCATTTTCCTGCATTTTTACCGACTTGTTTTTTGAGGCAATGCCATTAATGATAAGGAAACCGATGAGCAGACCTATCAGAAGCGAAACGGGCAGCCATATAATTGAAACGCCGTCTTTTTCATTTTCTGTTTTCGGCTCGTTTGCTTCGCCTGCATAAACAAACTCTTCGCTTTCATAAACGTATCCGCCCGAATAGCCATTTTTAAGATATTCTTCCGCAAGCTCATAGCAGGCATAAATCCCGCCGTAATAGCTTTCGTTCAAATCATAAGCATCAATCATGCTGTCAACGGCGGCATCACTGAAATATTTATCTGCGTTGCCCGAAGAGAATACGGAATATGTTTTGTTCCAATCGTCGTGAACGATTATTATACCGTTTTCGTTATCGGTATAATCACCGTAGGTTCCTGAAGAAAATTCATCGGCGGTTATATCGCCCGTACCTTCGGTTATACAGAATAGTACGGTAACATCATAAGTCGCTTCAATCTTTTCGGCAAGCAAATCAAGCTCTTCAATTTCACTCGGCGAAAGCTTATCGGCATAGTCAATAATATACTCCTGAGTATAAGCAGATGCAGAGAATACAAACGAAACGCAAATAATAGCTGCAATAATTATTGCAAAAAGCTTTTTAGTCATATCTTCCGTACCCCCTTAAAGCAGCTCTATCAGCCACATAAGGCCATAGATTACTGCGCCTATGCCTGTGCCGGGCAACAGCGAGGCCTTTGTGACGGCTTTTTTATCCGTGGGGATATTGCCGACGAATTTGCCTGTCTGCCCGTTCATTGCAAAGGTGAATTTCTCACCGTTCCACTTTGTGTTGAGAAGCCACACGGGATAGAGTGCGTATTTGTATAAGCCGTTTGCAACGTTCATATTTGCACCCTGGTTTTCAACCTCGTCATATCCCTTTACGGTTTCTTTGAACGAATCAATAATGCTCTGCCTGATTCTTTCATTGGCTCTTGGCATACTTTCTTCGGCTGTGACATCGTATTTATCCGCAAGATAGCCTGCGAGATATGCGGTGTTGAAATCAACAGCCTGCGACAAATCAAAGGGCTCAACGGATTCCATAAGGTCGTCGGGCATTTTGGTTGAGCCGTCAACAGGAATGTTGTCAAAGCCTATGTTACCGCTTCTGTAAACATCAAAATACGAGGTTTCGGTGTATTCGTAATTTTCGTCCGACCACTTTCTGATTTTCTTTGCTTTGTAGCTTGCGTTACCGATTGCATCGCAGGTGAAGAGCCAATGCGGCACATATACACCCTTGATTTCTTCAAGGCGGTTGTCGGTAAGGAATGATTTCGGTACGAACTTTTTGGTTGAGATATGCTTTTTCAGTGCTTCCTTTGCCGCTTTTTTATCAAGCTTAAAAGGAATTACAAGGTCAGGCTTCAATGCGCCCGAAAACTGCCCCTTCATAACAACCTGATTGCCGCAATAGGGGCAGGTTGTTGCGCCCGTCGTTGTGTCGGCAACAATTTCACCGCCGCAGGAATTACAGGCATAAACGCTCATACCGTCTGTTTCGCCTGCGCCCCACTGCGCGCCCTGCGAATTCCAGTTGATTTGCTCAACCTGATTTGATGTATCTTCGGGCATAGCGGTAATATCAAACTCGGTGTCGCAGTAAGGGCATTTCAGCCTTTGCGCACCGGTGTTGAATTCAACCGCACCGCCGCAGCACGGACATTTCTGTTCAAGTATTGTTGACAAGGTTAATCATCTCCTTGCTTATAAATATTGTTTGATAATTTCTGTTATTTCATCAAATATTTTTTCTCCGCCTTCGGGTAATTCAAGACCTGTGTTGAAACTGTAGTATTCTTTGTCGGAATAGTTCAATGCAATCTCATCTGTTGCGCCGTCAAGAACCACAACATCACTTCGTTTCAGATTACCCCAACCGAGAACACCGTATTTTTTGCAGACATCACGGATATCATCAATAGCTTTGGAATCTATCTGATATTCCGTTGTTACATCCTCTTTATCTGTTCCGACGGGATAACGGTAATGATATTTCAGCCAAACCTCACCGTTATCTTTTAAAAAGATTTGCGCCTGTGTCAATTCACCGTTCATACCGCCGCCTGATTCATAGCGGCAAGAGGTTATTGTATCGGTCAAAGAAAACACCATTCCGTTTTTGTCAAGTGCATAGAACTTGGTTTTGTAATACCACACACCTGCCACAGCAGCGGCAACCAACGCAACAACCGAAATTATGATTATCACAACCTTCATTTTGTTCATTACTGTTTAGGTGTGCCGCAGAATGCACAGAATCTGCCGCCGTCGTTGTTTGCCTGACATGATGGACATACCCAAGACTGTGATACAGGCTGTTGACCGTAAGCAGGCTGCTGATTGAAGCCTTGATTCATATGTTGGTTATAGCCGTTATTTATCGGTTGGTTGCAGCCGTTATTAATAGGCTGATTATATCCGTTATTGGGAGCATATCCGTTGCTCATCGGTTGATTATATGCGTTCTGCTGAGCATAAGGGTTTGGCTGACCGTAAGCACCTGCAGGCGCATAGCCCTGATTCATCGGCATACCGTTATTCATAGGCTGATTATAGCCATTGTTCATAGCCATACCTGCATTGCTGTTTTGTGTGAGGTTGTTGATAACTTGCTGTGCCATCTGCTGATAGCGGTTATATTCCATTGTTCCCATACCCTCAACATCGCTGTCGTTGAGTCTTGCGGTAATTTCATCGAAATAGGGGTTGTTCACCTTGATGTCAATGTAAAAATTATATGTAAACTTGTATCTGGGCGGATTGTAGCTTACCTCCTGACCGTCCTTACCCTGAGTATAAATTTCTTCGCGGTCTTCATCCACTCTGAGGTTACAGCCCGTAACATTTGAAAGCGGAATAACGTCGGGGTTTTCATCGCTCCAACTGCCGGGATTGCGGCTTGAAACAACAAAGCTCTGCTTCATCGGGTCGATATAGATTTTGTCATCTTCACCGAAGGTGAACATAGCGGAAAAGCCAGCAAGAGTTTGCTTGTTTTGCTCTCTGTAAGCCAACTGCTGCTTGATTTCTGCTACGGTTGAACCTCTTCTGTCGCTGAAAAACGGCGAAAGCTTCCTTGCGCAGTCCTTACACATATTTCCGTCTTCAAGCTTTCTGTTGCCGAGAAGTCCTATTTTGTCGCCGCAGATGTCACAATATTTCTTATCAAAAAGTCCCATAACTAAAATCTCCTTTATAATAATTTATTGAATATCGTTTGAATCGAAAGTGTCGCCGCATTCAGGGCAGAACTTGGGAGGATTGTGGGGATCTTCGGGTTTCCAGCCGCATTTGTCGCACTGATAAAGCGGTGCACCTTCAGGCTTTTTCTGTCCGCAGTTGGGGCAGAATTTGCCTTTGTTCACTGCACCGCAGGAACAGGTCCAGCCTTCTTCGGCAGGTTTCTTTGCTCCGCATTCCGTGCAGAAGTTACCGCTTACAGTTGCACCGCAAGCACATTTCCAACCGTTTGCGGGTGCTGCGGGAGCTGCCTGTGCAGGTGCAGGTGTGTTTGCCTGAGCCTGCTGCTGTGCCATCTGCTGTTGCTGAACACCTGCATTATACAGTGCCATCGGATCAAAGTTTCCGCCTGCATTTGCTGCCATGTTCATACCCATAAAGCC
>JAZNRJ010000042.1:0-18499 GCA_045590675.1 Acutalibacteraceae bacterium
AAAGCATAAAAATAACCCCTTGAGGGGTAGCTGAAAAAGGAATGCGGTCGGCAAACTTTTCAGCGCCCCTTAAGGGGTTTCGTCCGTATAATGCCCTTTTAGGGCTTAATCAAGCCTCCGGCTTAGCCGGAGGTCCTGACTAGATAATTCAAATGTTGCCAAAACGTTGCCACGGAGCATTTCTTAAACCTCAAAACTGAGGCATATCAACGCTCGAGCTGTTTGGTTGTATTATTCCCACTCAATTGTGCCGATGGGCTTCGGGGTGAGGTCGAGGAGGACACGGTTGATGCCTTCAACCTCGTGAGTGATTCTGTCTGTAATATGATGAAGAACGGAGTAGGGGATTTCTTCAATTGTTGCTGTCATAGCATCGGTTGTGTTGACAGCTCTGATGATTGCAGGCCCGCCTTCGTAACGCATACCCTCTCTTACACCAACGCTCTTGAAATCGGGCACAGCAATGAAATACTGCCATACTTTTTCAGCAAGGCCGCACTTATCAAATTCTTCGCGGAGGATTGCATCAGCTTCGCGAAGAGCGTGAAGTCTGTCTCTTGTAATTGCGCCGAGCCAGCGAACGCCGAGACCGCGGCCGGGGAACGGCTGACGGGATACCATTGCGTGGGGAAGACCGAGTGCTTCGCCAACAACTCTTACTTCATCTTTGTAGAGAAGCTTAACGGGCTCAACAAGCTCCATTTCCATATCTTCGGGCAGACCGCCAACGTTATGGTGAGCCTTAACGCCGTCTGATTCAAGAATGTCAGGGTAAATTGTGCCCTGTGCAGGGAATGAAATTCCTTCAAGGTTTGCTGCTTCTTCATCAAATACTTTGATGAATTCGCCGCCAATTATCTTACGCTTTGTCTCAGGTTCGCTTACATCTTTAAGAAGATCAAGGAATCTGTCAGTAGCATCAATATAGATAAGGTTTGCATCAAGTTCTTTGCCGAAGATTTCAATAACCTGTTCGCTTTCGCCTTTACGCATAAGGCCGTGGTTAACGTGAACGCAAACAAGCTGCTTGCCGATTGCTTTGATAAGAAGAGCGGCAACAACGGAAGAGTCAACACCGCCTGAAAGGGCAAGGAGAACTTTTTTATCGCCAACCTGAGCCCTTACTTCTGCAACCTGTTCTTCAATAAAAGCGTTAGCAAGTTCGGGTGTTGTTATGCGTGCCATTGATTCGGGTCTGATATTGCTTTGCATAATTTTTTACCTCCGTTAATGAAATCAGTTAGTGTAGTTGTCAAAGTATCCCTGAACGAGAACGATGGGGGTTCCCTTGTCGCCTGAGCCGCTGGTTAAATCGCAAAGTGAACCGATAAGGTCGGTGAACTGGCGAGGCGTTGTTCCCTGGGCTGCCATATTGCCAACAAGGCTGCTGCCGTCTTTTTCTTCGATTTTCTTTGAAATAGCAGCTTTAAGTTCGTCACCGCTGAGGTCTTTGAAATCATTATCTGCAAGGTATTTGAGCTTGAGCTCATTGGGGGTACCGGCAAGTCCGTCTGTATAGCCGGGAGAAACAACGGGGTCAGCGAGCTCCCAAATTTTACCCTGAGGATCTTTGAAAGCACCGTCACCGTAAACCATAACTTCAATTTTTTTGCCGGTAGCTTCAATGAGAAGCTCCTGAGTTTTTTTAACAAATTCTCCGCAGTTTCTGGGGAAAAGCTTAACAGTGTCTTCAGTTGATTTGTTTGAGCCGAGAAGACCGTAATTTTCGTTAAATCCGTTGCCGTCAATTGAAGATGTGAGGATATCGTCAAGTCCGCAAACAGCTTTTGCACCTGCAGCCTTAAGAATTCTCTTAGTTCTTGCTCTTGTGTGGATATCACAGGTGAGGACACAGTCGGCATAGTCAAGAATGCTCTTGGCCTGGTTTGCGAAGATTATTTCGCACTCTGCGCCGGCTTCTTTTACGATGTTGGCATAATAATCAACATAGTCAACGCCTGTAAACTCATGTTTGTTTTCACCGAAAAGTTCACGGTATTTTTTAAGAGTGAGAACATCACAGTAAGGGTTAACTCCTGCATCGTCAAGCTGATCATAAGTGAGAAGATGGTTGCCTACTTCGTCACTGGGGTAGCTGAGCATAAGAACAACTTTCTTAGCACCCATAGCTATGCCGCGAAGGCAGATTGCGAAACGGTTTCTTGAAAGAATCGGGAAAATAACGCCGATGGTTTCACCGCCGAGTTTGGCTTTAACATCTTTAGCAATAGCTTCAACACTTGCATAGTTGCCTTGGCTTCTAGCAACGATTGACTCTGTTACGGCAACAACGTCTTTGTCGTTAAGAGGGAAACCTTCGCTTTCGGCAGCTTCGATAATGCTTGTACAAACAATTTTTGCAAGGTCATCACCCTCACGGATGATGGGGCAGCGAACGCCTCTTGAAACTGTACCAATTTTTCTTTCCATGAAACATTACCCCTTAGTGCGGTATACACCGCTGATAGAATAAAAAGCAATAGCTTTACCGATAAATAATATCACAAAATATATCAATAAATCAATAGAATATTACAACTTAATAAAAAAATTCGGTTTTGAATAAAAAATGCTCTTATTAAGCTGAAAATTTTGTGTTTTTATTCATCAATTTTTTGTTGACACAGAATTTGCAATAGGAGTATCATATAAATAATATCCTTAAGATTGCGTATTTATTATTTTTTCTTAATTGAAATAATTGACACGCATATTAGAGACGGATATAATAAAAGCAATGTTATTTGTATGTTTCAGAAACAGGTGATATCAATGAAAATAAGAATTGCAATTGCCGGTTACGGCAATCTCGGCAGGGGTGTTGAAAGTGCAGTCAGTGCAAGCGACGATATGGAACTTGTAGCACTTTTTACACGCAGAGACCCTGAAACGGTAAAAACAGTAACAGAAGTTCCTGTTTATAAAATGGAAAAAGCGGCTGAAATGAAAAACGACATTGATGTTATGATTCTTTGTGGTGGCAGTGCAAATGATTTGCCGGTTCAGACTCCTGAAATGGCTCAGTATTTCAATGTTGTTGACAGCTTTGATACCCACGCAAGAATTCCGGAGCATTTTGCCGCAGTTGATGCTCAAAGCAAAAAGAGCGGTAAGATTTCCGTTATTTCGGTTGGCTGGGATCCGGGACTGTTTTCTCTCAATCGTCTTATGGGTCAAGCGATTCTCCCCAATGGCAAAGATTATACATTCTGGGGTAAGGGCGTAAGCCAGGGCCATTCCGATGCAATCCGACGCATTGAAGGGGTTAAAGATGCAAGGCAGTATACAATCCCCGTAGAAGCGGCTCTTGAAAGCGTACGTAACGGTGAAAACCCTGAACTTTCAACACGCCAGAAGCACACGAGAGAGTGTTTTGTTGTTGCTGAAGACGGAGCAGACCTTAAGGCTATCGAAGAAGCCATTGTTACAATGCCCAATTACTTTGCCGATTATGATACAACAGTTCATTTTATAACACAGGAAGAGTTGGAGCGTGACCACAAAGGAATTCCTCACGGCGGTGTAGTTCTTCGCAGCGGAACAACAGGTTTTGATAACAGCAATAAGCATATCATTGAATATAAACTTACCCTCGATTCAAATCCTGAGTTTACTTCGAGCGTTCTTGTTGCATATGCAAGGGCTGCTTACAGAATGAATGCAGAAGGAATCAGCGGCTGTAAAACAGTTTTTGATGTTGCTCCGGCATATATCCATCCTTCTTCACCTGAAGAACTCCGTAAAAATATTTTATAAGAATTTATTGCAGGTTTCCGTCAGCGGAAGCCTGCTTTTCATTTTATCTCTTCGTGTTGCATAATATAAAGTCGGAGGGATTATATGAATTGCTGTGTTACAGAGCTCAGATGCAAAGAAGTTATAAACAAAGCTGACGGATGCCGTATAGGTCTTGTGAGCGATATTGAGGTTGACCAATGTTGCGGCAGGGTTACGGCCCTGATTGTTTACGGCCGCCCTAAATATTGGGGCGTTTTAGGTAAACGGGAAAAAATCAGAATTTGTTGGGAAGATATTGATATTATCGGTGATGACACGATTTTAGTGTGTAAGGTTCAATGCTGCCAAAATGAGAGAAACAGAAGAAGATAGAAAAAAGGGTGTGCTTTTGCACACCCTTTTGTTGATTAATATTTGAAGTTTTTGTAGAAGATGTGAGTTGTGCCTGTTGCATTACCACCGCCGGCAGCATCGATAACAACATCAATATCGAATTCAACTGTGAGGCTTACAAGGTGGCCTGTTGCAGCGTCGATTTCAGCCTTAACAACGGCATTCTTGTAGCTTTCTTCGATTACTGCGCTGCTGAGAACTTCACCGACAGCACTGTAAATAACGGGAGCAGTTTTGTGATCGAAGTAGCTCTTGTCTGCATCGCCAACGCAGATGCCGCACTTGTCAACGGGTGAGTTGTTGTAAGATTCTGATTTTGAAGCCTTGCTGTTGCCGGGCTTAACGTTGAAAACGATTGTGTATATACCGTTGTTTTCTGTGCACTTTGCAGATGTGATGTCAGCCTCTGAAAGAGTGCTCTTGCGGAGATAGTGATGAGGAACGTCATTTTCCCACTGACCCTTAGTTACATCCATTGTATATTTGTTTTCAGCACCGATGCCCATAAAGCTGTAAATAAGGTCGCCGAATGTCTTAAGAAGGAAGCCGGCGTTAAGAGCTTCGTTGTCTGTGTAACGCTCTTTGTTGAAGCCTACCTTTGCTGCATATGCATCGTTGATTGTCTTGTTGTAAAGAGCAATGATGTCAGCTGTTTCTGTGGGCATTTCTTTAATTGCGGGTTCTGATGTTTCGGGAGCTGATTCAGAAACATTTTCGTTTTCGGGAGTTGAAACTGCTTCTGTGTTTTCAACTGAAGCGTTTTCTGAAGGAGCTGCGGTTTCGCCCTGAGCATCATCAATTGCTTCTGTTGTTTCAACAGGAGCTGTTGTTGTTTCTTCTTCGTTGTTGCCGCCGCAAGCTGCAAGGCAGAAAATCATTGAAACGGCAAGAAGAAGTGCGAGAAGTTTTTTCATTGTGAAATCTCCTTTCGGGTGCCTTTATGGCATAAAGATAAACATATTATATACTTTTTGATTGTGTTGTGCAATAGTTAATTTAAAAAATATATACTTTTTGCATTTTTAAGCAATTTATGCTATCATCTAAAAAAGGGGGTTGAGTGTATGGATATCAAAACAGCGGTTATGTGTATTCTGTTTACTTCGCTTGCCGCGAGCTATGGCTGGGGGATGAGAGGTGCGCTTATTGGTGGCGAAAAAGGTGCAATGCTGCCCGGCGCATTCATAGGTCTTATTCTTGCTTGGTTTTGTGGCGGATACATTTCAATGTATGAAGCTGCCGCAGCAGGCCTTATGGGTATGACTTTTGGCGGTATTGAGCCTTACGGAGAAACAATCGGTTTTGTTCTTCACAGAGGCAGAGATGACTACAATCCCGTTAAGGGCTATATAGGGCTTGCTTTTAAGGGTGCTCTTTGGTTTTCAATTTGCGGTGGATTTATTGCGATATCAATGTCATATGCCGTTTACAGTACAAAAGATTTATTTATATTCTGTCTTCTTATCCCCGTTATTCAAAAAATAGGTTATCTTGTTTTTAACAAGCCTTATAATAAAGAAAAAGGGATTTATCCTAAAATATATTTTTCCAAAACCCGCCACGAAGAATGGGGAAGCAACCTTGCTCTGCTTGTTGCAATGATAATAATGGCGGCTGTAAAGTCGGATCACTTTACACTTGTTTTGATTTCGGGCGGTTTTATCGGCGGCGGTATCGGTTGGCTTGTTGCAATGAAGCTCTATGTTCTTGCTGTGTTTCCGCTTAAAAACGGCAAATACATACTTGGAAAGCTTTATCATAACGGCGTTGTTGACGGTTGGAAGATAATGGAGTTTACGCTCGGCGCAATCGGCGGCGCAGGGCTTGCAACGGCTTTTTGCTTAGGCTTTGATTATGTTGAGGAATATAAAAACAGAATTTCGCTAAACGGGGCTGAATTTTGCAATGAAAGTTTTTCTGACTGGGTGCCGATAATCTATATTGCTTGTGTTATTGGAATTCTGATTGTTAACCTTTATCAGTTTATTTGTGATAAAAAGGGTAAAGAAGTCAACGGATTTATCTGTGACCAGATTGAAAGACCGCTTTATAACGTTATCCCGATGTTTTTGGTTCTTATCGGTGCTCCTGCAAAGGTTATGACGGTGTTTATTCTTGTTTTTGTTTGTGCAATCAAATGCGGATTTGAAAGGTTCAAGAATTCGAAGTTTGTTTATCCTATTCAGGTGCTTTTATTTGCAGGTTGTGCGGCGGTTCCGTTTCTTCGTTTCGTAAATTACGGATTTTTCCCGCTTGCGGTTATTCTTTCAGGTATTGTTCCTTATATGGTTGCTGAGTTAGCATCTGCTGTTTCTAAAAATCATAGCCAAGGTAATACCTTGAGACATTTGTTTACAAAAACACCGTTTGCGACGGTTTATCCGTTTTTTATTGTTCAGTGTGTGGCTATAATATTAATATCTTTAAAAATTTTTGCTGTTTAGTATTTACTTTTTGGCTATCACGTGTTAAAATGTTAAAGTATAAAAGTGTTCCGAAAGGATGTTTTAAAATATGAGCAACAAAATTAAAGACAAAAACGTTGATTTTCTTTTTGAGGCAATTCTCAATCTTCAGTCGCTTGAAGAATGCTATGATTTTTTTGAGGATCTTTGCACCGTAACAGAAATCAAAGCTCTTTCTCAGCGTATTGTTGTTGCCAAAATGCTCAGAGACAAAAAGGTTTACAGTGATATTGTTGCCGAAACCGGTGCAAGCACCGCAACAATCAGCCGTGTTAATCGCTCTCTTCAGTACGGCTGCAACGGCTACGAAGAAATTTTCAAAAGGATGCAGAAATAATGTCCTACGATGTTTTCTCCGGGTTTTATGACAGCCTGACAGATAATGTTGAATATAAGAAGCGTGCAGATTATTTTTGCAGGCTTCTTTCTCTGTGCGGAATAAACAGCGGGATTCTTCTTGACCTCGGCTGCGGAACGGGAAGTATGAGCGTTGAAATGGCAGCAAGGGGATTTGACGTTATCGGTGTTGATTCCAGCGTAGGTATGCTTAACCAAGCCCGTCAAAAGGCTTTTGAAAGCGGCAAACAGATTCTTCTGCTCAATCAGAGCATGGATGAAATCGACCTTTACGGAACGGTTGACTGCGCAATTTGCGTTCTTGACGGCGTAAACCATCTTGACGGTGAAGCGCAGATAAAAGCAACCTTTGATAAGGTTTCTCTTTTTATGAATCCTGGCGGTGCGTTTGCTTTTGACGTTAACACACTTTATAAACACAAAAGCGTTCTTGCTGATAATGTTTATGTTTATGAAACTGATGATGTTTACTGCGTGTGGCAGAACAGTTATAACGAAGCTGATTCCAGCGTTGACATAACCCTTGATTTTTTTGAGGAAGAGGACGGCGTTTATTACCGAAGTGAAGAAGCTTTTACGGAAAAAGCTTATGAACTTTCTCAAATTCAGAATTGGCTTGAACTTTCGGGCTTTGAGGTTATCGGTATATATGACGATTTAACCTTTGATAATGTTAAGCCTGATAGTGAGCGAGCAGTATTTTTAGCAAAGAAGAAGTGATATTATGAGTGAACTTGTAAGAATGATTTCGGTTGACGGAACATTAACCGTTATGGCAATTGATTCAACCGATATAATCAATAAAATGGAAAAAATCCATATGACCTCGGCCGTTAATTCAGCGGCTCTCGGCAGATTGCTTACAGCGGCTTCAATGATGGGTGCCGTTCTTAAAGGCAAAGATAATTCAATAACTCTCAGGATCAACGGTAACGGCCCTGCCGGTTCGCTTATCGCTGTTTCTGACAGCGTAGGCAACGTCAGAGGTTACGTTGCCAATCCCGTTGTTGAAATTCCCCTTAACATAAAAGGTAAGCTTGATGTTGCCGGTGCAGTCGGTACCGACGGAACACTGACTGTTATGAAAGACCTTGGTATGAAAGAACCGTATATTGGTCAGGTGCCGATTATTTCGGGTGAAATTGCCGAGGATATTACAAATTATTATGCAACAAGCGAACAGACACCTACCGTTTGTGCGCTTGGTGTTCTTGTTAACCCCGATTTAAGCATTCAGGCTGCAGGCGGATTTATCATTCAGCTTTTGCCTACCGCACTTGATGATACAATTGATAAGGTTGAAAAATGCATTGAAGGTATTGAATCTGTAACTCAGATGCTCACAAGCGGAATGACCCCCGAAGATATTTGCCGCCACGTTCTTAAAGAATTTGAGCTTGATATTCTTGATACATCAAGTCCTGAATATAAATGCAACTGCTCAAAAGAAAGAGTTGCCAAAGCTTTGATAAGCCTTGGGAAAGAAGAACTGCTTGAAATGGCAAAGGACGAATTCACCGAAGTCAACTGCCATTTCTGCGATAAAAAATACAGATTCACCCCAAAAGAAGTTGCCGCACTTGCGGAAAGCTAAAACAAAAAGCACGGTTTTTAAAACCGTGCTTTTTCTTTTATCCGAATATTTCTTCCGCATATCTTACGCCGCCCATTGCGTCGGGAGCGTATTTATCTGCATTTATCATTTTGGCGTATTCTTCGGTCATAACCGCGCCGCCAACCATAATTTTGCAGGGGATGTTTTCAGCTTTGATGAGCTTAACCGTTTCTTCCATTGCAGGCACGGTTGTTGTCATAAGCGCACTCAAGCCAAGAAGGGGAGCACCACTCTCTTTAACTGCCTTAACAATTCTGTCGGGAGTAACATCTTTGCCGAGGTCAATAACATTGTATCCGTAATTCTCAAGCAGAACTTTTACAATGTTTTTGCCTATATCGTGAACATCGCCTTTAACGGTTGCAATAACTATGTTGCCTTTCTTGCTTTCGCCCGATGGCAAGGATTCTTTAACCGCTTCAAAAGCCTTGCCGGCGGCTTCTGCGCTCATAAGAAGCTGAGGCAGATAAACCGTTTTTTCTTCAAAACCTTTGCCAACAATATTGAGAGCGGGGATAATCATTCCGTCAATTATATCAAGCGGAGAGGTTGTTTTAAGCATCTCGAGAGCAAGAGTATATGCGTTAGCTTTAAGTCCTTTGATTATGGCTTTGTCAAGCGAATTTATGTCTGAATCGGGAGATACAGGAGCGTCTGACGGTTCTAAAGAAGAGGCAAATTCAATGTAATCCGCAAAGCTTTCATCGTAACCGCTCAGAGCGTTGAAGCAATGCCAAGCTTTCATCATTTCAACCGAATGCGGATTGATAATAGCGCAGTTAAGACCGTTTTGCATAGCCATCGTGTAAAAAGCGGCATTAACATCAGGTCTTGATGGCAAACCGAATGAAACATTGGAAACACCGAGCGAGGTTTTGATGCCTTTTTCGCTGAGCTTTTTGACCGCCTCAAGAGTAACAAGTGCACTGTTTTTATCGCTTGAAACCGCCATTGCCAACGGGTCAACAATAATCTCGTTTTTGCTGATGCCGTATTTAGCGGCTTCAGCTATTATTTTTTCAGCAATCGTAATTCTGCCGTCTGCGGTTTCGGGAATTCCGTTTTCGTCAAGAGTAACGGCAATTGCAACGCCGCCGTATTTTTTGATAAGCGGAAAAACTTTATCTATGCTTTCCTGCTTACCGTTAACGGAGTTTATAAGTGCCTTGCCGTTATAAATTCTCATTGCTTTTTCCATCGCGGCGTAGTCAACGGTGTCTATCTGAAGCGGCAGGTCAATAACGCTCTGAAGTGAGCGAATAACTTCGGTTATCATTGCGGTTTCGTCAATTTCAGGCAGACCGACATTAACGTCAAGAATCGCAACGCCTTTTTTATTTTGGGCAAGTCCTTCGCTCACAATATAGTTTATATCGTGATTTCTCAAAGCTTCCTTGAAACGTTTTTTGCCTGTGGGGTTTATTCTTTCGCCGATGATTATCGGCTTTTTATCAATCTCAACAGCGTGAGTATAAGAAGAAACAAGAGTATAATTTTTCTTTTCGGGCAATGCAAAGGGAAGTGCTTTTGTCTTTTCAACGGTCTTTCTTATGTGTTCGGGTGTTGTTCCGCAGCAGCCGCCTATAATACAAGCTCCGCCCTTGACTATATCACACATAATATCGGCAAATTTATCGCTGTCAATGTCAAAAACGCTTTTGCCGTCAACAATTACAGGTAAGCCTGCATTGGGGTTAACTATGATGGGAACGCTTGCGTATTTTGTAAATAAAGGCAGAATATCAAGCATCTGTCTCGGACCGAAAGAACAGTTCATTCCTATTGCGTCTGCACCGAGACCTTCAAGCAGCGCGATCATTGCAGCGGGGTCTGCACCTGTCATAAGCTTGCCGCTTTCATCATATGCATTTGTGACGAATACGGGCAGATCGCAGCTTTCTTTTGCTGCGAGAACAGCAGCTTTTGTCTCATAGGAATCATTCATTGTTTCTATGATGACAAGGTCAGCTCCGGCTTCTGCACCGATTTTAACGCTTTGAGAAAAAATGCTTACCGCTTCTTCAAACGGCAAATCGCCGAGCGGCTCAAGCATTCTGCCCAGAGGGCCTATGTCGAGAGCAATGTATGCATCTTTGCCCTCTGCGGCGGTTTTGGCATTTTTAACCGCAGCGTTTATAATTTCTTCAAGATTATCAAATTTAAGGCGGTTTGCACCGAAGGTGTTGGTAGTGATTATATTTGCACCTGCATCAAGATACTGCCTGTGCATTTCAATTATTTCTTCGGGGTGAGTGATGTTCCACATCTCGGGTTTTTCACCGGGTTTGAGGCCTCTTGCTTGCAAAAGTGTACCGGCACCGCCGTCAAAATATGTTATTCCGTTTTTGATTTTATTAAGAATATTCATAAAAAACCTTCTTTATGAGTAGGGGCAGTTTTTACGGCTGCAAATCATACAGCCCGGCCCTGTGCATTTGTTTTTCTCTTTGCCGAGTCCGATTATTGCGGTAACGGATTTAACGGGAATCATCATCAGGCTGTCGTTAAGAGCAAGCCCTATTTTTTTCTTGGTTTCAAGAAAATCCGTAATCTCTTTCTGGCATTCAAGCGGCATATCACCGTATCCGGGGCTGAAGCGTGGGCGGAGATAATCCGCATCGCCGAAAGCTGAGTTGATTTTATCACAAAAAGCTTCAATTGCCGCCGAACCCACACAGTCAGTGACGGTTCCTTTAAGGGGAGAAAGCAAAGCATTTTTTGATATGAGACGATGCGCTTCAATTCCTGTTGTTGCGGCAAATACAACGGCCTTTTCGCAGCCACAAAGATTTTTTGCCAGCGATTCGCTTTCAACAGTCATAAAACCAAGGTCAACCGTTTTGCCGTTAATTTTAACATCAACTTTTTCAAAGCAAGCGGTGAAAGTTGCGGCATTAAGAAATTCGGCCTTGCATTCTTCAATCAGTGCCCTGACATTGCCGTCAATCTTTGCACCGTAATATCCGAGATAAAGGCCGATTTCGGAGTCGTTTATTTTAATTTCATCTTTTTGTGAATTGACAAGGCAAATCATCCGATAATATCCTTAAGATTATTCTGAATTTTTTCGGCTACGTCAGGCTTATTCATTGAATAAACGTGAACGGCATTAAGTCCGTTTGCGTAAAGGTCAACTATTTGTTCGGTTGCATATGCGATGCCGGCTTGCTTCATTGCTGCAGGATTATCGCCAAAGCGGTCAACCATTCTGATGAAACGTCTGGGGAGAACCGTTCCTGAAAGAGCACAGGTTCTTTTAATCTGAGCAACGTTTGTTATCGGCATAATGCCGGGGATAACAGGTACCGTGATGCCGGCTTCGCGGATTCTGTAAAGAAAATTATAAAGAATATTGTTGTCAAAAAACATCTGGGTTGTGAGAAATTCGCAACCTGCATCAACCTTCTTTTTAAGGTTTTCGATGTCTTGGGAAATAGTGCTGCTTTCGGGGTGGTTTTCGGGGTAGCAAGCTCCGCCCACGCAAAAGTCACCTGATTTTTTTATTTCTGCTACAAGGTCGCTAGCGTAGGTGAAATCAAGGCTTTCTTTTGTCATTCCCTGCGGCAGATCGCCCCTGAGAGCAAGTATATTTTCAATTCCGCTGTTTTTGAACTGAGAAAGCATAGCGTGGATTTTATCCTTTGAAGCGCAAACACAAGTCAGATGTGCAATCGGAGTTACGCCGGATTTAAGTATGCTTTCGGCTATATCAACCGTATAAGTATCTGTTGAGCCGCCCGCACCGTAAGTAACGCTCATAAAATCGGGATTGAGAGCGGCAACGCCGAGAGCTGATTTTTTAACGCTTTCATAGCTTTCGCTTGTTTTGGGCGGAAAAACTTCAAAAGAAAGAACGGGTTTTTCTCTTTTGATGATTTCAGATATTTTCATTTTTATGCCTTCTTTTTAAATATAATAAGCTTGCTGAAAATATAGTTAAGAACAACTACAATAAACTGAACAATAAGCTTTGCAATGAACTCGTTCCAAGAAAGAACAGTTACCATAAGGAACATTGAGAGCATTTCAACAAGGAGTGAAAATACTCTTGCTCCGATAAATGCAACAAATTCTTTGCCGGCAACGGCAGGCTTCCAGCTTTTAGACTCAAAAACAATAAGTTTGTTTGTTACAAAAGCAAAAACAACAGCTATTGCCCAGGCGATTACTGTTGCATCAAGGTAATCTGTTCCGCTGCCCAAAAGCTCAAGAACCGAGGTTAAATTTGCTTTTTCAAAAAGAGCGTTTAAAATTCCGTCCCAACCGATTGATATGAATACTTTTTTTGTGATATAAAAAGCAACAAGGTTAACAACGGTTGTGAGAACACCAAAAACAAGATAAGTTATGATTTCTCTTGTGAAAAACTTGTCGATGAGTTTACCTAAAAAGCTTTCTTTTTTGAAAATTTTGAAAAGAAGTTCTCTGAGTTTATCAATCACTTATGATTACCTGCCTTTATTACAATATAATAATTCATTATCTATTTTAAATCAATTTTATATTAAAGTCAATAAATGCTTGCATTTTTGTTCTGTTATGTTAAAATATATATTTACGAGGTGCAAATATGAAAAATAAAGAAACCGTAAAAAACAGAATATTTTTTCTTGATGAATTAAGAGGGCTTGCGGTTTTTTGTATGATTTTTTATCACGCATTTTTCATCCTTGATTTTATGTTCGGATATGAGTGGGCGGCAAAGCTTTTTGAGTTTTTTATGCCGGTTCAGCCGTTTTTTGCAGGAATTTTTATTTTTGTTTGCGGTGTTTCCTGTTCTCTTTCGCACAGCAATTTTAAAAGAGGGTTGCGCCTTTTGATTTTTGCAGGTGTTGTTACGCTTGTGACTGCGATTATAATGCCCGCTTTGGGATTCTCCGGGATGGAGATTTATTTCGGCATTCTTCATTTTTTGGCTTGTTGCATTCTTATTTACGCAATTGCCGAAAAACCAATCGAAAAAACATCTCCGTTTATCGGATTGCTTATATGCGCTGTTCTTTATCCGTTTTTTAGCGGAATAAGCGGCGGAATGCTTAATTACGGAGAGTTGTTTGTGCTTAAAGTTCCTGATGTTCTTTATGAAACAAACCTGCTTGCACCTTTCGGAATATATAATTCGGATTTTTTTTCATCTGATTATTTTCCGCTTTTTCCTGATATTTTTATCTTTTTTGCGGGTGCTTTTACCGGTAAATACTTTGTGAAAAAATCTTTCCCCGAATGGATGACTGAAAGCCATACACCGTTTTTTGCTTTTTTAGGCAGAAAATCTTTGATTGTATATATTGTTCATATGCCGGCAATTTACGCTTTGGCATTTGCAACTGAATTTATAATAAATTTGATTAAGTGATAGGAGATATGAAAAATGAGTGAATGTAACGGAAATTGTTCAGCTTGCTCAAGCAAGTGTTCGGAAAAAGAAAAGCAGGATTTAAGAATTCCCTGCGGACCTTTCAGTAATGTTAAAAAAGTTATCGGTGTTGTAAGCGGTAAAGGCGGTGTAGGTAAATCGCTTGTAACCTCACTTCTTGCCTGTGCAATGCAGACCAGAGGCAACGCTTGTGCAGTTCTTGATGCCGATATAACAGGCCCCTCAATCCCCAAGTCATTCGGTATTCACGAAAGAGCAAAAGCAGACGAAACAGGCCTTCTTCCCGAAGAAAGCAAAACCGGCATTAAAATTATGTCAGTAAACCTTCTTCTTGAAAATGAGGATTCACCCGTAGTCTGGAGAGGTCCCGTTATTTCAGGCGTTATTCAGCAGTTCTGGAAGGACGTCGCCTGGGGCGATGTTGACTATATGTTTGTTGATATGCCTCCCGGAACCGGCGATGTTTCGCTTACTGTTTTCCAGAACCTTCCCGTTGACGGAATTGTTATTGTAACAACACCTCAGGATCTTGTTACTATGATTGTTAAAAAAGCTTACAATATGGCAAAAATGATGAACATTCCCATTATCGGTCTTGTTGAAAATATGAGCTATACAGTATGCCCCGATTGCGGCAAAAAAATCAGTCTGTTTGGCGAAAGCAAGCTTGATGCTGTTGCAGAAGAGCTCGGTGTTCCCGTTCTTGCAAGGCTTCCCATTGACCCCAAAACAGCGGCTCTTGTTGATAAAGGAGCAGTTGAACTTGTTGATGATGAATGTATGGCAGGGGCTGTTGACATTTTGTCAAACTTAAAGTAAACTTAAAGAAGTATAAAAGTTTTAGGAGCTGAAAAATATGCTTGACATTAAATTTCTCAGAGAAAACCCCGATATTGTTAAGGAAAACATAAAGAAAAAGTTTCAGGACAGCAAGGTTGCTCTTGTTGACGAAGTAATTGAACTTGATGCAAAGTCAAGAGCAATCAAATCTGAAGCTGACAGTCTCAGAGCAAACCGCAACAAGGTTTCAAAAGAAATTGGCGCTCTTATGGCTCAGGGCAAAAAAGAAGAAGCTATGGCTGCCAAGTCAAAGGTAACCGAGTTTTCGGAAAGACTTGCTGAATGCGAAAAGCTTGAGGTTGAGTATGCCGAAAAGGTAACAAAGATAATGATGATTATTCCCAATATCATCGACCCTTCTGTTCCTATTGGTAAAGACGACAGCGAAAACGTTGAAGTAACAAAGTACGGTGAACCCGTTGTTCCTGATTTTGATATTCCTTATCATACAGATATTATGGAACGTTTTAACGGCATTGACCTTGATGCTGCAAGAAGCGTTGCAGGTAACGGATTCTATTACCTTATGGGCGATATTGCCCGTCTTCATTCAGCTTGTATTTCATATGCAAGGGATTTTATGATTGAAAGAGGTTTTACTTATTGTGTACCTCCTTTTATGATTCGCAGCAATGTTGTTACAGGTGTTATGAGCTTTGCTGAAATGGATGCAATGATGTATAAAATCGAAGGTGAAGATCTTTATCTTATCGGCACAAGTGAGCATTCAATGATAGGTAAATATATTGATACAATTATTGATGAAGCTTCTCTTCCGCACACTCTTACAAGCTATTCACCTTGCTTCCGTAAAGAGAAGGGCGCTCACGGCATTGAAGAAAGAGGCGTCTACAGAATCCATCAGTTTGAAAAGCAGGAAATGATTGTTGTCTGTAAGCCTGAAGAAAGCATGGAATGGTTTGAAAAGCTTTGGCAAAACACAGTTGACCTTTTCCGCTCAATGGATATTCCTGTAAGAACTCTTGAATGCTGCTCAGGCGACCTTGCAGACCTTAAGGTTAAGTCATTTGACGTTGAAGCCTGGTCACCCAGACAGAAGAAGTATTTTGAAGTCGGTTCCTGTTCAAACCTTGGCGACGCTCAGGCACGCAGACTTAAAATCAGAGTTAACGGCAAGGACGGTAAAAAGTATTTTGCCCATACTCTTAACAACACTGTTGTTGCTCCTCCCAGAATGCTTATCGCTTTCCTTGAAAACAATCTCAATGCTGATGGCAGCGTTAATATTCCCGTTGCACTCCGTCCTTATATGGGCGGCAAAGAAAAGCTTATCCCCGTTAAATAATTGATTTTCAGAGTTGTCTCACTTGCTGAGGCAACTCTTTTTCTATATATGGTGTTGATTGGAAATGCAGACACAAACAATTGTTCGGTGTCAAAAACAACACTTGAAATTTTGGCATTTTTGCCACTAAAAAGCCATTGACAAAACAGAAAGAAAGGTTTATTATTTAAACGAACATTTGTTCTGAGCTTGAAGAGGTGAATGTCTACGGAGAGAATAATACTTCATTCGGATATGAATTCTTTTTATGCTTCGGTTGAGTGTATGCTCAATCCTTCATTGAAAGGCAAGCCCGTTGCTGTTGGCGGTTCGGCAGAAAGCAGGCACGGAATAATCCTCGCCAAATCTCAGGAGGCCAAACGCTGCGGAGTTAAAACGGGAGAGGCTCTTTGGGAAGCAAGGCAGAAATGCAGGGATCTTATAATAATAGAGCCTCATTTTGATGAGTATATGAAATATTCAGATATGGCGCATGAAATTTACCGCCGATATACCGACCTTATTGAACCTTTTGGTCTTGATGAATGCTGGCTTGATATAAGTGCAAGTACCCCTGATTTCAGTAGCGGTGAGCAGATTGCGCAGGAGATCAGAGAAACAGTTAAATTTGAGCTTGGTCTTACGGTTTCAATCGGGGTTTCGTTTAATAAAATTTTTGCAAAGCTCGGTTCTGACATAAAAAAACCTGATGCCGTAACCTGTATCGGGAAAGATACTTTCAAAGAACAGATATGGACTTTACCGGCTTCGGATTTGCTTGGCGTAGGCAGGTCAACAACAAAAAAACTCGGCAATTACGGAATTTTTACAATTGGTCAGCTTGCCAAAACCGATTTGGCTTTTTTACGCCGTGTTTTCGGCAAATGCGGTGAACAGCTTTGGACATATGCTAATGGTCTTGACACATCAAGAGTAAAACCCGACGGATATTCCCGCATCGTTAAAAGTGTAGGCCACGGTATAACCTGCGTTGCCGATTTGGTTAATGCCGATGAGGTTTGGAAGGTGTTTTTGCAGCTTTCTCAGGATATCAGCAGAAGGCTTAAAGAGCAGAAACTTTCGGCAATGGGTGTTCAGATAAGCGTTAAGGATAATCAGCTTATCAGCCGCCAGTTTCAAATGATTTTGCCGCTCGCAACGCAAAGTGCAATCGAACTTGCCAAAGCGGCAATTGAGCTTTTTAATTCAAATTACAGGTGGAATTTCGATGTCAGAGCAGTAACGGTAAGAGCTATAAATCTTCAGGAAGCGGATTTGCCTTCTCAGCTTGACCTTTTCAACGATTGGTCAAAACACGATAAGCAGGAAAAAATAGACAATGCGGTTATGGATATTCGCCGCCGCTTCGGCAAGCAGGCGATTTTTAACTGCTGCCTTATGCAGGAAAACAAAATTCCGCATCATAAGCCCGAAATATCTGTTATGCCTGCCCCTATGTTTAAGTGAGGTGATTTTTTATGGCAAGAAAAGTTTATGTTGATGTTATTTTGCAGCAGGATAAAGATGGCAACACCGTTCCGCTGAGCATACGTTGGGAGGACGGGTCGGTTTATGAAGTTGACCGTGTGCTTTATAAATGCAGGGCGGCTTCGCTTAAGGTCGGTGGCTGCGGAATGCGCTACACCGTCAGGATAAGCGGCAAGGAAACCTATTTGTTTGAGGATAACGGACGCTGGTTTGTTGAAGCGAAATAAATCAAAAGAGTGTAAGGTGAAGCCGTTGCGGCAACACTTTACACTCTTTTTTTAATCAAGCTGATATGCACCTCTTGCCCATAAAATCCATTTTGAACGGTCAAGAGGGTTAACTCCGCGTCGGGGGCTTATATGTTCCAATCCGTCGCGGCATTCGCGGTAGCCGTAAAAAGATTGGCTCAAAACAGCTCTTCCTGAAGATATAACTGCAAGCTTTGCAGGGAAATCCATCGAAGTTGCAACGGGAACAACTGCTTCGGTAATAACTGTTTGAGAACGGATAACGGGTGAATCATATTCACCGCCCATTTTGATTATTTCAGAAAGAATTTTGCCCGATATTTCTTCAGGTGCCGAAATTCTGATTTTAAGCAGCGGTTCAAGGATTGTTGAACCGTTTTCGGCAAGCCCGTTCATAAATGCCATCGGCGTGCAAACAAAAAAGTCAAGCGGATGTGTGTGAATTGTGTGATGTTCTCCACCGATAAGGGTGCATTTGAAATCAGTTACTTCCCAGCCGTAAAGACCTTGCTCAAGACATCTGTTAAAGGATGTTCGGATGTGGGACTGATAACGGTAAAAGCACTGATTATTCGGAAGTCTTCCGTGATATGAAACTCCGTAACCTCTCGGCATAGGTTCAATATCGAACTCAACAACAGCCCAGCAGGGTTTCGGCATTGTGTATCTTGAAAGCCCTGTGCCTGCTTTTGT
>JAZNRJ010000043.1:0-54059 GCA_045590675.1 Acutalibacteraceae bacterium
ATGGCTACGATCCGACTTGGCCGGTCATGATGAAATGGCAGAGGTCATCATCATCCTGGCTGTGGTACTGCTTAACCCCGTACTGGGCGTGTTTCAGGAAAGCAAGGCTGAAGCCGCGATTGAAGCTTTGCAGGAAATGAGTGCCGCGATGTCTAAAGTTATTCGTGACGGCAAGCTCATAACCGTTCGCAGCGAAGACCTTGTTGTTGGCGATGTTATCGTTCTTGAAGCCGGCGATGCAGTTCCTGCAGATTGCCGTATTTTTGAATGTGCCAGCATGAAGATTGAAGAAGCAGCTCTCACAGGTGAATCTGTTCCCGTTGATAAGATGATTTCCATTCTTAATGGCGGCGATAACGGCGAAGTTCCCCTTGGTGACAGAAAGAATATGGCCTATATGGGTTCAACTGTTGTTTATGGCAGAGGTAAGGCTGTTGTTGTTGGCACGGCTATGAATACCGAAATGGGTAAAATTGCCGATGCTATCGCTCAAGCTGAAGAAGGCCAGACACCTCTTCAGATAAAGCTTGCTCAGCTTTCAAAAATTCTTACAAAGCTCGTTCTCGGTATCTGCGTTGTTCTTTTTGCATATCAGATGATTCTTGCATATGTTCAGACGGGTGCAATGCCGGAAATTACAAAAATTCTTGACAGTTTTATGGTTGCTGTTTCACTTGCTGTTGCAGCTATCCCAGAAGGCCTTGTTGCTGTTGTTACAATCGTTCTTTCTATCGGCGTTACCAATATGTCTAAGAAGAACGCAATTATCAGAAAGCTTACAGCTGTTGAAACTCTCGGCTGTGCTCAGATTATCTGCTCCGATAAAACAGGTACTCTTACACAGAATAAGATGACAGTTGTTGACCATTACGGTGACGATGAAGCTCTTATTGCAAAAGCAATGGCTCTTTGCTGTGATGCTGAAATTGATGACGCAGGCGAAGTTACAGGTGAGCCCACAGAAGCTGCACTTGTTTATTATGCAAACGCTCTCGGCCTTAACAAAAACGACCTTGTTAAAGCTGCTCCCAGAATCGGCGAAGCTCCCTTTGATTCAGGCAGAAAGATGATGTCAACAGTTCATCAGACAGCTGAAGGTATCGTTCAGTATACTAAAGGCGCACCCGATGAAATCCTTAAGAAGTGCACACACGCTCTTATTAACGGTGAGGTTGTTCCTTTCACTGAAGAAATTAAAGCTGCAATTCTTGCAGATAACAAGAGAATGGCAGACCAGGCTCTCCGTGTTCTTGCCGTTTCAATGAGAAAGTATGACAGCGCTCCTGCTGATTTTGCTCCCGAAGCTCTTGAAAACAGCCTTGTTTTCATCGGTCTTACCGGTATGATTGACCCTGCCCGTCCCGAAGTTAAGGCTGCTATCGAGGAATGTCGTTCAGCCGGTATCACCCCAATTATGATTACCGGTGACCATAAAGATACAGCAGTTGCAATCGCAATGCAGCTTGGTATTATTGAAGATGCTTCAGGTGCAATCACAGGCGCTCAGCTTGACGAAATCAGCGAAGAAGATTTTGCTGAAAGAGTTACCGAGTTCAGAGTTTATGCACGTGTTCAGCCTGAACACAAAACAAGAATTGTTAATGCCTGGCGTGCACGCGGTATGATTACCGCAATGACAGGCGACGGTGTTAATGATGCTCCCTCAATTAAGAGTGCAGATATCGGCGTTGGTATGGGTATCACAGGTACCGACGTTACAAAGAACGTAGCAGATATGGTTCTTGCTGACGACAACTTTGCAACAATTGTTGCTGCTGTTTCGGAAGGCAGAAGAATTTACGATAACATCAGAAAGGCTATCCAGTTCCTTCTCGGTTCCAACCTTTCAGAAGTTCTTTCAATCTTTACCGCAACAATCCTTAACTTTACAATCCTCAAGCCTGTTCATCTTCTTTTCATTAATCTTGTTACTGACAGTATCCCTGCTCTTGCTCTCGGCCTTGAAAGACCCGAAAGAGACATTATGCAGAGAAAACCCAGAGACAGCAAAGAAGGTATTTTTGCCGGCGGTATGGGTATTGATGTTTTCTATCAGGGTGCACTTGTTACAATTCTTACCCTTGCAGCTTTCTTTATCGGCGAATTCCTTCAGACAGGTCATTGGCAGTTTACAAACATTGACCCCGCAGACAGCGGCGAAGGTATGACAATGGCATTCCTTACAATGTCAATGTGCGAAATCTTCCACTCATTCAATATGCGTTCACAGAGAGGCTCCGTTATAGGCATGGCATTCGGCCAGAAGTCACACAACTGGGTTCTTTACGGTGCAATGGTTGCTTCTCTTGCTCTCACAACCGCAATTATTGAAATTCCTTTCCTTGCAGAAATGTTTGATTTCACTCACCTTGACCCCATTGCTTACGGTATCTCAATCGGCCTTGCATTCCTTGTTATTCCGATTGTTGAAATCATTAAAGCTATTCAAAGAGCAATTGCAAAGAAAAAGGCATAAACAAAATTATCCCCGTACCGTTTTGGTACGGGGATTTTTGCATCTCAGAACTAAATTAAAAGCCCCCTTGTGATAAGGGGGCTCGGATGAGCATAAATTTAAATGGGATTATGCTTCTTCCTGCTTCTTTGCAAAGCATTCGCTGCAGTAAACAGGTCTGTCCTCACGCGGCTTAAAGGGAACCTTTGCAACTCCACCGCAGGAATCACAGGTTGCTTCAAACCACTCACGCTCGCCACGGGTTGCATTCTTGCGTGCATCACGGCAAGCCTTGCAGCGCTGGGGCTCGTTTACGAATCCTTTTTCAGCGTAGAACTCCTGTTCGCCGGCTGTAAATGTGAATTCGTTGCCACATTCCTTACAGATGAGAGTTTTGTCTTCGTACATGATTTTAACCTCGCTTGAAAAATTTTTTTCGCCCTTGGACGGAATTGCACCGTCGTCTTTGATTAACAACGCTATTCTTTAAGCTACGGGGGCATATCTTAACTCCCTGAAGGGGAGTCGGTTACATTTTTGAACGAATCTTCTTCCTGATTCTTTGCAAAGCGTTGTCAACAGATTTTTCGCTGCGGTTTAAGGCGGAGGCGATTTGGGAATAGGATTCCCCTGCAAGGTGACGCTTTATAACTTGTTTTTCAAATTCGGAAAGTTCGTTTTTAATTATGTTCAGAATAACTTCTGAATTTTCTTTGCCGCTGAATATATTGGCAGGGTCGGTTGAATGGATGACAGGGTCATAACCGCTTTCGTCAATCGAAACTGCGTTTGAAAGGGCAAGATTGTTTTTGTTGTTGTGGAATCTGAGTGCTGAGAGTATACGGTTGTTTATACAGATTTCAGCATACGCTTTAAAAGGAACGCCTTTTTCAGCATCAAAGCTTTTAACCGCATCAAGAAAACCGAGCATACCTTCCTGAGTTAAATCTTCGTCAGGGATTCTCGGACCGGAATACTTTGAAGCTTTGGCTTTGGCTACGGGGGTTACCGCGGCAATCAAACGGGCCATAGATTCATCATCACCGTTGGCGGCGAGAATAACAAGCTCTTCTTCGGTCAAATTTTCTTTAGGATTATAAGGCATTGCACAACCCTTTCTATACTCTTGCATTTAATAATAAGCTACTTTATGAATTTTGTCAACAACTTTTTTTCTACATTGATAAAATATTTTTGTTGATAGTGACGAAATTTGAGGTTTTATCCATATGTTGTGTTTCAAATAAGAGAATTTGTTATTTTGTTTTTATCAAAATATAAGTAATATGTTTGATGGAGTTGGTAAACTTGGATGAAAAAACTGTTCAGTTGTGGCAAACGGTTTTTCTTTTGGCAATCGACATTGCCTTTTTGTATTTTTTAAAATTAAAGCAGCTCGGTTTTCTTTAAAACCGGGCTGCATAAATTATTTGTTATCCGATAAATTTCTGATTGACGGCAAATTCCAATGAAAAACAGTTGCAAGTATTCTTATCAGTAAAACTGCTCCGGCGCCGATAACAACGGCAGCAATTTCAGAACAAAGGCTGAAATTGAGCAATGCGTAATATATGCCTGCACCGATTATTGCTGCAAGGGCATAAACTCTTTTTCTCAGAACAGTGGGTATTCTTCGCGCCATAATGTCGCGCAGAATGCCGCCGCCCACGCCGGTAAGAATTGCAACAAAAATTGTCAGAAATGCATTTTCACCGAAACCGTGTTCATAAGCACTGTTTACACCTGCGATTGTAAAAACTGCAAGGCCTATTGAATCAAATATGTTGATTATCTGCGAATAAACATCAAAATGAGCTTTGATTCTTTCACCAAGAAAATATGCAATTATAAAAACTGCAATTGAAGTAACAATCGCGGTCAAAGCGTAAATGGGGTTGCGGAAAGCTGATGGCGGAAGATAGCCGAGAATTATATCTCTCAAAATACCGCCGCCGACAGCGGTTACCGCACCGAGAACGATTGCACCGAGAATATCCAGCTTTTTTTCAATTGCCGTTATCACACCGGTTATTGCAAATGCAACGGTGCCGATGATTTCCAAAATAAAAAGAATTCTATCCATCTGATTTCTCCCGGGAGGAAGTTATTTTTGAAAGCATAATTTCGGTAATTAAAAACAGCAAACCGCCTATAAGGTAACAAATTAAATCTGAAAAATCAAAGGTTCTGCCGATGACGGTTGAAATAACGGGATTGTCTGAAAGCCCCAGAAGCAAAACAATATCAAAATATTGCAAAATTTCAACTGCAAAAGCAAAAAGCGTTGCATAAATCGGTAACAGTTGTGGCTTTTTCGGAAAAATAATTCGCATAAACGAGGCGATAAGTGCCACAACAAGAACATCGCCTAAAAAAGGACGAATAAAGCTGTCGCGGACAAAGAGTGCTATAATCACTTCAATCACAAACAATGCAATAAAAACCAAAAAATAAGCCAAACGTTTATTTTTCATTTTTCATTCTCCTGAGATTTGCAAAAAAATCGCTGAGAATCGAAGAGCATTCCTCTGCCATAAAACCTGAAACAACTTCGGGCTTATGGTTATAAGGCAAGTCAAAAAGATTAACAACCGAACCGCACGAACCTGCCTTATAATCGCTTGCTCCGTAAACAAGGCGGCGGATTCGGGAGTTGATTATTGCTCCCGTGCACATCGGGCAGGGCTCAAGGGTAACAAACATTTCACATTCCCAGAGCCGCCAGCCGCCAAGCTTTTTGCACGCAAGGTCAATTGCCTCAATTTCGGCATGAGCAAGAGCATTTTTACCGTTTTCGCGGCGGTTTCTGCCAACTGAAACAACTTCGCCGTTTTTTGTGATAACCGCACCCACAGGGACTTCAAGCTCAGCAGCCGAAAGCTTTGCCTGTTCAAGAGCGAGCAGCATAAAATCAAAATCATTCATTTTATCTTAATTTAATCTGTTCAACGCCCCAGATGTTTTGAGCATATTCGTTGATTGCTCTGTCAGCGGCAAAAACACCTGCACCGGAGATGTTCATAAGTGACATCTTATCCCAACGGGCGGTATCCTGCCAGATTTCTTCAGCAAGCTTTTGAACTCTTCTGTAATCCGAGAAGTCGGCGAGAACCATATAGGGGTCATGGTTGATATAGGTTGAATTGATTTCAGGGAACTGCTTACCGCCGATTCCTTTGCCGATAAAGTTAACGGCAGCGTTGATTTCTGCATTGTTGTTATAATAATTCATAGGTGAATAGCCGGATTTTTTAAGCTCTTCAACCTCTTTTGCATTCATACCGAAGATAAGGATGTTATCCTTGCCTACCGCCTGATGAATTTCAACGTTAGCACCGTCCATTGTGCCGAGGGTTACTGCACCGTTTATCATAAGCTTCATATTGCCTGTGCCGCTGGCTTCTGTGCCTGCGAGAGAAATCTGCTCGCTGATGTCGGCGGCGGGCATAAGAGCTTCTGCCATTGTAACGTTGTAATCTTCCATATAAACAACTTTGAGAAGGCCCTTTACATCAGGGTCATTGTTGATAAGATTAGCAAGGGCACAGATAAATTCAATAATTTTCTTTGCCATATAGTAGCCCGAAGCGGCCTTTGCACCGAAGATATAGGTGTGGGGAGTGTAATTGCCGTTGGGATTAGCTTTGATTTCAAGGTACTTTGCAAGAATGTTAAGAGCGTTAAGATGCTGACGCTTATACTCGTGAAGTCTCTTGACCTGAACGTCAAAGATTGATGAGGGGTCAAGTGAAATGCCGGTTTTAGCCTTAACAATAGCGGCAAAATCCTTTTTGTTGGCTGTTTTGATTTCACGCAATTTTGTGAGCACCTGAGCATCATCTGCATATTCGCGCAGCTTAAGAAGTTCATCGCCGTTATAAACAAACTCGCCGCCTATAAGGTCGGTCAGGAAGCCTGTGAGTCTGGGATTAGCCTGGCAAAGCCATCTGCGGTGAGCAATGCCGTTTGTAACGTTGGTGAATTTTTCCGGTTCGAGAGTATAGAAATCGTTGAACACGCTGTCCTTGAGAATCTGGCTGTGAAGAGCCGAAACGCCGTTAACCTTGTGGCAAACGGCAACGCAGAGGTTAGCCATTCTGATAGCTCCGTTTGAAACAACAGCCATTCTTTCAACTCTGCCTGCATCAAGCGTTGCATCCCAGATTTTTTTTCTGAAACGGTTATCAATTTCTTTAACAATCTGATATATTCTGGGCAGAAGGCGGCTGAAGAGGTCTTCGCTCCAGCATTCAAGAGCTTCTGCCATAACTGTGTGGTTAGTGTAAGCGCAAACCTTTTCAACAATTGAGAAAGCATCATCCCAGCCGTAGCCGCACTCGTCAAGCATAATTCGCATAAGCTCGGGGATAGCCATAGTGGGGTGAGTATCGTTGATGTGAATTGCGTTCATTTCTGCAAAATTATCCATTGAGCCGAACTCGGTCAGATGTCTTGCAACAATATCCTGAATTGATGCTGAAACAAGGAAGTACTGCTGACGCAGACGGAGGCTCTTGCCTTCCTGATGGTTATCTGAAGGATAAAGGACCTTGCTGATAACTTCGGCCATAGCCTTTTCTTCCATTGCTCTCATATAATCGCCCTGGTTGAACATTGCCATATTGATACCGTCAACCTTTGCTGACCAAAGGCGCAGAACAGCGGCACTTTTGCCGTCTTTGCCGGCGACCATCATATCATAGGGAACAGCTTTAACGGTTTTACAGCCCACAAGCTCAACGTGGTGATAAGCCTCATCCCATGCATCAACAACCGAGCCTTCAAACTTAACCTCAACGGTTTTGTCTTCTCTGGGAACAAGCCATACTTCACCGCCGGGGAGCCAAAAATCGGGCATTTCTGTCTGCCAACCGTCAATAATTTTCTGCTTAAAAATACCGTATTCATAGAGAATGGAATATCCCATTCCTTTGTAACCCTGATTTGCAAGCGCATCAAGGTAGCAGGCGGCAAGTCTGCCGAGGCCGCCGTTGCCGAGACCTGCATCGGGTTCACAGTCATAAAGCTTATCAAGCTTAACACCGAAAGTTTTAAGAGCTGAGCGTGCGGTTTCGGTCAAATTAAGGTTATAAAGAGTGTTCTTGAGAGTTCTGCCCATAAGGAATTCCATGCAGAGATAATAAACCTTTTTCTGACCGTTTTCTTTTGAAACGGCGTCAAAGGCTCTGCGTGACTGCCTTACTTCGTCCCTTGCGATGGTTGAAAGAACCCTGTAAAACTGTTCGTTTGTTGCGTCTTCAGGAGAAACACCGAAAAGATGTGAAAGCTTTGAAGAAATCATTCCTTCAAGCTGTTTTTTTGTAATTTTTTTAGTAGCCATAAATACCTCCGAAAAAAGTATACTTTATAATTTTACACCAAAAAAAGAATTATTACAATAAATTTTTAACATTTAGTTAACTTATTTAGGCTTGTAAGGTATAGAAATTTACTGTATAATTAACAATAATATTTGTAAATTTAACCAAAAGAGGGATAATATTGAATTCTTATACAAATTTTATACCTTATGAAATGCATTATCAGGCTGAACTTGAAAAAAGAGAATTAAAGAGCCTTGGCAAAAGTGCGGCTTTGGCGATAATCGGTTATGTTGTTATTCAGAATCTTATTTCGACGGTTCTGGTAACATTTCCGTCTTTGCTTCAGTTATATAATCAGGTGCCGCTGTTTCAAAGTGCGGTTAATATGGTTTTATCAATCTTTACCCTTGTTTTGCCGTTTGCAGTTTGCGGTGTTTTTTCAGCAAAGAGAACAAAAACACAAGCTTTTGTTTTTGATAAGCCTAACAGCCTCCCGTTTGCGGTAACGGCAGTCGGCTTTGGTGTTTTTGTTTGCCTTGTGGGAAATTACGTAACCGGTATTTTTGTTAATCTTATGAATGAAACGGGTGTTGAGCTTTCATCGCCGGAATTTCTTAAACCGGCTGATCCTGTTTCAAGGATAATATATACTCTTTCGGTTGCTGTTGTGCCTGCTTTGGTTGAGGAATTTGCAATCAGAGGTGCGGTTATGATGCCGCTGAGAAAATATGGCGACAGATTTGCCATTGTTGCCTCTGCCGTTGTTTTTGCCGTGCTTCACGGCAATCTTATTCAGGCTCCTTTTGCTTTCATAGCAGGAATAGGTCTCGGTTATGCTGTTTGTGCAACGGACAGCATATGGACAGGCGTTGCTATCCATTTTATAAACAATCTTTACTCTGTTGCCGTTGAGTTTATGATGCAGGATATTACCGATGCCGAAAAACTTAATTTTGCTTATCTGCTTATCACCGGTGTTATGTATGTTTTTTCGCTTGCTTGCGGATTGGTATTTGTGGTTGCAAAAAGAAAATTCAAAAGACCGCAAAAGTTTGTTGCTCTTTCAAAGGGCAAAATGTGGAAATCATATCTGATAAACTTACCAATGATAATCGCATTGCTGTTAATGCTGCTAATAACAAAGGAATATGTTTCAATGAAATAAAAAACAGCCACCCTAACGATTTTCGAGGGTGGCTTTAACCTTATTTTTCAATGATTTTTTCATAAACATCCGAAATAACAGAACCGTTTTCGGCTACTTTATATTCCGATATTCGGGATTCAATATAAGCTTCTTGTTCGGCGGAATAAAGATCGCTGATACAGGCGGAACGGTAGTTGGAATATATAGCTTCTCCTTTATCCTTGAGGTCTTCTTTATATACCGCAAAAACACAGTCATCAAACTCAATTATCTGAACCGTGCCGGGAGCCTGAACAACGGCTTTTTCGTAAAATCCTTCCGGATAACCGTCAGAACCTTTCTTTAAAAGAACGGAGCCTGACGAAGTGTAACCTGCCGCAGTAAGAGTATCGGCAAATTCTGTTTCGGTGGATTTATCGGAAGCAAAGGTTTTAAAAAGAGCAACAAGCTCGTTTTTTTGAAGCTGAGTCAGAGGCGTTGAACCGTCGGGAGAAGTGAAATATGCACAGACGGTCTGAAAACTGATATAATTGGAATAAAAATAATCTTTAATTTTTGCTTCAGCTGAAGCGTTGCCGGGACCTTTGTCGTATTTTGCTGAAAAAATTGCTTTTTCGTAAGCTTCGGCAGTTTGAGCTTTATTCAAAGTTTGCTTTGAAACGCCGATTGATTTATAATGTTTTTCCGAACGCAGCCAAAGATTGTTTACGGTTGCCGATATTTCAGCTTTTTCGGCAGCACTCAGATTAAGACCCATATCACGGAATTCGGTATTAATGGCGGTATAAATACTGCATTCTTTTGTCGCGGCGGCGCAAAGGTCTTCTTTTGATGCTTTTTCATCAAGAGAATATTGACCGGGATTGGCCGTAACTTTATCAAGGAAATAGGCGTAAATCTCTTCGCTTATTTCCGTTTTTTCAATTGTTAGTGCCGCTTTGGGCTTTGAAGAGCACGCAAAAAGCGAAAGCGTTATAATAAAAGCGGTAAAAACCGAGACTGTTTTTTTCATAGTGCACCGTCCTTTCAATAACCGAATTATAGCATATTTTTTTGCTGTTATCAATGCTGTGATAAAATACCGCAAAAATTTTTGAAAAATATCTTTATTCATTAAAATAAATGTTGTATAATAAAAAAGAAAATGATTTCTGGAGTGAAAATAATGGAAAAAATCAAACTTAAGATTGCTAACGAAGTTTACAACATTTCAACAGATGATGATCTTGATTATGTTGCTCAGCTTGGTGCCGAGCTTGATAAAAAGATCACAGAGCTTATGCAGAGCAACTCAAGAATTTCCGTTACTCAGGCAGCAATCGTAATTGCTCTTGAATATGCAGATGCGGCTAAAAAGTGCGAAGGCACCGCTGAAAACCTCAGATGCCAGATTCAGGAATATCTTGAAGATGCAGCAAGAGCAAGAACGGATGTTGAAATTTCAAGACGTGAAGCTGAAAGACTCAGCAAAGAACTTGCAGCTTTAAAGGCAGCTAAATAATGTCTGCTGAAATCCTTGCACCTGCGGGCAGCTTTGATTCGTTGGTTGCCGCTGTCAGATGCGGAGCAAATGCCGTTTATCTTGGCACAAAGTTGCTCAATGCCAGGCGGAATGCAGCCAACTTTTCGGATGAAGAGCTTGTTAAGGCAGTTGAATATTGCCATGCAAGAAATGTAAAGGTTTATCTTGCATTGAACACTCTTGTCAGTGATTCGGAGCTTGAAACAGCATATGAAGCAATCAAAGCGGCTTGCAACGCTAATGTTGATGCTTTGATTTTGCAGGATTTAGGACTCGCCGCCATAGTGCGCCGGGTCTCTTCGTCTATGCCGATGCACGCTTCAACACAAATGTCGGTGCAGAGCATTGAAGGAATAAAAGAGCTTGAAAAGCTTGGCTTTTCAAGAGCTGTTTTGCCAAGAGAGCTTTCGGAAAAAGAGATTAAAGCAATTTCATCGCAAACCGATATGGAGCTTGAATATTTTGTTCACGGTGCACTTTGTATGTGCGTTTCGGGTCAATGCCTTATGAGCTCGATTCTTGGCGGAAGAAGCGGCAACAGGGGGCTTTGTGCTCAGCCTTGCCGTTTGCCGTTTGGCGTTAATTCAAAAGGCGGCAGCAATCTGAGTCTTAAAGATTTGTCGCTTGTTGATGAGCTTGGCCGCCTTGAAAAAGCAGGAATATGTTCGTTTAAAATAGAAGGCAGAATGAAACGTCCCGAATATGTTGCTGCAGCGGTTACCGCTTGCAAAAACAGCGTTAATTCAGTTGAGAATAAAGAGCTCAACCAGTCGCTTCAGGCGGTTTTTTCACGTTCCGGCTTCACAAAAGGCTATTTTGAAGGCAAGCTCGGCAAAGAGATGTTCGGCATCAGGCGCAAAGAAGATGTTGAGCAGGCTTCGGGCGTGTTGAGCGGATTGCAAAAGCTTTACGAAAAAGAAAACCCTCTTATCAAAGTTGATTTTGAACTTACAATAAAAAAAGATGAACCGATAAAACTTGTTGCATCGGCATTGGATAAAAAGGCTGTTTCGAGAGCTTCTCTGCCTCAGAAGGCACTTAACCGAGCTGTTACTGCCGATGAGGTTTCGGAAAGAATATCAAAATGCGGCGGAACTCAGTTTTATGCCGATAAGATAAAGGCAGAGCTTGATGACGGGCTTTTTGTTTCGGCAGGGGAATTGAACGCACTAAGGCGAGATGTTCTTTCAGCTCTTGAAAAAGAAATAGCATTTGCCGAAAAGAAAGCAGTTGATTGTTATAATCAAACATTTAATCGCCATTCTGCTGCCTGCGCAAAAATTCACGTCAGATTTTTCAAAGAGGAACAGATACCTGACAAGCTTGACGGAATCACAAGGGCGATTGTTCCGCTCGAAACAAGCGGAGAAACTGTAAAAAAAATGCTGGCATTGGGTATTGAGGTTGCCGCTGAGATTCCTTCTGCAGTTTTTTCAAACTCCGCAAATTATGTTAAAGAGCTTGAAAGACTTAAATCGCACGGTATTTCGCTTGCGTGGGTTTGCAACCTTGACGGAGTAGGCATTGCAAAAGAAGCCGACATATCTTTTACAACGGGATTCGGAATGAATATATTTAATTCCTGTTCGCTTGAAGAGTTGCAAAATATCGGAGCAACGGACTGTTTGCTTTCCTGTGAGCTCAGTCTTTCGCAAGCGGCTGCACTGGGCGGCGATATTCCGAGAGGGGTTATGGCTTACGGCAGAATACCGCTTATGCTTACAAGAAATTGCCCGATAAAAAATCAGATAAGCTGCGCCGAATGCGGTTCAAACAGTGTTCTTGTTGACAGAATGAATGTTGAATTCCCTGTTTTGTGTAAAAACGGATGCAGTATTATTCTGAACTCGAGGCCTTTGTGGGTTGCCGATAAGTTGAATGAAATACGCAATGTTGATTATACATTACTGTATTTTACAAATGAGACTCAAGAAAACTGCAAAGAAATTATAAGAAGCTTCAAAAATTGCGAAAAACCTCAGGCAGAATTTACAAGAGGTTTATATTTTAAAGGAGTTTTATAAAAATTTTTCGGCTATATATATTTGCCAATCAGCATTATATTGCACATCATATACAATATATATTAATGTATTTGTGACGGCAATTGGTTTGCTTTAACTAAAAATGAAATTTTCAAAAAAAGTTCTTGACTGACAGGGGAGTATGTGTTATTATATTTCTACCTCTGCAGAAGGGTTCTTTTTTTGTGCCCAATTTTCAGAAGTTACGCAGAGGGAGGCCTAAGCTCTGTTTTGGGCTGCCTGATAAGCTCGGCACAGGGCTAAAAATTCCGATTAAATGGAGGTGCCGCACATGGCTGCTAACGGTAAAAGAGTTAAGATTACTCTTTCTTGCACCGAATGCAAACAACGCAATTACAACACAATGAAAAACAAGCAGAACACTCCTGACAGAATGGAAATGAACAAGTATTGCCGTTTCTGCAGGAAACACACCCTTCACAAAGAATCTAAATAAGCGGGAGGATTAACCTATGGCTAAAAAGGAAGTTTCCCAAGCTGCAGAAAAAGTTGCCGCCGCTGACAAGAAGAAGGAAAAGAAGCCTGCCAACCCTAACGGTAACGTTTTTGTAAGAGCCGGCAAGGCAATTAAAAAGTTCTGCAAAGATCTCAAGGGCGAAATCAAAAAGATTACATGGCCCGGAGCAAAAACAGTTTTAAAGTCCACCTTGATCGTTCTCGCTGTAGTCGCAGTTTGCGGCCTTGTTATTTTTGGTATTGATACTCTTCTTTCAAAGGGTATTTCGCTCCTTCAGGATGCTGCCAAGAATCTTGCAAGCCAGGCTGAAACAGCAACAGACGCTGTTACTGCAATGATTTCATCAGGGCAGAATCTCTTAGGTTAAACACCGGGAGGGATAAAAATGTCCGTTGAAACAAGGTGGTATGTTGTTCATACCTATTCAGGTTATGAAAACAAGGTTGCAACCAACATTGAAAAAATGGTTGAAAACCGCAAAATGCAGGATCAGATACTCGAAGTGAAAATCCCAACCGAAACAGTGGTTGACGCTGAAAAGAAAAAAGAGGTTGAGCGTAAGCTTTTCCCCGGCTATGTTCTTGTTAAGGTTGCTGTTTCACCCGATAAGGACAATCGCCCCGCAATGAGTGATGAGGCATGGCTTCTTATCAGAAACACAAGAGGCGTTACGGGTTTTGTCGGTCCTGAAAACAAAGCAATTCCCCTTACCGACGAAGAAGTTATCAGGCTCGGAGTCGAAAAGAGAGTTGTTGAAGTTTCATACGCTGTTGGCGATACCGTTAACATCATTGATGAAATTTTTGACGGATTCACGGGAGTTGTTGAGGAAATCGACGTTGACAACAATATGGTTAAAGTTACGGTTTCCGCACTCTTTGGCAAAGAAACAACAGTTGAGCTTGAGCTTGACCAGGTTGAGCTTGCCGAATAATTCACGGTAATTTGAGGGTTTTACCCTTTCAAATTTAGCGCCTTAACGGTGCAGTCACACGCGCTGTGCGTGCGGCTTCGTGGGAGGAGCAAAATCAAACATGCTCCGCAATTTACCACATTTTATGGAGGTTATTAATTATGGCACAGAAAGTTGTCGGCTTAATTAAGTTACAGATTCCCGCAGGCAAGGCCACTCCGGCTCCCCCTGTAGGTCCTGCACTCGGTCAGCACGGTGTTAACATTATGTCCTTCACCAAGGAATTCAATGAGCGCACCAAGAACGACATGGGTCTTATCATCCCTGTTGTTATCACAGTTTATGCAGACCGCACATTCACATTCATCACAAAGACCCCGCCCGCTGCCGTTCTTATTAAGAAAGCTTGCGGTATTGAAAGCGGTTCGGGCGTTCCCAACAAGACCAAGGTTGCAACAATCACAAGCGAACAGGTTCGCAAGATTGCTGAGCAGAAGATGCCTGACCATAACGCAGCTTCAGTTGAAGCAGCTATGAGCATGGTTGCAGGCACAGCTCGCAGCATGGGCGTTACTGTTGTTGACTAATTTGCAAACCTGTGGGAGGAAAAATCCGATTTAACCACATGATTGGGAGGAAAAATTAACATGAAACACGGAAAGAAATATATTGAAAGTGCAAAGCTTGTAGACAGAGCAACTCTCTACGATCCCGCTGATGCACTTGAACTTGCTGTTAAGACAGCAAGCGCAAAATTTGACGAAACAGTTGAAGTTCACGTTCGTCTGGGTGTTGACTCACGTCACGCTGACCAGCAGGTTAGAGGCGCTGTTGTTCTCCCCAACGGTACAGGCCGTACTGTAAGAGTTGCAGTTTTTGCTAAGGGCGCAGATGCTGATGCAGCTGCAGCTGCAGGTGCAGAAGTTGTTGGCGCTGAAGATCTTGTTGCTAAGATTCAGGGCGAAGGCTTTATGGATTTTGACGTTTGTATCGCAGCACCTAACATGATGGGTCTTGTTGGCCGTCTTGGTAAGGTTCTCGGTCCCCGCGGTCTTATGCCCAGCCCCAAGGCAGGCACAGTTACTCCTGACGTAGCTAAGGCTGTTACAGAAGCTAAGGCAGGTAAGATTGAATACCGTCTTGATAAGACAAACATCATTCACTGCCCCATCGGTAAGGCTTCATTCGGCGCTGAAAAGCTTGCTGAAAACTTCAACACCCTTCTTGATGCTGTTATTAAGGCTAAGCCTGCAGCAGCAAAGGGTCAGTATATCCGTTCCTGCACACTTGCTACAACTATGGGCCCTGGCATCAGAGTTAATCCCAACAAGGTTGGCACAGCAACTCAGGCATAATTTTAAAAAAGACTTGACAAGCACGTTTTTGTGTGCTATCATATTTAAGCTGTTCTTTTTAAGACAGCAGGTGCTTTTCGCATAAAGGTTTTAAACCGCCTGCCGAGAGAGGATGCATACTTAATAATACTTAGTATGTTTACGCCCTTTCTGCGGTTTGCGGAAAGGGCTTTTAATTTGTGTATTTAATCCATGGAGGTGAAAATATGCCCAGCGCAAAAGTTTTAGAACAGAAAAAGCAGGTTGTTGCAGATCTTGTTGATCAGCTCAAAGGCTCTGTTGCAGGCGTTGTTGTTGACTATAAGGGTATCAACGTTGCTGATGATACAAAGCTCCGTAAGGATCTTCGTGAAGCAGGCGTTAAGTACACCGTAGTTAAGAACACTCTCCTTGGTTTTGCTGCTAAAGAAGCAGGTCTTGATGACCTTTGCAACGTTCTTGAAGGCACAACCGCTATCGCAATCAGCCCCGACGATCACACAGCTGCTGCAAGAATCCTTTCAAAGTTTGCTGACACTCACAAGAACTTCTCCGTAAAGAGCGGTTATCTTGACGGTGCAGTTGTTGATGCAGCAACAATTGATTCACTCGCAAAGCTTCCCACAAGAGATGTATTGCTTGCAACTGTTTGCAACGCATTCAACGCTCCTATCGCATCTTTCGCCCGTGCTGTTCAGGCTATTGTTGACAAGTCAGGCGAAGCTCCTGCAGCTGAAGAAGCTCCCGCAGAAGCATAATTAAATCTTATTAAATTAAAATCTATTTAAATTTGGAGGAAAAATAAAATGGCATCAGAAAAAATTACTGCTATCATTGAAGAACTCAAAGTTCTTACCGTTCTTGAGCTTTCAGAGCTCGTTCACGCTGTAGAAGAGGAATTCGGCGTTTCCGCTGCTGCTGCTGTAGCTGTTGCTGCTCCTGCTGAAGGTGGCGCTGCTGCTGCTGAAGAAAAGACAGAATTTGACGTTATCCTTGCTGAAGTTGGTTCAGAAAAGGTTAAGGTTATCAAGGCTGTTCGTGAAATCACAGGTCTTGGCCTTGTTGAAGCTAAGGCTGTTGTTGACGGTGCTCCCAAGGCTCTCAAGGAAGGCGTTTCAAAGGATGACGCTGAAGCTATGAAGGCTAAGCTTGAAGAAGTTGGCGCAAAGGTTGAAATTAAATAATTAAACCTCAATGGTAAAAACCGTCCGATGCAATCTCGGGCGGTTTTTTGTTTAAATTAGTTCCTGTATTTTAATATGAGGAGTTGTTAAAATGAAAACAACACAAAAAGTTCTTGCCTTAATTTTTGTTTTTGTTTTTGCTTTTGCTGCAATGTCACCCGCTTTCGCAGCAGAGGATTATACTGAAAATAAAAATTTTGTTAAGGTTTCTGTTTCTGATCTTGATGCAAAGTATAACAGCGGTGCAAAGTTTATTGTTATGCTTTACAAGAACGGTTGCTTTAACTGTAATTATATCGGCAACAATGTTGTTGCCAAATGGATGAAAGATTATGACCGAACAATTTATGCGGTTGATATGGCAACTGCAAACGGTTTTCCTCAGTTTGTTATAGAAGAGTACGGTTCCAGTATCGCAACTCCTGTTATTGCTTTTGTTTCCAATTCTACCCATGTGAGTTTTTCGGGATATAACGGCGATGAAACAGTTAACGCTCTGAATAGCAAGTTCTATGAGTTTTACGGCATTACTGCGGTTAAAAAGATTTCTTCAATATCAATTGCAAGTCTTCCCTCAAAAACCGTTTATAATGTTGGCGAAACATTTTCTGCAGACGGTCTTAAGATTAAAGTTACCTATTCCGATTCAACAAGCGAAATCATTTCAAGCGGATTTACTTGCTCAACCCCCAATCTTTCATCAGCAGGTACTAAAAATGTAAGTGTAACTTATAACGGAAAAGCAACTTCGTTTACTGTTACTGTTAATGCTCCTGAGTCAACAACAAAGCCTGTTGAAACGACAAAACCTGTAGAGACTACAAAACCCGTTGAAACGACCAAGCCAATTGAAACAACAAAGCCGGTTGAATTCACGGAAAAACCGATTGAACCTATTACAAATCCTGAAGGTTCAACGAGAATTCCTCAGGATGTTCCAACAACAAAACCCTCGGATTCAAATTCGTCAGAAGATATTATTATCCCACCCTCTGTTTACACAGTAAGCTACGGCGATTCTCTTGTTCTTCACGTTGACAAGAGCAAAATCCCCCAGGGCGGCAGTGTTATCTGGACAGCTGATAACAATTATTTTTCATACACTCAGCGCGATGACAACACCTGTATAATCACTCCCAAAGCAAGCGGCATCACAGAGTTTAAAGCTTCAGTATGTGATTCAGAGAAAAAGGTTGTTTCAAGCGATACTGTTACAGTAACAGCTAAAGCAGGTTTCTTCCAGAAGATAATCGCTTTCTTTAAGCAGCTTTTCAATGCTACTAAAGTTTACGATGTAAATATCCCTGCATAAACTAAAAACCCGATGGAATTTTCCATCGGGTTTATTTGTTATGTTTGATTATTTAACCTTAACTTTGTAGCACTTAATTTCAAAGGGCTTGATTTCAAAGTTCATGGTCTTGCCGTCTGCAATGTCAGCTGCAACGTCTTCACGTTCAAGAAGGTTACATTCGGCAACGCTTGCGATTTCAGCAAAGAAGTCAACTTTAACAGCTGTTCTTCTGCCTGCTTTTTCAACAAAACGTACGATGTAAGCATCCTCGTCTTCGCATTTCTTAACAGCTTCAAGAGTAACGTTTTTGCCGTCAACGCTGATGAATGATGCACTGTCTGCACCGTTTGCGTTTTCTGAAATTTCAACGGGAAGCATCGGGTTGTTGATTTCGAGGCCTCTTACAAGAGTTTCGGCATCTTTCCATCCGCCTGCATGGGGATAGAGTGAATATGTGAAGTAATGGTCGCCTCTGTCTGATTTCGGGTCGGGGTTCATCGGAGCTTTGAGGAGAGTGATAATCATTCTCTGCTCGTTAACCTCATATCCGTACTTGCAGTCATTGAGAATTGTGAGGCCGTAACCGTCTTCAGACATATCAATGAAGTTATGAGCTGAAACTTCAAACTTTGCCTTATCATAGGGGTTGTGACGGTAGTTGGAGCTTTCAATTGTAGCGTAAGCAATATCTCTTGTGAATTTCTGAGCCTTGATATCAACATCAAAACCAACTTTGAGGAGTTTTTCCTGCTCGTGCCAGCTGATAAATGTGTCAAAATCAATTCTGTCAAGCTCATTGTAAAGAATGATATTCTGCTTGAGGGTTGACTTCATAATGTTCTTTGCGATTGTTACACAAGTGAATACATCACCGCTTACAACGCTTTCAACCTTGCCGGCTTCTGTTTCAAATTCACGGTCAGTGTATGTTGCAACGATATCCCAAGCATCGTATTTACCGGGAAGGTCTTCGTAAATGCGGAATACGTTACCCTTGCCTTCAAGAACTTCTCTGTTGTTCTTCTTGTCAAAGATTGAAACAAGTTCAGCAGCAGCGTCAAACTTAAGGCTGAAGTTTGCGTTTTCAATGTCAGCACTGTCAAGAGCCTTAGCCTCTGCAACAGCAGCTTCCTTAGTGTAATAAATCTTATAGCCTACAGCAGGAACATCCTTGGCAACAAAAACAAGAACCTTTGTGCCGTCAAGCTTTGTGTAAGCCTGAGCAGGAACCTTATTGCCTTCAGCATCAAAGATTTCAACATCCTTATAGGGAAGCTCAACCTTTGAGGTTGCGGCTGTGCCGAGCGAGTTGAAAAGAGCAAAGGGCTTGCCGTATTTAGCTTCGCCGTTAGCGTTGCCCGCAATAACGTTGAGAGCTTCGTTACGAACACTTTCGCCGATTGCGATGATATCATCATAGATAGCGCAAAGGTCGCCGAAAACTTCGGTAATATGTGAGCCGGGGAGTGAATCGTGGAACTGGTTGGTGAGGATCATCTGCCAGCCTTCGTTAAGCTTTTCAAGAGGATACTCATAACCGTACTGCATTGCGATGCTTGCGAAGATTTCAGCCTGACGGTAGAGATTTTCGCTGTATCTGTTAAGCTTTTTAAGAAGAGCCTTTGTTGTGTGAACGCCTCTGTGCTCTTCAAGGTAAAGTTCATCTTTCCAAGTAGGAATGTTTGTGTCGGTTGCCTTTGCCTTCATTCTTGCAAGTGAATCTTCAATCTTGCTGGGCTTGGTTTCAGGCAGACCGGGGAAGCTCTTATAACGCTTTGCATATTCAAGCATTTCGGTGTCAACACCGCCGCCGCCGTCACCCCAACCGTAGCAGTACATTGATTCGCCGATAGTGGCTTTGTCTGTGTACTTCTTCCAGTTCATCTTGAGCGAGTCAGCTTCAACTGTGCCGATAAAGTGAGTAGGAGGAACGATTGAGAATACCTTTGAGCCGTCGGGGCCTTCCCACCAGAAGGTGTTATACTGCCAGGGATTGGTATCGTTCCAGATACCCATTTTGTGAGTTACAAAGAATTCAACGCCTGCTTTTTTGAGAATCTGAGGCATTGCGTAGCCGTTACCGAATACGTCGGGAACCCAGCAGGTTTTGGGTGTGATGCCAAAGGTCTTTTCAGCGTATCTTACGCCGTGAAGAAGCTGGCGGACAAATGATTCACCTGAAACAAGGTTACAGTCGGGCTCAACCCACATTGCACCGATGTATTCCCATCTGCCTTCTTCGATGCGCTGCTTAACCTGTTTGAAAAGGTTGGGGTAGCGTTTTTCCATTTCAATGTATGTGGGAGCTGTGCTCTGAGAGAAAATGAAATCGGGATACTGCTCCATAAGTCTGAGCATTGTTGCGTGAGTTCTGCCGAGCTTGCGGACATATTCTTTGTAAGCCCACATAAAAACGATGTCAAGGTGGGAGTTACCTACAAGTGAAAGAGTGCCTTCGGTTTTGTAGTTGGGATTGTTATAAACTTTGTCCTTAAGAACTTTTTGAGCCTTAAGAAGCCCTGCTTTGAATTCTTCGCCGTCAACGTCAAAGTTAACGTGAGTGAAAGCTTCTTTAAGAGCAGCTCTGATGAGTTCTGCAAGACCGGTATCAAGAACAGGCATAAACAGAGCGTTGAAAATTGCCTTGAAATCCCAGTAAACTTCTTCGATTACGGGGTCAACAACACCAACAAATGAGCATGAAAGAGTTTTAACTGTTGATTCGTTTGAATGCCATACATAATATGACTCAATGTCGATATCATAGTGTTCGCCTGCAACTGCATTTTCTGAAAGAAGAACGCTGTTGCGGAACGGGTCGAGACCCTGATAGGGTTCGCCGTTGATTGAAAGAAGCGAGTCACCGCCGAAATAAACATTAAGAGTAACTTTTTTACCCGCGAAACGTTCGGGCATATCAAAGGAGTTTTTGAAAAATGCGCTCCAACCGTTGTTGCCCCATTTATCGCCTACGTTGAGTTCTTTCCACTCATCATAAAGATATTCATAATCGCCGATACCCTTATAAATACATTCCTTCATCTTCCAAGCAGGAATGGATTCGATATCGGTGTAAATTCTCTTTTTAAGGGTTTTGAGTTTAACGTTAACAACGTCGTCAAATGAGAAAATACCTCTTTGTTTGCCTTTGGTAGCGTCGCGCCAGTCGTCAACATGGGCGTCCATAGCGTCAAGTGCTGCTACGGCATCAAAATTTTTGATTTCTGCCAACTTGCATCGTCCTTTCATATATAAAAATTGATAGTTTAAAACAAAACTAAAATCTACCACATAACAGTATATCATCTGTTTTCATATATTTCAATAAAATAAAGTTGAAAATATTTTATTTTATGATTTACATATCCGTTTAGGTGTGCTAAAATATGATGTATTTTTATATTTGAAAGGAAATGGCAATGATTCTTAACAAGACTGTAAACATCCCCGACCTCGGTCTTATCGGTCCCGAGAGCGGTTTTCATCTTCTTGAAACAACAGAAGACGGTAAATTTATAACCGGTAAAAACGGCGTTGACTGTATTGTTGCAACGGGCGATAAGAAAGTTGAATTTGTTTCATTCGGCAACCATACTCTTGCAGGCGTTAAATCAGCTATCGCATATCCTGTTTATTATCCTGTTTATCCCGTTAAAACCGAATATCCTCTTAACGCTGTTCTTATGGACCTTGACGGAACAACCGTTCGCAGTGAAGATTTTTGGATCTGGATTATTCAGATGAGCACTGCAAGTATGCTCGGTAACCCAAAGTTTGAGCTTGAGGATGCTGACCTTCCCTTTGTTTCGGGTCACAGCGTATCGGAACATCTTCAGTATTGCATTGATAAATACTGCCCCGGCGAATCCCTTGAAAAGGCTCGCAACTTCTATTTTGAACATACACACAGAGAAATGGAAGAAATTATGGCAGGCAGAGGCAAGGAAGGTGCATTCACTCCTACCGAAGGCGTCAAGGACTTCCTCCTTGAGCTTAAGGATATGGGCGTTAAAATCGGCCTTGTTACATCAGGCCTTTATGAAAAAGCTTGGCCTGAAATTCTCTCCGCATTCCGCACCCTCGGAATGGGCGACCCCAAGGATTTCTACGATGCAATCATTTCAGCAGGTTTTCCGCTCCGCAAGGGCAGCGTAGGCACTCTCGGTGAGCTTTCACCCAAGCCTCATCCCTGGCTTTATTCCGAAACCTCAATTGTCGGCCTTGGCGAAGCTTTTGCTGACAGAAACAGAGTTATCGGCATTGAAGACAGCGGTGCAGGTGCTTGCTCGGTTCGCCTTGCCGGTTACACAACAATCGGTATTGCAGGCGGCAACATTGAATCCAGCGGTACAAAGGCTGTTTGTTCTCACTTCTGCAACAACTTTGCCGAAATTATGAAAATTATCAAAGGATAAGGAGAATAAAAATGGATAACAAAGAAAAGCTCCAATGTCATTTTATATCTAACACTCACTGGGACAGAGAGTGGCGTTTCTCAGCCCGCCGCACCCAGCATATGCTTGGCTATATGGTTGATATGCTTATTGATATTCTTGAAAAGAATCCCGACTATAAGCATTTCCACTTTGACTCTCAGACAATGCCCATTCAGGATTATCTTGAAGTATATCCTGAAAAGAAAGAGATTCTTAAAAAATATATCTCCGAGGGCAGAATTGCCGTCGGCCCCTGGTTCTGCCTTCCTGATGAATTTACAGTCGGCAGCGAAGCTCTTGTGCGTAACCTTCTTCTCGGTCATAAAATGGCAAAGGAAATGGGCGGCGTAAGCAAGACCGGCTATTCACCTTTCGGCTGGGGTCAGATTTCACAGCTTCCTCAGATTTACGCAGGCTTCGGTATCAACTTTGCTTCTTTCTACAGAGGTATCAACACATACAAAGCACCCCGTTCAGAATTCTTCTGGGAAAGCCCCGACGGCTCAAGAATCTGGGCATCACGTCTTGGTAAAAGACCTCGTTATAACATCTGGTATGTTGTTCAGAGACCCGTTTATTTCAACCAGACTAACGAAAACAACCGTGATATGGTATGGAACGATAACAACGGTGTTTTCAAGCTCATTGACCGTGACTGGAAGCTTGACTATCAGTATACCCATCCTTACTATGAGTATCACAAAGAGAATATCCAGGCAAGAGCAGAGCAGGCTGTTGAAGAACAGAACAACGACTGGACAACCAATCACCGCTTCTGGTCAGCGGGCCACGACTCATCCTGCCCCGATGCAAGAGAAGTTCAGCTTATCAAGGACCTCAACGATGCTCTCCCCGATGCAGATGTTTTTCACAGCACTCTTAAGGAAATGGAACAGAGCATTATTGATAACTTTGATCCCAATTCACCTGTTCTTAAAGGCGAAATGCGTGACCCCTACACAAAGGGCAGCGTAAGTATTCTTTGCGGCTGGATTCTTTCAGCAAGAACATATATCAAGCAGGAAAACTTTGACACAGAAAGAAGACTCATCAACTATGCTGAGCCTTTCGCTGTTTTTGCTTCATTTGCTGGCGCACCTTATCCCCAGAATTTCATAGACCTTTCATATAACTACCTTCTTCAGAACCACGGTCACGACAGCATCGGTTCTTGCGGCAGAGATGTTGTTTATGAAGATGTTATGTCACGTTACAGACAGTCAAGAGAGCTTTCAAGCTGTGTTTTTGAACGTGCATTTATGGATATCGCAGGTGATATTGACCTTAAGTCATTCAGCCGTGACGATGCTGCAGTTGTTGTTTTCAACCCTGCACCGTTCAAAAGAAGTGAAACAGTTAACCTCAGAGTTGAAATCCCCGCCGAGTGGAAAACCGGCACCTTTGAGCTTCTTGATGAAGAGGGCAATGCTCTTAAATATCAGGTTATCGCTTCAAATGATAACAACGCTCAGATTATCCAGAACCCCAACGATACAGCCAACGTTCTTCACACAAGACAGCGCCTTATTGCAGTTGAGGTTAAGGATATTCCTGCAATGGGTTACAAAACCTACAAAATGCGTCCCACATATAATGTAAGAGCAACAACTCCCGTTACTCTTCTTAAAACTAACAACGTTATGGAAAACGAGTATCTGAGAGTAAGCTTCAACAGCAACGGTACATACAACGTTGTTGATAAGGAAACAGGCAAGGTTTATGAAAACCTCGGATATTTCAAGGATGGCGGCGAAATCGGTAATCCTTGGGAACACTTCGTGCCCGAATTCAATGAAATTTTCACAACTCTCGGCGAAAAAGCAACTATTACTCTTCTTCGTGACGGTGAGTTTGAAACATCATATAAGATTTCAATGCGTTGGATGCTTCCTGAGAAGCGTTCCGCTGACGAAAAATCAAGAAGCGAGCATAAGCTTCCCGTTGATATTGACAGCGTTGTTACTCTCCGTAAAGGCGCAAGATTTGTTGAAATTGAAACAACAATCAACAACCGCTGCGAAGACCATTATCTTCAGGTTGCATTCCCGACCAACATTAAGTCGGAATTCTCCTATGCTCAGGGTCAGTTTGATGTTCTCAAGCGTCCTATCGCTAAGCCTGATTATTCGCTTTATGATGAAATCCCGATGACAGAGCATCCTATGAACTCTTTTGTTGACCTTACTGACGGCGTTAACGGTGCAGCTCTTCTTAACACAGGTCTTAAGGCTTATGAAGCAGCAGACGATGAATGCAACACCCTTTACCTTTCACTTATCAGAGCATATCCTTTGCGCATTTGCGTAACCTCCGATATGCAGAATTACAGCGACTGGGATAAGGGCTCACAGTGCATTGGTGTTAACACCTTCCGCTATGCATTTATGCCTCATAAGGGCGATTGGGAAGAAGGCAACGTATGGCAGGAAAGCGAAAGATTCAACCTTTACTGCGCCGCTGCTCAGATTGCTCCCACAGCTCACGGCAAAAACGCTCTTACTCATTCATTCCTTGAACTCAAGGAAGAAAACCTCAACCTCAGCGCTATCAAGAAGAGCGAAGATGGCGAAGGCTGGGTAGTTAGACTCTTCAACCCCTCCGACAAGACAATCAAAAACTCAATTCGTCTCAACGGCGGTATTGCTCCCATTGAAAAGGCTCAGTCTCCTGTTGAAAGACAGATTGCTGAATTTGAGCTTCCCGCATATTCAGGCAAAGCTTGGAAAGAGGTTAAGCTCGTTTCTCTTGAAGAAAAAGACGTTGCTCCTCTTACTGTTGGTGCTGACGGTTTTGTTGATTTTGAAATCACAGGCAAGAAGATTCTTACAATTAAATTTATCGGTTAATTTTAAAACCTGCACAGGCAAAGACTTGTGCAGGTTTTTTGTAATTTAATTGTAACTTTATTTTGTATTTAAGTTCATATTTTGCCGATATAATGAAAATACAGGTAGAACAGATTGATTTATGGGAGGTGCGGCGATGTTTGAAGAAATTATAAATACATTTTTGCTTGACAGCGATATGACAGCGATTATGTCAGGCCTGCTTATAATTTTTACTTTGTTCAATGTTTTCCTGATCTATAGAATTTCAAACAAAAAATATGCTGTTATTGCAGTAACTGTATTTGTGTTAATTTCAGCTTGTTTTATTCTTTTTACAATATCGGCTGATTTCGGAATCGGAATGATTACAATGTGGGCATCTTTTGTTTTGGTTCCTCTTTTTGTTTCTCAGGTGCTTGCTTTTGCGATATTCAAGCTAATCAAGGCAGGCAAAGCGGCAAAAATATTCACAGTTGCCGCCGCCACTGCGTTGATTGCTTTGACTTGTGTATTCTGGCCTGAACCCATTGAAGAAAAAATCGGAAACCCCGTAATACCCGATGCGGTTTATTATTATGACAGCGGAACATTTGCCGAAAAAAGAGTTTTGGATAAAACTTATCTTAAAAATGTTGTTTCTCAGATTAATTGCATGCCATGTGTTTTCACACCTGAGTTCAGCGAAGACTGCATAGTAATGAAGCTTAACGATAATTACGTGTTGCTTGCCGTGCGAAATGAGGCTTCATATATTTTTGAATACTGCGGAGACATCGAAAATTTTGAACCGGACAAAGCCTGCTATAAGGTTTACCGCAACAAACCGCTTTATATCAGCATAAAAACCTCATAAAATAAAAAATCCAAAAAATTTTTATAAAATAATGCAACAAAAATCAAAAAACGCAACACTTATTAAACGAGAGGACAGTATAAAACGGAAATTAAATGCAAAGGAGAGTTAATTATGTACAAAGACGAATCATCAAAGAAAGGCATTCATTTGTTTATAATTTCTCTTGTTGCGCTCCTCGTAATTACCACGGTAATCAATATGATTGCATTTTAACGGACGGGACAAAAGCGAAAAGAGAAAAGAAATGAACAAAAAAAGCACACATCGGGGGATGTGTGCTTTTTTCTTTGCCTTGCTTAGGCGGATAAAAAGGATTATAATAATTTTGAAAATATTTTTGTTACATTTGAGTTTCTGATTGACTACTTAATGAAGGAGAGGTGAGACAATGGATAAAAAGAAAACGGCAGACGCTTTGCTGCAGCAGTGTTATGACGATTACAGGATGAAGCTTTTTAACTATTGTCTTGCCCGTCTTGACGGTTCGCGGGAGGCTGCAGACGACTGCGTTCAGGAAACCTTCGTTGTATTTTACGATAAATTGCTTGGCGGTGAAAGCTTTGAAGCGCCGCGGGCATTCCTTTACCGAACGGCGGATAATTTTGTGAAACGGCAAAAGCAAAAAGCCGCAAGCGAAGCAAAGCGGAACGTTCCGCTTGAAGAAGCGTGGAGTGTCAGTTCGCCTGATTCGGTTTACAGCGAGCGTGTAAATCTGATTGACTATGATGAATGTGCCCAAAAGCTTGTTTCAATGCTAAGTGACGATGAAAAGGAAATATACACCCTGCGATATGTTGAGAAAACAAGCGTTGAATCAATGGCACGGATGATGGGTCTGTCAAGACCGGCAATGTCAATGCGGCTTGTCCGCTTGCGAAACAAAATAAAAGATATGGTTTATGAATATAACATTGAAGAGAAAGGAGGGTGACAGATGATAACTCTGAACAAAGAAATTCTTATGCATCCCGATTTTGTTAACAACATTGCGGATGAACTTTGTGATTATCTTGAAGCGCTTATGGATGCCGAATTTGAAAAAGGCGACGAATGCGATTTTGATTTTATAGATGAGTGTGCCGATGCGATTAATGAAATCCGCTCAGGCAGCAAGGATATACTTCCGGTTATTTCACGCAAAGAATTTTTCAGAAAGATAGCCGGCAAGAACAGCGGTGAATATAAAGCTGTAATTGCTGTTTGCGCTGTTATTGCGTTGCTTTTCGGCATTGCTTCTTTCAGTAAAACAGAAAGCGAAAGCTTTATAAAAGAAATTTCAGCTTATATTTCATCGCTTTTGAGCGGTGAAAATACAACTGTTAATGTAACTGCTTTGCAGGAAACAACTCAGCCGACAACAAAAGCCGAAAAGACCGTAATCGGAATTGAGGTTGAAACAACGCCTGAGTTCAAAACAGAGTATGCCGTTGGTGAAAGCTTTTGCCCTGACGGAATAAAAGTTTATGCTCTTTACAGCGGCGGAGCAAAAGAAAAATTAGGCGGCATTGATTTTTCGGTTGAAACATCGCCTGATTTTGCAACTGAAGCAAAATATGAAAACGTTACAGTCAAAGCTTTCGGATTTGAAAAAACGCTTGAAGTCAGGGTTATCGAAACCCTTGAAACTCCGAAGCTTACCTCGGTTTATGCTGTTTTTCCCGAATATTTTGATTTTACGGCAGAAGATCTGAATAATATAGATTTAACTATAATGGCGGTTTATGCTGTTTACAGCGATAATACCGAAAAAAGGCTTACCGATAAAGAATATCAGGTTGCTTTTGAAGAACAATCAACATTCTTTAAAAAAGAAGTTTTTGTAACCGTCAGTTATGAAAGCTGTTCCTGCTCATTTATTATAACGGAAGGAGGTAATTGAATTGAACAAAAAATTATATAAAGCATTATCGGTTATGATTGCTGTTTTTGTGGCAATAACATCTTTGCCTCTTTCGGCAGGAGCAGAGGGCGGAATAATATATGAGGATGAGTTTAATTTCAGAATTATGACCGCCGATGACGGCTCGAAATATGCCGAGTTCATCAAGTATACCGGCAACGCGGAAAGCGTTGTTATTCCCGAAACATTTAAGGATTACTCCGTAAAAGCAATAGGCGATGACGCATTTTTGTGCAGAAAAGAATTGATAAGTGTTGAAATTCCAAAAACAGTTGAAACGATAGGCAGAGGAGCTTTTCAGGAATGCACAAAGCTTTTGAGCATTTATATGCCCCAAAGCCTTAAAAGTATAGGTGACAAAGCTTTTTATTATTGCAGAAATCTGCGTTCTGTTGAGCTTAATGAGGGCTTAAAAAGCATTGGCGGCTACGCATTTGCCCATTGTTATTCGCTGACTTCACTCGATTTACCTGACACGGTAACAAGCATTGGCAGAAATGCTTTTGACAGCTGCGCAATAACCGAGCTTGAATTGCCTGCTAAGCTTGAAAAATTGCCGTATCAGTTCATAGTTAATACCGATATAGCCGAAATTACGGTGCCGGAAAGCATGACGGATATTTCCGTTACAGGTTCGCTTTTCAGCAAATCGCTTGAAACAGTCATTTTTCCGGGATATGTAGAAAACATAGAGTGGGATAATATTTTTTATGAAACAAGCGATCTTTTGAATTGCAATTATCCTCAAAAGCTGATTTTTAAATATTCTTTGCCTGCCGATATTTTTGATGACGGATGGTATATGGATGACTTCATTTCCGATATCTACGATGTGCAGCGTGACGAAGAAAGCGGATATTGGATTCTTACAAAGAAGAACTCTGAAACAGCACCTGTAGTTTATAATCAGAACGGCTCGTTTGAATATATAATCAATGAAAACGGAGAAGCTGTTGTCGTTAACTATGCAAGGCTTACTGTGGATTATACAGGCGCATATTATCTTGATATTCCGTCGTATTTCACTCTTAACGGAGTTAAAGTTACGGTTACGGGCATCGGCAATGAAGCATTCCGCAACCGTGTTGGCCTCAGGGGACTGACTTTGCCTGATACGGTCAAAACAATCGGCGCATATGCTTTTGAAGGTTGCACTTCTCTTGGCAGCATAAACATACCTGAGGGCGTAGAAATAATTGAAGCCGGAGCGTTTATGAACACGGCGATGACTGAGATTGATATTCCCGAATCGGTCAGAATAATCGGAACAAGTGCTTTTGAAAAATCAAAGGCCGCAACGATAACCGGCGGCGAAAATGTTGAGATAATTGAACCGAGGGCTTTTTACAGCTCAAGCGTCAAAACTATGAATTTCTCCGAAAAGCTTAAAATTATTGACCACGAAGCTTTTCATTGGGCAGCAATAAAAGGTGACTTTGTTTTCTCGAATGCTCTGACCAAAATAGGCAACGATGCTTTTGCACGCTGCGGAAACATAACGGGAGTTTATGTTCCGGATTCTGTGAGCTTTATTGGTGACAACGCTTTTCTTTGCAATTCAAAGCTTGCCGAAATAAGGCTGCCGCAAAACCTCAAAAAAATATCTGAATATATGTTTTATCAGTGTTATTCACTGACAGAAATTGAAATACCTGAAAGTGTTAATGAAATAGGAGTGGCGGTTTTTGACGATTGTAACTCTCTGAAAACCGTTAATATCCCCGAAGGCGTGAAAGAAATCAAAGCAAGCACATTCCGTAATTGCAGTGCACTTGAAGAAATCAGTTTGCCCGAAGGGCTTGAAAGTATCGGGTATTCTGCTTTTGAAAGATGCAACAACCTGACTTCTTTGGTTTTCCCTGACAGTATTATTTCATTGGGTAAGCGTTCGTTTTATGAATGCGTTTCGATTGAAAGTGTCAGTATGAGTAAGAATGTTTCGGTTATTCCATCCTATGCGTTTGACGGCTGCAAAGCTCTGTCTCAATTTAAATGGGATGCACCTGAACAGATTATCAGCGATTTTGCGTTCTTTTATTGCTCATCACTCAAGGAATTCGATTTCAGCAGGGTTATCAGGCTTTACCCTAACAGCTTTTGGGGCTCGGGCATAACATATGCTTATATCGGCATTGAACGCCCCACAGCTGAAAATGCAAACAAGGCGATTGAGCTTGCAACATTCAAAGAATGTGCTGAGCTTGAAACAGTTTCTATCGGCAAAGGTGTTAATGAAATTCAGTCTGAGGCTTTTGCAGATTGTGCAAACCTGAGTACGGTTATGATTTCGGACAGCGTAACAACAATTGCCGACGATGCTTTTGCCAACAGTCCTAATGTTACTTTTGTATGCACCGAGATTTCCTATGCTTACGCTTATGCAAACGCAAACGGCATTCCCGTAACAACCCTGGTTATTGAAGCTATTCCCAATCAGACTTACAGCGGCTCTGAAATCAGGCCGGAAATAAAAGTTTCAATCAGAGGCGAAATGCTGAAAAAGAACACAGATTATACCGTTTCTTTCAGCAACAATGTGAATGCAGGAACAGCAAAAGTTAAAATAACCGGCAAAGGAAATTATGGATTTTTAAGTTCTGCCGCAACCTTTACAATAGTAACAAGGAGCATTACAACAGTTGAGATTAAAGAAATTTCTGACCAAAAGCATACCGGCAATGAAATTGAGCCTTCCCTCAAAATAAGCTTTAACGGAAGAAAACTTAAAGAGGGAACAGATTATAAGTTGTATTATTATAACAATAAAGAAGCCGGAACTGCATCCGTTCTTGTTACTGGAATCGGTAATTTTTCTTCATCAACAATGGTTTATTTTGAAATCCGCAGTATGGATGCTGCTGAAGTGTTTCTGAATTTCCTCCTTTCAGTTATTGAGTCATTTCGCGATTGGATTAAGACACTGTTTATTACAGGATAAACAAACCCTGCCTCCGAATGTGCCCGGGGCAGTGTTAACTTGAAAAAACGAACAGCCCGGAACCGTAAAGATTCCGGGCTGTTTTGTTATATTCTGAATTCTTTGTATTTTTCTCCGTCAAGGGTTTTCCATTCAAAAAGTCCGTTTTCAAAAACCATATAGCTGTGAGCTGAGTTTTCTTTAGGTATGGAAACCGAGCCGGGATTTATATATGTGTAGCTTTCGTGCTCTGTGCATTTGGGCACATGGGTGTGGCCGTGGAGAAGAATATCGCCCTGCTGAAGAGGGGGTAGCTTGCTTTCGTTATAGTTATGACCGTGGGTGGCATAAACAGTTTTGCTGCCCTCAAAAAATATGCAGTAATCAGCAAGCACAGGAAATTCAAGCACCATCTGGTCAACTTCCGTATCGCAGTTGCCCCTGACGCAAAGAATTTTTTCTTTGATTGCGTTAAGCATAGCGATAACTTCCTTTGGGTTATAATCCTTCGGCAAATCGTTACGCGGTCCGTGGTAAAGAATATCACCGAGCAAAAGAAGCCTTTCCGCCTGTTCTTTTTCAAATGCTTCAAGCATTTGACGGCAATAAAATGCGGAACCGTGTATATCGGACGCAATCATTAGTTTCATTTCGATGTACCTTTGACTATATTAAGAAAGTGCGCTGATAATCTCACAGAAAATTGAGTAGATTATTGTGCCCTTGAAAAATCTGACGATTTCATCAACAAATCCGAGTTTTTCGGGTTCAAATACGAGAGGCTCGCTGCCGTCGTCAATGATAAGAGCCTGTGAAATGCAAATGCCGCCTTCGCCGAAGAGCTCTGCTCTTACATATTCGTAATCCTTTGCATCAAAATCTTTGATGTTGTCAAGGTCGAGTGTAAATGTGGGGTTTGCAGGGTCAAGAGTTTCTTTTGCAATTACCTTGCCGTTGGCAATCCACTGAATAGTGTGAGCATTAACTGCGCTTGCTGTGATGCTGTGACCGTCAACGGTAAGCTGTGTGAACATAGGTGCGGGGATCTCTTTTTTATTCATAACATCAATTTCAGTTTCAGGGCCGATAACGGGGTTGGGTCTGAGCTTTCTTGTGATGCCGAAGAATGCACCTGACTGCATTGTTGCTTTGATGTTTTCAACGTTGTTTTCTTCCATCATAAAAATGCTGTAAGATGTGTCAACGTTGTCAGTGTTGTGAGCGTCAGTATTGCTGAAGCCGATAACTGTTTTGCCGTAGGGGAGAGTATACATGAGAAGGTTATCCCAGAGAATTCTGTCATAACCGGTTGTGCCGTTTCTTTCGTTGAAAACTTCTGTTCCGAGACAGCTGTCATATTTGAGAATGAGGTCGCCGAAAAATTTGATTGCTTCGGGGTCATTAACTGCATCGGGATTTGAGTTGGAGGCAAGCCAGTCGCCGGGATGGTTGATGTGGGAAAGTCCGCCGTTTTTTTCAATATAAGAGATTGCCTGCTCATAACCAAGCTCGTTTTCAGCACCGGGGAAGCCATTGCCTTTATCGGCAGGCAGGAAGTAACCGTTAACATGGTTTTTGGTAAGTGAAAGGTTGTTGAATTCGTTTGCACCTGTAACGCAGGTCATGGGCTTATTTCTGATGGTTTTTCCGTCGTAAAGCGGATATGTTCCCGAAATAACGCCTTCATATTCCTCATCTGTCATGCATTCGTAGGGATTGTCAATAAGGAGCTGATAAGTGTAAAGAAGCTGCTTTGCAGGTTCTTTGTTCCATTCAACACCTGTGATTCCGTGGTCAGCGTTTGCAACGAAATCATAATCCTGATTGTAATATTCTTTAATCATTACGGGGAGAGTGTCATCAGCATCGCTGTAGGTTGTGTGGGTGTGAAGAGTGCCTTTGTATGCGCCCCAAGCGTTTTCACCGCTCCAGATAACATCTTCGTAGGGTGAAACAATGGTGTAGTCACTGTCAGCGTGGGCAAAAATGCCAAGCTGAAGAACGAACATTGTGCTGAGAAGAACGCACAAAACTTTTTTGAAAGATTTCATAATAAACCTCCTGAAATTTATTTCCTTTTTATTTTAACTCAGAAAGCAATTAAAAGTCAAGAGCATATAGAAGCAAAACATTTATATTTCTTCAATCAGAGCGGTTATAACGGTCATATCATCATATTTGGCTCCGCATTTTATTAAAGCCTGTTGAAGAATTTGTTCGGAAATTTCTGATTCGGATGCTGAACAGGATGAATATATTTCATCCTTAATCCAGTTGATTCCGCTGCCGAGTATACCGTCGCTGACCATAATGATTTTGTCACCGCCTCTGAGCTTAAGTGTATATCGGCTGAAAGATACATTGCTGAGAATTCCGAGAGGCGTTGAAGGGGTTTCGATTGTTTTAACTTTGCCGGAACAAGTGTAAAAAGACTGTGCCGCTCCGGCTTTCAGAATGGTTGCTTCACCGCTGTAAAGGTCAATTTCGGCAACATCAAGGGTTGAAATGGATTCATCATCGGATTTTACTGACAGAGCGGAATTTGTTATGCTCAAAGCCGTGTCAAGGCTTAACCCTGCTTTTAAAAGACGTGAGAAGATTTCAACAGTCATTGCTGAATCTATTGCCGCTCTGCCGCCTGTGCCCATTCCGTCGCTGAGAATGATATATTCTTTTGATTCTGTGCGAAAATGTTCGCAGTAATCGCCGCATAGTTTTCGGTTGGCATAGCATTCAGAGCAAGAGGCGGTTTTGACAGCAAAGCGTTCTTTTTGAACAAATTTGAGTTCTGCACCTTCTTTGATTTCTCTGATTTTCGGCAATGAAAGTTCAACACCGAGTTCGCCGCCGAGAGCTTTTGTCAACCTGGTAAAACTTGTTCCTTGAGGTATTGCTTTTGTTTTGCAAACAACCCTTAAAGCACTTGAAAAGGGTTGAGTGCAGGTGATGGAAATATCGTTAAATCCGAAATCTGAAAAAACACGGCAGGCGGTCCGCTCTTTGTTGTAAAGTGAAAATGCATCCGCTTCAAGGGTATCCGAAAACTCACGCAAAAGACGGGAGGTCCAGTTGAATTGGCCGCAAGCGAGTTCGCGGTTCCTTGCCGCTCCCGCCTGCAGGGCTGTAAGGGCATTCTGGCTTGCGTATGCTTTGTTGAAATTTTCCGCAAGGCGAGGAACACTTGGACATTTTGAATTGAAATTCAGCGAAAAGTCTTCTGTTGTTACGGTTTCGCCTTCTGACAGTTTTTTTAATATTTCTGCAAACTCACCGTTTTCGGGGCAAAAGCTGTCTTTGATTTGGCAGCCGTTGCAAACCCTTTCTTTAACCCTCATACAAACAATAATGTCTTTTGCAGGTGAAAGTTCTTCAATACCTTTTGAAACCGAAGCAACACATTCCGAAACCGAACCTATAGCTTTTGAAGCTTGAATAATCCGTTCTTTTGCTCCTGAAAACTCCAGGGCAACTCTTTTGCTTTGCGGTCTTGTAATTCCCGAACGAACAGCTGAAAGACTTTTTTTGGGTATAAGATTAAAGATGACACCTGCCAAAGCGGATTCTGCAAAAACCGCCAATGTCTCCGATGAATAATCCGTAATGGCTGCTATGCCGGATGCAAGCGTAAAAACAAAAGCACAGGCGAATTGACCGTATTTTGAAAAGATGCCTGAAACAAGTCCGCTTATGGGGCAGCAAAGGCTGAGAGCTGCACTTGTGCCGGAAACTGCAATACAAGTGCCGATGGAAATGCCTGCAATGCTTCCGCCTGAAGAACCGAACAGAAATGCGGCGCAAAGAATAATAAACGAACCTAAAAAGCGAACGGGTCTGAACCCGTAAAGATTGATTTCACTGAGGCCGAGAAGAAGCGTGCAAAGACTCATTACAAGGCAGGTCAAGCTGTGATTATCCAAAGCATATATATTTTGCTTTTTTCGGATGCAATCTGCTGTTCTGCTGTAAAAAACAACCGAGCAACCGCAAAATGCGGCAGCACAAATATTAACTGCAAATACGTTTGCTGTTGCTTGTTGAGAAAACATAACGGCACTTGAAGCTGCAAGGTAAAACAAAGCTGCAGAAACGGGAAAAATCCATTTTTTATTATATTTCAGCCGCATCTTTTCAACCGCAAATTTTACCCCTGTCATAGCTGCAAGCGGAGCAAGGCAGGTTATAATCATAGATGTATCCAATCTTAAAAAACTGCCGAGCACTGCCCCTGCACAGATAAAAACAAACTCTTTTCCGCTGCAAGCGGCGGCAAGCCCGATGCTGAGCGGAATTTGCATTGAAAAAAGCCGGGCACCAGACAAAATGAAAGAGGCTGTAAAATAGGCACAGGAAGTCAGAATGTCAATTCCTTTGTTCCAAAGCTTGTCCGTTATTTCGTCGGTGTGCATTTTTTTTGTTTTTTCCATAATTCGCCTTAACCTTCCTTTGCTTAGATAATCCGAAATCATTCTATAAGGTGAATAAGGCAAAAAATGTCAATATGCATCGCCATATAAAAAAATAAACAAATATTTTTTTGTAAAAATACAAAATATGCTGTTCAAATCTGAGATTTTGTGTTATAATAAATTGAATATACACAAAATATAGGGGTGGTGCGGCTAATGGATTTTGAAAAAGAACAGCAAGGTCTGATAATCGGCAGAAATGCGGTTGCCGAAGCTTTGAAAAGCGGCAGAAGCATAGACAGCCTTCTTGTTGCAAAAGGTGAAAGAGGCGGTTCGGTCGGTAAGATTATCGGTCAGTGCAGAGACCGGGGGATAGTTGTTAAAGAAACTGACCGCAGAAAGCTTGACAAAATATGCGGCGGTGAAAATCATCAGGGTGTTGCAGCCTGGGCGGCTGTTCACGAATATTCATCGGTTGAGGATATACTTGAAAATGCCAGAAGCAAAAACGAACAGCCCTTTGTTATAGTCTGCGATGAAATTGAAGATCCCCACAATCTCGGCGCAATTATCAGAACTGCCGATGCCTGCGGCGCTCACGGAATAATTATCCCTAAAAGAAGGGGAGTTGCCTTAACTTATGCGGTTGGCAAGGTTTCGGCAGGTGCGGTTGAGTATGTCCCCGTTGCAAGAGTTGCCAATCTGCCTTCAACTCTTGAAGAGCTTAAGGAAAAAGGTTTTTGGGTTTACGGTGCGGATATGGACGGCAAACGCTGGGATGAGCAGGATTATTCGGGCAGCGTTGCTCTTGTTGTAGGCTCAGAAGGTAAGGGCATAAGCCGCCTTGTTAAGGAAAAGTGCGATTTTATTGTTTCCCTTCCGATGAAAGGAAAAATAAATTCGCTCAATGCCTCCGTTGCGGCAGGTATATTAATGTACGAAATTGCAAAACACAGGTAGGTGAATTTTTTGAACGGTTATAATGATTTCACATCGGAATTGGATGATATTCTTGCGGAAGTTAAAAAGGCCAAGGAAAAGACTGCGGAAAATACACAGGCGGATACTGATAAAGTTGAGCATTCAGAAGAAGCACCGTCAAAAACGTGGTCCATTGACGATATAGACCGTCTTATCGCGGAAACTAACGGAGAAGAATATATTCCGCCCAAAAAAGAAAAACCGACTCCGGCCGAGGATTTTGCAAACATTCTCAGCCGCGAATTTGACACAGGCATTTTTACGCTCAAGCCGCTGAATGAGGTTCAGCCTGATATTGAGGATATTTCATCTATGTCAGAGGATTACCACGAGGTTGAAGGTCAGGAAACTTTTTTTGAAGAAGAAGAGTTTGATGAATCGGATTTCGAAATTGAAACCGTTATCGTTCCCGAAGACCTTCCGAAACCTTCAGGCTTGGTTTTTGCATGGCAGGAAGAAGAGAAAAAGGCCGAGCAAAAATCCGCTTCCGAAACACAGACTTTTTATGAAGATGAGGTTTCTCCTGCTGAAATATTCAAGAAAAAAGAAGAAGTAACAGAAGAGCCTGTTCATATTGAGGAAAAAGATTACAAAACAAGGTTTTTTACAACTCTTAAGCTTGAAAGAACTGCAGAGGTTGAGATTGAAGAAGAGGGCCCCGTTGATAAGCCGGGAATTGTTGTTGAAAAATCCGGCGAGCCGGCGGAAAACGGCCTTGAAGCTATGCCGAGAGTTCTGACTGCAGAAAACGCAAAGGAACTTGACGAAGAAAAAACAAGAATAATTGATTCCGTTAATCCTTCGCATTCAGGTGAAAAACCTGCCGGTGATGATGTTGAAGGTCAGATAATGCTTACGGGATTTGAAGATATACGCAGCGAAAGCTCGCCCGATCAGGTGAGCGAAACGGATGTTGAAGAAGCTCTTTGGAAAAAGCGCAAACAAAAGGCCAAGGATTTCAAGCTCATAGAAGCAATTGACCTTGATGAAGAATTTGAGGGCGATTTTGAAACTTCGGCTGAAGAAAAAGCCAGAGAAGAAAGAGCGAAAAGACGTGCCCTCAGAAAAGAGAAATTTGAAAAGAGCAGACAGGCTGAAATCAAAAAGCCTGTTTCGGATGAATACGGCTCAGTTGAGGAAAGAACTGCCGTTCACCGCAAACTTGTTGAAAATAATACCAAGGCAACTAAAAATCTTGTTGCAGTCGGTGCGATATGCCTTGTGCTTTTGATTTTTAATGTTATACCTGTAATTGCAGCTAACCTTTCCTTTGAGGCAGGCTTCTTTTCGCAGGGCTCGGTTGGCCTGAATGTTTTCAATGCAGTGATGCTTATTGCGGCGATTGCCGTTAACTCCGCACGCTTTATTTCGGGATTCAAATCACTTCTTAAGGGAGTTGTAACAAGCGATACAGCAGTCAGCCTTGCTTGTGCTGTTGCTTTGCTTCAGAATACGGTTATGGCTGTTTTTGGCGGAGATGCAGGGTCGTCTGTATTTTCCGTTGCAGCGGTTTTTGCCGTTCTGGTAACAAAGATAACCGAAAAAAGCGATGCCCAGCGTATACTTGGCAACTTTGAAATCTGTGCTTATAAGTACGAACATAATATGTATGCCGTTCATTTGATTGATAATGAGGCTGAAATTTTTGAAATCGGCAAAGGTCTTATGATGGGTAATGCTGAGTTACTGTATTCTTCTCAGATTTCATTCCCGTCGGATTTTGTCAAGAACTCACAAACAGCCGAAGGCGGAAACACTTTGCTTAAGATTCTTGTTCCGGCTGCAGGAGTTGCTTCTCTGATTGCGGCTGTTGCGGCAGGAATAGTTAATTCAAGCTTTTCGGTTGCGCTTTCTGCTTTTGCAGGTACTTTCTGCGTGACAGCTCCTGTGCTTTCTGCTTTTATACCGGCATTTATTTTAAGAACCGCAAACTTTAACCTTAACGCAACAGGCACAATGATTGCAGGTCTTGATACTGCCGAAAAAGTTGCGTGCTCAAATGCGGTTGTTATGGATTCGGCCGATATTTTTGACCGTAAGCAGTGTACTATGCACGGAATGAAGGATTATAAAAACATCAGAATTGATGATGTGCTTTTATATGCTGCCGCTCTTGTTATTAAATCTGGCGGTCCTCTCAGAGATTGCTTTGAACAGGTTATTGACGGCAGGCAGGAGCTTTTGCCGCCGATAAAAGAGCTTGTTTATGAAGATAAGCTCGGCATTGCGGCAAGAATTCACAATCAGAAAGTTCTTTTGGGCAACAGAAGCCTTCTTATTAACCACAACATAGAAGTTCCCGATAAATCTGTTGAGGACAGATATTCTCATTCAGGCAGAAAGGTTATGTATCTTGCAGTTGCAGGCAAAATAGCGGCTCTTTTTGTTGTAAGTTATGCAGTTGACAAAAACCTTGAGGGATATTTCAAAACTCTTGAAAGCAACGGTATGCAGGTGCTTGTAAGAACAAATGATGTTAACGTTACGGAAGAGCTGATTTCAACAAGTTTCGGCCTTCCTCAGCAGACATTCAAGGTTCTTTCTTCCGTTGCAGGCCGACTTTTCAAGAGAAGAAGAGATGCGGTTTGTGATAAGCTGCCGGCTTCAATTATCCATGACGGAAAAGCATTTTCAATGCTCAGAGCTGTTGCGGCTTCTTGCGGAATCAGTTCTCAGGTTAAATTTTCGTCGCTTTTCCAAATCATAATTGCCGCTATCGGCTTTATATTAAGTCTGTCTCTGTATTGCACGGGCAACGCGGGCATTATTAACGGCTTAACGGCTTTGCTGTTTATGTTTGCAGCCACTGCAATTTCTGTTGCTCTTGTGATTTTGGGTAAAATTAAATAATTTCTAAAAAAGGCTTGACAAATGCGGGAATATATATTAAAATGACTTGCACAATAAAGCAGAGCAGGTTTCGCTCTCACCTTCCGGGAAGCTCCCGCGTCGGTCAATAGCTTGATGAGTAACGGTCATTTTATGCCCGTGAAAAGCGTTGATTTTATGCGAGGTCGGGGTTTTCCTGCCCTCGCTTTTGTTTTATTTTATTTTGGAGGTGCTTTAACATCAGCAAGCAAGAGCAGCAAATCAATGAGGAAATCCGTGATAAAGAGATAAGAGTTATTTCTGATGACGGTGAGCAGCTCGGCATTATGTCTGCAGCAGAAGCTCTTAAAATTGCAGAGAGCAGAAATCTTGACCTTGTTAAGATTGCTCCCATGGCAAAACCGCCCGTATGCAAAGTGATGGATTACGGCAAGTTCCGATTTGAAAAAGCCAAGAGAGAAAAAGAAGCCAAAAAGAACCAGAAGGTTGTTGAAATTAAAGAAATCAGGCTTTCTCTCAACATTGATACTCACGATTTTGAAACAAAAATCAATCACGCCCGTAAGTTTATCGGCAGCGGCAACAAAGTTAAAGTTTCAATTCGCTTCAGAGGCCGTGAAATGGCTCATCCCGAGCTTGGTCTTGACATAATGAAGCGTTGTTCGGCAGCTTTGGAAGAATGCGCAAATGTTGAAAAACCCGCAAAGCTTGAGGGCAGACAGATGCTGATGTTCCTGGCTCCCAAGGGTGCAAAGTAATTTGGTTTTATATTATTAAGGAGGAAACAACAATGCCTAAGATTAAGACACACAGCGGCGCAAAAAAGCGTTTCAAGATTTCAAAGGGCGGCAAGCCCATGCGTGCACATGCTTACAAGTCACACATCCTTAACAAGAAGTCCACAAAGCGCAAGAGAAATCTTCGCAAGACAACTGTTGCCGATGTTACAAACTGCAAGCAGATCAAACGTCTTGTTCCTTACAAATAATTAAGGAATTTTGTAAACTACTTTTAAATATTAACGGAGGATATAAATCATGGCACGTATTAAAGGCGCTATAATGACTCGTAAGAGAAGAAATAAAGTACTTAAGCTCGCTAAGGGCTACTATGGCTCAAAGAGCAACCTTTTCAAGACAGCTAAGCAGGCTGTTATGAAGAGCGGTAACTACGCTTACATCGGCAGAAAGCAGAAAAAGCGTGACTTCCGCCGTCTTTGGATCAGCCGTATTTCTGCTGCTTGCAAGATGAACGGCATGAACTACTCAACATTCATCAACGGCCTCAAGAAGGCAGACATCAACCTTAACAGAAAGATGCTTGCTGAAATCGCTGTTGCTGATCCCGCTGCATTCACAGCTCTCACAGAAAAGGCTAAGGCAGCTCTCAACTAATTACGTATTTAATCAGAGATGTATTTTTTATACATCTCTGATTTTTCGCATTTTCTGAGAGATGAAAATGCTTGCAGCTTACCTTTGATATAGGGGGAGTTTGCCTTTTTCTTTATCGGAAAAGGGGATTTTTGCAGGCATTTTTGTCGAAAAAACTTATATAATAAGGTATCAAATAAATGGAAAAAATAACGGCCCGCACAAATGAAAAAATAAAATATGCCGTTCGTCTTGGAGAAAGCGCAGCTTTCAGGAAGCAGAATTCCGAGTTCTTTCTCGAGGGCGCACGGCTTTGTTTCGATGCCGCTCAAAACGGCGTTGAAATCAAGCAGGCATTCTTTACCGCGGCAGCTTTGCAAAAATATACCGACTATGCGGAACGCATAATTGAAGCAAGCGGCATATGCTGTGAAATAAGCGCAGATGTTGCCAAAAAGCTTTCAGATACAGAAAATCCCCAAGGTGTTTTTTGCATTTGTGCAGCAGAGTTATCGAAAAGTGAGATTGATTATTCAGGCAAATATCTTGCTCTTGAAAACCTTCAGGACCCGTCAAATCTCGGCGCGGTCAGCAGAAGTGCCGAGGCTCTCGGGCTTGACGGTTTGATTATCAACGGAGGTTGCGATGTTTTTAACCCCAAGGCATTAAGGGCATCAATGGGATCTCTTTTGAGAATAAACATCATACGTACAGACAGCCTTTTGCAAGTGATTGAGCAGGCAAACGCAAACGGAATGAAGACTCTTGCCTCTGTTCCAAAAGCTTCAGCTGTTGACATAAGAACGGTTGATATGAGCGGAGGAGTTATTTGCTTCGTAGGCAACGAAGGCTCAGGGCTTTCAAAGCAGACGATTGAAGCCTGCTCGCTTGAAGTTACAATACCGATGGGCGGCAGAGCAGAATCATTCAACGCTTCTGCGGCGGCGGCAATCCTTGCGTGGGAGCTGAAACGATGAACAAAAAATATTGGATATGGCTTTCGATGGCGCTTGGCGCAGGTGCCAGGACAGATGAAATCCTTGCCGCCTACAATAGCCCCGAAGAGATATATTCTGAAAACAGAACTGCCAGAATAATTTCCGGCGTTTTTACAAAGCGTCAGCTCGATGCTCTTGATAAAGTCAGTTTGAAAGATGCGGAGTCAGCAATTGCTGTTTGTGTAAAAAACGGCTGGCAAGTGTGCACACCTGACGATTCGGATTATCCCGAAAAGCTCAGAAATCTTTCTGATATGCCGCTTGTGCTTTATGTTGACGGCGATATTTCGTTTGTTAACAACAGTATTTGCGTTGGAGTTGTCGGCACAAGAAATCCTTGCGCCGAAAGCGTAGCGATAGCCCAAAAGCTCAGTGCGGATATGGCTCAAAAGGGTACGGTTATTGTCAGCGGCGGAGCTCTTGGCATTGACAGTGCGGCTCACGAAGGAGCACTTCAGGTTGACGGAAAAACCGTTTGCGTTCTTGGGTGCGGCCTTGGCAACGGTTATTTACCTGCCAATGCTTCTCTGAGAAAAAGAGTTGCTCAAAGCGGCGCAGTAATAAGTGAATATACTCCGCTTTCATCAGTTACAAGGGCAAGCTTCCCTTTGAGAAACAGGATTATTTCCGGTATGAGTGAGGGCGTGCTCGTTGTTGAAGCGGGCGAAAAAAGCGGATCACTCATAACTGCAAGGTGTGCCTGTGAGCAGGGCAGAGATGTTTTTGCAATTCCGGGCAGCATTCTTTCAACCGCTTATCTCGGCGCAAACAGGTTGATAAAAGACGGAGCCAAAGCTGTAACCTGTGCCGGGGATATTCTTGAATCTTATGCGGTTATGTATCCAGAAAAGCTTGATATGAAAGCTAAAACAACCGGCAATAAAAAACAGAATGTTTCCGACCTCAAACCCATCAAAATTAAAAAAGCAGTTCCCGATTACCTTGACTGTGATGCGGTGGCGGTTTATAACGCTTTTAAAGATGAACCGCTTCACGCAGATGAAATATGCGCAATAACAGGGCTGGATACTGCTAAAGTGCTTGCAGCTTTGCTGCAGCTTGAACTTGAAGAATTAATTAAGCCCGTTCAGGGCAAATGCTATATATTAGGAGAATAAGTGTAATGTCAAAACTCATTATAGTTGAGTCGCCTGCAAAGGCTAACACAATCAAAAAATATCTTGGCAAAGATTACGATGTTGTTGCTTCAAAAGGTCACGTCAGAGATTTGCCTGCCGCAAAGCTCAGCGTTGACGTTAAGAACAACTTTGCCCCCAAATATGCTCTTATCAAAGGCAAGGAAAAGCTTGTTAAAGAGCTTAAGGAAAAGGTTGACGCAAGCGAAGAAGTTTATCTCGCAGCCGACCCTGACCGTGAGGGAGAAGCCATTGCGTGGCATCTTGCAACCGTTCTCGGTCTTGACCTTAATCGGGAAAACCGAGTTACTTTCAACGAGATAACAAAAACAGGTATCACCAACGGCATGGCTAACCCTAAAAAGGTTAATATGGACCTTGTTGATGCTCAGCAGGCAAGACGTATTCTTGACCGTCTTTTTGGCTACCGTTTGAGCCCGTTTGTTTCACAAAAAATCAGAAGAGGTCTTTCAGCCGGTCGTGTTCAGTCCGTTGCTCTCAGAGTAATAGTTGAGCGTGAAGATGAAATCAATGCATTCAATCCTGAAGAATACTGGGTAATTGATGCCAAACTTGCAACGGCACAGAGAAGAATTTTCACAGCCGCTCTTTATTCAGATGAAAACGGCAAAATCAAAATCACCAACGAAGAACAGGCCAATAAATATCTTGCCCGTCTTGACGGCGCTGACTATATTGTTCAGTCAATCAAAAAGGGAACAAGAAAAAAGAATCCTGCTCCTCCTTTCATAACCTCAACTCTTCAGCAAGAAGCTTCAAAAAGGCTCGGATTCCAGGCTGAAAGAACAATGAAGGCGGCTCAGGAGCTTTACGAAGGTGTTAACGTTGCAGGTCATGGCGTAATGGGTCTTATTACCTATATGAGAACCGATTCACTCAGAATTTCAGAAGAAGCAAGAGCTGCCGCCAACGATTTTATTGCAAACACCTACGGCAAAGAATATCTGCCTGAAAAACCCGTATATTATAAATCAAGAGCAAATGCTCAGGACGGTCACGAAGCCATCAGGCCTTCCGTTCCCTCAATCACTCCCGAAATTGTTAAGGGCAGCCTGACCTCTGACCAGTATAAGCTCTATACTCTTATCTGGAAAAGATTTATCGCAAGCCTTATGGCAAACTGCGTTCAGAATACCGTTAAAGCTGAAATTAAGGCTGCAAAAGACGGAAATGAAAAAGAGTTCTGCATCTTTACTGCCGCAGGATATTCGGTTAAGTTTGACGGTTTCACAAAGCTTTATGAAATTGCTGATGAAGAAACCGATAAAGGTATGCTTCCCGAATTTAAGGTTGATGAAAAGCTCAAGCTGCGTGAAATCAACCCCAAGCAGCATTTTACAACTCCGCCTCCCAGATACACCGAAGCTTCGCTCATCAAAGAGCTTGAAGAAAACGGTGTCGGCAGACCCAGTACCTACGCAACAATCCTTTCAACAATCATCAAGAGAGGCTATGTTCAGCGCAAGAGCAAACAGCTTGTTCCCACCGAACTCGGTGTTGCAATAACAGGACTGCTTAAAGAAAAATTCCCCAAGATTGTTAACACAAAATTCACAGCTCAGATGGAAACCAATCTTGATAAGGTTGGAAGCGGTGAAGCCGATTACATCAAGATGCTTGACGAATTCTACAGCGATTTTGAAAAGACACTTGAAAAAGCCAAGGCTGAAATGAAAAACGTTAAAATTCAGCTTGAAGAGGATACAACCGATATCCCTTGCGACAAGTGCGGCAGAATGATGGTTATCAAAACCGGCAGATTCGGCAGATTCCTTGCTTGCCCGGGCTATCCCGAGTGCAAAAACGCAAAACCGCTTGTTGTTAATACAGGCGCAAAGTGTCCCGAATGCGGTTCGGATATAATAGAAAGAAAATCAAAGAAGGGTCATACATTCTTCGGCTGTGCTTCCTGGCCCAAGTGTAATTTTATGAGTTGGGATGCTCCCGCTGAAGAAAACTGCCCTAAGTGCGGCAAAACTCTTTTCAAGAAAAAGACCGGTAAGCTTGTTTGTTTAACCAAGGATTGCGGATATGAAAAATCCGCAGGAAAGAAAAAAGATGAATAATAAAGTTAAAATTATCGGCGGAGGCTTTGCCGGTGTTGAAGCTGCGTGGCAGCTTGCAAACCGAGGAATTGAAGTTGAGCTTTATGAGATGAAGCCCGTTAAATTTTCGCCTGCTCATTCAAGCGGAAATCTTGCGGAGCTTGTCTGCTCAAACTCTTTTAAGGCTTTGCGTATCGGCTCAGCGGCAGGTATGCTTAAGGCGGAAATGGAAATGCTCGGTTCGCTCTGCGTTGAGTGCGCAAAGGCAACGGCTGTTCCTGCCGGAGGCGCCCTTGCTGTTGACAGAGACAAGTTCTCCGCGCTTATAACTGAAAAAATATCTTCACGAAAAGAAATAACGCTTATCCGTGAAGAAATAACCGAAATCCCCAACGGTAATGTCATCATTGCGGCGGGTCCCCTTGCATCCGAAGCTCTTTCAGAAAAAATCCGTGAGCTTTGCGGAGGCAACCTCAGCTTTTTTGATGCGGCTGCCCCGATAGTAATGGCTGAAAGCATTGACCTTGACAAAGCGTTTATGCAGTCGAGATATGACAGGGGAGAGCCCGACGATTATATCAATTGCCCGATGAACAAAGAGGAGTATGAGGCTTTTTATGAGGCATTGATTAATGCCGAAAGTGCCGAAACTCACGAGTTTGATAAACGCAAGGGAGTTTATGAGGGCTGTATGCCGATTGAAGTTATGGCTTCAAGAGGTCACGATACAATCCGATTTGGCCCTATGAAACCAACGGGCTTGCTTGACCCGAGAACAGGTCACAGACCGTGGGCAAACCTTCAGCTCCGTAAAGAAAACGTTGCAGGTTCAATGTATAACCTTGTAGGTTTTCAGACCAACCTCAAATTTCCCGAACAAAAAAGAGTTTTTTCAATGATTCCTGCTTTGCACGATGCGGAATTTGTGCGTTACGGCGTTATGCACCGTAACACATTCATTGATTCTCCAAGGCTTCTGGGCAGCGATTTTGGTTTCAAGTTAAGACCGGGTCTCTATTTTGCAGGTCAGATTACCGGCGTTGAAGGCTATATGGAATCCGCTTCATCAGGCATACTTGCCGGTATCAACTGTGCCAACTTAATTCAAGGCAAGGCGTCTTTTCTGCCGAGTGAGCTTACTATGCTCGGTGCCCTTGCAAGATATATCAGCGATGAAAGCGTGAAGAACTTTCAGCCTATGGGTGCAAGTTTTGGTCTTTTGCCTGCGCTTCCCGAAAAAATCAGGGATAAAAAGCTCAGGTATGAGGCTCTTGCTGAAAGAGGACTTGCTGACCTTAACGCAATGATATCCGAAAGCGATTCCTTAGAAAGGTAAAATTCAAATGGAACAAAAATTAGAGAGCTTACAGCAAAAGCTCGGATACAGATTTAAAGATATTTCGCTGCTTGAAACGGCGTTGACCCATTCCTCCTATGCTAACGAAAAGCAGGGCGGAACGGTTTGCAATGAAAGGCTTGAGTTCCTCGGCGATTCTGTTTTGGGCTTTCTTTCGGCAAAATATTTTTATGAAAACCTCAATATGCCCGAAGGCGAGCTTACAAAGCACAGAGCGGCAAAGGTCTGTGAAGGTGCGCTGTGTGTTTTTGCAAAGGAGCTTGATATCGGCTCTGCGTTGCGTCTTGGCAAAGGCGAATCAAGAACAGGCGGCAGCGAACGCCCTTCAATTCTTGCCGATGCATTTGAAGCTGTGCTTGCCGCAGTTTATCTTGACGGCGGGCTTGAGGAAGCCAACAAAATTGTTATGCGTTTTATCCCCAGAGACGATAACATTGATCGCACAAAGGATTATAAAACCCTTTTGCAGGAAGTTGTTCAGCGTAACCGTGAAGAACACGTTGAATATGTTCTTGTTGATTCAACCGGCCCCGACCACGCCAAAACATTCACCGTTGAGGTTCACCTTAACAGCAATGTTATCGGCAGGGGCATCGGCAAAAGCAAAAAGCTTGCCGAGCAGCAGGCGGCAAAGGAAGCTCTTGAGCTGATGGGGATAAAATGAAGCATATAAACGTTGCTCTTTTTGTTGTTCATAAAGGTTGCCCCAATATGTGCTCTTTTTGCAATCAGCGCAGTATTTCCGGCAGTCAGAAAGAGATTACACCTGAAGAAGTGCATTCCGCTGCTTTTACTGCGAAAAAATCGCTCACTCAGGCTCAGGCTTCAGGCGGTGAAATTGCGTTTTTTGGTGGCAGTTTTACGATGATAGAAAGAGATTATATGATTTCTTTGCTTGAAGCGGCTTATGAACATATTGCAGACGGAACTTTTAAGGGCATAAGAATTTCAACAAGACCCGACGGAATAACTCGCGAAGTTTGTGAAATTCTGAAAAAATACGGCGTTACGGCGGTTGAACTCGGGGCGCAGAGCCTTGATGACAGAGTGCTTGCGCTCAACAACAGAGGCCATACCGCTGAGGATGTTAAAAATGCCTGCCGTATGCTTAAAGAATACGGCTTTGAAACAGGGCTTCAGATGATGACGGGACTTTACGGCTCCGATGACACCGACAGCCTTGAAACAGCTGAAAGAATAATTGCACTTGCGCCGGATACGGTCAGAATTTATCCGACTGTTGTTATCGAAAACACAAAGCTGCACTCGCTCATGCTTGAGGGTAAATTCAAGCCGCAGGGTGTTGAAGAAGCTGTGAATATCTGTTCAAAGCTTATTCCGATGTTTGAAAACGCAGGGATAAAGATAATCAGAGTGGGGCTTCATTCCGGCGGCGACGTGGAAGGCAATTTTGCTGCAGGAGCTTATCATCCGGCTTTCAGAGAGCTTTGCGAGGGTCGCATTTTCTTGAATGCTGCACTCGAAAAGCTTAAAAAACTCGGCAAGGGTAAGTATATATTGCAGGTAAATTCCAAAAACATTTCCAAAATGACAGGACAAAAGAAACAAAATCTGACATTGTTGCGTTCTCTCGGTTATGATTGCACGGTTAACCCTTGCGAATCGCTTAACGGCAGAGAAATTGCATTTGAAAAACAGAGGTAATCAAATGATATTAAAATCACTTGAAATGCAGGGCTTCAAATCCTTTCCCGATAAGACGGTGTTCAATTTCGGCAAAGGCATAACTGCGGTTGTCGGCCCCAACGGTTCGGGAAAAAGTAACATTTCCGATGCCGTGCGCTGGGTTCTGGGCGAGCAGTCAACAAAAACGCTCAGAGGTTCAAAGATGGAGGATGTTATCTTTGGCGGCACAAGCCAAAGAAAAGCTCTCGGTTATGCCGAGGTTACGCTTAACCTTGATAACTCTGACCGCACCCTGAATAATTACGATAAAAATGAGGTTGCCGTAACCCGCCGTTATTACCGTTCGGGTGAAAGCGAATATAAAATCAACGGCGAAGTATGCCGCTTAAGAGATATTCATGAGCTTTTTATGGATACAGGTCTCGGCAGAGACGGCTATTCGATGGTTGGTCAGGGCAGAATTGCGGACCTTGTTTCCGCACGCTCAACTCAGCGCAGAGATATGCTTGAAGAGGCTTCGGGAATTTCTCATTTCCGTTACAGACGAGCCGATGCCAACCGCAAGCTTGAGCAGGCGGAAGAAAACTTAGTCCGCCTCAGGGATATTCTTGCAGAGCTTGAATCAAGAATCGGCCCGCTTAAAACTCAAAGCGAAAAGGCAATGAAGTTCCTTGCTCTTGCCGATGAAAAGAAAACTCTTGAAATCGGCCTTTGGCTTTACACAATCGAAAAATCAAAGAACGGCCTTAAAGAACAGGAACACAAGCTCACCGTTGCATCTGCTCAGTATGAACAGACTGAAGCCGAGCTTGTTGAGCTTATAGAAAAAATCGAAGCCGCAATCACTCAGGGTCAGGAAATTACTCTTGAAATCGAACGCCTGAGACAGGTTATTTCAGAAAACGAAGAAGAAGCGGCTGTTATTGACGGTCAGGTTGCCGTTGAAAAAAACACAATTGAACATAACAATTCAACAATTGATAGAATAATCGGCGATATGGGCGACAGCGCAACCACCACCGCCGAGATTGATGCTCAGATTGAGCAGGCAAAAGCCGCAATTGCACAGAACGAAGAAAAAATTTCGCTAAAAAAATCTGCCGCTGCTGCTGAAATGGAAAAGCTGAATTCTCTTCTCAGCCAGAATAGCGAAAACAGCGAAAAGGCAAGAGAAATCAACGAAAAGCTGACCGAATCCGCTCTTAAGCTTGCTGATGCAAGGGTTGAAAAATCAACCGCAGCTTCAACAAGAACAGAGCTTTCAGCAAGAATCGCTTCAATTGATGAGGTTGTTCGGGGCAGAGGCGGAGTTATCGATAATCTTCAGGCGGAAGAATCATCTGCAAAGGCAGAGCTTGAGCGTTTGCAGGCGGTTGCTGCAGAGCACGAAAATTCGCTTGAAGGTTACCGCATGATTATCGGCTCAAGAGCAGGCAAGGTTGAAAAGATGAGGAAAGAGCTTGAATCCATCAACCTTGATATTTATCAGAAAAATGCACGTATAAAAATGCTTGATGACCTTGAAAAGAACCTTGACGGTTACGCAGGCAGCGTTCAGAAGGTTATCAAAGAATCAAAGAGAGGCTTTCTCAAAGGAATCCACGGAACGCTTTCTCAGCTTATAACAACAGCTCCCGATTATGCCGTTGCGGTTGAAACAGCGCTTGGCGCAGCTATTCAGAATATCGTTACCGACGACGAAAATTCAGCCAAAAGAGCTATTAACTACCTCAAAGACAACAGAGCGGGCAGAGCAACGTTTCTTCCCCTGACCTCTGTTAAATCAAGACCGTTCACAGAAAAAGGCCTTGAAAAATGTGAGGGCTTTGTTGATATGGCAGACAGGCTTCTCGAATATGACAAAAAATATGCTGAAATAATCGGCTCGCTTCTTGCAAGAACAGCCGTTGTTGACAACATTGATAACGGAATAGCAATGGCTAAGCAGTATTCATACCGCTTTAAGATTGTTACACTTGACGGCCAGGTGCTTAATGCCGGCGGTTCGATGACGGGCGGTTCAAGAGGCTCGGGTACGGGCTTCCTAAGCAGAGCCAACGAAATTGAAACCCTTAAGGAGCAGGTTGCCGCTCTTGAAGGCGATTTTGCCCAAAAGCAGAGCAGCCACAAGGCTCTTTCCGAAGAGCTTGCGCTTGTTCAGGCAGAGCTTGACGCATCCGAAGCCGAGCTTATCAACGCTCAGGAAAACATAATCAGAGCGGAAGGTGAGCTTAAGGTTATTCAAGACAGATATGCTGCTGCTAAGGGGCATATTGATGAGCTTGAAGCCGAAAAAACAAGGGCAAACGAGAGAATGAAAGAATCTCTCGAAACCGAGAAAAAGGCGGATGCCGCAATTGAAGCAATCTCAAACGAAAGCGATGCCCTCACAGCTTCGCTTAACGAACTCAACACCGAGAGAGAAGAGATTGACAAGCTGCGAGAAAAATCTGCTGAGATTCAGAACGGTCTTAACCTTGAAATCGTTGCTCTTCTTACCGAAATTGAAGCTCACAACGAAACGGTTGAAGACTGCAACCGCCGCAAAGAAACCTTCAGCCAAAAAAACGATAAGTTAAACGCTGAAATTGAAGAAATCAAGGCGCAGAATGCCGAGATTGAAAATAAAATCGGGCAGCTTGAAGCAAATGCAGCATCGCTCAGAGAAAATGCCGCCAAAACAAGAGAAACAATCGCTTCTCTTATTGAAAAGCGCACAAAGAGCGAGGGCGAAAGAACTGTTCTTCAAAATAAAGAGCGTGAAAAAACCGGCGAAAGAGAAAAACTCAGCGGTGAGCTTGCAAGGCTTGAAGAACGCAGAGATTCAATGCAACGTGAGCTTGAAACGGCTCAGAACAAGCTTTATGATGAATATCAGCTTTCGCTCAGGGAAGCTGCAGAAATGAACATAGTTCTTGACGATATTCCCAAGGCGCAGCGTACGTTGCAGGAAATTAAAAATAAGATAAGAGCTCTCGGCAGCGTTAATGTCGGTGCTGTTGAAGAATATAAAGAAGTATCTGAACGTTACGAATATATGAGCGGTCAGATTGCCGATATTGAAAAGTCAAAGGCAGAACTTGAAAAGCTTATTGATGAACTCACAGGCAAAATGGCTGAACGCTTCAGAGAACAGTTCAGACGTATCAACAACAATTTCGGTGAAACCTTCAAAGAGCTCTTTGACGGAGGTAAAGCCGAGCTTGTTCTCGACGACCCGCAGGATGTTCTTGAATGTAACATCAACATCAGGGTTCAGCCGCCCGGCAAAAACGTTCAGAACATTGACCTGCTTTCGGGCGGTGAAAAGGGACTTGCTGCGATTGCTCTTCTTTTTGCAATTCTCAAGGTTACTCCTGCTCCGTTCTGCATTTTTGACGAGGTTGAGGCTGCCCTTGATGACGTTAACGTTACCCGTTACGCAAGCTACGTCAGAAGCATGACTTCAAATACTCAGTTCATTCTTATTACTCACAGACGAGGAACAATGGACGAGGCTGATATGCTTTACGGCGTAACAATGCAGGAAGAAGGCGTTTCAAAGCTTCTTGAGCTTAAAACTGCCGAAATGGCAAAGAAACTCGGTCTTGAATAATTGTTTTGTATATGTTATAATCAAATGGAACACATTTCTAATGGCAAAAATTTAAGTTTTACATATTTAGGAGGAAATTAAAATGGCAAATCACGGCATTATCAATTACCCCGACGCCGCTGCTGTCCAAAAACAGCTCGACGCTCTTATTCAGAAGCCTATCTATTCAATCAAGCCTGATGCACTCAAAGAGTATGAAGAAAATTACTTTGACAAGAAGTGCGCAAAATCAAAGGTTATGATTGAGGAAGCAAAGTCCGTTATTCCCGGCGGTGTTCAGCATAACCTTGCTTTCAACTATCCGTTCCCTCTTGCATTCAACAAGGCTGACGGCTGCTTCCTTTATGATATTGACGGTAACAGATATTTTGACTTTCTCCAGGCAGGCGGTCCCACTGTTTTAGGCAGCAATCCTCCTGCAGTTCGTGAAAAGGTTATTGAGCTTCTCAATACCTGCGGCCCTTCAACCGGTCTTTTCCACGAATATGAATACAAGCTCGGCAAAAAGATTGCTGACCTTATCCCCGGCGTTGATATGTTCCGTATGCTCGGTTCAGGTACAGAAGCTTGTATGACAGCTATCCGTGTTGCTCGTCTTGCAACCGGCAAAAAGAAAATTCTTAAAATGGGCGGCGCTTACCACGGTTGGTCAGATCAGCTTGGTTACAGCATTCGCGTTCCCGGCTCAAAGTTCACTCAGGCTCCCGGTGTTCCGCTCTTCTGCTTCAGAGATACAGACGAATTCTTCCCTGGCGACCTCAATGACCTTGAAAGAAAGCTCAAGGCTAACAGACTCAAGGGCGGCACAGCTGCTGTTATGCTTGAACCTGTTGGTCCCGAAAGCGGAACAAGACCCGTTGATAAAGATTTCTGCAAAGGCGTAGAACAGCTTTGCCGCAAATACGGTGCACTCCTCATCTTTGATGAAGTTGTTACAGCTTTCCGCGTAAGCATGAACGGTGCCCAGGGTTACTTCGGCGTTACTCCCGACCTCACCGTATTCGGCAAGGTTATCGCAGGCGGCTATCCCGGCGCAGGCGGTCTCGGCGGTAAGAGAGAATATATGAAGCATCTCGGCTCAGGCCTTGACAGCGACGGCAAGAAGGTTAAGAAGGCTTTCTGCGGCGGCACAATGACTGCTAACCCCCTCAGCTGTATCGCAGGTTATACAATGCTTGAAGAAATGGAAAAGGCTGATGCTTGCTACAAGGCAGCTCTTATGGGTGACAGACTCACAGCCGGTCTCCAGGGTCTTATCAAAAAGCACAATCTTCCCTTCGTTGCTTTCAACCAGGGTTCAATCTGCCACCTCGAAACAGTTGGTACAATGAACTTCGCAATCAACTGGTGCAAGCCTTGGGAAATTCCTCACGTTCTCAGCGAAACATCAATCCGCAAGAAGGAAATGACTCATATGGGTGCTGCTTATATGGCAGAAGGCGTTGTTACTCTTGCAGGCAGCCGTCTTTACACAAGCGCAGCTTATACCGAAGAATACATTGACGAAGCTCTTGCAGCATTTGACCGTGTATTTGATAAGGTTGGCCGCATTGAGGTTGCAAAGAAATAATTAAAAGTTTTATCTGGGCGGAGTTTTCTCCGCCCGAATGCACATATGAAAGGAAAATAACATGGATATTTTAACTGCAAAAAATCTTGTTATTGAAGCCGGCGAAAAGCTTGTTGAAACAGGCCTTATTGCAAGAACATGGGGCAATGTCAGTTGCCGAGTTGACGATAAGACTTTTGTTATCACTCCCAGCGGCAAACCTTACATCGGCCTTACCCCCGATGATATTGTTGAGGTTGCCATTGATACTCTTGAATGGGGAGGCGGCGTTAAGCCCTCGTCAGAAAAAGGTATCCACGCTGAGGTTTACAAGGCATATCCCGACGCGGGCTTCGTTATCCATACACATCAGAAGGTTGCCTCCGTTGTGAGTGCTCTTTCAGGCGGAATCGAGAAGGTAACCGGCGAAGCTGCTAAGCTTATCGGTGACAGAATTCACCTTGGTTCATACGGTCTCCCCGGCACAAAGAAGCTTAAAAAAGGCGTTACAAAGGCTCTTATGCTCAGCCCTTCAAAGGCTGTTATTATGGCTCACCACGGTGCTCTTTGCTTCGGCAAGGACAGTCAGGAAGCTTTTGAAGTTGCAAATTCACTTGAAAAAGTTTGCACTGAGTATATTCTTGACAATGCGAAGGAAAAGCTTGGCTTAAAAGCGGACAATCTTGATGATTTCTGCACAGAAATTGCCGATAAGTTGACAAATTCGAAAAAAACGGTTGAAATTAATGAAACATTGCTGTATAATAGTTATTGCGACAGAGAGGCTGATGAAATCGTTTTCAAAACCGTTGCTGACGGTGCCGAAACCAAGATGAATCTTAAGTCCGGTGACTGTGATTCGGTTCTTGGCGTAACAGCTGATGCTCATCGTGATATTTATCTCAAATGTCCTTCATTTAACCATATTATTCATAATGCATCAAGCGAAGTTGTTGCTGTTTCAAAGCTTAACAAGCCTATGAAGCCTTTGCTTGATGACTTTGCTCAGATTTGCGGCACAAAGGTTAAGGTTGCTTCTTCGCCCAAAAAGTGCGGCAAGGCTATCAAAGGCAAAAACGCTGTTCTTATCAAAGACCAGGGTGCTCTTTGCTGCGGCTCCGTTGAAGGTGACGCTCAGGCCGTTGATATGATTATGAGCAAAAGTGCCCTTACCTTGCTTGGTACAAAAGTGTTCGGCAAGGCAAAGGCAATCAATCCCGTTGAAGCTAAGCTTATGCGAGTTGTTTATCTTCTCAAATATTCAAAGCAGGCTTCAAAATAATTAATTTTACACACTACCATCTTTTGTCCCCCCGTTTTATACGAGAAAAATCCGAGGTTCATACCTCGGCTTTTTCTTTTTCATATAAGTCAGGACCTCCGGCTAAGCCGGAGGCTTGATTAAGCCCTAAAAGGGCATTATACGGACGAAACCCCTTAAGGGGCGCTGAAAAGTTTGCCGACCGCATTCCTTTTTCAGCTACCCCTCAAGGGGTTATTTTTATGCTTT
>JAZNRJ010000044.1:0-3744 GCA_045590675.1 Acutalibacteraceae bacterium
GGCTTTCTTGTCTAGAAAAATCTGAGCTGCATATTGGTCGGGATCTTTGTCAAGCTCGCCTGTGTATTCGGGTGTGAATTTACTGCCGTCAAAAGTGCCGTACATCACCGAAAAACGGTGGCTGTCAGCCTTGCAGACGGATGCTGTCAGCAAATATTTATCTCCCGATTTCATAAAAGAGGGGCACTCGGCAAACCTTGAGTTTTCCCACTCACAAAGAATGCCTTTGTAGCTCCAGTCAAAGAGATTTTCGCTTTCATAGAGCAGAAGATTTGCGGTTTTCTTATCGTAATTGCCAGAAGCCATTACGCAATAATACTTACCGTTAGAATAACAAACGGCAGGGTCACGGAAATCGGGGCAGCCGTCAGACGGATAGCCACTGATTATAGGGTTACCTTCATATTTTTCAAAGCTTATGCCGTCATCGGAATAAGCAACGCTGACAGACTGTATACCATCGTGAATTGATGCGTAAAAAAGAAAAAGTCTGTTGTCTTTTACGATAGCTGTACCCGACCAGCATCCGTCCTTGTCATACGGCATATCGGGAAAAAGCGCAACGGGAAGCTCCTCAAATTTAAGAAAATCCTTTGTTCTTGCGTGTCCCCAATGCATATTTTCCTGCCACGGTTTTTCAAAATTCGGTGAATGCTGATAAAAAATATGATAATATCCGTTGAAAAACACAAGTCCGTTAGGGTCGTTTATCCATCCTTTTTTAGTTGAAAAATGGAATTTTGGCGGTACTCTGTAATTCATATTTAACCACCTTTGGAATCAAATAAATGTTACGCTTTTGCATATTTGGAAAGCAATGCATGGTCATTCATCGGTTTGCAGCAATTTTCCGTTTTGACAGATGACCATTTGCGTTCGATTTCTGCAGCAGAATCGTTATTGATATCAACAACGTTGTCGGGGTTGTCCGAGCCCATCATAAACCATTGGCTTGTTTCACCTTTAGGGCAATGTCCTTTGTATGTCCACGTCTGCCAGTTAAATGAACATTCATTAAAAAGCTTCAGTATGTACTCCCAATCCGCAGTTCCGCGGCAGGGAGAAAACTCACCCACGAGCACGGGTACATTGAAATCTTTGCTTGCATGGTGCAGGGTTACTTCTTTAAAGCTTTCGTTTGAATCGTCATAATAGTGATACTGATACATCACGTTTTCCCATCCACGCTCTGACGGATGCGGTATGTCATCGGGTGTCCAGATAGCTTCAAGCGTAATGATATGATCGGGGTCAACTGCTCTGACGGCATCGTAAAGCATAGAATAAACGTCGTGGTATTTGCTGTTGACTTTATCTTCGCCTTCGTAATCGCACATCGGCTCATTCATCAGGTCATAGGCGGCAACAGTTCCGTTACCTGAAAAATGACTGGCAATTTCACTCCATAATTCGCAGGCGAGCGAACGGAAACGAGCACCTTCTTCGGTTTCATCATAAAGTCTGCAATGGTTCACACGGCAGCAATGGTGGGCGATGCTCTGATGACCCGGCACACCGTGCATATCAAGAATGACATACATTCCTCTTTTTCCGCATTCGTCAACAATCCAATCAAGGCGCGAAAAATCAATTTCACCGTTTTCTTTGCGTTTCCAGGTGCCGTTATCATCCGTCTGGAAATTACGGTACCAGAACGGTATACGCACACAGGTGAACCCGAGCGACTGAAGATAGTCAAGGTCGTGTTCGGTGATATAGTTATCCTCACGGATTTTTATAAGTCGATCTGCTTCTTCCTTACCAAAACGCTTTTCAAGCGTGGTTACGATATCCCATTGAGCTTCTCCGCCTTTAAAAAATCCCTGCCATAATTCATCGAGCATCCATCCTCCGAGATTTGTTCCTCGCAGAAAAACCTGTTTACCCTCGGTGTTGATAATTCTTTCGCCCTCACAATGCAGCATACTCAGATTCATATTACACACTTCCTTATGTTTATATTTAATTCGTTTATAACAATAAAATTATATCATAAATACAACAAAAAACAACCTGGTTTTTGCTCTGATAGTGTAAGAAAAGCCCACAGTTGACCTGTGGGCTTACATTTATTTATTGCAGTGTTTATCAAACGATGGGTTGAAAGCGTAAAAATTCTTTTCATCAAGTTTATCGGTTGCAAGGCGCAATCCTTCACCGAATCTTTGAAAATGAACAATTTCTCTTGCACGCAGAAATTTGATAGGCTCTCTGACGTCGGGGTCGTCAACAAGGCGCAGAATGTTATCGTATGTGGTGCGTGCCTTCTGTTCGGCGGCAAGGTCTTCGGCAAGGTCGGTGATTATATCGCCCTTGCTCTGTATATATGCTGCCGTAAAGGGAACGCCGGCGGCTGATGAGGGATAAACACCCGTTGTGTGGTCAACAAAATATGCCTCAAAACCGTGCTTTTTTATTTCTTCTTCGCTAAGATTTCTTGTCAACTGATAAACAATTGCACCAATCATTTCAAGATGTCCAAGTTCTTCAACGCCTACATCGGAAGTGAAATGGTCCCTTTTGCAATTAAAATTCCACTCAATCGGCAGAGGAAAGAGCCGAACATACAAAACCACCTCAATCGGTGCAGATATCAGCACCGATAAGAGGTGGTTTTGTATTTTTGTGAGTGTAATTTGACAAATTGGAATTTGTCTGGCTTTTAATTTTTGGATAAGTTCAAAAATATTTCTATCTTTTCCGCATCTTTATATCCGAGCTGATACAATTTGTTTAATCCGATTTTATTTCTTGTAGCCGTTTTAATCCCAAAACAATCTTCAGGATAAAGTATCAGTACTTTACCTTGTTTTTCAAGTTCAAGAATTTCATTTATTCTATTATGATATAATGTGTGTGACATTGTTATAGCTTTTGCAATTCGAGGATACTTAAAAAGCAAAGGATTGACAAGCCATTTTGGAAAGGCTGATTTCTTATAGCTGATAGGAAGCGTCAAACAAATAATCAGTTTATCGCAACCATCATCAAATGCTTTTTTATACGGAATCGGATCAGAAATTCCGCCATCAAAATATCTTCCGTTTTTAAACAAAACAGGTTGACGGGTTGCTATAGGTAATGCACAGCTTGCCTTTAACAAAGTAAAATCATCATATTCTAAATCACTTTTATAAAAATATTTCTGTTCAGCAGTCTGTGCATCCGTTACTGCGGCAACAAACTTTTTAGGTGATTTCATTATGGATTTAAAGTCCAGTGGATTCTTACCGTAACTGTTTGTTATATCGGAATAAATATAATCAAGATTTATATACATTCCTTTGTTGCAATAGTTGCCTACACTCATATATTGTTTTTCAAAAGAATAGTCCTCATAAAAGCTTTTTAATCGTCCCCGCTGACCTGCTATGTAAGTAATAAGGTTTGCACTTCCTGCAGAAATGCCCAAACAATATTCAATATCAATAGAATTATCAAGAAGATAATCGATAATACCGCTTACATAATTTCCTCTTAATCCGCCGCCGACATCCATTATTCCTACCATGATGTACCTCATTAAATTCTTATTTTTCGAACTCAATCAAGCTCTGAGATTTTCTCTTCAAGCTTCTGAACGAACTGACCGACGAAATAACCGTCAATAAAACGGTGGTTAACGTCAAGTGTCATATTGATAATATACTTGCCGTTTTGTTCCGTGTATTTACCCCATACAAGAATCGGTGCGGTATCGTCTTTGAGTTTCGGGTCGGTGTAATCACGCTCGTTTGAACACAT
>JAZNRJ010000045.1:0-36552 GCA_045590675.1 Acutalibacteraceae bacterium
TCTTAAGAATAACCCCCAGAGCCGACGTATTATAACTAACATTTACAATCATCAGGATTTGAGCGAAATGGCTCTTTATCCTTGTGCATACAGTATGACTTTTAACGTTACCGGTAATAAGCTTAACTCTATTCTTAATCAGCGATCACAAGATATGCTTGCTGCCAACATCTGGAATGTTTGCCAATATGCCGCTCTTACTTGTATGATGGCTCAAATCAGCGGTCTTGAGCCCGGCGAATTTGTTCACGTTATTGCCGATGCACATATTTATGACCGCCACGTTCCCATTGTTGAGGAACTTATAAAGAAAACTCCCTTTGATGCTCCTTCTGTTACACTTGACAAGAGCGTTACTGATTTTTATAAATTTACAAAAGACAGCTTTAAAATTGAAAACTATCAGTATCACGATTTCAACGAGAAAATCCCCGTTGCAATCTGATTACGCCGTTCGCCTTAAGGAGGGGAAAGTTTGAAAGTTATTGTTAACGTTGATAACAATTGGGCAATCGGTATGGGCAGCGAGCTGCTTAACCGTATCCCTGCCGATATGAAGTTTTTTAAATCAAAAACCGTAGGCAATGTTGTTGTTATGGGCCGTTCAACATTTGTTACCTTTCCGGGACCCAAAGCTTTACCTGACAGAGTCAATATTGTCTTGACAACCGATAAAAGCTGGAGTGCACCGGATGTTACGGCCTGTCATTCCCTTGAAGAGCTTTTTGCGGAGCTTAAAAAATACGATACTGATTCTGTTTATGTCATCGGCGGAGCAAATGTTTATAAGCAGCTTTTGCCTTATTGCGATACAGCCGTTGTAACAAAGGTTGATTCTGCAAAACCTGCCGATAAGTTTTTCCCCAATCTCGATAAAGCTGAAGGTTGGTCCGTTTGCAGCGAAAGCGAAGAAATGGAGCATAACGGCGTTAAATTCAGATTTACGGAATATAAACGTGTTTGAATCATCTTTAATTCTAATAGCCTGAGGTGAAATAATGGTTAATATTTGGCACGATATAAGCCCAAAAAGAATAACCCCTGAAGATTATATTGCGGTTGTTGAAATCGCAAAGGGCAGCAAAAAGAAATATGAGCTTGATAAAGAAACCGGTCTTATGATTCTTGATCGCGTTCTTTACACCTCAACTCACTATCCTGCCAATTACGGCTTTATTCCCAGAACTTACGGTGATGACCTTGATCCGCTTGACGTTGTTGTTATTTCAAGCGTTACCATTGACCCTATGACCCTTGTGCGCTGCTATCCCATAGGAGTTATAACAATGAAAGACGGCGGCAAGTTTGATGAAAAAATAATATCAATTCCGTTCAATGATCCGAACTATAACACATACAAAGACATCAGCGAACTTCCTAAGCACATTTTTGACGAAATGCGCCACTTCTTCTCGGTTTATAAAAACCTTGAGGGCAAGGAAACTGTTGTTGATGAAGTTCGAAATCGTGATGCTGCGGTTGAAATCATTAAAAACGGTATTGACAGCTATATAACTAATTTTTGCAGATAATAATTAAAACTTTTAATATTTTAAGGAGTGATAAAAATGGCCATCTATTGCCAGGAGCCTTCAAGAACATTCAGTGAGTATCTTCTCATCCCCGGTTACACATCAAGAGAGTGTATCCCTGCGAATGTTACTCTTAGGACCCCTCTTGTAAAATTCAGAAAAGGTGAAGAGGAATGTCCTCTTTCACTCAATATCCCTATGGTTTCGGCTATTATGCAGTCCGTTTCCAACGATACTCTTGCTATTGCCCTTGCTAAAGAAGGCGGTGTTTCCTTCATTTACGGCTCACAGTCAATTGAAGATGAAGCTGCTATGGTTGCAAGAGTAAAGAGCTATAAGGCCGGATTTGTTGTAAGCGATTCCAACCTTAAGCCTGATGCAACTCTTACAGATGTTCTTAATCTTTTTGAAGAGATGGGCCACAGCACAATGGCTGTTACCGACGACGGAACTCCCAACGGTAAGCTTCTCGGCATCGTAACAGGCAGAGATTACAGAGTAAGCAGAATGGAACCTGATACTCTCGTTAAAGATTTTATGACTCCTCTTGAAAAACTTATTACAGCTCCCGAATCAACAACTCTTAAGGAAGCTAACGATATTATCTGGGAACACAAGCTTAATTCGCTTCCCATCGTTGATAAAGACGGTAATCTTCTTTATCTTGTTTTCCGCAAAGACTATTCACAGCATAAAGAGAATCCTCAGGAGCTTCTTGATGCCAATAAGAGCTATATTGTAGGCGCAGGTATTAACACTCTTGACTATGAAAAGAGAGTTCCCGCTCTTGTTGAAGCCGGTGCAGATGTTCTTTGTATTGACTCTTCCGAAGGCTATACCGTATGGCAGGAACAGACCCTTGCTTTTATCCGTGAAAAGTACGGCGATAAGGTTAAAGTTGGCGCAGGTAATGTTGTTGACCGCGAAGGCTTCCTTTTCCTTGCGAGAGCAGGTGCTGACTTTGTTAAGGTTGGCATCGGCGGCGGCTCAATCTGTATCACAAGAGAAACAAAGGGTATAGGCAGAGGCCAGGCAACAGCTCTTATTGAAGTTGCAGCAGCAAGAGATGAATATTATAAGGAAACAGGCATTTATGTTCCCATCTGTTCAGACGGCGGTATTGTTCATGACTATCACATGACTCTTGCTCTTGCAATGGGTGCTGACTTCCTTATGCTCGGCAGATATTTTGCTCGCTTTGACGAAAGCCCCACCAATAAGCTTATGGTAAACGGCGTTTACGTTAAGGAATATTGGGGCGAAGGCTCAAACAGAGCAAGAAACTGGCAGAGATATGACCTTGGCGGTAAAGCTAAGCTCAGCTTTGAAGAGGGCGTTGATTCCTACGTTACTTATGCCGGTTCTCTCAGCGATAATGTTGCAAAGAGCCTTTACAAGGTTAAGTCAACAATGTGCAACTGCGGTGTGCTTAACATTCCTGACCTTCAGGCTAACGCAAAGCTTACAGTTGTTTCGGCAACAAGCATTGTTGAGGGCGGTTATCACGACGTTATGCTCAAAACAACCGCTAACCCCGCAAGATAATTTCAAACTGCTCCGTAATTTTACGGGGCAGTTTTTTTGTGTTTATCTTGAAAAAAACATAAATATCTGTTTTAATATATTAGGTGATAAAATGAAATTTAAAAATGTTCTTCTTGCCAGCGATTTTGACGGTACTTTAAAAAATGATGACGGAATTATTACAAAGCAGGACCGAGATGCCATTGCATATTTTATGAGCGAAGGCGGTTACTTTACCGTTTGCACAGGCAGGTCTTATCAGGGATTTCATCTATACAGCCCGGAGTATATCAACGCTCCGGTTTTGTTGGCAAATGGGGCTATGGCTTATGATTACGAAGCCCATAAACTGATTTTTAACGATACAATCGGAGTTGAGTCGTTTGATGCTATAAGAGCTGTCAGAAAAGAATTCCCTGATGCGGCAATTGAAATGTATCCCTTTGAGTTTCTTGATAGTGAAAAAACCATAATAAACCCGATGTGTTTTGCTATTAATCCGTCAGAAAACTCCGAAAGGCATTTCACGAGCCAGAACATTGAGTTTTCTGTTGTGGATGACCCTGATAAAGGTCATGCTCCTTGGCCTAAGCTTATGATTGCCGCTCACGGTTTTTCAGCTGAAGTTCAGAATCTTTTGGATAATTTCCCTCAAATCAAATATCTTAAAACAACCGGGGATTATGTTGAAATTCTGCGTTGCGGTTCCGATAAAGGAACGGGGCTTCTGAAGCTTGCCGATTATCTCGGCTGTGCTCATAAAGATGCCTATGCAGCAGGTGACGGTTATAATGATGTTGAAATGCTTGTTGCTTCCGCAGGCGGATTTGTGCCTGAAAACGGCTCAAAAGAAGCGTTGGCTGTTGCAAAATTTGTAACACGTTCAAACAACAACGGTTGCATTGCAAATGCAATTGAAATTCTTGATAAGATTTACGGAGTGTGAGTTATGAATATAGAATTAATGCTTGGTTCACAAAATGAAAAACCGCTTGAAAATCTTGCTGTTAACGGCGGATATACTTCGATTTTTCGCCGCATAGGCGTTGTTGGTGATAGCCTTTCTTCAGGCGAATTTGAAAGCCTTGATGAAAACGGAAACAAAGGTTACCACGATTATTTTGAATATTCTTGGGGACAGTATCTTGCCAGAATGTGCGGCAGTAAATGCTATAATTTTTCAAGAGGCGGAATGACCGCTAAAGAATACTGTGAAAGCTTTGCCGATAATATGCGTTTCTGGGACCCGCAGTTTGCTTGTCAATGCTATATAATTGCGCTTGGCGTTAACGATATTCATAATATGGGTATGGAAATAGGCTCGACTGAAGATATTTGTTCCGAGGATTGCTCAAAAAATGCCGAAACTTTTATCGGCTATTATGCGCAGATTATTCAGCGTCTTAAAAAGATTCAACCAAAAGCAAAGTTTTTTCTTATGACAATTCCGTCAGAAAAAGGAAGAAGAGATGAGGCTAAAAACATTGCTCACCGAGACTCAATTTATGCAATGGCTGATTATTTTGATAACACATATGTTGTTGATTTGTATGAATACGCTCCTGTCTACGACGAGGAGTTCAAGAAAAAGTTCTTTCTTGGAGGCCATATGAACCCTATGGGCTATGTTTTTACAGCACATATGGTTGCATCTTATATTGACTGGATTATACGCAACAATTTTGATGATTTTAAAGAGGTTGCTTTTATCGGAACCGATTTGCACGGATGAAAAAACGGTCTGCGGCAATTAAGCTGCAGACCGTTTTCTATTGCTGTTCTGTTTATTCTTCGCTATTCTTTTTTTTCTTTAAAACCGTAAAAAGAACGCTTGAAAGACCAAGCACCGCAAAAGCGGTTAAGCCGATTGAACCTGAACCTGTATCAGGGATTGCTGTGTTGGGGTCAGATGACCATTTTGCAACAAATGTGAGGTCTTTTTCGGGCATAACAGAGGGAACTTCGGGGCTCCAGCCTGCAAAATAATAACCTGCCTTCTGGGGATTTGAGGGCACGGGAATTTTATCGCCGGCTTTAACTTTGTAGGTTTTGTGAACCTTGCCGTTTGCGCTGTAAGTTACGGTATATTTCTTTGAATTACCAATTGAAGAAAGGCCAAGCATTGCGATAATACCGCCGATAATTGAAATTCCTGTGATTGCAAGCGCACCGCTGCCGGCAATTCCTGCTATAACCGTACCTGCTATGAGTGTGCCGCCGATAACAAGACCTACAAAATCTTTATCTTTTTCAAAAACGGCTTCAAATGTAAGGTCGTTTGCAGGCATAATTGAAGGAACGTCAGGGCTCCATTTGACAAACTTATGCGCAAACTTTTCAGGGTTTTTCGGTATTTTCAATGTCTGGCCCTGAGTGAGTTCATATGCTTCATAAGTTTTGCCGTCAACAAGGAAAGTTACGTTGCCGTTTCTTAGCCATTTGGCTATGAACGTAATGTCTTTTGAAGGAATGCTTGAATAAGAGTGGACGTTGTTTCCGTCTTCGTCAAACCAACCGCCGAACTTATATCCTTCTTTTGTGGGGTCTTTGGGGATTATTTCAGCCATTGACGAACCGTGCGGAACTTTTGAAGTTGCAATTTCCTTGCCGTCGCTTACAAAGCTTACCTTGATTTCGGCAAGCTCCCACGATGCAAATGCGCTAAGGTTTTTTGCGGGCATTTTTTCGGGAAGGGGAATGAATTCCTCGGAATTGCCGTCTGTTTTACCTATAATCCAACCTGCAAAAACGTAACCTTCTTTTTCAGGTGCCGCAGGGGGAAGGATTTGCTGGCCTTCTTTGTATTTCTGAATTTCTCCATAAGTTTCGTTTTCAGTCAGATAATAAGTAATTGTGAATTCGCCAAGCGGTGAATCGGTTGAGGTTTCAACGCTCGGTGAGTCAGAGTCGGTTTCTTTAACAGCTTCGGCAAAACCGAGCACTGGAGTTGCTGAAAGAAGCAGTGCAGCTGTGAGTAAAACCGCAAGCAAAGTTTTTAATGTTTTTTTCATATTAAACCTCCGATAAAGTATTTGTTTCGGAAGCAGTTCGTTTTGTCCCCCTGTAAAACGTTAATGCATCCAAAACCCAAAAATAATTATACTTTTGCGAAGCGTTTAAAGTCAATGCTTCGGAGGGTTTAATATGTTGGAAGAAAACCTATTATTTTCCAATATAAAAGGACTGTGAATCCACAGTCCTTTGTTGATTATTTAAGTTTCCAGGCTATATCTGAAAAGAAAAGCTGCTGTTTGAGCCCTTCAACGGTTGTGTTTTTTGAAATGTGAACGTATTCAATGCCGACCATTTCTGCGAAGTCCTCAAGCATTTCGGGAGTTGCATCGTACGAAAGAACGGTGTGATGTGCTCCGCCTGCCATAATCCACATTTTTGCGCCTGTGCAAAGGTCGGGCATAGCTTTCCACATAACTCTTGCGACGGGAAGATTGGGCATATCCATAATCGGTTTAACAGCTTCAATATCCTGAACAATAAGACGGAGTCTGCCTCCCATATCAACAATGGAAGCAACGATGCCACTGCCTGATTTACCTTCAAAAACAAGCCTTGCAGGTGGATTCTTGCCGCCGATTCCGAGGGGATGAACTTCAATTCTGGGTTTATCGGCTGCAAGGGTCGGGCAAACTTCAAGCATATGTGCACCGAGTGAATACTCGCTGCCCTCCGTAAGATGATAGGTATAGTCTTCCATAAATGCGCTGCCGCCGCCCATACCTTCACACATCGCTTTGATAATGCGAGTCATTGCCGAAACTTTCCAATCGCCTTCACCGCCGTATCCGTAGCCTTGTTCCATAAGTCTTTGGCTTGCAAGACCGGGGAGCTGTTCCATTCCGTGTAAGTCTTCAAAGGTGTTTGTATAAGCTTTGGCACCCTGTGCGTCGAGCATACGCTTGATTGCGATTTCTTCCTTTGCTTGATAGCGAACGGAGGACATATCATCAGTATTGAACGTATATTTTTCTTTGTATTCTTCGATAAGAGCGTCAATTTCAGCTTCTGTTACTTTATCCATTTCTGAAACAAGGTCGCCGACTGCCCAGGTGTTAACCTGCCAGCCGAGCTGCATCTGAACGCCGACTTTATCGCCTTCTGTAACAGCAACCTGTCTCATATTGTCGCCGAATCTGACTATTTTAAGATTCTTGCTTTCGTTATAACCGACTGCACTTCTCATCCAAAGACCGAGCTCTTTAAGAGGAGCTTCGTCCTGCCAGTAACCCATAATGATTTTTCTGGGCATACCCATTCTGGCACCGATAAAGCCGTGCTCTCTGTCGCCGTGAGCAGCCTGATTGAGGTTCATAAAATCCATATCTATTTCTTCATTGGGAATTTCACGGTTATATTGGGTTGCAAAATGGCAGTAAGGTTTCTGAAGCATAGCAAAGCCATTAATCCACATTTTGCTGGGGCTGAATGTGTGGCACCATGTAACAATGCCGAGACAGTTGTCGTCATAGTTAGCTTCTTTTATGATTGCCGTTACCTCGTCAGGGGTTTTAACGGTTGCTTTGTAAACAAATTTGCAGGGAATATGCTTGCTTGCGTTGATTTTTTCAGCCATTTCGGCTGCTCTTTCAGCAACAATATCAAGTACTTCGGGTCCGTAAAGATGCTGGCTGCCGACTATAAACCAAAATTCTCTGTTTTTCATATGTTTTCTCCCAATCAGAAAGCTTCAACCGCAGCCTTTTCTGCGGCAAGACCTTTTTTATAGTTTTCAAGGAAAGCTTTGAAACCTGCGATGTCTTCTTCCGTTGCCATAACTTCTGTTGAAGCCTGACCTGCAAATACTTTGCTGTCAAGGTAAGCTTCAAGAGTTTCGTTTTCAGCCTTATTCTGCATATAGTTTGCAAGGATTGCAATGCCCCAGGGGCCGCCTTCGCCTGCGGTTTTCATAACCGAAACGGGAGCTCCGAGAGCTGCCGACATTATTGTCTGACCGGCAAGAGGTGCTTTGAAATATCCGCCGTGGCCGAGGAGCTTGTCAAGCTTAACGTTTTCATCAGCAAGGATTTCCATACCGATGCTGAGGGTCGCAGCTGCTGAGCTGAGCTGAGCTCTGGCAAAGTTTTCAAGGTTGAATTTGCTGTCGGGACCTCTGAAGAAAAGGGGTTTGCCGCTGTCAAGACCGGTAATAACTTCGCCTGAAAGATAGTTGTAAGCAACAAGTCCTCCGCAGTCCTTATCGCCCGAAAGAGCTGTTTCAAACATCTTGTCAAGAACTTTGTAAATGCTGACATCCATTCCCATTGCTTTGCAGAATGACATAAACATATTTGCCCATGCATCAATTTCACCTGAGCAGTTGTTGCAGTGAACCATTGCTACGGGCTTACCCGAGGGAGTTGTTACCATATCAATTTCAGGGTAGAGCTTTGAAAGCGATTTTTCAAGAACAGCCATAAGGAAGATGGATGTACCTGCTGAAACGTTACCTGTTCTTTCGGCAACGGAGTTTGTTGCAACCATACCCGTGCCAGCATCTCCTTCCGGTGCACACATAGGAATGCCTGCTTCAAATTCACCGCTGGGGTCAAGGAGCTTTGCGCCTTCCGCAGTCAGAACGCCTGCGCTTTCGCCGGCAACAAGAACGTTGGGAAGAATGTCGGCAGCTTTCTGATTAAAGCCGAGTGAATCGGTTTGATTATCAAACTTAACAAGCATTTCGGCGTCGTAATCATTGGTGTTGCTGTCAATCGGGAACATACCCGAAGCTTCGCCAACGCCAACAACCTTTTCGCCTGTGAGCTGCCAGTGGACATATGCGGCAAGAGTTGCAATGTATGTAATATCTTTAACGTGTTCTTCACCGTTGAGGATTGCCTGATAAAGATGTGCAATGCTCCAACGCTGAGGAATGTTGAAATCAAAAAGCGCGCTGAGTTCTTCAGCTGCCTTAGCGGTTATTGTGTTTCTCCAGGTTCTGAAATGAGCAAGAAGATTGCCGTCTTTGTCAAAGGGGAGATAGCCGTGCATCATTCCGCTGATGCCCATTGCTCCAACCTTTGTAAGCTTGATACCGTATTTTTCTTCAACACTGTTTTTTAATGCGCCGAAAGCACCCTGAAGACCTACCCATACTTTTTCAATAGGATAAGTCCATATTCCGTTTTCATATGAGTTTTCCCAGTCATAGCTGCCCGAAGCGAGCGGCTCATTGGCTTCGTCAACAAGAACAGCTTTTATTCTTGTTGAACCGAATTCAATGCCGAGGGCGGTTTCTGCGTTCAAAATTGCCTGTTTGATTTTATCCATAACTCTCACGCTCCAAAAATAGATTTTTCAGGAAAAATTAGCTATACAATATAATAATATCAAAATGCTTTATTGCAGTCAAGCGGTAAATGGTTTAAATGATTTTGTTGTTTTTGTCAGTTACCGTTCCGGTTTTAAAAATATCAATCTCATAAGGTGCGTCAAAAATGTTGTCCTCAATTACAGCTTCTCTCAAATATTCAAGCCTTATTCTGTGCGTGCCGTAAACAGCAGATTTAAAAGAGTTGCCTGTCAGAATAAGCTTTCTGTGAACAAAGCAGTCGGATGATTCGTTCATAACTTTAGGTGAATAACGGATAACCGGTGAACCTTGATATGTTGAAGAATAATCACAGCTTATCACTCTGTTGTTACGGAACACAATCTCATTTGTATATCCCGATTCAAACCAGAAGTTGCAGTCATCTTCAACAAGAAGGGCGGGACCCCACAGCTTGTGAAAACAGTTGTTTTCGATAATTACCTTGCCTCTTGTTGTGCAAAGAATTCCGCGCCCTGATGTGGGGCCGAAATCACATCCTGTTACGTGCAAATCAGGTGTGTATGTTGCGTTTTCAACAACATCCTTGCAAAACTCAATCGTAGGCAGTTCGTTGTCAAGTGTCAGCAAAATATCTGTATCGTTAACTTTTTTGAAATCAACAACTTTTGCCGAAGCAAACGGAATAAGCGTATCCCATTTAATAAAATCAATTGTATCGCCTTTGTCAAAAGCCTGAAATCCCCAGCTTTCATTGTGCATAAAACGAACTGTTATTTGCTTTTTATCCGATGTACCGTCAATTATTTGCAGATGCGTTCCGTGAACGTTCACGTAGTCATCCTGTGCACCGAATGCTTTGCAATTTTCAATTTTTAAACTGCCTTTACAGCCTGAAAACTGAAAGAAATCTGCTGTGCTTGCAATTGTTCTGCCCTGAGCAGGCGTTAAATCGCAGTTGATATACGCAACGTTTTCGCAAAACTGAGAAACCATTCCGAGACCGTGCATAAATTTTATCCTAAGGTTTTCAAATCTCAGGTTCTTACATCTCTGAAACAGGCTTCCCGTCTGGTCACGGACAATGTTTCTTGTCTGAATAACGCTGCCTGCCGGGAGAATTGCATCTTTGTTTTTCAGTTCAATTTCAAGAGTGTTTTCGGAAAGCTGTCTGATTTTTTTGAACTCCAGATTATCTCTTCTGAAATCTGAAGAAAAACCGGTTTCGGGGTTGAACAGCTTGATGTGTCTTTGTTTACCGATGTAGCTGTCCTCCCAATAGGATTTGCCGTCAATGCCGTTTTCTCCGTGCCAAATCAAATTATTGCCCTCTATTCTAAACAGACACTCGGGATTTATTCTTATTATACATTTACCGTTTTCATTGGAGAGAACCGTAAATTCTGCCATTGTGGGGCAGGCATAATCAATTGTCAGATTTTTTACCGTAATATTTTCGCACCTGTCAAAAAGCAGAGGAGTCATTTTTCCGTGGATTATTATTGAAGCACCGTTGCCGTCAATAACAATATTGTTTTTGTTTTTTAGATATATTGCACTTTTGCGAATGCCGTCAGGATTCTCGTGCTTTTTTGCTGTGTTTGAGCAAAAAAATCCGCTCAGTTCAAATGAATCGTCTTGTCGCACGTGATATGTTTTTGCTTTTTCAAGAAGGATGGTGCTTGAGTTATCAACGTTTAAAAAAAATCTGCTGAGTTCGTTCATAAATGTTACCTTCCGAGAGTAGTTTGGGGTAATTATACACCTTATTGTGTTAAATGACAATAATTCTTTTTATTACGATTGAATAATATTGATTCTTGTGATATAATTACGCTATTAATAAATTCAGTAAAAACAGGAGATTTTTATGAAAAAACCTACTTTTTATTTTGGAGAATTCAAGCAGTACGATAAAACATTTATCACTTCCGAAGCTGGGATTGATACTGAAAATATTCTAAGCATTGCTTTTGACGGCGAAACTCTCTATATTGCTCAGCCTGACGGTGTTATTGAATATGATCAGGGCAAAACAAAAAAGCTTTCAATAAAAGCTTCAAAGCTTTTTTCAAGAAGCGGCAGACTCTTTGCTGCTGTCAATAACACTCTTGCCGAAATCCAAAAAGGTAAAGCAAAAAAACTGGCTGAATTTGATTCTCAGGTTGTTGACATCTCAATTGCACTTGATAAATCTCTTTGGCTTATTACCGAAAAATCGCTTTATCTCAAGGCTGATGATGAGTTTGTTAAAATTGTCGGCATACCTGAAAACACAGTTTGCCTTGCCGCTCTTGATAATAAGTCAAAATATGGTGAAACCGTATATATAGGTTGTGAAGAGGAAGGACTTCTGTCTATGAAAGGCAAGCGCCGCCACTGGGCTGAACTTGTTCCCGATATGTCAGGCGTTCTCAGCAGAAAAATCAACTGCCTTGCAATCGATGCTCTCGGCCATCTTTGGGTCGGCTCTGATGAAGGTCTGAATATTTATGACGGAAGAAACTACTGGTTTAACGGTAATGATTTCTATTCGGTGCCCAGCGGTTCTTTTAACGATATGTTTTTTGCCGCTGACGGCAAAAAATACTTTGCAACAAACACAGGTGTTGTCACTCTTATAGAAGGCAAAATCTCCTATTTTTCATACGGTGCATGGCTTTTGCATCCAACAGTAACAAAAATTGCTGTTTCAGAAAACGGAACAATTGCCGCCGTTACCCCCAGAGGTATCAGCCTTATCACTTCAAAATATATGACTCTTGAAGAGAAAGCGAAGCATTATGATGAGCTTAGTGATAAGTATTTTGTCAGAAATGAGGGCTATCACGTTACAAGACAGCTTCGTAAATACGGTGACCTTGATTCGGGTTGGCTTCCCAATTCGGATAATGACGGTTTGTTTACCGGCGTTTACTGTGCAAGCCAGTGCTTCCGCTATAAAGTTACGGGCGATGAAAAAGCAAAGTCAAACGCTAAAAGAGCTGTTGAAGCAATGATTAAGCTTACCGAGGTTACCGGTAAGCCCGGCTTTACCGCAAGAGCAACCAGATATTCTAATGAGGAAAACTTCGGTACGGAAAGCAGAGAAGAATGGCATTACTGTGAAAATAACCCCGATTGTGAATGGCTCGGTGAAACTTCAAGTGACGAGATGACAGGTCATTATTTTGCTTACGGCATTTATTATGACCTTGTTGCCGATAAAAAAGAGAAAAAAAGAATCGCTCAGGTTGTTAAAACAATAACCGACCATATTCTTGATAATAACTTCCACCTTACCGATGTTGACGGAGTGCCTACCACCTGGGCAAACTGGGAACCTGACCTTCTTAACAATGACGACAGATGGTATTATGAAAGAGGAACAAACTCACTTGAAATCCTCTCATTCCTCAAAACAACCTATCACGTTACAGGTGAAGAAAAATATAATCAGGTATATGAAATGCTTATCAAAAAGCATCATTATGCCATGAACTGTATGCAGTATAAGTGCGAGGACGGTCACGTTGCCCACATCGACGATCAGCTTGACTTTATTAATATATATCCTCTTCTTGTTTACACAGATGATGAAGCCCAAAAAGAAATTTTCAAAATGGGTCTTACCCATCATTGGGACTATGAAAGAGTTGAGCGTTCACCGTTCTTCAATGTTGTTTACGGCGCATTGACCGATAATTACTGTGATATTGAATTTGCCGCCCGTTCTCTTTCTGAAATGAACCTTGACCTTGTAAGATGGCCCGTTTATAACAGCTACCGTAAAGATATTGTTTGGGATACAGAGCAGGAAGAAATGGGGATACCCGCACAGCTTAAATATCCTGTTGAATATTCATCAAGACTTGTTGTTCACTATGACGGCAACCCTTTTATCTGCGATTCGGGTGCAGAAGAATTTGTTAACATAAACAGTAAGCAGGTTAACAGAACAACAACTCTTCCCGGAACTTCGGGCGCAGACGGAATGAGAGCTATGATGCCTTACATTTATCTGCTTCCTTACTGGATGGGCAGATATCACGGGCTTCTCGGCGACTGATTTAGGATGTGATGTTATGAAAAAAACAGTGTATTTAATTTTATTTTTGCTTTTGCTTTTCACTGCTTGTTCAAAGGTTGAAGCTGACAACCAAACAACAGCGGCGGCAACTGCTCAACCGGTAACGGAATATGATTTTTCAAATGTGCTCAACGCTTTTAACGAGCTGACTTCTGTGAGCGTGATTGAAGAAGTTACAGATGAATCCGAAAATGCTATAACAACCTTTATAAATGAACTTACGGAAAAAGAAAGCCTGATTGAAACAACATTTTTGCATACTGAAAGAGAAACTGCCGAAAACAGAACTGAAACCGTAACCGAAAAAACAACCGAGGCTGAAACGCAGGCAACAACGCAAAAAAGCACAACTGTTTTTGTTACGGTAAAAGAGGGCCAGGCAATGACCGAAATATTTAAAAAGCTTGATGAAAACGGAGTTGCCGATTTTGGCGAGCTAATGCAGACGGCACAGACCTATGATTACAGTTATTATCCTCTTGTTGCGGCAATTCCGTCAAATTCGAATCGCTGCTTTAAGCTTGAAGGTTATCTTTATCCTGATACATATGAGTTTTATTACGGTCAAAAGCCTCAGGATGTAATTGGCAGGTTTTTAAGAAACGGAAAAGCCAAAATAACCGATTCGATGCTTTCTCAAGCATCTGCACTCGGATATACAATGGATGAAGTTATAACAGTTGCTTCGATTATTGAAAAAGAAGGAGCAAATTCAAAAGAAGTTGCCAAAATTGCGGCGGTAATTTATAACCGCCTTGAAGCAGGAATGAAACTGCAAATGGATTCAAGCATTTATTATATTGAACGTCACGTTAAACCGTATTTAACAGGCGATATTAACCGTTTCAACAGTTATTACAATACATATAAGTGTTCTGCTTTGCCTGCAGGGCCGATTTCAAATCCCGGAATGAGAACTATTAACGCTGCTCTTAACCCTGCCGATGTTCCTTACCTGTATTTTTGCCACGATGAAAATGCAAATTACTATTATGCAGAAACATTTGAAGAGCATCAGGAAAATCTAAAGTTAGCAGGTCTTTCATAAAATGTAACAGCCATTAACACCGAAAAAGTGCTAATGGCTGTTTTTTACTTGTTATTCCATTTTTCAAAAAGAACCCTCATAAACAGTCCGCCCTGAACGGTACGGTGCCTGAACGAAACCTCTTTGCCGCTGACGGTATCATACCAGTCTGTCAGCGGAACGCGTGATTCGCTTTCGTTATATGCTTTCCAGAGGGGAGCGATATATTCTTCAAAGCTTTCTTTTTTGCTTGCCATTGATGCAACCCAGACAAGCCAATCTGATTTTGTGTAATCAGCTCTTGAATCAAGCGGCATACCGTATTCGTTGAAATGCTTTTTATTATCTTCAACTTCATTATCCATAAATTCAGAACTGAAAATTCCGCTTTTCCAGATTCTGTTCCAGACCATATTATATTTCATCGAATATGAGTCAGGACTGTCAAAAGCAAGCTTTGTTGTTCCGTCGGAGTTAACGGCAGTTTTTTTCCATATTTCCGCCATTTTTACGGCTTCGCTGTGATAAAATTCTGCCTTATCTGTTTTATTCAGCATCTTCATTATTACTGACATACCTTCAAGACCCATAATCGCTTTGAGCGAAAGATTGCAGTTATGAGCAAGGTGACCTGCAAAATCGTCTGTGCAAAGCTGTTCGCCGGGATCTGTTCCGTATTCGATAAGGTATTTGCACCATTTTTCAAGAAGTGCAAGTTCTTCAGATGCAAAATCTGCGTTGCCTTCAGCAATTGCAACATTCGTTGCCATTATCAGCATATTGCCGCATTCTTCAACGGGCATCTGATATTTAAGTGCGTTTTCGCCGTAAACCTGACCGTTGACAAGCGGATATTGACCAACATCGTGTGGGGCAAAATCGAAACTCCACTTATCGCTTTTGGCGTAACGGAAAACGGGACGCATCATTCCCTTTACAAGCTCGGGGTTGTAAAGCAGGAACATAGGGATTGACGGATAAGAAACGTCAACGGTTGCGGCACAGCCGTTTGAAAAGCATTCTTTTGAGATGAAAAGTATTTCACCGTTTTCATCAAGAACAAGCTTGTGACCGGCAATAACCTGACGGTAAGCAAGCGAAAGAAGCTCTGCGTATTTTTCTCCGCCTGCGGCGAAGGCATCCGAATAAAGCCTGTGTGAAAAAATATCGCATATTTCTTTTGTTTGTTTATATTCAGCGGCAGCTTCTTCAATTGCTTCAACTATTGTTTTGGCATCCTTGTTCCAATAAGAACGCAGGTGCTTGCCGAAATACTCAATGCTTTCAATATCGTCATATGCAAAGAGATAAAGAGCTTCTTTGTTTTCGCAAAGCTCGCCCGATATTCCTATAACCGTCATGCTGCAATTGTCGCCGCTTTCAGCTTTTGCGTTTGCGATGTTTGAAGCAAGGTAAAAATAACCCCAGTCTATTCTTACATCGTCACCGCTTCTGTTAAGCGGTTTTTGCTCTGTATTTCCCATTTTTATAATGGTAAGAGTATCGCTGCCGATTGTTTGTGTTTCAACCTCATTCTGCCAAGCAATGTCAAGGCAAAGTTCTTCGCTTGCTCTGATATTAACGCTTACTTTGTGCTCCTTGCCGTCATTGCTCTTATATGAAATGGCAAGGTAAGAAACCGGTCTTGTAAGGAGTTTATAGTCATTTGCAATGAGAGGGGAGGTGAACTCGGCGGTTAGAGTGATTGCTTCGTTTTCAAAAACCGCCTCGGTTGAAAGTGCAGTAATTTCAAGTGATGTTTGCTTTATTTTATGAATATCACGATGGTAGCCTAAAAAAAGATATTCTTTTCCGTCTATTGTAACTGTTCCGAGAATGTGGTTGCTTTTGCCGGTCCAATGAACCGTTCTTGAGCAGTTAATATTAGTGTCGGGTGACCAAATTGAAAAATACGGGTCTATTGTGATAAGCGGAACGCTTGGGGCTCTGAGATTCATAACAATACCTTCCTTAATGATTGAGAATAACTCTATTCTATAAGCTTTTTTATGTTCAGTCAATAATTTAGATTGTTTTTGTTAAAAAAGAATGATATAATCAAATTATCAAATTATTAAAGGAATGATATTTTGTGAATCCTTTTAAATTCTATCTTGTAACCGATACTCACTATTTCGAGCCTTCTCTCGGTGCAGAGGGCAAAGCTTATGAGCGATATATGATGCGTGAGCAATATTTTATGAAAAAAAGCAGTGCGATTATTAAAACTGTTTTTGACGATATTGTTCGAGACAAAGAAACTGAATTTGTTCTTATTCCGGGTGACCTTTCCAAAAACGGTGAAATTGAAAGCCATAAGAGCTTTATAAAAGAGCTTAACCGCCTTAAGGGTGCGGGCAAAAAAGTTTTTGTTATAACCGCAGGTCACGATTATGGCGAAAAATCAAGAGCTTTCAAGAATGACGAACAAATTGAAGTTGAGGGAACAGATTTCAGGGAGCTTTATAACCTCTATTATGAATTCGGTTATTCTCAGGCGATTGCTGTTGATGAAAACACTTTGTCATATGTTGCGCCGCTTGAAGGCAACTTGAGGTTGCTTGCAATTAATTGCGATTCGCCCGATAATCCCAAAGGAGCAATTGATGAAAGGCTTATAGCTTGGATTAAAAAGCAGGCAGATAAAGCTAAAGCTGAGGGATGCAAAATGATTGCAATCAATCATTATCCAATCATTCCTTCGGTTCCTGTTTTTGACCTTGTAGGAGATGCTAGAATAAAAGACTGGCGCAATGTTTCTTCTTTCCTTGCAGATAACGGAATTGAACTTATTCTGACGGGACATATGCATATACAAAGCATAAATGAATTTGTTTCTGAAAACGGCAACAAGCTTATTGATATTTGCACAGCTTGCCTTGTCGGCAGCCCTGCAAAATACAGAAAAATTACTCTGACCGATTCTAAGGCTGAGGTTGAGTCAATCTCTGTTCCCGATTTCGGTGTCGATATGAAAGGCAAAACCGCCAAAGAATTCTTTGATGCTCAGTTCAAATATTCTATAATAAATCGAATTAAGGGCATATTTGACAGCGAAAAATTTGTTTTGAAGCTTGCAGGCAAACTTGTTAACAAATTAACCGTGGGAGCTTTGGGCAGAATTCTTTTCATCAAAGTGGATAAGTCCTTGAAAACTAAAAAACTTCTTGATTTTGCGGGCGAAACAGGCGTTGCTATTTTTGCAGGCGACCAGCCTTATGTTGCAGATACTCCCGAATATGCGGCGATTTCAAAAGCACTCAGGCGTTTTCGATTTATTTTGAAAAAGGTTGAACCTAAGCTTTCAAAAAACGGAGTTGCAATTGACCTTGAAAAAATGCTGCTTGATACCATCGGTAACAATAAAGGTTTTTCAGATAACAACGCAACAATCAAATTTTAAGCCGGTGCACCGTTTCCTTTTTTAGGGGAGACGGTGCATTTTCACATATACTCATTTTCTGAATAAAATAATCCCGAAAGAGAATCGGGAGGTGAGATTGTGAGAATTATATCAATGCTTGTTATTCCTTTTCTCGGAACGGTTTTGGGCAGTTCCCTTGTTTTCTTTGTTAAGGAACGCATAAATACGTCTTTTGAAAAAATAATGAACGGAATAGCGGCAGGTATTATGTTGGCTGCTTCGGTATGGTCGCTTCTGATTCCTGCAATTGAAATGCAGAATAACGGTTCGGTTTTCTCTTCGTTCAGCGTTGCGGCAGGTTTCCTGAGCGGCATTATCATTCTGATGTTGCTTGGAAAAACTGTTTTGAATCTTCCTTCTGTTCAAAAATTAGGCAAAAATTTTGCAAAAACAGCCTTGCTTATTTTTGCGGTTACAATTCATAATTTGCCTGAAGGTATGGCATCGGGTGTAACTTTTGCCGGTTCCGATTTTATAACTCAGGGTGGGGCTGCCGCTCTTTCTGCGGGGCTTGCAATACAGAATTTTCCCGAGGGGGCAATAGTTTCTCTTCCGTTGAAAAATGCAGGAGTTTCAAAGCTTAAATCGTTTTTTTATGGTGTTTTGTCAGGTATAGTCGAGCCGCTCGGAGCACTGATAACCGTTTATGTTGCGCTTAAAATAACCGCTGTTTTGCCGCTTTTGTTTTCTTTTGCGGCAGGTGCAATGTTTTATGTTGTTGTTGATGAACTGATACCTTGCACAGATGGCAGTGAAACAACAACCGTTACTGTTTCAACAGCTTTGGGATTTGTTCTTATGATGATTCTTGACATTGCATTGTGATTGTGTTTGTGATATACTTGTTCAAAATGAAGGTGAAAATATGGAAACTGAAAAAGATACCGTTCTCAAATGCGGTCATAATATTGAAATAGAGCTTACAAATATGATAATGATTCAAGATAAAGCAAACGGAAAAGTTCTTGTTCAGGAAAGAGTCAAAAGCTGGACGGGGATTTCATTCCCGGGCGGTCATGTTGAACCCGGTGAAAGCTTTGTTGATTCAGCTGTAAGAGAAGTTAAGGAAGAAACCGGACTTGATGTGTTTAATCTCAAAGCTTGCGGTGTTATCCATTGGGTGCATACCGAAAAACTGAACCGCTATATAGTTTTGCTTTATAAAACAAACGATTTTTCAGGTGAACTTCTTGAAAAAACCGATGAAGGCAGAGTGTTCTGGATTTCTCCTGAAGAACTTAAAAAACAAAAGCTTTCAAATAATTTTGATAAATATTTACCGATGTTCTTTGATGATTCTAAAAACGAAGCGTTTGGTAAATGGAACGAAAAAGACCCTGACAGAATCATTTACCGTTAGATTCTGACATATCTGAAAATATAAAACCGAGGTTTAACATATGAAAAAATATTTATCGGCATCAATTATGTGCGCAGATTTAACAAGGATTGCTGAGTCTGTTGAAGAGCTTGAAAAAGCAAAAATTGAATATATTCACGTTGATATTATGGACGGTGCTTTTGTTCCCAATATCACTCTTGGCTTTGATTTGGTCAATGCAATAAAAAAAATTACCGATATACCGCTTGATGTTCATATGATGGTTAATGAACCCTCACGCTTTATTGATCGAATGAATCTTGGCAAAAATGATATTATCTGTGTTCATTATGAGGCAGATTCTCATATTGAGGATACGCTTAAACAGATAAGGGCAAAGGGTTGCAAAGCCGGCCTTGCGATTAATCCGCAAACACCTTATGAGGTTATGAAACCCTATACACAGCTTATTGATATGGTTTTGGTTATGACCGTTAATCCGGGGTTTGCGGGTCAAAAGATGTTTGACGGTGCACAGCTTAAAATGCTGGAAACAAGAACCGCTCTTAATGAATGGGGATGCTCTGAAGTTCCTATTCAGGTTGACGGCAATATCAGCCCTGAAAACGGAAAGAAATTGAGTTCTTCGGGTGCGGATATATTTGTGCTCGGTACAAGTGCATTGTTTATGAAAGAAAAAAGCATTGAACAGGCCGCTGCCGATTTCAGAGCGTGGCTTTGATTTGCAGGAGGATTAAGAATGTATAACTCAATCCGTTCCGCCGTTGTCGGCAGTATTAATATGGATATAATTCTTAAAATGGAAAAAATGCCGCAGGCAGGCGAAAATCTGATTGGTACAAATTATTCTTATGCCAACGGAGGCAAGGGTGCCAATCAGGCGATAGGTCTTTCACGCTTAGGTTCACAAACAAGAATAATCGGCAAGGTTGCTGATGATACCAACGGAAAAAAACTTCTTGAAAACCTGAAAAATAATGCAGTTGATGTATCGGGTGTTTCTCTTGAGGGTTCTCAGACCGGTCTTGCCGCCATCATTCTTGACGGCGAGGGCAAAAATCGGATTGTTGTTTACGAGGGAGCCAATGCGGAAATTAACCCCGACGAAGCGGCTTCAAATATAGATGAAAACATTGACCTTCTTCTTGTTCAGTTTGAAACAAACGAAGATGTTGTTGTTAACTGTGTTAACCGTGCTGTTGAAAAAAATATAACAACAGTTATTGACTGCGGTCCTGCAAAACAGTTTGCCCTTGAAAAGATGCAGGGTGCAACAATTATAAGTCCCAATGAAAGTGAGACTCAGGCTTTGACGGGGATTTATCCCACAGATGAACCCTCAATTCTTGAAGCATCAAAGATTCTTGAGGAAAGAAGCAAGGCAAAATTTGTTGTTTTAAAGCTTGGCGAAAGAGGCTGTTCTGTTTGGGACGGAAGCTCCCTGACAGTTTTACCTGCCTATCCCAGCAAGGTTGCTGACACAACAGCGGCGGGTGATTCTTTTACAGCAGCAATGGCTCTCGAATATATGCGAAGCGCAGATATTATTGCGGCTTGTGATATGGGCAATAAAGCCGGCAGCATAGCGGTCAGCCGTTACGGTGCGGATGCATCTATGCCAACAGCTGATGAACTGATGAATTTCTAATGACAAAAAGCTCGGAGCGTTATGCTCCGAGCTTTTTTATTTGTTACTTTTTGCCTTTGTTAAGTATTTTATTGTACGGCATAAGCATACCTTCGTTCATCATATTGCCCATTTTTGATTTGATTTTGGGCGATGAAACAAGTGCACCGACAAGATACATCTTTATCATTGTTCCGCGCTTTTTCTGAGGGAAATCATACTGTCCGTGTGCTTTGTAGAATTTATGGTCAGCTTTCATCATTCCCTGCATAAGCCAAATAAGGTCGCGGAAAATTTTTGCTCCGCCGATTCCGTAAAAATTCTGGGGAGGAACGTAACCTGCGGTTAAAGCATATTCAAGTGAAACGGCAAGCTTGTCAATTTCACCGTTGGGGTCGTTTTCATCAGTTGCAACGCCTGCAAGGAAGTTGCTGCCAACCTGTGTTCTTGCTTCAATGATTGTCCGTAGATTGTTTTCGCTGCTGTAATTGCCGCTTACAAGGAATCCCATTGGCATACCCATTGTCACAGTGCGGTGTCCGTTGCAAAACTGTCTGTCATCATAAAGCTTGAACGATGCACCCATTGAATGGTCTTTGATTGTGAAAGCTGTTACAATTGCCTGGGCGGACTGAATGGTGTTTCTCAGATAATCGTCAAAACCATCTTTGTAAACACATTTGCCGGAAACTGCACAGTTGAGGCATCCGAGACAACCGCCACTGAACGGATATTCCTTTATGTTGACAACTCTGGTTTTTCTTGGCATAACAGCCTGAAAACGCGCAATCATTTTCTGAAGCTGAATATCATCTTTTTCACAGTTGGTGAGAACAACAATGTCTCCGTGTTTTTCGTCACTTTGCGTTTCGGGTACTTCAACTTCAATATGGTTTGCGATTGAGGGAACAGCAGTATATTTTTCGAATATATCATTTTTGATACAGAACATCACATATTCGAAAAAGTCCTTTGCTTCTTTTTGACCTTTTTCGATCAGGAGGTCATCCATATCTGCCGAAAGACCTCTGATATACTTAAGACCCATATCTCCGCAGTTATCCTGAACGTATTTGTGAGCAGTAACGTCGTAAAAATGTTTTGAGGTTGAAAGTTGTGTTGCAAATTTACCGCTCAGGTCAACGCCCGATTCTTTGATAAGTTCAATGAATCTGTGCAGCTGATACGGTGCGATAAAAGTATATATGGGGTATGAAAATAATATTAAATCCGCATTCTTAAGTTTTTCTTCAGCGGGGGAAAAGTCTTTTTCAAAGGCTTTGATTTTTTGACCGACGTGAAGCACATCAAAGCTGTGGCCGGGATATTGCTGCATAAGGTAATTAACGGTTTGAAGTGTAATGCTGTATTTTCCTTTTGGGCTGCCGTTCAAAACCAATATATTCATATTATTCCTCCTGTTTATCTGTAATAGCCTTCTTTAAATTTATCACAAATAGTTTTATTTATCAATGATAAAAAAGAAACATAAACTAAATTTGCTATAAAAATTTTCTGCTCTTGAAGAAAATGAAAAACTACTGTATAATTTAACAAATAAATATTAAAAGGTGATTTTATGCTCGCGCTTTTTACGGCAGTCAAAAACATTTTTCACGCTGCGGTTGCAGTGGTTATGCTTGTTCCCATCCTGTTAACAATGGGTGAGCCGGGTAACCCCGAAACTCCGGTTCATACATATCCTGAGTCAACAAATCCGTATATCAGAGAATATCTTGACCCCGATATTTCAGCTCACCGCTCAGGGGCAGGAATCGCTCCCCAGAACACTCTTATGGCTTTTGAAAATATCGTTGAAAACGCTGATGTTCTTGGCGTTGATACCCTTGAATTTGATGTTCAGATAACAGCTGACGACGAGCTTGTTTTGCTTCATAACCTAACATATGACGACACATCAAATGCTGCTGAAGCTTTTGGCAGAAGCAATGTTTTTGTTTCATCTGTAGCACTTGAAGAAGCTCAGGTTCTGAATATGGGTGAAAATTTTAAGGTTAACGGTGAATACCCTTACCGAGGCTTAAGAGGGGAAGATATCCCTTATAATCTCAAGGTTGTTACCTGTGACGAAATAATTGATTATGTTGAAGCCAACAGTAACGGCAAAGAGTATAATTATGTTATCGAAATAAAAAGTATTGGTATAAACGGATATAAGGCCGTTGATAAGCTTTATTCAATAATTACTGAGCGTGATTTGCAGGGCAGGGCAATATGGTCAACTTTTGCTCCCGATGTTTCAGCATATATGAAATTGAATTACCCTGAAATTTCACGCACAGCTGATGCTGTTGAAGCGATTCAGTTCTATTTTTATTTCAGAATGAATTGGGATCTTCAGGATGTCAGTCCTTCCTATGCGGCACTTCAGATTCCTTACGGTTCAAGCGCACTGGACAATATAATTAATCTTGGCACAAGAGAAATGCTAAACTATGCACATTCCAATAATATCGCTGTTCAGTACTGGACAATAAACAGTGAGGAAGAAGTAAAGCTTCTGGTCGAAAACGGTGCTGATTGCATTATGACGGATTATCCGCAAATGGCTTTTGAAACAGTTAAAAACTGTGCTCAATAAAACAAAAATATTTTTGTCATATAACGCTTTCTATTGACGAAAAAGTAAAATATTGCTATAATCCTATATGAAAAAATTTTGCAAGGAGTGATTTCCAATGGCAAAGAGCATTCAGGATATCCTGAACATTATCAAAGAAAATGACATTAAGATGGTTGACTTTAAAATGGTTGACATCAACGGCCAGTACAGACATGTTACAATTCCTGCCGAAAACTTTTCTGAAGACACAATGAAGAGCGGTATCGGTTTTGATGCTTCAAACTACGGCTATGCTGTTGTTGAAAAGAGCGATATGGTCTTTATCCCTGACCCCGACACAGCAGTTATTGATCCCTTCTGTGAAATTGCAACTCTGTCAATGACAGGTAACGCAATGATTATTGATTCTCCCGAAAATCGTCCTCTTGCTCAGTATCCCAGAAATATCATCAAAGCTGCAGTTGAATATATGAAAAACAGCGGCGTTGCCGATGAGATGAAAATTCTTCCCGAATTTGAGTTTTATCTTTTTGACAATGTTACTTGGAATGTTGAAGGCAAAAACATCGGTGCTTCCGTAGATGCAAGTCAGTCTTTCTGGAATTCAAATACTAACGGTCTCGGCGTTGTTGTTCCCAAGCAGAAAAACTATCACATTGCAAAGCCTTTTGACACTTCATATGAATGCCGCAGCGAAATGTGCATGCATATGAAGGATGCAGGCATTGAAATCAACTATCATCATCCCGAAGTTGCAGCATCCGGTCAGTATGAAATTGAGCCTCAGCTCGGTGAAGTTGTTCATATGGCAGATGCTTCGATGATGATTAAATATATCATTCACAACACAGCCCTCAAATACGGCAAGTCCGCAACATTTATGCCCAAGCCCATTTACGGTGAAGCAGGCAGCGGTATGCACGTTCATATGCTTCTTTTTAAAGATGGTGAACCCGTTTTCTCTGATGATAACGGTTATGCGCATCTCAGTGAAACAGCTCATTATTTTATGGGCGGTCTTCTTAAGCATATCGGTGCTCTTTGCGCTATCACAAATCCCAGCACAAACTCATTCAAGCGCCTTATTCCCGGCTTTGAAGCTCCCGTAACCGTTGGTTATGCAACTTCAAACAGAAGCGCAGTTATCCGTATTCCCGCTTACGCCAAGAGCCCTGATAAGCGCAGATTTGAGCTTCGTAACCCCGATGCAACTTGCAACCCCTATTTCTGCTATGCAGCAATCCTTATGGCAGGCCTTGACGGTGTTAAAAATAAGATTGATCCTCATGCAAACGGTTGGGGCCCCTATGATGTTAACCTTTATCATCTCAGCGATGAAGAAAAGGCAAAACTTCACCATCTTCCCACTTCTCTTGATGAAGCTCTTGATGCATTTGAGGCTGACAATGCTTTCCTTACCGAAGGCGGAGTATTTCCTGCTGAGCTTATTGCAAACTTTATCAAGGCAAAGCGCGAAGAATGCCGCCAGCTTTCGGCAATTCCTCATCCCGCAGAATTTGATAAGTATTATAATCTTTGATTTAACCGCCTCGAAAAGCAACAGCTTTTCGAGGCCATATTATATAATTTTCTATTTACAAATAATAGAAAATTTGATATAATATTAATCATAAAATTTAAGGAGGATTCTTAAATGAAAAGTTTTTTAAAAGTGCTTGCATTAACTCTTTGCGCAGCTCTTGTTCTTGCCGGAGCTCCCGTTGCTTTTGCAGGCGCAGAAACCCTCACGGACACACCTGAAACTGACATTGATTACAAAATTAACAGCACATATGAAAACGTTGATTTTGGTCAAGTGAACTATTATAAAGCTGATTTCCACAGCCACACAACACTCAGTGACGGTAATAATCCTCTTCCTGATATGGTCGAAAGACATTATGAGCTCGGTTTTGATATTCTTGCAATTACTGACCACGGAACAGTTTTTCAGGGATACACTAAAGCTGATTATGTGCCGGCTATGAAAGTTTTGGGTCTTATCAAAAACGGCGTTGCTAACGGTACCGTTCTTAACGAAAACGGCACAGCTGCTAACGGAAATGCATATAAAGTTTCTAAGAATTCAGCAGGTGACGAATACTATTCACAGACTCTTGCAGATGGCTCACAGGGTAAGCAGATGCTTGGTGTACCTTATGGAATTGAACAGAATCCCACATCATTCAACAATGCTCATGTTAACAGTTGGTTTGTTGACTGGGGTCATGGCCGTATCGGCGGTACAAGTGACTATGCAACACCTATTAAAAACATCAATGAGCTTGGCGGTCTTTGCATAATCAACCATCCCGGCGAATATACAAACGCAAGAGATGAAGAAACAACAGCTGAAGCTTATAACAAGGACAATGCTGTTTATAACTATAAAATCACAAAGTTTGAAAGCATTCTTCTTGATAATGAAAATTGCCTCGGCATTGATATCAACAGCAAGGGTGACAGCAGAACCCGCTATGACAGAAAGCTTTGGGATATTATGCTTCAGGATGTTGTTCCTCACGGCAGAAGCGTTTATGCCTTTGCAACAACAGATGCTCATAACCTTGATATCGTTGATTCAGGTTATACCGTGCATCTTATGAAAGATAACACTTCCGCATCTCTCAAGGCTAATCTTGCAGCCGGCGAATTCTTTGCAGCCAGCAAGTATGTAGGCAACGTTGATGAACAGATAGCTGTTCGTGATGCTCTTGTTGCCCAGAATAATCCCGAAGCCGCTAAAATGATAGCACTTCTTAATGAAGATCTTGAAACCGGTGAAAAGTTCTTTGCAGAGCCCGGCACAGCTACTCCTAAAATCACAAACATTGCAGTTGACGATGCTGAAGATACAATCACGGTAACATCTGAAAACACACTTCTAACCCGTTGGATTGCAAACGGTAAAGTTATCGCTGTTGGCGAAACAATCGATCTTGATGATTATTCAGATCAGATTGGCAGTTATGTCAGAGCTGAAGCTTACGGAGAAGGCGGCGTAATTTATACTCAGGCATTCACTCTTGAGTATGACGGTGCACCTGAACCTGAAGAAATCAAGTGCGTTGATTTTGGCTATGTTGTTACAGCAATTTGTGATATTCCTGTAAGAATTATTCTCAGCATACTCCCGCTCAATCTTATTGCCGAAATTTTTGGTTAATATTTAATTCATCCCCAACAGAAATGTTGGGGATTTAAAGTGAGGAAAGATATGAAAATTTTTAAAAGAATTCTTATTGTTCTTGCGGTTGTAATCCTTGTTCCGTTAATTGCGCTTTTACCTCTTATTATTACAATGGATATGGATGATAAAGCGGGAACTGAAGTTGTTGTAAATGAAAACGCAACCAACCCTTATATAAGAGAATATCTTGATGTTGACGTTTCCGCTCACCGTTCAGGCGCAGGTATAGCCCCTCAGAATACCCTTATGGCATTTGAAAAGGTGCTTGAAGAAAAAGATACCTACGGCGTTGATACCTATGAATTTGACGTTCAGCTTACAAAAGACGGAAAGCTTATTGTTTTGCATGACCTTACATATGATGCAACTTCAAATGCTGTTGAAGTGTTCGGCCACGAAGATGTTTATGCCAAGGATTTGACTTTTGAAGAAGCCCAGGTTCTTAATATGGGCGAAAACTTTGAGCTTAACGGTGAATATCCTTACAGAGGTTTAAGAGGTGACGATATTCCTTATAATCTCAGAGTAGCTGAATGTTCAACAATTATTGATTACATTGAAGCCAACAGCGGTGATAAAGTTTATAATTATATTATAGAAGTTAAAAGCGAAGGCGAAATGGGTGAGCAGGCAACGGATGTTCTTTATCAGATTATCACCGAGCGTAATATGCAGGACAGAGTTATCTGGGCAAGCCAGATTGATTCGGTTTGCGTTTATATGAAAGAAGCTTATCCTCAGATGGCACGTTCGGCTTCAATAAAAGAAGTTGTTTTGTTCTATTTGTTTGCCAGAATGGATTGGGATTTTGAAAAGCTCAATGCAACTTACTGCGCTCTTCAGATTCCCGGTGCTTCATCAAAGCCCATTAATCTCGGAACTAAAAAGGTTATAAACTATGCTCATAAGAATAATCTTGCCGTTCAGTATTGGACAATTAATGAGCAGGAAGATGCCGAATATCTTATTCGTAACGGAGCAGACTGCATTATGACCGATTATCCCGATATGGTGTTTGAGGCAATTCAGAATATTCAGAACGAAGAAAAATAACTGCTCTTTTACTAAGGCTGTTTGTCTTGTAACAATATGCCGATAATACCGAAAGGATATGATTATATGAAATATATAGGTTTTGCTTTGCTTGCTGTTTTAGCTCTTGTTTTACTTTTGGTTGCTTTTGCTGCTGTAAAAGCTGTTAAAATCAAAGCCAAACCCAACACAAATCCGCCTGCAATCAATCCTACGGAAAAAGAAGCTGAGGATTATGCCAAGAAGCTTTCCGCAATGATTCAGGTTCCTACAGTATCTCTCAGAGGTAACACAGATCTTTCACAGTTTTATAAACTCCACGAAGTTATGAAGAATAACTTTCCTCTTGTATTTTCAAAACTTGAATGCACCGAAATTGAAGGCAACCTTCTTTTCCGCTGGCCGGGTAAGGACCCTAAAAGAAACGGTATTCTTCTTATGGGCCATCAGGACGTTGTAACCGCTGACGAACCCAACTGGGAGCGTGATCCCTTCTCAGGCGAAATTTCCGGCGGAAACATTCACGGCAGAGGCTCGATGGACTGCAAATCAACTGTTTTTTCAGAGTTTCAGGCAATTGAAGAACTCCTTGCCGAGGGCTTTGAACCTCCTTGCGATGTTTATCTTGCAACATCCGTTGACGAAGAGATTTCAGGTGAGGGCGCACCTAAACTTGTAAATTATCTTAAGTCAAAAGGTGTTCATCTTGATGTTGCAATGGATGAGGGAGGTGCAATTCTTAAGGATGCTTTGCCCACAATGGCAGGTTGGTGTGCCGCAATCGGTATTCTTGAAAAAGGTTATATTGACCTTAAGATTATTGCAAAAGGCAAAGGTGGCCATTCGTCAACCCCCAAGAGCAACACTCCGTTGGCAAGGCTTTCAAAGTTTGTTGCCGATATTGAAAAGGATAAACCTTTCAAGGCTGAAATTTCAGGCCCCGTTTATGCAATGCTTGACCAAGCAGCTCCGCTTCTCGGTTTTCCGTTGAGAATGGTTCTCGGCAATATGTGGCTTTTTAAAGGCTTGCTTACAAAAGTTTTGCCCATGGTTTCTCCTATGTGCAATGCTTTTGTTAAAACAACATTCTGCTGCACAATGGCTGAAGGTTCGCAAACCCCCAACGTTATTCCGTCTGAGGCTTATATTGTTTGTAATCTTCGTCCGTCACCTCATCAGAATGCCGAGCAGTCACTTGCCGTTCTTAAAAAATATGCGGATAAATATGACCTTGAGTTTGAAATAATCCACGCAAGAAGTGCTTCAAACTGCGTAGATTTTAACGGCGAAGAATTCAGCTATCTTAAAAAATGTCTTAACGAATGCTATCCCGATGCAGGTGTTATTCCTTACCTTATGACAGGCGGAACCGATTGCCGACACTATGAATCGGTTGCTGACAACTGCCTTCGTTTCTGTCCCATTAAAATGAGTAACGAACAGCTTGCCGCAATGCACGCTGCCAACGAAAGCATCGGTGTTACAGAAGTTGCTCATTGCGTAAAATTCTATAAGCACTATATTAAAAACCATAAATGATAATTTGAGCCGGCTCGCAGATTTTGCGAACCGGCTTTGTTAATTATTTTTGATAAATTTTTACGTAATCAACTGTATATTCGGCCTTGTAAGTTTCTTTGTCAAGTTCTTTAAGCGATTCTTCGGCAGGAATTTCAAGAGAAACTATAACATCTTCAGGAACCTCTGAAACTCCGTTTCCGAATGATGAACGGCGGGTTTCAACACCGTTGATATAAAAGATATATTCGTCTTCGGTCCATTCAAGGCCGTATGTGTTGTATTCTTCGTATATGTTGTTTCCGTAAAACCAGCCAAGTATTTCAGATTGATAACCTTCCTGTTCACCGTTAACACCTGCACAGTGAATGGTTTGTGAAACGGAGTTTGCATTTACGCCTTTATCTGAGCTTGCGGATTCAAAAATATCAATTTCTGCTCCGCCTATGCCGCCTTTTGAATACTCGGCTTCATACGGATGGTCGGCCTGAATCCAGAAAGCGGACCAAAATGCAGGTTCTTCGTTGACCTTACAGCGTATTTCAAAATATCCTCTGCAATAACGCTTTTTGAGCTTTATCATTCCGGTATACCAACCCTCGCCGTATTCACCGTCGGTAAGGTATTCTCCGCTCATAATCATATTTCCGTTTTCAACTCTCACCTGACTTGCAGCGTTGAATCCGCCTCTGCGCGGGCCGGAGCCTCTGTATTCCCAAACATCTGTGTTTAGAGCTGTTCCGTTGAATTCATCTTCAAAAACCAGGTTGTAACCGGTTAAATCAAGCTCAGGCCCTCTCGGCGTTATGGGCATATCAAAAATGGTAACACCCATAAGCTCAATTATTGCAATAATTGAAGCAATAATTTTCTTTGGAGAAAATGAAGTGAATATTTCGGTCAGATAAAATTTTTGCTGTTCAACAGCCCACAGTTGTCTTGGGGCAAGTTTTAATACTTCTGTTAAAAATGCGTTAAACATAATTTCACCCCTAACAAATTTTAATCGGCAATTTGATTTTATCATTGCTGAGAATAAAAGTCAATTATGGCAATTTGATTTAGTATTGTATTTCATAACTATATAAGATATAATGAAAATATAATATGTTACGTTGCGACAGGGGATAAAGAACATTGCAAAGTGAAACACAGATTTTAAAACAGAAAATGTCAAAAAAAGATATGTTTATAACAATAATTATGATGTGTACTGCGGTACTTGTTACCGTTGCGGGCGTTTATTATAAACAAGGCTTTTTACGCATACTTCCGCTTTATGTTTCGCTGATAATCGGTTCGCTTCAATCGCGTGTTAACCGTTACAGCAATCTGCTTGGCAGCGTCAATTCTTTACTTTACGGTGCAGTTTATTTTTATTATAATCTGTACGGTTCAGCTCTTTCGGCAGTGTTTTTTTCATTCCCTATTCAGATGATTACTTTTATCCGCTGGAGTAAAAATAAAAGCGGTCATTCAACTGTTCTGCGGAGAATGAGCAAAAAACAGCTGATTGTTCTTATTCTGGCTTATGCCGTTGCTCTTGCAGCGCTGTGGGTGCTTTTGCCGCTTATCGGTTCAGAATATGTTTTTCTTGACAGCGCAACAACCTTGCTTGGCATACTGATATATTTTCTGACTATGTTTGCCTTTGTTGAGTATACGTATTTTATGCTTATTAACGGCGTTATCAACATCGCCCTTTACATATCTATGCTCGGCGATTCGCCTGAAACTATGAGCTATTTCATTTTTTCAATTTATTCGTTTATCTGTGTTGCTTTTGCATCGTTTGAAGCTCAAAGGCTTTATAAACAACAGCAGCTGAATTAATGCTGCAAAACAGTTTGCAATTTGATAAAAATTTTAAAAATTTGTTATTTGACACAGAAAATATATAAATTATCGGCTATAATAATGACATTAAAAAAGAAAGGAAGTAGTTTTTATGTCAGTACTCAGTGTTAGTAAAAACAATTTTGATCTTGTGAAAAACAGCGAAAAACCCGTACTCCTTGATTTCTATGCCGATTGGTGCGGCCCTTGCAGAATGGTTTCGCCTTTGGTTGATGAAATTGCCAACGAAAGAGACGATATCCTTGTTGCCAAAATAAACGTTGATAACGAACCCGAGCTTTCGGCTGAATTCGGAGTTGTAAGCATTCCGATGCTTGTTGTTATGAAAAACGGAAAAATCGTTAATCAGGCAGCAGGTGCAAGACCGAAGCCTCAGATTCTTGCTATGTTAGAAGGCTAAATCAAAACGGTGTTTTATTTCAATAATTGAGGAGGGGTGTTATGGAGCATCTGTATGATATGATGATAATAGGCGGAGGCCCTGCAGGTTATACTGCGGCGCTTTATGCCGCCAGAGCCGGACTTGATGTAGTTTTGCTTGAAAGGCTTTCTGCCGGTGGCCAAATGGCACTTACGGGAGATATAGATAATTATCCCGGCTATGAAAACGGCGTTGACGGTTTCACTCTCGGAATGAAGATGCAGCAAGGTGCGGAACGCTTCGGTGCAAAAACCGAATATGCTGAGGCCGTTGCCGTTGATTTTACCGATAAAATCAAAATAGTTGAAACAACAAGCGGAACTTTTTGCGGCAAAACAGTTGTTGTTTCAACAGGTGCCAATCCCCGTGAACTCGGCATTGAAAGTGAAAAGGATTTAGTCGGCAGAGGTGTTCATTACTGTGCCCATTGCGATGGCAGATTTTATAAAGACAAAACCGTTGTTGTGGTTGGCGGAGGCAATTCTGCTGCTGCTGATGCGCTTTATCTTTCAAACCTTGCCTCAAAGGTTTATGTTGTTCATCGAAGGGATACGCTCAAAGCAACAAAGATTTATCACGAACCTCTTATGAGAGCTGAAAACGTTGAATTTCTTTGGGACAGCACGGTGTCTGATTTTATTTTTGACGGCAAAATGAAAGGCATAAAAATCAAAAATGTCCTGACCGCAGCCGAAACGGAAGTTGCTTGCGACGGAGTGTTTGTCAGTATCGGCAGAAAACCTGCAACGGAATTTTTGAAAGGTTCGTTAGAGCTTGATGTCAATAAATATATCATTGCCGGTGAATCAACCAAGACGAGTATTGACGGAGTTTATGCCGTTGGCGATGTCAGAACAAAAGAACTTCGCCAGGTTGTAACAGCCGTTGCAGACGGAGCGGTTGCAGTTCATCACGCAGAAGAGTATATAGCAAATTTTAAAATAAATTGATATAATATTTTTAAATCAGAGGTGTTAAATTATGTGTGAAAACAATAAGTTTTATATTTGTGAGCATTGCGGAAATCTTATCGGTATGATAAACGATGCCGGCGTTCCTATGATGTGCTGTGGCCAAAAAATGTCAAAACTTGAGCCGGGAACAATTGAAGCAAGCCAAGAAAAACACATTCCTGTTGTAACTGTTGACGGTAACTTTGTGAAGGTTGAGATTGGCTCGGTTGCTCATCCAATGGTTGAAGAACACAGCATACTTTGGGTTTATCTTCAGACTGATAAAGGCGGTCAGCGCAAATGTCTTGAAGTAGGCAAAGAGCCGGTTGTAACTTTTGCTCTTGCTGATGAAAAACCCCTTGCGGCATATGCTTATTGCAATCTTCACGGCTTGTGGAAACAGGTTTTGTGATAAAATTATAGAATAAACTTATTTATTCTTTGCTGTTGATAAAAGCCACTTCATCGGATGTTTTATTTCTGTTGAAGTGGTTTATGTTGACTTTTATTTGCTTTGAAAATGCTGAATTGAATAAATAATAAAGAACGGAAGTTAAATTTATGCAAAGTGTTATTAAATTATTGTTTACTGCTTTTACCGCAGTCTCTGTTTTTTTCTTAAACCTTCTTTATCCTGCGGTAATTAGTCCGGAGAGTGAAAATTTTGATTTTTCGTTTTTGCAATACCCAGATGAAGCAATAATTACTCTTGAAGAAGCCGGACTTACCGAGCAGGAGCTTGTGGGCAGAGCTTCGGCTCAGCTTCCTGAATATGTTCAATCGGGTGGATATGACGATATAAACGGCATAACAATATCACCCTATTATACCGCAAAGGTCAGCGGAACAGAGATTCCTGTTTATGCTTCCGTGGTATTTATCCGTGTGGATGACACGGGAACGCTTCATTCTTTTTCTGAAATTTATGTTGATTCAAGCAAAGACTTTTCTTTTAATATTGAAATAACAGGTGCCGATGTGATGCTGAAAAATGCCGTTGTGCTTCCCGAATCCCACGGAGTTAAGGCACTGTGCGAAAATAACACGGTTACTGCATCTATAAATAAAACCGGAATTTATACTTTTCTTTTCAACGATGCAAATCAGTATTACGGCTATACCCTTATGGTTAGGGAGAAAGTTGACGAAGATGCAGAAATTTCGGAATATGTTGCACATTACGGTGAGGATAATGTGATTGTTCTTGACAAAGGTGTATATAAATATGACTATGTGAATTTTGTTTCGCAGAATAATCTGGTAATCTATCTTCGTGAAGGTGCCTATGTTCTTGCAAATCATCTTTATGATATTGACTGCGCGGAAGATGAAAACAAATATTTTGAACCGAGTGCACCTGCGGATAATTCAATAGGACTTACGAGATATCCGTTCCTTAATTTTTATAATTGCAACAATATAACTTTTGCCGGAAGGGGAGCAATTGATCTTACTCATCTTGACAGAAGAGAGCGGCGAGGTGTAGTTTTCACAAACTGTAACAACATAAACATAAGCGATATTAAAATTATCAATTCACCCGAATGGTCATTTATTTCCTATTGCTGTTCTGATGTGAGCGTTGATAATGTTGATATTATCGGTAACCGCGGAAATTGCGACGGCTTTGCAATCTGCAACAGCCATAACGTGACCGTTGACAACTGCTTTGCAAGGGTGGCAGATGATACATTTGAGGTAAAGGCACTTGGCGGTACAATGGACAGCAAAAATATTACTTTTGAAAACTGCATTGCATGGGGCGGATATGCAAGATGCTTCGGCATAACGGGCGAGGTCAACAAAAAGATTTCTGATGTTACCTTCCGTGACTGTGCTGTAATTTACCGTGACGGTATATGGGATAATGACAGGATAGGCTCACTTGTTGTTGTGGCAGAGCAGACTGAAGGCAGTATTGACGGTGTCGTATTTGAAAACATTGAAATATTCCGCGACGAAGGCAGACCGATTCTTGTAAAGATTTACGATGAGGAAGCGGAAAATTTTGAAATCAAAAATGTTGTTTTCAGAAATATTTCATACACTTCATATATGAAACCCAAAATTGCGGGTACTGACAGCAACACAAACACTGTTCAGGTTGAACTTGATAATATTACCGTTTGCGGTAATCATCAGAAATTTCCGAAATCAATGTTTACGCTCGGTAAATATTGCGAAGTAACCGCAGCTTAATTTAAATAATATAAAAACAGGGAGCGAACCGATGCTTGATCTACGGTTTGTTCCCTGAATTATTTTATTATCAAGTTTAAAAACATTTCTTTATTCTTATTCAACTCCAAAATTATATGTACTGCCGCTGAATTTGTTTATTTATTATAGAAATTAAACAAAAGTTATTGAAAGTGGTTTGGTTTTGTGTTATAATATGACAAAATTAATATATGGGGGCGATTCAGTGCAGGAAAACACAAAAGCTGTTCAGACTGCGGAAAATGAAGGCATAGTTATTGACTATGAAAAAGGTGTTCAAAATCCGCTTCTCAGAAACAGAAAATATGTCGGAACAAAAGAAAAGGTCGGTTATCTTCTGAATGATGTTGCCAACAGTTTCAATATTTCTAAATACAATGATCGTTTTATTTATGATATTGTAAAACTTGATTTTAATTATCTTGCTATTTATACTGCTATTGCAGGTATTTGGGACACTTTGAACGATACATTTATCGGTGTGATTGTTGACCGTACCCGTACCCGTTGGGGCAAATTTAAGCCATACATACTTTTAGGCAAAATTCCGCTTGCTCTGCTTGGCTTATGGTATTGGTTCCTGCCGGTATTGTTCCCTGACACTGCAGCCGATTATATGCCAAAATTTATTTTCTATGCCGTATTCTCGATAATTTGTGAAACAACAGGTACATTTACGTCAATTGCAACCACGGGGTTTATGTCAACCATAACTCCTGACCCGATTGAGCGAACGAGCCTTATAACTATGGCAAACCTGCTTTCAGGCCTTGCCGGTGAAAAGCTGCCTGAGCTTACATTCGGTTTGCTGCTTGACCTTGTAAACAACAACGTTCTTAAATGGAACAGAACTTATTTGTTTATGTCGTTCGGTATAGGCAGTGCTGTTATCGCTTGTGCTATTTCATTCTATTTTATTTGCGTTACCAAAGAAAGAGTTTCTCAGACTATTGAAAAACCCAGCATTATTCAAGGCTTAAAAGCGATTGTTAATAATCGACCTATTCTGATGTATACTCTTTCCGAGTTCCTGGCAGGTTTTGCTGTTGGCAAAAGCAGAACCAATTATTACATCGACGTTCTCGGTTCCGCAACACTTCAGACAATCGTTGGTATCCCCGCATCGCCCATTTCTACAATCAGTTATGCTTTTATCAAGCCTCTTCGTGAAAGGCTTTCAACAAGAGCAATCTGGATTCTTGAAGATTTGTGGACTGATATGTGTTGGCTGATTGTTTTTGCAATTGGCTCAATCGGCGGTATGGAAAAAGGTTTCTATAAAAACAAGTGGATTATGCTACCCACAATGGCTATTGAAGAATGCTTTGAAATGTGCGTTTTTGGCTTAAGGCATGTTATTCCTACTGAAATTCTTAATGAAGCAATGGACTATTGCGAATGGAAAAACGGCTACAGAGCTGAAGCGATGACAGGCGTTGCAAGAAGCCTTGTTCAAAAGCTTCAGGGCATTGCAATGAGCTCTATTCAAAATGTTATAATGGGCAAAATCGGCTATGTTCAGGGCCTTACAATAGGCACTCAGGCAGACAGCACAAAATGGTGGATTTTTGCTATGGGAACAGGCATTCCGGTAATCACCGGTGCTTTGGGAGTTATTCCTAAGTTCTTCTATAACCTTAACGGCGCAAAGAGAGACAGAATGTATACTGAACTTTTTGCAAGACGTGAAGCTATGAATAAGGCTATAACCGAAGCAAAGAGCCAGAGTGAGGTTGATAGACTCGCAAAAGCTCAGATAAATGCTGAATACGTTCAGGAAAATAAATAAAATAAAAGAAGTGTTATCATGAACTGCCCCAAATTGTGCGGACAGTACAAAAAAGACCCTATGGCAGAAATATTTAATTAAGCGACATACTGACTTCGTTTTTCGAGCGGAGTCAGTTTTGTTTTTAATTGGATTCTTTCGTTGTTGTAGAAATGTATGT
>JAZNRJ010000046.1:0-6205 GCA_045590675.1 Acutalibacteraceae bacterium
TCTGACGGTTGCACCGGGGTCACAGGTGATTTTATCTCCTTTGCGAAGAACAGTTTCATCAGTTGTTGCATAGGCAACTCCGTCACGCTGCAAAGTTATGATGCCACGGAAATCCGTAAGAACTGCGGTGCTTTCATCGGATTTGTCAAACCAGCCTTTGATATGACCGACACCCAGGATTCCCGATACTGCGATAGCAATAATGACAGCAACCATCACTATATTTGCTATTTTCTTCTTTTTCATAAAATTGCCTCCTGACGGTATATAAAAGTTTTAAAAACCGAATTATTTTCAAAGGAAGGGAGTCGGCTGCTGCATTTAAACAACAGCCGACTGTGTCAAAATCAGAATGAGAATATACTTCTGAAAAAGGCGATTATCTGATTGAATATTTTTATAAACCAATTGATAATCTTTTCAAAGAGACTGAGTTCCTTTTCGGTTGACAGCTCATTAAACTCTGTTTCTGCAGATGTTAGAATTTCATAATTTTCAACGAGAGCTTTCTGTTCGTCTGTAAGTGCATCATAAGCAGCTCTTGCTTCTTCGATAGCACCCTTACTTTCTGCGGTAACTGTGCCGATAGCGGAAATCATTGCTTCAACATCGTCTGCAGCCTTGATATCATTTTCAATCTTTGCAAGTGCTGTTTCGGCAGATGTGAGAGTATCATAGTTTTCAACAAGCGTTTTCTGTTCGTCTGTAAGTGCATCATAAGCAGCTCTTGCTTCTTCGATAGCGTCCTTGCTTTCTGCGGTAACTGTACCGATTGCGGAAATCATTGCTTCAACTGCATCGGCTGCTTTTTCATCTTTTGTGTAAATATCAACATCGCTCATATCATAAAGTGATGTTTTGCCGTCAAGGAAACGGAAATATGATGCCAGAGCATACTGTGCCTGCTCTGTTGCCATACCGTTTATGCCTGCATCGGGAATATGTGCAAATCCGCCACCTTCAACAGCAAACAGACACATTGCGTCAACAACGGAAACACCATTCTTTACAAATCGGGGATCTGTTTCGGGATTAATACCAAGTGCAGTTAACGCAACGATAACCTGTGCGCAGGATTCGCTGCAAATACCGTCGATTGAACCGAATCCGCCATTATCATACTGTTTTTCAGAAAGGCAGATAATTGCTTTGTCAATCGCCGCTTTGACTTCGGCATTTGTTTCGTAATACGGAGCAAGTGATTGAATTGCCATACCCGTCATATCGGGGTCGGCGACTTTGCCCGAAAGTGCCCAACCGCCATCTTCAAGCTGTTTTTCAAGAATATAAGCAATAATCTTTTCACGGGTAGCTTGCTCGGTTGCATCTGCATTAACGGGAATTTCATAGTCGTAGCAATCAAACGCAATCAATGCCCAGATTGGACCGTTGATACCCTGCTTTTTCAGATATGTCATATCGGTCAGACCCATAAGAAGATTATGACCGTCAACATCGGTTACATCATAGCCTGCCGAGGTAAGAGCGAGAATAACTCGTGAATTATCTGTTGACTTTGCTCTGTGGAGCTGCTCTTTATCATTGATATTTTCATTTACATAATCAACAACGTTTTCATAATATCCTTCGGGGCAGTCGTAGCCTGAACGGGTAAGATCGATTACCATCCATTCGCCGCCGGTTGAGCCGACAGAAGGCGTGCCGAGAGAATTTATGTATGTACCCGTTGCTTCATAAATTGCCTTGTGGTCTGCATCCGAAGCATCTGCAAGCAAGGTTGCGAAAGAATTTTCTGCATCGGTGAGAACGAAATAGTTTTCAACAAGCGTTTTCTGTGAATCGGTGAGTGCATCGTATGCTTCACGGGCAGAATAAATATTCTTATAGTTAAAAATTGTTACCGAGCCGATAGCTGAAATCAGTTCTTCAACAGCATTCGCCGCCGCTTCATCGGCAGCTGCCTGAGCATCCATCAAATCATCATAAACAGCCTGTGCTTCTTCAAGGTCTGCAAAATTGAAAACAAGTTCTTTTTCCGAATCGGTAAGTGCATTGTAAAGCTCCCAGGCAAAGTTGATAGAATCTCCGCTTTCTGCCGTTACCTCTCCGATATCATCAATAGCAATAATAACTTCAATTATCTGTTCGGTCATAAGAATCGGTTTAATAACCCAGCTTCCCGGTTTGTTGTAAGAATTCTCAAGACCGAGAACAAGATAAAACTCGTCATAAGCTTTGTTGTTATCATCCGTGTAGCCAAATCCGTAGCCTACACCTGAATCGTCACCGAAATCCCAATAATCTTCATGTGCGGAAGAATCTTCAATGAGATAATTGACACCGTTGACATTCCATCCCATTATGTCACTGTCAACATAAAAATCGATATATACAATATAATTGTCATACTCATCGGCTACAAATGAATATGATGTTGTTTTACCTGCTGTGGCATTACCGTCCCAGAACTCACTTTCATCGCTGAAATTATAATTGATGATACCGCCCTCATAAACAGAGTCATCAAGTTCTGTCAAGTCAATTGTGAACAGAAGGTCGGGCTCACCTTTTACCTTTACGGTTGCAAACGCAGGTGCGGAAACAATATCTGCAGGGTTTTCCATACCATAACCGCCGTCAGTCCACACATACCATGTTCCGCCTGAGGGGAACGAAATATTTACAAGTCCGTTATCGTCTGTGGCTGTGCTGCCTGTGGGAACACCGTAAGCTGTTCCGTAATAGACGGTATAACCTATTTCAGGGTCAAATGCCGCAGCTCCGCCGTTCATCCAGTCTGAATAACTGCGAACCAAACCAAGCTCAAGTTCTTCATTAACGGAAGTGTTATATGTATGATTGAGATTTCCTTGTGAATCGGTAAAGTAATGGAATCCTGTTGTGCTGTCACCCCAGAACGCCCAGCTTGTGTAGTGCGCAATATTCAGAAAGTCACCGTTGTTAAGGACAATTCGGTCTGCGGTCAGACCCCAACCGTCAACTGCGGGATATGCACCGTTAAGATCATATCGGAGATTTTCATCGGAGAAACCAAAAAGCCCGCCTGCAAAATAAATACTTCCTGCACTTCCGCTGACGTTAACATCCGACCAATCAAGTCCGAGTATTATTTCGTGAACATAAATATAAAGGTGAAGTGCGGTGAGCTCGGGAACATTGTCACCGTCTGCATCGTATGCATATCCGTCAAGATAATAATCGCTGAGATCAATCTCTGCAAGTTCATCAAGGGTCACGGGATAAAATGCCATTGGAGTGCCGTTGCTGTCGGTTACAAACTGACTGTCATCGCTGATTGAAATATAAACTGTATCAGGTTCGCTAGCAGATATTGTTAAGGGTATTGCGGTTAAAATCATCGCAAGAATGATAAATATACTGATAATTTTTTTAGTCATTGCCGTTTGTCTCCTTTTTGAAAGCTGTCTGTTGTTTTTTCTTCTTTTTATTTTTGGAGGGCATTATCTTCGGTTCTTTCAACCCTGCCGTCTCCAAAGCTCTCGGCCACGGACCCAAAAAGGCTTTGATGCGTGATAAAGTCACCACATCAAAATCATCCTTTTTCGGAAGCCTGCCAAGCTCCTTGTTTTTTTCTCGCAGTTGCTCCATTGCCCACTGCTTCTTTTCCTCAGTTATCACATTTTCACCTCACAAAAAACAAAACTCTTTCAACCGGAAACAGGTTGAAAGAGTACAACAGACATATCAAAAGGTTGGCAACACGGCATTGTTATTACTATTAAACAGTCAGCGGATACTGTGTTTTTTAGGTAACAAAAAAAGAATGCACGATTTCAAATGCCTTATCAGCTTTTGAATAATCGGTTGCACTCTTCTCACCAAAGTTGTGTTTTAACCTAAAAAAGACACGGCAGGTGTTCTGACTTTATAAAGCATAAACTCTGCTTCAAATACAGTAATGGCGGTTGTTCAGGATTCGAACCTGATTTCCCTTTTGATTTACTCAGCGTACAACTTTTCAAACCGTATCTTATCAATTCATATTCAATTGCATATTATTATAATCTCATTTGCTGATGTTGTCAAGGAGCAAAAAATCACTATTGACACCGAGATAAAACTGATATAAAATTATAGCGAACATTTGTTTGTCGCAAAATTAAAATGTTATTATTTTTTTGACATTTTTCAGGAAAAAATTTTGCATTCTCACTACATAATAAGTGAGAGCAAATATTTTTTAACTTTTTGTAAAAGCAGGAAAAATATATTCGTTCTCATTCCATATAAAGTGAGTGGGTATTTTCTTAAGCAATAGTTTTTGAACAAACTGTAAATTATCGAGATACAGAGTTGTATTTTCCGAGCAAAAACATCCGTTTCATTGCAATTAACGACGGTGTTGACAGCGAAAAGGGAGATAACGATTTTACTCCGTTCAGAAATCTGTTCAATGATTTTTACGCAAAGGACACAAGCAAGAAAGTCAGAGCCGTATTTAAAGCAAAAGGAATGAGCGGAAAGCATTTGGGAAAACCGCCGTTCGGATATAAAGACGATCCTGACAATCCCGGTCATTGGCTTATTGACAAAGAAGCTGCTCCAACCGTTAAAATGATTTTTGATTTAACTATTGCGGGTAATGGTCCCGGTAAAGTTTCAAGAATACTTGAAAAAGAAAAAGTTTTAACACCAAGGTCACTTTATGCAAAGCAAAAAGGAAAACCGCTTCCTGAAAACCCTTACTTTTGGGATGACAGTTCTGTTGTCGGAATACTTGAACGAATGGAATATACGGGATGCGTATGTAATTTCAAAACCTATTCAAAGTCATACAAACTCAAAAAGAGAATTCCGAACAGTATTGAGGATATGTATATAGTTCCCGATACGCAGGAAGCAATTGTTTCAAAGGAACAATGGGATATTGTTCAAGAATTGAGACAAAATCGAAGGCGTTTAACAAAAGCGGGAAGACAATCCTTGTTTTCGGGTTTGGTTTATTGTGCCGACTGCGGAAAGAAAATGAGATTTATTACATATCAAGGTTGTACTGAGGCACAAGACCGATATGTTTGTTCGGAATATGATTGTGGCAGAGGAACTTGCAGTTGCCACTTTATCCGTGAAGCAGTTTTAAAAGAGATTGTTACAATCCATTTACGAAAAGTATTAAACTATGTCCGTTGCGATGCGGAAAGTTTCAAAGAAGAATGGTTAGGCAAAAAAGCGAAAGAATTGAACGAAAGCATCCGAAATGAGCAAAAGAAGCTCACACAAGCCAAGAAAAGACTTGCCGACCTTGATATTCTTATTTCAAGTATTTATGAAGATTCCGTTCTCGGCAATTTGAGCAAAGAGCGATATTCAAAAATGGCTCAAACCTATGAAAAAGAGCAGGAAGCATTGAAAGAAGAAATATCCCGTATTGAGGAATCTTTGAAAACAACGGAAGAAGAAACCAGCAATCTCACCCGCTTTATGAACCTTGTTGAAAAGTATGTTGATATTCCCGAACTGACACATCAGATCACCAACGAATTTATACATGAGATTATTGTTCACGAAGCAGACAAGTCAACGGGGAAACAGGTTCAGAAAATACAAATATTTTTTAACTTTGTAGATGAAATATTCATTCCGCCGGAATGGGATATACCTGAACTCCGAGATAATAAAGTCAACATTAAAAAAGAAAAACATACGGCATGACTTCACAGCCACACCGTATGTTATTGAAAATAGTTCCTTTAGACCTGAAAGCCTTGATATATAAGGGATTGAAAGTGCGGTAATCGAGGGGTACGTATAGTTTGACCTGTAACCTCAATTTTGCGGTTCTATTGTTCCAAAAGCTGAATTTCAAGTTGTAAAAAATCAGTCGATTTACAACGGTGAAAAAAGTTTGACAATTTCCTGGAAAGAGTTTAAAATATAAATGCGAGGAAAAATGTGTTTTTCATAATTTAAAGATCTCCTTTTATATGAAAGGAGCGCAGAATCCACTTAATGTCAGAAAAATCAAACAGCGGAATGAACATTCCCGACTATGCGATTGAAAGAATTGCAAGATGCTTACTTCCGATAATGCAGGAATATTTTGAAAGCGAGGAAGGACAGCGGGAACTCAGGGAATATGAACAGACTGCTGAAGAATGAGTAAGACAGTTGCAGGCGAGACGGAAGTCCCGCCTGCTTTTTTATTACAACTCAAAAACTGATATCTCTGATAAAAATAAAAAATCCGAACCCATTGCCGATT
>JAZNRJ010000047.1:0-83899 GCA_045590675.1 Acutalibacteraceae bacterium
ACAATTGAAGACGCAGGCACAGCCGGCGAAAAGATTCCTTACGATAACGCAGTAATTCCCGGCTTCACAATGAAGGAATACGTTGATGCATACATCACAGAAGACGGCAATGCAGTTCTTAAGGTATACTACGACAGAAACAACGTTAACGTAACAATTAACGGTGTTGAAGGTGAAGTAGAATACGGTGCAACAGTTGATAAGCCCGATGCTCCCGAACTTGAAGAAGGTAAGGAAGTAACAGGTTGGACAGCAAACGGTGAAGAAGTAACAAGCTGGCCCATCGTTGCAACTGAAGACCTTGTACTTGTTCCCGTAATCGGCAACAAGTCATATGCAATCGTATTTATGAACGGCGATCAGAAGATTACTGATGCAGAACAGGAATACAGCAAGCCCATCAAGGCTCCTGCTGATATCGTTGAACCCGGCTACACATTCGGCGGCTGGTACACAGACCTCAACGATGAAACAACCAAGCTTACAGCAGAAACAGTTGTTCCCGTAAACGGTGCAACATACTATGCTAAGCTTACAGTTAACAAGTGGACAGCAACATTTGTTGGCGAAGACGGTGCTGTAATTGATACAATTGAAAACGTTGAATACGGCACAACTATAAGCACAATTGCTCCTGAAGCTCCCGCAGTTGAAGGCAAGACCTTCTCCTCATGGGTTGATGCTGACAAGAAGATTGCAACCACAATGCCTGACAGCGATATGACTTATACTGCAACATACGCAGGCAACGATTCTGCAGTATACACAATGAACATTTATGTAATGGATGTTAACGGCGAATATACTCTTAAGACAACAACAACTGCCAAAGCTCCTATCGGAACAGTTGTTACTCTTGAAGATGACTCAGCAGCTAACATCGGTTGCTACCTCGACACAGCAAAGAGCACAATGTCAGCTCCTGTAACAGCAGCAGGTACAGTTCTTGAAGCTTACTATGCAAGAAATTATGTTACAATCACATTCGTTGATAAAGACGGCGTTGAAGTTGCTCCTAAGGCTGAAGGTTATTACGGCAGCGCAGTTACAGCTCCTGTAGCTGAAGAAAGAGAATTCTTCAACTTTGTTGGCTGGACTCCTGAAGTTCCCACAACAATGCCTCTTGAAGATCTCACTATAGTTGCTGAATATAAGAGAGTACCCGTTGAGCTTGTAAAAGCAAGCGAAGATGCAACAACAGTAATCGACAAAGATAACTGGCTCATCACAGGTATCGCTCCTGTTATCAGAAGCGCAGAAGACTATGATCAGTTCCTTGCAGTTAAGGGCGACGGTACTTACAAGGTAACACCCGTAGCTGAAAACTTGTACGGTACAGGCACAAAGATTGAACTTATCGACAATTATGACGGTCGGGTTCTTGAAACTTACTATGTTGTAATTTACGGTGATATCAATGGTGACGCTCAGGTCTATGCAAATGACGGAGTGCTTGTAAGAAATGAAATAATGAGCAAAACTTGGTGGTCAGATGATACAGACCCCGATGCTTACAACCGCTTTATGACCCTTGCAGCAGACATTAACAACAATGGCATTGTTGATTCAACAGACCTTGACATTATTAATTCAGCTGCAGCCGGAGTAATTGAAATTGATCAGGCTACTCGCAAGGTAATCGAATGATAATTTCTAACCTTTAAGGTGGGGGAGGGCCTCATCCCTCCCTCACAATGAAGAAAAAACAACTCCCCGCAAACGGCTAAGGCCGTTCCAATCCTGCCTTGAGGCACAAAAGGCAGGGAATTAATAAGGAGGAATTCTCTCATGACAAAATTCAAAAGGTTAGTTGCTGTAATGCTGGCTATCTTGATGGTTTTGACCTCCGTTTCTGTTATGGCATTTGCAGCTGCAAATGACGGCACAGGCACAACTTTAACACTTACAACCAAGATTTTAAGACAGGTTGGCAGTGAATGGAAAGAAACTACTCAAGTTATCCCCGGCGAGACTGTTAAAGCCAGAGTTTATGTAGGCACAAACTACTATACAAGCTCAGGCAGACTCCTTTTCTTCTATAATACTGATTTCTTTGAAGATGCTTCGGCAACAGGTATTCATGACCTTGCTGTTAATGATGAATATTCAATCGGCGACATCACAGGTGAATACTATTCTTCAGAAAGCGAAACACCCGTTATCGCAACTCTTTCAAGAAAAAATCTTATAGACGGAATTACTGATATTAACAGCGACCTTTCAGCAGACAAACTCGCATTCTTTAATATTTCTTATAATTTCCCCAAAGATGAAGAAGGCAAATATATTGATAACCAGCTTCTCAATGCCGATGAATGGCTTTGTGAATTTGACCTTACAGTTAAGGCTGAAGCTGATATTACTGCATCAGCAGGTAACTTCTTTGTTCTTCCCGGCAGTGCGATGACACCCGAATTCCAGAGGGGTTATATCAACGTTCCCAAAGGTTCATACGGCGGTTCCGCATATGATGAAGAAATGCTTCATATGAATCAATGGGTTGCAGCTCTTGCAGGCACAAATGCAGAAGTTACTCTTTATACCGATTATGTTGAAGCAACTTTCAACGCAGGTGAAGATGCAGCTTTTGCTGACGGTTCAACCCAGAAGGTTTATAACGGCAACGCCGACGAACCTCTTGAACCCGCAATTCCTGAAAAAGACGGCTTCAATTTCCTCGGTTGGGTTGAAGTTGGCGGTCAGGATCTCACTCCCGTTACTGTTACAGCTTTCCCCTCAGCATCAAAAACATACGATGCTGCTTGGGAACCCAAGGGATTGGATGATTACCATCTTGGCTTCAGAACCGAAATCTGGAGAACAAACGACCAAGGTGTTGAGGAATATACCGATAAAGTTATTCCCGGTGAAGATGTTAAATTGAAAGTTTTCATTGATACCGATTATTACACTCCCAGCGCAAACCTCATTATTTTCTATGAAGACGATTTCTTCACAGATGATTATAATGATAAGATTGCTTATACTGCAAAAACAAACGATGTAGGTTCAGCAGCAACTGAAGGTATCTCTAATGTTACTCTTACTGCTATTCCTAAGGATCACCGTGTGCTTGTAGGCAGTTCTTCCGTAAAAAATCCTCTTATTCCTGACTATATTTCAGAAGAGTTCAACAATGACCACAATGCTTTTATAGTTACATTCCAATTTGCAGATGGTAAAGCACATAAGCTTTCAAGCGAAGAATGGCTCTTTGAAATTGATCTTCAGGTTCTTGAAACCGCTCGCGGATGCGGTAAGGGCGTAATTGTTGAAGAAACAATCCAGAACACCGAACGCAAGCACGCTTATATCGACGTTCCTGTTGCAGCAGATGCCGAAGGAGTAATAGGTACAGCTCCTCTCTATGCTCTCAATATCAACTATGAAATTGAAAACAAGAAGGCTTGCACATTCACTCAGGTAACATTTGATGCAGATGAAGGTACATTTGCAGAAGTAACAGAAGATATTTACACAATCGAAGGTCACATTACTGATCCTATCCCTGCCGATAAGCTTCCCGAAGACCCCACAAAGGCTACCTTCACATTTGAAGGTTGGGTTCCCGAAGGCAAGGAAATGACAGAAGAAAACGCACTTACAGCAGACGAAGTTCTTGCTCAGTATCCTGAATTCACATTTGATGAGCTTACATTCACAGCCCTTTGGACTCAGAATGTAACAATCACATTTGCAGATACAGGTGACACTGTAATCGATCCTATCGTTGATGTTACTCCCGGCGATGAATTTGCCGATATTGCTGATCCTGTTAAGGACGGTTACACATTCCGCGGTTGGGATGTTGCAGAAGGCGTTCTTCCCGATGTATACCCCGAAACAGATACAACCTACACAGCTATCTGGGCAAAGAATGTTGTTGTTTCATTTGAAACAGAAAGCGGCACAGATGTTGCTCCCGTTGAAGGTTACGAAGGCCAGGAATTCCCCGTTGACGAAATTCCCGATCCTGAAAAGGAAGGCCATTATTTCGTAGGTTGGGCAACAAATGACCCCAACAACCTTGGCGAAAATGAAACACTTAACATCGTTGAGCTTGACGATGTATTCCCCGGTGAAGATACCACTTATTATGCAGTTTATGAAGCAAAGACATATCAGGTGATTTATTGGATACTTGATCCCGTTTCAATGGAATTTGACAAGTATGCAACTGTTCCCGTAATTTACGGTAACACAATCAACCCCGTACCTCCCAAGTATACAGTTCCTGAAGGCTACACACTTTCAGCTGCTTATACAGACATCTCCTTCAAGACTCCTCTTGAAAAAGATGCAACAATGCCTGCAAACGAGGTTAACCTTTACTTCAAGCTTACAGCTGAAAAGTATGATGTAACATTCGATCCTAACGGCGGTACATGGGCCGACGGTACAACAGATCCTATCGTAAGAGCAGATCAGGTATATGATACCGAAATTATCGAACCCTTTGCACCTACCAAGGAAGGTCATGAGTTTGCAGGTTGGGATAAGCCTGTAACTAATGTTCCTGCCGGTGATGTTACATTCACAGCAGTTTGGGAAACTCTCGAATATGATGTAACTTACATCATCGAAGGCGAAGAAATCATTGAAGGTAAAGCAACAGAAACTTTTGAAGATATCCCCTACGGTTTAGATATCGAAGTTCCTGCTGATCCTGAAGTTGTAGGCAAGACATTTGTTAAGTGGGTTGATGCTGAAGGCAAAACACCTGCTGACTATGTAACAATGCCTGCTAAAAATGTTGAATTCAAAGCAGTATTTGAAAACAACGTTTATGATTTGACTTACGAGCTTGACGGCGGTAATATCGAAGGTAACGAAGACGATATCGTTTATAACGATGTTGCTTACGGTTCAGAAACACCCGTTCCTGAAGATAAGCCCGTTAAGGAAGGCTACACATTTGTTGGTTGGGATGATGCTTCAACACCTGAAGAAAATGACATTCCCGCAACAATCCCTGCAGATGATACAGTTATCACTGCAATCTGGGAAAAGAATGCTTACACAGTAACTTATAAGATTGAGGGCGAAGAAATCATCACAGGCGAATCTGAGAAAGTTTATGAAAACGTTCTCTTCGCAGATGAAATTCCCGTTCCCGCAACACCTGAAGTTGTTGGTAAGACATTTGATAAGTGGGTTGATGCTGAAGGCAACACCCTTGCTGCTTACACAGAAGGTATGCCTGCAGGTAACCTTGTGTTCACAGCAACATTTATCAATAATCCCTATGACATTACAATTGATCCTAACGGCGGTACATGGGCTGACGACACAACAGATCCCATTGTTAAGGATGACGTTCCTTACGGATCAGAAATTGAAATGCCTGAAGAACCCACTAAGGAAGGCCACGAGTTTGCAGGTTGGGATAACCCCGCAACCGAAACTCCCACCGATGCTCCCGCAACAGTTCCTGCCGGTGATGTAACAATTACCGCTACTTGGAACAAGCTTTCATACAAAGCAACTTATATTGCCGAAGGCGAAACAAAGGCAGAGTATAATATTCCTTACGGTGACGGTGTAACTGTTCCCACAGAAGTTCCTGTTAAGACCGGTTATTCATTCGTTAAATGGGTAGAAGAAACTGACAAGAAAGAACCCTCAGAATATGTTGACGGTATGCCCGCTAAGGCTCTTACCTTCAAAGCAGATTTCAAAGTTAATGTTTACGATGTAACCTTTAAGCTTGACGGCGGTAACATCGGCGGCGACACAAGTGACGTTGTTAAGGAAGATGTTCCTTACAACACAGCTATCATCGCTCCTCCTCAGCCTGTTAAGGAAGGATACAACTTCTTAGGTTGGTCTTCAGATGGCGGCAAGACAATCCTTTCCGCTGACGAACTTGGCACAATGCCTGACAGCGATGTTGAATTCACAGCTTTCTGGGAAGCAAATCCTGACCGTGAATATATTGTTGAATTCTACAAGCAGGATCCCAACACAGGTGCTTATCCTGATGATCCTTATCAGTCAATCACGCTCAACAACGGTGTAGCAGATAAGATTGTTACTTACACTGTAACTACTGTTCCCACCGGATTTGATGTTGATGATGCAATGAGCAAACTCAGCGGCAAAATCCCCACCAATCCTGATGAAAAACTTGTACTCAAGGTTTACTACCTGAGAGAACAGTATGATCTCGATGTTTATGTGGACGGCCAAACATATGTTGACAAGACCTACAACTTCGAACAGAACGTTGAAAAGGTTGCAGATCCCACAAAGACAGGTTATACATTCATGGGTTGGGTAGATAATTCAACTCCCGACGATCAGCTTGAAACAGCTGAAAGAATTGATATTCCTGCAAAGATGCCCGCAAACGATATAGCAGTTAAGGCAACTTGGACTATCAACGAATACAACGCAACATTCGATGCTAACACAGGTGCATTCCCTGAAGACGCTCCCGCTGATTATGCAGGCGATGAAACAGCAACATTCCCCGTTGAATTCAATCAGCCCATCACTCTTCCCGTAGATCCTGAAAAGGATGGCTATGACTTTGTTGGTTGGGATGACCTTTCAACACCTGATGTAAATGAAGCTGAGGATCCCAATTTTGTTCCCGGCAACATTGGTGACGGCGATAAGGAATACCAGGCTGTTTGGAAGAAGTCTGCAAGCACCCTTAAGTTCTTTGATTATATCAATTCCGATAAGGGCCCCGGCGACGCAGCATCGGCAGTTTACACCGAACTTAATCAGTATACTGAAGAAGTTGAATTTGAAGCAACAATTGAATTCCCCGATACTCTTCCCGCAAAAGATTGGGATAAGTATTATGAATTCAAGGGTTGGGCAGATGCAGACGGCAATATGGTTGCAACCGTTGATGAAAACGGCAACCTTGTAACCTCAGCAACAATGCCTGCTGACGATTACAATCTCTATGCAGTATATGACAGACACATTGTTAAGCTTGTTCCTACTGACGAAAACAGCACAGCTGTTATCGAAAGAGACGGCATAACAGAATCATATATGGACGGCTTCGGCGATGTTCATTATGAGTATCCTTACAACAGATACGATAATCTTGAGGGTTACGATGAGTGGTTTGTATATGGTCTTGATATCAAGATTACCGGCGATGAACTTGCAGATTATGTAAAGGTTCACGGTGACGGCCATTACGATATTAAGTATACAGATATTTCTCATGGTTATTTCTGCGGTACCGGCGCTGAAATTTATGTTTACGATAACGTAACAGGTAAACTTGTTGAAAAGCTTTATATTGTTATTTTCGGCGACATTGACGGCGACGCTCAGGTTGAAGCAGGTGACACAAGATTGCTCAATTCAGAAGCTATATTTGGCGCAACATGGTCAAAACCCCATGGTGATGAATATTGTTCATATAAGTACAAGGCAGCAAATATTGTTTCCTATGACGAATACAACTATATGGACAGCAACCTTATCACTGATCACGTGACCGCAAACGGTGACTTTGAAATTGACCAGGTATACGGCGTTCCTCAGGCTTAACGCATAACAATTTGCCCCTCGGCTTTAGCCGGGGGGCTTTCTCTTTGGTTATCGCAGAAAAAGCAGCGCACAGTTTTGCTGTGCGCTGCTTTTTGGGTTTTTAATCTTCAAGAATTGCTTTGCGGTATTTTTCAAGAAGGCGTGATGCAACTTCAACGGTGTTTTCTTCGCTCGGAGCATCGGGATTAGCGGTTGAAAGCCATTTCTTTTCAAATTCCGCATAGTTTTTATAAAAGCTGTTGCCTCTGTAAATGTTTCTTTCGCAGTGCTGTTTGCGTGTTGTTGTTGAGAATCTGCCTCTTCTGGGAAATTCGTAAGCAAGCCTTTCAAAAAAGCTTTGCCAACGCTTTGAATAATAGGTTTTAATAAGTCCGCCCCATTCTTTCCAAGCGTAATCGTAATTAACTGTATCCATTATCGGACCCCAAAGAGTAATCTGAGTTAAAAGGTTAAGCTCAAAATTCTGTTGATCTTTTTCGGTGAAGGCAAGCTCTTTTGCTTCTTTCAGATGCTCGTGAAGGGTGAGCTCGGGTCTTGTTTGCAAAAGCTCATCAAGTTCATCGCAAATTTTAAGGAAACCGTTTGAAGCCCGTTCAAAAATGTTAACGTCTCTGTTTTCAAACCCATACATAGCTTTGTCGTAAAGAACAGAGGCATAGTTGCTCAGAACCTGCCTTACAAGGTCACAGGCATCAAATGCGAAGCCGTCTTTTGTGGAATTTTCGGAACTTAAGAGCAAGGATGCTGCTTTGTAAAGAGTTTTGTTGTCATAACGCAGCTCTCTGTGGTCGTTTGGCGCTGTGTGTTTAAGTTCTGTTGCGGGTCTGGCACAAATAACAGAACCGGTTTCTCTGCCGATGCAATTTTCGTTGTAGCAGCTTTCGTATAAAGCATTAACAGCATCAACAAGAACTTTTTCACGGCTGCCGTATCGGCGGTAAGCGTAGTTTCTGAGCCAATCTTCAAGATTGATTTTATCGCTTTCCGTGAGCATTTGGAATGCAAGGTCATAATAAAGAGGGTTCTGGAAAACGCCTTCCATAAACAGACCGGTGCCAATGCAGTTGTCGCATTCAAGCTTTGCATAAGGATTATCAGCAAGATGTTTTATGCTGCCGTGCAAAGAGTTTCTGTCGCCGAAATTGTGGAGGTTTCCGAGAATAAAATCGTATCCCCAGAACTCGTCGCTTTGGCTGTGTTTTGTTCCGTCAAGGTCAAGAATAAGCAGTCTTTCTTTGGGAACAGCCTTAACAATCTGTTCTCTTAATGACCAGCTCTGCATTACCCATACAGAATCTTTGTCGAATTCCTTATACATATTGTCAATTGCTCTGCCGACTTTCCAAAGGTAATCTTTGGTTTTGAGAGCAGGTTCGTTTTCGTGAAACGGATCACATGCATAGTAATGGTAAGCTCCGAAAAGCTGACGCTGCTTTTCAAGAAGAGCTGTACCGAATTTTTTGAAAACAGGGTCGGTCGGGTCAAGCTGATATGTCATCGGAAAGTTGCACCAAGAGGGAACATACTGAAGCCTGAGCTTATTAAAAAGCTTGGTAAGGGTTTTTGGAACCATACCTGAAAAACCTTGCTGGATGGGGGTCATACCGAGTTCAACTTCACGGTCAATAATCTTTTTGCCAAGTTCAACTCGGCTTTCAATATATTTAACATCGGTAAGGCTGAAATAACCGGTAATGTTGTTCATCATTTGCCACGGCCAAAAACCGGGACCCGAAATGAAAGAAAGGGCTCCTGTTTCGCTGTAGGTGAAATCACGCATAGTGTAATACCAAACGGCTTCGTTACCAACAACAGTTAAAGGCATATTAATGCCATTCATAGCCATAAAGTCAATTTCTTTTTCCCATTTGTCCCATTTCCAAAACGCAAAAGAATATCCGAGCGTGCAATAATTAAGATAGGCACGTTTTTTTTGCGGTATAACTTTTTCGAGTTTACCTTCAAAAAGGGGAGCGGAAGTCACATTGATTTCCGTGTTTCCGCAGTGAGAAAGGTTAACTCCGCAATAAGCCTTAAGATAGGCATAGTATCCCATCGCCTGGCTTATTTTACAGTTGCCGCAAATGATTATTTTGTTGTTTTCGCAAAAAACACTGTATGTGTCTTTTCCGTCAAGGCTGTCAATTGTTCTGAGCTCAAAAAGCTCGGCAATTTCAGGGGTATTTCTTATAATAAGATTTCTCATAACCGTGAGCACCTCAATAAAATATAACTTTAGTAATTATACAATAAAATACGCTTTCAGGCAAGTTTTTTTATGAATTAATAAACAGTTTATAATTAAATACCTTTTTTATGTTAAAATATATATTAAAATCAGGTAATTTTTAAAATTAAGGCTTTACACTTTGAAATAAATAAAGTAAAATATATGTTAGCATATTATATGTTTTTCAAATTTTAATAAGGCGGTGTTATATATGCAACCGGTTTACAAAAGAATTCTTCTTAAACTCAGCGGCGAGGTTCTTGCAGGGGAGAAGGGTCACGGTTTTGATTTTGACACAATAAATTCTGTTTGCTCAGCAGTTAAAAAGGTTGTTGACCTCGGTGTTGAGGTTGGGCTTGTTGTTGGCGGCGGTAATTTCTGGAGAGGCCGTTCAGGCGGCAGTATGGACAGAGTCCGGGCTGACCACATCGGTATGCTTGCAACCGAAATGAACTCACTTGCGCTTGCCGATACTCTTGAACAGCTTGGCGTAAAAGTAAGGGTTATGAGCGCTATTGAAATGAAGCAGATTGCCGAAACATTTATCAGAAATAAAGCACTTAGCCATCTGGATGAAGGCAAGGTTGTTATTTTTGCCGGCGGCACAGGCAACCCCTTCTTTTCAACAGATACCTGTGCAGCGCTCAGAGCTGCTGAAATCAAAGCAGATGTAATTCTTAAAGCAACTAATGTTGACGGCGTTTTTGATAAGGACCCCAACAAATATTCCGATGCCGTTAAATATGATGTTGTTACTCAGAGCGAGGTTCTTGAAAAGAACCTTAAAGTTATGGATTCAACGGCAGCTTCGCTTTGCCGTGACAATAATATACCTATTCTTGTTTTCAATCTTTCTGACCCTGAAAACATTGTTAAGGCAGTTAAAGGTGAAAACATCGGAACATTAGTCAAGGAGGGCTAACATAATGGAAAATGTATTTAAGGCAACAGAAGAAAGCATGGGCAAAACAATAAAGGTTCTTAACAATGATTTTTCTGCAATCAGAGCCGGCAGAGCCAATGCTGCAGTTCTTGATAGAATCAGAGTTGATTATTACGGAACCCCCACTCCCGTTAATCAGATGGCGGCTATTTCAGTAGCAGAAGCAAGAATTCTCAACATTCAGCCTTGGGATAAATCAACTCTCGGCGCAATTGAAAAAGCAATTCTCGCTTCTGATATCGGCATTAACCCTCAGAATGACGGCGTAACAATCCGTCTTATCTTCCCGCCTCTTACAGAAGACAGACGCCGCGGCCTTTGCAAGGACGTCAAGGAAATGGCTGAAGGTGCAAAGGTTGCTATCAGAAACCTCAGAAGAGACGGTATTGACAAAATCAAAAAGATGGAAAAGGCTTCTGAAATAACAGAAGATGACCGCAAATACGGCGAAAAGAAGCTTCAGGATCTTACAGACAAGTTTGTTAAGGAAATTGAAACTATTGCCGAAGCAAAAGAAAAGGAAATCATGGAAATCTGATTTCAAATATGCAGCAGAGGTTTTTGCCTCTGCTGCTATGATAACTATATCGGAGCGGTTGAAATGACAAAAGAAATGCTTGAAAATATAACATTGCCCAGACATATAGGCATAATAATGGACGGTAACGGACGATGGGCAAAACAAAAAGGCCTTGGCAGAAGTGAAGGTCATAAAGCCGGCGCGGAGGTTTTTCGTAACATTGTTAATTACGCATCGAAGATAGGGCTTGAGTGCCTTACTTTCTACGCATTTTCAACCGAAAATTGGAAGCGCCCAGCCGAAGAGGTTGCGGCGATAATGAATCTTTTCAGAGATTATCTCTGCGAAGCTCAGGAAAAAGAAGAAGAAAATGAAGAAAAGAATTTGCAGATTCGGTATATCGGTGAAAGAGAAGGTCTGCCACCTGATATAATAAATATGATAGAAATTCTTGAAAACAATTCAGCAGATAAAAAAACAGTTATTAATCTTGCCGTTAATTACGGCGGACGCAATGAAATTCTTCAATCGGTAAAAAAAATTGCCCGTAAAGTTGAAGCGGGTGAGCTTAAGGCTGACGAAATTAACTTGAACGATATAGACGCAGGGCTTTATACAGCCGGTCTCCCTGACCCTGATTTGATTATCAGACCCAGCGGAGAATACCGTCTTTCAAATTTCCTCATCTGGCAGGCGGCATATTCTGAATTTTGGTTTTCAGATATTCTTTGGCCTGATTTTACAACTGATAACCTTGATGAGGCAATTATAGATTACTGCAAGCGCAACAGACGCTTTGGCGGAATTTAATTTCCGAAAAATATAAACGAAGGTGGTGTTTCGGAAAATTTTTGACCTTTTAAAACTATTTGAAAACGAGCGTGAATAAAATGAAAGTAAGAATTATTACAGGTGTTATATCTGCCCTTTTTGCTATATCCTTGCTTGTACTTACAGGCTTGGGTTATGCTCAGTGGGTATCAATCCCTCTTGCTATTTTTGGCGCAATCAGCGTTTATGAGGTTATGAGGGTCTGCAAGTGTCAAAACAAAATCCTTACCGCAAGCGGAATGATTTTCTGCGCAGGGATGATATTTTATAAAGTGATGGATTTTGGTTCAATTATTCCTATACCTTCAAGCATTATTTTTATCTTTTATGTTATAGCAATGCTTATTGTTATGCTTAAATGGTATGAAAAAACAAAATTTGAGCAGGTGGCAATGCTTCTTTTTGCATCTGTTGCAATTCCGGGGTCACTTTCAACAACCGTTGAAATTGCTAAAGAATGTGAAGCTTCGCCTTATCTTTCAACATCCCACGCAATTTTCATTATTCTTTCAGCGATGTATTTTGCTTGGATGACTGATACCTGGGCATATTTTGTTGGCAGTAAGCTTGGCAAACGTAAGCTTGCCCCTAAAATCAGCCCTAAAAAGTCGGTTGAAGGTGCAGTTGCCGGTGTGTTAGGAACAGTTCTTGTAACAGTAATAACATATTTTGTTTTCGATATATGGTTTTTCCCCGAAAACAATCCGATTACTCTTGCTGTTGTTATTCCGTTAACAATTGTTATAAGCATTCTCGGTATGTGCGGTGACCTTTCTGCTTCGGTAATTAAGCGCAATTTTGGTGAAAAGGATTTCGGCAATCTTTTCCCCGGTCACGGCGGAGCACTTGACCGAATTGACAGCTTTCTCTTCACAATGCCGCTTACTTATGCAGCATTCAAACTTGCCCTTATTATTGCAGGTTAAAAACATCTGATACTCTAAGGAGAAACAAAATGATAAAAACTCTTTCAGTTCTCGGTTCAACAGGTTCAATCGGCGTTCAGGCGCTTGAAGTTGCTGAGCTTATGGGGTTTGAGGTTGTTGCGCTTACTGCAAACAGCCAGGTTAACATTCTTGAGGAACAGATAAGAAAATTCTCTCCTAAAATTGCTGCTCTTGCGGATGAAAAAGCAGCGGCAGAGCTTAAAATCAAAGTTAAAGATACATTTACAAAGGTTTTGTCGGGCAAGCAGGGCGTTGAGGAATGTGCTTCAATCCAAGCCGATTCAGTTCTCAACAGCATTGTGGGTATTGCAGGTCTTGCACCCACGGTTGCGGCTCTTAATGCGGGCAATTCCCTTGCACTTGCAAATAAAGAATCTCTTGTAACCGGCGGTAAGCTTGTTATGAATCTTGCCGCGGAAAAAGGCATTTCAATTTTGCCGGTTGACAGTGAGCATTCCGCAATATTCCAGTCGCTTCAGGGTTGCCCTGACAAAAAACAGATAAAACGTCTTATTCTTACCGCATCGGGCGGTCCGTTTTTCGGCAAAACCAAAGACGAGCTTAAAGGTGTTACTGTTGAGCAGGCATTAAAACACCCCAACTGGAGCATGGGTGCAAAAATAACCATAGATTCAGCTACAATGATGAACAAGGGTCTTGAGCTTATTGAAGCTGCCTGGCTTTTCGGCGTTGCGGCTGAGGATATTGACATTCTTGTTCACCGCCAGAGTGTTATTCACTCGTTGGTTGAGTATACCGACAACTCGGTTATTGCTCAGCTCGGTGTGCCTGATATGCGCATACCCATTCAGTATGCACTCACATATCCCGACAGATATGTGAGCCCTGTTAAACAGCTTGACCTTGCTGAATTTGCAACGTTGACATTTGAAAAACCGGATTATGAAACCTTCGCTTGCATAAACTTATGCAGAAAGGCGTTTGAAAAAGGCGGTCTTTATCCGGCGGCAGTCAATGCGGCTAATGAAAAAGCAAATGAGCTTTTCAGGCAGGGCAAAATCGGTTTTCTTGATATTGCCGATGCAGTAAAAAATGCCCTTGAAACGGCAGAAAACAAGGCCGATTATTCTCTCAGCGATGTTTTTGAAACGGATAGGCTTATCCGTGAACAGACAGAAAGGTTGTTCATATGAAAATAATTCCCCTTATAACCGCAGCGGCGGTTTGGGATAAGGTTTGGCCGATATTGATTGCAATTCTTTTTTTCGGTCTGATTATCTTTTTCCATGAGCTTGGTCATTTCGTTTTCGCAAAGCTCTTTAAGGTTCAGGTCAATGAATTTGCAATGGGTATGGGCCCAACTCTTTTTAAATTCAAAAAAGGTGAAACAAAATATGCTCTTCGCCTTTTTCCTATCGGCGGTTTTGTCAGTATGGAAGGCGAGGATGAAGAAAGCGAAAACGAGCGTGCGTTTTGTAACATCAAAGCTTGGAAGCGTTTTATTGTAATTGCAGCGGGCGGAATAGTTAACCTGATAATGGGCGTTATAATCGTTGCGGTTATGCTGTCTCAGAATGACCTTATCGGAACACCGCAAATCCACTCTTTTCAAGAAAACGCAGTCAGCTCTCAATTCGGGCTTCAGGAAAAGGATGTTATCAAAGAAATTAACGGCAGAGCTGTTTTTTCAGAATATGATATGAGCTTCCTTATGGCAAGGGATAAAGATGGCATTATTGATTTTGTTGTTGAACGCGGCGGTGAAAAAACACAGGTAAACGGCGTTAAGTTCAACACAATGGATAACAACGGAACTCTTACCATTGTTTACGATTTTATAATTGTAGGCGTTGAACCTACTTTTATTAATGTTGTTAAAAACTCATTTCTTGAATCTGTTTCAATAGCCAGAATAGTCTGGGTAAGTCTGCTTGACCTTGTTACCGGGCAGTATGGTCTCAGTGAGCTTTCGGGTCCGATAGGCACGGTTTCTTATATAGCCGATGCTGCACAGACCGCGACGCAGGAAACAGATTACACTTACCTTTTAACAATGATGGCGCTGATAACAATCAATATCGGTGTATTCAATCTTCTTCCGCTTCCCGCTCTTGACGGCGGCAGGCTTTTCTTCCTTCTCATTGAAATTATTTTTAGAAAACCCGTTCCCAGAAAATATGAGGGCTGGGTTCACACCGTGGGCATTGCACTTTTGATGCTGCTTATGGTTGTTATTTCTTTCAGCGATATAATGAGACTTATAAAAGGATAATCTGATGTCAAAGGAGCGTTGACTGTGAACACAAGAAACAGCAGAAAAGTTAAAGTAGGCAATCTTTTCATAGGCGGCGGAGAAAAAATATCCGTTCAGTCAATGCTTAACAAGCCGGCATCAGATATTGAAGCAAGCGTTAAGCAGGCTGTTGAACTTGAAAAGGCAGGGTGCGAAATCATCAGAGCTGCTGTGCCTGATATGGCGGCAGTAAAACTGATTTCTGCACTTAAAGAAAACCTGACAGTTCCCGTTGTTGCCGATATCCATTTTGATTACCGCCTTGCTCTTGAAAGCCTTGAAGCAGGCGTTGATAAAATCAGAATAAACCCCGGCAATATCGGCAGCATGGACAGGGTGAAAGCTGTTGCCGATGCTTGCCAAAAAAGAAACGTGCCGATAAGAATAGGTGTTAACTCCGGTTCGCTTGAAAAAGAACTGCTTTTGAAATACGGCTCACCCTGTGCCGAAGCTCTTGCCGAAAGTGCAATGAAACACGCCGCAATGCTTGAGCAGTGTGATTTCAGAGATATAATTATTTCAATAAAATCTTCAACAGTTCCAACAATGATTAAAGCTTATGAGCTTGTTGCAGAGCAATGCGATTATCCGTTGCATCTCGGCGTTACCGAGGCAGGAACTCACAATATGGCTCTGATAAAATCCTCTGTGGGTATAGGCTCACTATTGCTCAGAGGCATAGGCGACACAATCAGAGTTTCAATGACCGATGACCCCGTAAGAGAGGTTGAAGCCGGCTTTGATATTCTTAAAGCAATCGGGCTTAAGACTGACTGCCCCGATATTGTTTCGTGTCCGACCTGCGGCAGAACAAAAATCGACCTTATTTCACTTGCAAATGAAGTTGAAAAAAGGCTCAGAGATTGTAAAAAGAGCATTAAAGTTGCTGTTATGGGTTGCATTGTTAACGGTCCGGGTGAAGCAAGAGAAGCCGATATCGGTATAGCCGGCGGTGACGGAGTTGCGCTTATATTCAGAAAAGGCGAGATACTTCGCAAAGTGCCGGAAAGTGAAGCACTTGATGCTTTGATGCGTGAAATTGAAAACATATAGTCATAAGGGCAGAGAGATCTGTCCTTTTTTAACCTAAGGTGTTAATATGCAGGAAAATTCAATTCTTAATTTTATAGGCGAACATATCAACCCTGCTTTGAAAGAAGAACTTTCAAGCGGTGTTGTTACGGGAATAAGCTTTGACGATGATTTGTTAAGGCTTAGTATTGATGCAAAATTCAACCATTATATAGACGATAAATTTATTACTATGGCTCAGAGCGAAATCAAAAACGCTCTTGGGCTTAATAAGGTTGCAATCAAGGGCATTTACCATTCATCGGCTCTGACCGATGAATGCGCACCTCTTTTTAAAAGAGTACTTAAAGAAAATGTTGCTGCGGCCAACGGTTATCTTGAAAACTTTAAATTTTCCGTCAGTGAAAATTCAGTTAAAATTGAGCTTTTTGACGGAGCAGATATTCTTTGTGAAGCAAACGCAGATGACCTTATCAGAAAATATATTTCAGAGTGCTTCGGCGTTAATGCAGAGGTTGAAATAAGCGGTAACAGGGCAGTCAGCGTTGATTCGCCTGAATATGTTCAGATGCAGGCAGAGGGAATAACAATGGAAATTCCCAAAGAAGCGCCCAAAGAACCCAAAAAGCCTAAAAAAGAATATGACGATTTGCCGATTTCTCTAACCAACGCCAAAGTTATCTATGGCAATAAAATCAAGTCAAAACCTGTTCCTCTGAGCGGAATTTCAATTGATGACGGCAACGTTACCGTTTGGGGAACTGTTTTTGGCCTTGATATCCGCGATACCAGAGATGGCAAGCGAAAAATAATCAATTTTAATATCACCGATAAAACCAATTCATATACCGTCAAAATTTTTGAAGCTTCTCAAAACTGCGAACAGCTTGTTGATAACGTCAAAGACGGCAAGGCTGTTATGATAAGAGGCCACGTTGAGTATGACGACTATATAAAAACCAATTGTATCAAAGCCAACTCGGTTATGATTATTGATGTTCTTGAAGAAAAAGACACCGCCGAAGAAAAACGTGTTGAGCTTCATATGCATACAAATATGTCCGCTATGGACGGTATGGCAAGCGCAACAAAGCTTATCAAAAGAGCCGCTAAATGGGGCCACAAAGCTGTTGCCGTTACTGACCACGGCGTTGTTCAGGCTTTCCCTGAAGCTGCCGCTGCTGCTAAAGATTTCGGCATAAAAGTTATTTACGGAATGGAAGCTTACTATGTTGATGATTCCGTAAAAGCGGTAAACGGCAATTCTGATATGTCTATTGACGGCAATTTCATTATTTTTGATGTTGAAACAACCGGATTGAGGACAGGCTATGACCGCCTTACCGAAATCGGTGCGGTTAAATATTGCGACGGTGCAGAGGTTTCAAGATTCCAGACTTTTGTTAACCCCGAAAGGCCGATACCTCACAAAATTGTTGAGCTTACCGGTATTGATGACCGTATGGTTGCTTCAGCACCCAAAGAGGCGGATGCTATTCGCAAATTCTTTGAATTCTGCGGTAACGGTGTTCTTGTTGCTCATAATGCCGCATTTGACACAGATGTGCTCAAAGCAACTTGCAAAAGAAACGGAATAGAATATAATTTCACACATATAGATACTCTTGTTTTGGCTCAGAGTCTTGTTGAAGGGGCTAAAAACTATAAGCTTGACTCTTTGACCTCTCATTTTAAACTGCCCAAATTTGACCATCACAGAGCCGATGAAGATGCAGGCGCTCTTGCGGGCATTTTTGAAAAGCTGGTTGAACTTCTTAAGGCTCAGGGCATTGAAAAAATAAGCGAGATAAATGAAAAAATCAAGGTTGACCCAAGAAAGCTTCCGACACATCATATGATTCTTCTTGCCAAGAATAAAGTGGGTCTGAAGCACCTTTATCAGCTTATAACAAAATCAAACCTTGAATATTTTTACCGACATCCCAGAGTGCCCAAGAGTGAGTTGCTCACTCACCGTGAAGGCCTTATTGTCGGCAGCGCGTGCGAAGCGGGTCAGCTTTATAAAGCAATTTTTGACGGCAAACCTAAAGAAAAAATTCTTGAGTATGCCGAAATATATGATTACCTTGAAATTCAGCCAAACGGCAACAATGCTTTTATGCTTCGCAACGGCTCGGTTGAAAGCGAAGAAGAGCTCAACGAAATCAACCGTCAGATAATTCATCTTGCCGATGAAACAGGCAAGCTTGTTGTTGCAACGGGTGACGTTCATTTTCTTGAAGAAAGCGACAAGGTTTTCAGAGAGATTCTTATGACAGGACAGGGCTTTTCTGATGCCGCTGACCAGGCACCGCTTTATCTTAAAACAACTCAGCAGATGCTTGAAGAATTTGCATATCTCGGCGAAGACACAGCCTATGAGGTTGTTGTTGAAAACCCCAACAAAATTGCCGATATGTGCGAAGAAATTATTCCCATACCAACCGGAACTTATCCGCCCAAAATCGAAGGTGCGGACGAGGATTTGCGCCGCATCTGCTATGAAAGAATGGAAGCCTATTACGGCTCTCCGCTGCCCGAATATATCCGTGAAAGGCTTGATAAAGAGCTTGAGTCCATTATTAAAAACGGATTTGCCGTTCTTTATATTATTGCCCAGAAGCTTGTTTGGGACTCTATGGACCACGGCTACTATGTAGGCTCAAGAGGTTCGGTTGGTTCATCGTTCGTTGCATTTGCGGCAGGTATTTCAGAAGTTAATCCGCTTGTTCCTCACTATATCTGTGAAGACTGCAAGCACAGTGAATTTTTCTATAAAGGTGAATACGGTTCAGGTTATGATATGCCGCCCAAGAATTGTCCTAATTGCGGTAAACCTATGCACCGTGACGGCCACGATATTCCTTTTGAAACTTTCCTTGGATTCTACGGCGATAAACAGCCTGATATTGACCTTAACTTTTCGGGCGAATATCAGTTCTATGCTCACAGATACACAGAAGAGCTTTTTGGTAAAGCTCACGTTTTTAAAGCGGGCACAATCGGCACTCTTGCCGATAAAACCGCATACGGCTTTGTTAAAAAATGGATAGAAGAAAAAGGACTTGTTCTTACCAGAGCTGAAGAAGACAGGCTTGTTCAAGGCTGCGTTGGTGTTAAACGAACAACAGGTCAGCATCCCGGCGGAATGGTTGTTGTTCCCGATGATATGGATGCCGAGGATTTCACACCCATTCAACACCCGGCTGACGATGCTGATTCGGTTCACAGAACAACTCACTTTGACTTCCATTCGCTTCACGATACAATCCTTAAGCTTGATAACCTCGGCCACGATGTTCCTACGCTTTATAAACATCTTGAAGATATGACAGGGACAAATGTTATGAAAATCGACATTTGTGACCCTAAGCTTTATGAGCTGCTTACAAGCCCCGAGCCGCTCGGAGTAACAGCCGAAGATATTGATTGCGAAACAGGAACACTTTCGCTGCCCGAGCTCGGAACCCAGTTCGTTCGTCAGATGCTTATTGAGTCTCAGCCTAAAAATTTCTCGGACATGCTTCAGATTTCGGGCCTTTCTCACGGAACCGATGTTTGGATCGGTAATGCTCAAGATCTTATCAAAAACGGAACTTGCACAATTTCAGAAGTTATAGGAACCCGTGACAATATTATGGTTTACCTTATCAACAAAGGCGTTGAAAAGGGTATGGCATTCAAAATTATGGAAATTGTCCGTAAAGGTAAAGCAACAAAGCTCCTGACCGATGAACACAAGCAGGCGATGATAGATAACGGTGTTCCGCAGTGGTATCTTGATTCGTGTATGAAAATCAAATATATGTTCCCCAAAGCTCATGCTGCTGCTTATGTTAGTGCAGCAATGCGTCTTGCGTGGTACAAGCTTTACCGCCCGCTTGAATATTATGCAACTTATATGACCGTGCGCGGTGAAGATATTGACACTGCAACTATCCTTAAAGGCAGGGGAGCGGTTAAGGCTAAAATGGCAGAGCTTAAGCAGAAAATTCAGTTTAAAACTGCCACGGCAAAAGAAGAAGGAACATTTACATCCCTTCAGATTATTAATGAAATGATGGCAAGAGGCGTTGAGCTTCTGCCTATTGATATTTACAAATCCACAGCCAACAAATATGTTGTTGAGGACGGAAAAATACGCCTTCCTTTCTCGGCAATTGCCGGTTGCGGCGGTGCTGCAGCGCAATCGCTTGAAGATGCCAAGAACGATGGCGGCGGCGAATTCCTATCAATTGAGGATTTGCAGATTCGTTCAGGTGTTTCAAAATCAATTATTTCCGCTCTTGAAGAAGGCGGAGCTCTTGAATCGCTTCCCAAAACAACTCAACTGAGTTTCTTTTGATTGGAGTAAGGTATGAATAAAATCCCTTTACATCAGCGTCCTTGGTATAAGCTGGATAATGCCGGCAAGGTCTATCCCGGCCAGAATACATCTTCTTTTTCAAGCGTTTACAGGTTTACGGTAACTTTGAAGGAAAAAGTTGACCCTGCTTTGCTTGAAAAGGCGGTTGTGTCCATAATGCCACGTTTTCCGGGCTTCGATGTAAGAATGCGCAACGGATTTTTTTGGCATTATTTTGAAAAAAATCCCAACGGTGTGCCGCCGGTTTTGCCTGATATTGCAAATCCGTGCCTGCGAATTAAATGGAAAGAAAACAACGGTTACCTTTTCAGAGTTTTTTATTATGAAAAACGAATTTCCGTTGAGTTTTACCACGCAATCGCTGACGGATACGGAGCATCAAGGTTTTTTATGACTCTCATTGCCGAATATTTGCGCTGTACTGGCAAGAATATACCGTGCGGAGGCAGTGTGATTGATGTCAACGAAAAACCGAAAGACAGTGAACGTGAAGATTCATACCTTAAGCATGTTAAATCAAAAGCAAAGGCAAAAAGAATTCAGAAGTTTACTTATAACTTTAAAGGTAAAAGGTTCCCAAAACATTTTTTCAGCGTAACAACGGGATATATGCCTGTTGATAAGCTGAAAGAAAAAGCCAAGGAGCACGGCGCAACCGTGACCGAATATGTTGCCGCTGTTTTACTATGGGTTATGTATAACATTCAGAAAGAAGAAGGCGGCGAAAAACACGTTGGTGTTCAGATACCGGTTAACCTGAGAAATTTTTTTGAAAGTGAGACTTTGCGTAATTTTATGCTTTGCTATTCGTTCCAGATTGACCCTAAGATGGGAGAATATACTTTCCCCGAAATGGTAAAGCAAGTTTCGCTTTATTTGCGTTTTGTTAACAATGAAAAAGAGCTTCAGGCAATGATGAACAGCAACATAGGCATAGAAAAAAATCCGCTTATGCGTATTGTTCCGTCATTTCTGAAGGATTTCGGGATAGGTGTTGTTTATAAGTTTGCAGGTGAAAAATCAACAAGTGCTATTATTTCAAACGTAGGCATTATTAAAACACCTGAAGAAATGGAAGAGCATATTGAAAATATTATGCTGATGATGGGTCCGGGTATGGTAAATGCGGCGAGGTGCATTTCAATCACCTATAAAGATACCTTTGCACTCAGCGTATCAAACATTTATGAAGACCCAAAGGTTCAACGTGAAATTTTCACTGCTTTTGTTAAATTCGGAATCCCGGTAAAAATTGAAAGTAACAGAAATGCTATAATAGGAGGTGCAGACTGATGTCGTACTGTGTTAATTGCGGCGTTGAACTTGAAAAAGGTTCTTCACAGTGCCCGCTTTGTGATACTCCGGTAATTAACCCGGCAGAAAAAATGCAGATACCCGAAATGCCTGCATATCCGCAGAACCTTAAAATACCCAAAGCAGTCAATAAAAAATATTGGGCATTTGTTATTTCCCTTGTAATGATTATCCCTAACTTGATTTTGCTTGTTTTTAATGCTCTTTTCTTTAACAGCGTTGTTGTTCCGTATATTACCGGAGGTTTCTTTGTTGCTTGGGTCTGGTTTGTTTTTCCATTTATCTGGCGCAAGCCCATACCGTTTATCTTGCTTGCGGTTGATATTCTTTCACTGATGATTTATGTTTACTCAATTCATCTTATTGCCAACGATAGCGGTTGGTATGAAGGGATAGCTTTGCCGGTTATAATAACAGCCTGGGCAATAGGCAATGCTTTTATGTTATGGCTCAGAAAAAAGAGAAGCAAAACTGCGATAGTAACTGTTTCTCTTGTGGCGATAACCGTTCTCAGTTTTGTTATTGAAGCTTGTATTTCCGTTTTGCTCCATAACAGGCTCAGTATTGTTATTTCGGTTATGATTGCTATTTGCTGCTTTGCGCTTGCGGTTTTCTTTGCGGTTCTCGGCAAAAGCAAGAGACTTAAAGCCTGGATAACAAGAAAATTTTATATGTAAATAAATATTATTAAACAGTAAATGTTTTTATTTGAAAGGAAGAATGAATATGACTATTGGTGGTAAGGTTGCTCTCGGCGCTCTTGGTCTTGCGGCAGGCGCAACGGCTGTTAAAGCTGCTCTTTATACTCCCAAGAAAAAAGATTTCGGCGCACCTACTGAAGAAAAGGTTGATGCCAAAAGAGCTCAGGAACATCTTTCTAAGGCAATTTCAATTCCTACAATCAGCTATCCCAACAAGGCTGATGTTGATTTTTCGCAGTTTGATAATTTTCACGCTTTTCTTGAGGAAGCTTTTCCGCTTATTCACAAAAACCTTAAAAAAGAGGTTGTTCAGGAAGCGAGCCTTATTTATCATTGGAAAGGCACAAGAGATGACCTTGAACCCATCGCTCTTCTTGCTCATCAGGATGTTGTTCCTATTTCGGAAGGTACTGAGCAGGATTGGGAGCACGCTCCCTTCAGCGGCGATAACGACGGCGAATTTATCTGGGGCAGAGGTGCTCTTGATATGAAAAACCACCTTATGGGTGTTATGGATGCTGTTGAAACACTTCTTGAAGAAGGTTTCCGACCCGAAAGAGATGTTTATCTTCTTTTTGGTCAAGACGAAGAAGTTGTTGCTTCTGAAGAAGGCGGCGCAAAAAGTATAATGAAAACTCTTAAAGAAAGAGGAATTCATCTTGACAGCGTTCTTGACGAAGGCGGTGCTATTATCCCCGTTAACGTTAAAGGTATTCTCAACAACAAAGAGCTTATCGGTATCGGTATTGCAGAAAAAGGTTATACCGATTTTGAAATTACCGTTAATTCAAAGGGCGGTCATTCATCTCAGCCTCCTGTTCATTCGGGTCTCGGCGAGCTTGCAAATGTTATTAAAGACCTTGAAAACAACCAGTTTAAAGCTGAACTTATGCCTTTTGTTAAAGAGCTTTTTTCAAATATCGGCAGAAACTGCACATACCCCGCAAGGCTTGTTATGTGCAACCTCAATCTGCTTCATCCCGTGCTTAAGTTTGCTATGACTAAAATACCCGTTGCGGCTTGCCTTGTAAGAACAACAACTGCTGTAACAATGGCTCAGGGCAGCCCTGCTGCTAATGTTTTGCCCCAAAAATCAAGCATAACAGTTAACTTCAGGCAGATGCCCGGAACAACCGTTGCCGATGTTGAAAAGCATATCCGCAAGGTGTGTAAAAACAAGGATATTGAAGTTAAGGTGATTAAGGCAAAAGAAGCTTCAAAATTCTCACCCACAGATTCAAGAACATTCAATATTATTGAAGAAATCTGTGTTCAGGATAACCCGAATGCAATTGTTGCTCCTTATCTTGTTATGGGCGGAACGGATGCTTGCTACTATGAGCCTATTTGTGAAAACATTTATCGCTATGCTCCCTACAGAGTAAGCGTTTCGCTTCTGCGTTGCACCCACGGAACGAACGAAAGAATCCCTGTTGAAGCAGTTGCACCTGCAGTTGCATTCTTCAAAAAATATATCAGAAGGGCTTCAGCCGAATAATATGTTTAACCTTCTTATTGCGCCCGACAGCTTCAAAGGCACCCTTAGCGCTGCCGAAGTCTGCGATATAATCGGGGATGCATTTGCTGAAACGATAAAAGATATAAAAATAACAAAGCTCCCGGCTGCCGATGGCGGCGAGGGGCTTTGTGCCTGTTTGCATAAAATCCTTGGCGGTGAGATGAAAAAAGCTTGTGTCAGCGGCGTTTTCGGTGAAAAAATGCAGGCGGAATATCTTATGCTGCCTGATAAAACCGCTGTGATTGAAATGGCGGCTTGTGCAGGCTTACCGCTTGCAGGCGAAAACAAAAACCCCGAAAAGGCAACAACTCTTGGCGTAGGTGAGCTTATGCTAAACGCTAAGGAAATGGGAGCAAGCTCAATTCTTCTTGGGCTTGGAGGAAGTGCTTCCAATGACTGTGGCTTAGGTATGGCAGCCTCATTAGGCTGGAATTTTGTTGATAAATATGGCAATGAGCTTTATCCCGACGGAGAAAATCTGATAAGAATTAATAGAATTATTCCGCCTGAAAATCTTTTTGGTTTGCCTGTTACGGTTGCGTGTGACGTTGATAATCCGCTGTACGGTCAAAACGGAGCTGCATTTGTTTTTGCACCGCAAAAAGGTGCAGATAAAGATATGGTCAGCCGTCTTGATAGAGGAATGCATAATTTTTCAAGCATTGTTAAAAGAGATTTGGGTATTGATATTTCTTTGCTCAAAGGCAGCGGAGCAGCAGGCGGAATGGGTGGAGGAACCGTTGCGTTTTTAAACGCAGAGCTGAAAAAGGGGATTGACATTATTCTTGATGCTGCCGATTTTGACAGTAAAGTGCGCGAAGCAGATTTGATAATAACCGGTGAAGGCAGGCTTGACAGTCAGAGTATCAACGGAAAGGTTATATCAGGAATTGCCGAAAGGGCATCAAAGCAAAACAAAAAAGTTATTGCAATTTGTGGCAGCAAAGGCATTGGTGCCGAAAAAATAAAAGAGCTTGGTGTAAGTGAGCTTTATTTTTCAACGGAAAGTCAAAAACCGTTTGATGAAATTGTTAAAACCTGCCGCAGGGATTTATATAACATTTCGTTATTGGCAGCAAAACAAACATTAAAATAAAAAATTAATTTTATTAATTACATTTTTATAGTGTAAGTCAAAATTCAAGCAACTGACTTAAAATTGAAAACAAGAAAGTTTTTTACGGCGGATTTATCCGCCGTTTTTTCTTTGCATATGCGGTTAAATTAATAGTGCTTCGCAAGAAAGCGAAGCAAAATACAAACACGGAGGTGAAGGATGAAACGCTTTTTTAAATCGCTGAGTGTTGTTTTGTTTGCTGTAACGGCAGTTATGTTTTCTTCTGCGGAATATGATGAGGACGTTTTTAAACTTGACGTCTTTGCTCAAGACCGAACGGACAGACCGGAATCTGAGATGAAAATTGATTCTGTAAAGCAAATAGACTTTACAAGCAGATTGGCCACGGCAAAACTAAACATTTTTGATTTTATTTCAGATAAAAACTTAAAATCAAATGAAAGCAAGCGCAGATACGTCGGTCTCGGCGGTGATGTTTTTGGAATAAAGCTTTACACCAAAGGTGTTATGGTAATCGGCATTGATTTTGTTACAACCGAATCGGGCAATATCAGCCCTTGTGCCAAAGCAGGCATAAAAAGCGGGGATATTATTACAGCTCTTAACGGTTCTGAGGTGAAAAGCGCTTCGCAGCTTATTGAAGCTGTTGAACGTTCTGGGGGTGAACCCATAAAGCTTTTAATTGTGCGCGACGAAAAATCTATTGAGCTTAGCCTGAAGCCTGAACTGTCGTCAAACGGCAAGTTTAAAGCGGGGCTTTGGGTACGGGACAGCTCCGCAGGCATCGGCACCGTCACTTTTTATGATGACAGATCAGGCGTATTTGCTGGTCTCGGTCACGGAATCTATGATGTTGACACAGGCAAAATTATGCCGCTTTCAAACGGCGAAGCGTTAAAAGCAACTGTAAACGGATTTTACAAAAGCTCTGCAGGTGATCCGGGCGAACTTTGCGGTGTTTTCAGTGAAACTGTTTTGGGTAACCTTCGTGTTAATTCCGACAGCGGAATTATCAGCACGCTGTATCAGCCTTCAAATGCAAAGCTTGTTCCCGTTGCCCGCGCAAACGAGGTGAAAGAAGGAGCGGCAGTTATGGTTGCAACCGTTGACGAAAGCGGAGCACGTTATTATGATGTTCAGATAACAAAGGTATATTCTGCACAGGATGATTCTCACCGTAATATGATTATAAAAATTATAGATGAAGAATTGCTGAAAAAAACGGGCGGAATTCTTCAGGGAATGTCTGGTGCTCCTGTTTTAAAAGACGGAATGCTTGTTGGTGCAATCACCCATGTTTTTGTTAATGACCCGACCCAGGGCTATGCGATTTTCGCTGAGAATATGCTTGATACAGTTGAATCTCAGCTTGACAAAGCATCGTGATTCGATTTTTCTTGACAGATGATTAATGAGTGTCGCACTAAATGTCGAAAAATGACGACACAAAGTTGACAAAAATTTACAGTTAATAATTGACAAGATTGACAAAATATGGTAATATCTTCGTGAAGTTAATCAATCGGAGGTAAAAACTATGAGAAAAATGTTGAAAGTTATGCTTACGGAAGACGGTAGCGAAACTCTTCACGAACTTGCTGCCGTTTTGCGCTCAAATAACTGTGAAGTGTCAACCGTTATTAAAGACGGCTCAAAAATCATTGAGAAAATTCAGGCGGGTGAAAGACCTGATGTTTTGCTTATGGACGGATTTATGTCCCGGCTTGATGCACTTGGCGTTCTCAGGGAGCTTGATAAAATGCGCCTTGATAAAAGGCCGCTTGTCATGGTTCTTTCAAGCAGCGATAATCAACGCTTTGAAAGCCAGATTCTTGAAAACGGAGCAGACTATTATTTTCTTAAGCCTTACAGCCCGGAACTGCTTGCTGAAAGAGTTATTCAGTTTTCAAGCATTCACAATTCATCGGTCAACCCGTCAGGAGTAAAAGACCTTGAAGTTGTTGTTTCTCAGATTATGCATCAGATAGGCGTACCAGCCCATATCAGAGGTTATCAGTATTTAAGAGAAGCTATTATTCTTTCGGTCAATAACAGTGAAATGATAAGTTCGGTGACAAAAATTCTTTATCCCACAGTTGCCAAAACGTTCAAAACAACCCCATCAAGAGTTGAAAGAGCAATAAGGCACGCAATTGAAGTTGCGTGGGACAGAGGCGATGTTGATGTGCTCAGCTCTTATTTTGGCTACACAATCCAGAATGAGAGAGGCAAGCCGACCAACAGCGAATTTATTGCAATGATAAGCGATAATCTTAAGTTGAGAATGAAAGCTGTCTGATTAAAAGGAAATCCGCCCGGAGAAGTTACCCGAGCGGATTTTTCTTATTAAACTTTCTTTTTAAATTCTCCAAAGATAACATCGCTTTTCTGAGTTTTGCGAAGGCAGAGGATAAACATATAAATATCATAAACACTTATAAAAAACACAGATAAAATCTGAAAAGCAAAAAATGCTTTTATAAGGCCGTTTGTGAATAAACAGATAAAAGAGAAAACAGAAACAAAAAGAATTAAGGGCACTGCGTAGCTTGCAAGCACACGGCTTCGGCTTGTTTCTGCATTGTAAATTGCGGTTGTGTTTTTTAACGAAATAAAACAGTGCTCTGAAAGTCTGCCTTTTGAAAGAATAATCAGGCTGATAAAGCCTTTTAGACAATAGCCGATAAAAAGCAAAACAACAACGGTTAAGGCGACGAACAGAATAAATTCGATTGCACTGAGTTCTTTTAATACTTCTTCATTGCGTTTTATTAAAAAATGAAACAAAATCCAGAAAAAGATGTTGGCATAGATTTCAAAAAGTCTGGCTTTTTTGCCGTCTTTTTTTAGGTCAAACCATTTAACATAGCCGTTTTCTTCATTAATTTTGCTGTTTTCATAATTATATTCCGCATCTTTTATAAATTTCATGGTAATCCTCCTTTTCTTTTTATATCTGCTGATTTTATTATATAGACACAGACCAATAATTTCAATAATTAATTTATTGATTTGATTAAATTTTGTTTTAATATGTATTGATATATAACAGAAAAATCTGTATAATAACGGCGAATGATTATTTGGGAGAAATGATATGAAAACTCAGAATTTCAAACTTACAAAGCTTGCGTGCTATTCGGCTTATTTTACAATGTCATCAATTTTCAGCTTGCCGCCGCTTCTGTTTGCATCACTTCAGGATATTTACGGCATTTCTTACACCTTGCTGGGAACTCTTGTTCTGACCAACTTTTGCACTCAGCTTACGGTGGATTTAATTTTCACATTTTTCACTAAATATTTCAACGTTAAAAAAGTTGTGAGAATTATGCCGCTGATAACGTCGGTCGGCTTGCTCATTTATGCGGTTTTTCCAAGGCTTTTGCCGCAGTACGCTTACATAGGTCTGCTTATCGGAACGGTTATTTTTTCGGTTTCTGCAGGTCTTTCGGAGGTACTTTTAAGCCCTGTGATTGCAGCTATTCCGTCAGACAATCCGCAAAAAGATATGAGTTTTCTTCATTCGCTCTATGCTTTTGGTGTGTTTACGGTTGTTGTTATCAGCACTTTGTTCCTCAGAGTTTTTGGCTCTGATAATTGGATGTATCTTACTTTTTTCTGGGCGGCATTGCCCGTTATCGCTTCAGTTTTGTTCTTTCTTTCGCCGATGCCTGCTATGGATGTTACCTCTGAAAGTGACGGAGCAAAAGGGACCGGCAGAAGAACGCTTGCTCTTGCAATCTGCGTTGGTTCGATTTTCTTTGGCAGCTGTGCTGAAAACTCAATGTCCAACTGGGTTTCAACCTATATGGAAAACGCACTTCATATAGATAAAACCCTTGGGGATATTCTCGGAATGGCAATGTTTGCAATCCTTTTGGGTATGGCAAGAATAGGATATGCAAAATTCGGCAAAAACATTATACGGGTTTTGCTTTGCGGTATGATAGGTGCAACTTGCTGTTACATTGTAGCGGGCCTTTCAACTAATGCAATTTTTGTTTTTATAGCTTGCGTTCTGACAGGTCTGTTTACATCAATGCTTTGGCCCGGAACTCTTATTATGATGGAAGAGAATATTCCCGGAGTAGGCGTTGCGGCATATGCGCTTATGGCAGCAAGCGGCGACCTCGGGGCTTCCGTTGCTCCCCAGCTTTTGGGAATTGTTGTTGATAAGGTTAAAGAAAGCTCGTTTGCTTTTGAATTGAGTTCAACTCTTAACCTTGCCGCCGAGCAAATCGGTCTCAAAGCAGGTATGCTTGTAACTGCAATTTATCCGCTTATCGGTACAGTTCTTATTATCTTTGCAATAAGATATTTTAAAAAACAAAAACACAACTGAAATAAAAAGAGCATCGGCAGAACAGTTCCTGCCGATGCATTTTTCTGTTATTTAAGAAGAGAAGCGAACACGCCTTTGAGCAGAGGAGTTAAATCCATTGCTGCAGCCGGAATTTCAAAATAGCTGTCATCAACATCAAATGAAATATTTTCAAAGTATGTATACTGAACGGATTTGGTTGAAGAATCTTCAACTTTAAGCATAACAAGGGTATCGCCTTTATAATAGAATTTGCTTGTAACAAACTCTCTGTCATTATACTCTTCAACATAATAGGTAACTCCGTCAACAGGTTCTTCGTAGCTTTTTTGATATTCAATAAAAACCTGAGTTATGTTGGCGGCATCAAGCACGAGCGACCAGATGTCTGCACCCTGAAGCGGATTTCTGTCCATTTTAACAAAAAAGAAGGGCAGGGTGGGCATATAAGCGTAAACACCGTTTTCTGATGCAACAACCCTTGCGTTAATGAAGCCTGCACTGTACTGATATGCAACCTTGTTGCCCTTAACAGCAACGGTGTTGGTTATATCGGCAGGAATTACGCCGAAAAGCATGGTTTCACCAGCTTTAAGTGTTATTGTAACTTCGTCAGCCGTTTCAAGACGGTCAAGCAGAGCGTCGGTTTTTGGTGATGCGTTTTCAGCAAAACCATTTACAGAAAAAAGCGAAGCAAAAATTATTGCGAATGCAAGAGAAAAACTTAAAATCTTTTTCATAATTTAACCTCCGTGCGGTTTTGATAATTTAACGGTTACTGATTCGCTTTGTGCATTGCCGTTGTTGAATGTGAAAATCATAACATTGTTTTGCCATTCAACGGAATAACCGTTTGATTTAATAATGTGTACTCCGTCATCAAGAGTCAAGCTGCTTTTTAAGTGAACAAAAAGCGGATTTATGCGCTCGTAGAAATCTATTCCGCCGCCCATAAGGTATGACCACTCGTTTGCGATAACAGAATACTGCTTGTCGGGTGAAACCAATTCGTAATAATTGCAGTTCGGAGTCAATGCAGATAAGACCAAAGCGTAATATAAAGTCACACAGGATGCCGCTAAGCGTATAACAGTTTTAAAAACTGCGCTTTTATTGCGTTTTATAACGATTGAAACAACCGAATAAGCAATTATGCTGAAAGCGGCAACTGCAGCCAAAAATGCAAGGGCGCGGTCCGAATTGATTTCACCTGCAAGGAAAAAATAATCGGTAAATTTTTCGGTGCAGTAAATCAAAATTGCGGCTGCTGCAAAAGCTGCGCCAATCAGCCCGAAAACGTTTTTCAGAGCTTTCATATTTATCACCCGAAGTTATTTTATCATAAATCCGATTAATTTTCAACAGTATCAATAAGGGAGCTTATAACAGAATTTGAAATAAGAAATCCTTCGGTTGTAAGGCTTACAGAATCTTCTGTAACCTTTGTAAGTTTATGAGCTTCAAGCTCTTTAGCTCTTTTGATAAAGTTTTGAGGGATTTCTTTGCCGAATTTTGAGTTATATTCTTTGAAATTTAAGCCTTCACAGAGTCTCAAAGTGAGCATAATATATTCCTCTTCACTGCCGCCTTTGCCGTCGTCAACAGGCGGTGCGCCGCTGATAAAGCCGTCAATGCTTCTCTCATAATAAAAACGCTTGCCATCAACAAATGAGTGAGCCGCTGCTCCGATGCCGAGATATTCCTCACAATGCCAGTATTTAAGATTATGGCGGCTCTCAAAGCCTTCAATGGAAAAATTTGAGATTTCGTATTGCTTAAAGCCTGCTTTTTCAAGCTCTTCAACCGCATATAAATATAAATCGCAGGTTTCGTCTTCGTCGGGCAAGGTGAGCCTGTCTTTTATTTTATAAAAGAAAGTGCCTTCCTCAATTTTTAGGATATATGCGCTGATGTGTGTTGCACCCGATGCGGAGCAAAAATCAATTGATTCTTTCAGGCTTTCTTTTGTCTGGTTGGGTATGCCGAGCATAAGGTCAAGCGAAATGTTGTCTATACCTGCTTCGTTAGCTCTTTTGATTGCACGCTCAATTTCAGCACAGCCGCTTTTTCTGCCTAGAGCTTTTCTTTCGCCGTCAACTGCACTTTGCAGACCGAGTGAGATACGGTTAACACCGGCATTTTTTACGGCGGAAAAATCAAAAACGGATTCTTGCGAGCCTGTGTCTGAGGGATTGCATTCAAGCGTAACCTCGCAGTTTTCGGTTTTGTTTATGCATGCAAGAATTTTGCTTATTCTTTCCGCACCGAGCAAAGATGGTGTGCCGCCCCCGAAATAAACGGTATCGTAAATTCTGTTTTCAGCTTTGATTTTTTCGCAAAGGGTATGCGTGTATAAGTCCATAACATCGTCTTTTGGTGTTGTGGAGTAAAAATCGCAGTAAGGGCATTTGCCTTTGCAAAACGGAATATGCAGATACAAACCGATTGGTTTCATTTTATCACCTGATAAAAAAGGCGGCAAATGCCGCCTTAAATTAATCGTTATCGTCAAGCTTGAGAACCGCCATAAACGCTTCCTGAGGAACTTCAACTGTGCCGAAGTGGCGCATTCTCTTCTTTCCTTCCTTCTGCTTTTCAAGCAGCTTTTTCTTTCTTGTGATATCGCCGCCGTAACACTTGGCAAGAACATCCTTGCGCATTGCCTTAACGGTTTCGCGTGCTATGATTTTGCCGCCGATGCCGATCTGAATCGGAATTTCAAACATCTGGCGAGGGATGTTATCCTTAAGTTTTTCGGCAATTCTTCTTGCCTTGCCGTAAGCTTTTTCAGAGTGGATAATGAACGAAAGAGCGTCAATTATATCGCCGTTGAGAAGAACATCAAGCTTAACAAGGTTTGAACGGCGGTAATCGCTGATTTCATAGTCAAACGAAGCGTAGCCTCTTGTTCTTGATTTAAGCGAATCAAAGAAATCATAGATAATTTCATTGAGCGGCAGCTCGTAGTGAATGTCAACTCTGTCAGGTGTGATATAGTCCATATTTTTGAAAACGCCGCGTCTGTCCTGGCAAAGGTCCATTATTGTTCCTACATAATCAGCAGGAGCATAAATGTGAGCATCCGTAAAAGGTTCTTCGCAGTAATCAATGTAGGTCGGGTCAGGATAATGTGTGGGGTTATCAATCTCAACGGTTGAACCGTCTGAAAGATGGATTTTATAAACAACGCTCGGTATGGTTGTTACAAGGTCAAGGTCGTATTCACGCTCAAGCCTTTCCTGAATAATTTCAAGGTGAAGCAGACCAAGGAAGCCGCAGCGGAAACCGAAGCCGAGAGCACCGGAGGTTTCAGGCTCAAAGGTGAGGGCTGCGTCGTTGAGGTGAAGCTTTTCAAGAGCATCTCTGAGGTTTTCATAATCGGCACCGTCAGCAGGGTAAACGCCGCAGAACACCATAGGGTTAACCTTGCGGTAGCCGGGCAGAGGCTCGGCGGCAGGGTTTTCGGCGGTTGTAACGGTGTCGCCGACCTGAGCATCGCTGACTGTTTTGATTGAAGCGGTGATATAACCAACTTCGCCTGCGGTCAGTTCGCTGCAGGGTTCGGGAAGCGTAGCTCTCATATATCCCGTTTCAACAACGGTGAATTCAGCACCTGTTGCCATCATCCTCATTGTGTCGCCGGGCTTTATTTTGCCTTCTTTTACTCTTACATAAACAATAACGCCTTTATAGCTGTCATAAACGGAGTCAAAGATAAGGGCTCTGAGCGGTTTTGTATCATCGCCTACGGGAGCAGGGACGTCTTTAACAATGCGTTCAAGCACCTGCTCAACGTTAAGACCTGTTTTTGCCGAAACTCTGGGAGCGTCGGAGCATTCAAGGCCGATAACATCTTCAACCTCTGCAGATACTCTTTCGGGGTCGGCTGAGGGCAGATCAATTTTATTGATAACAGGAACAATTTCAAGGTTATGATCGAGTGCAAGATATGTGTTGGCGAGGGTCTGAGCTTCAACGCCCTGAGAAGCGTCGATAATCAGAACTGCGCCTTCGCAAGCTGCAAGTGAACGTGAAACCTCATAGTTAAAGTCAACGTGACCCGGAGTGTCGATAAGGTTAAGCACATATTCGTTGCCGTCTTCTGCAACGTAGTTGAGCTTAACGGCGTGAGCTTTGATTGTTATGCCTCTTTCACGCTCAAGATCCATTTTGTCAAGCAGCTGGGCTGTCATATCACGCAGTGCAACTGATTTTGTTTTTTCAAGCAGACGGTCGGCAAGGGTTGATTTGCCGTGGTCTATATGAGCAATAATGCAAAAATTTCTTATTTTATCTTTGGAAACTGCCATAGGAACTCCTTTTAAATATTGGCTAATTCTTCAAGCTTGCGGTTAACGGCACCCTGACCGATCCACATATCTTCCCATTTCTGGCCGGAAATCTGCTCAAGGCGGCGTTTTTCTTTTTCGCTGATTGTGCAAGATCCGGTTTCGTGCTTTTCTTTGATAACAGCTTGGATGAGCTCGTGGTCTTTCTTCTTCATTTTGAAAGCAAAAATAAGAAGAAGAGAAAGAATTGCAAAAGCAGCTGGAAGCCAGCTTACGATAAGACGGATACCGAATTCAGCGGTGGGTGTAAGGCTTGCATAATCGGCTGCGGTTGTATCATAGCCGAAGAAGAACATTGAGTATCCGAGAATACCGGTAACAAAGCTGTTGATTGTTTTTCTTACAAATGAATAGAAAGTAGTTATAACGCCTTCTCTGCGGCGGCCTGTTATAAGCTCGTCAACATCGGTAACGTCGGGCTGAATGTTGCTTACAACAAAGCCGGGGCCTGAAAAACCGAAGTTATAAAGAATGGTTGATATGTAAAGAACAAAAACGGGGGTTGAGGGGGTAACAAAACCGTTGATAAGCAAACCTGCTATCATAAGAGGGGCCATAATAAATCCGCAGGTGCGTTTGTCAATGTAACGCACAAGGAAGTAGTTGAACGGACCTCCGGCAACCTCAGCAGCACCGCCAACGGTGTTGAGCATTGCAAAGTGACTGTATTTATCAGCTATGCTTCGGATAAAAAATTGGTCGGCATAGTTATAAAAGCTCTTTGAAAATCCGTAGAACATATTGATAAGGAAATACTGCCTGAAAGCTTTGTTTTTGAAAACCTGAATGTATTCTCTGAAAAAGTAAGCAAAGTCGATGGGCGGGTTTTTCATATCAAGCGAGCTTTTTTCTTTGGTTGTAAAGAATGTAACAAGAGGCGACCAGAAGAAATAAACAAGGAAAACAAGGCCGCAAATGAGATATTTGTTTCTGTCGGCAGGTGAGGGGTTATCCATATTTGTGCCGCCAAGAACAATGCTCATAAAAATAAAAGAGGGAAACATACCGAACATATTGAAGATATATTCAACTATTTTATACTGTGTTCTTTCAAAATATCTGGGCGCAATTGTGGGCAGCATAGCCTGATGAGGAATGTTCATCATTGTATAGCCTGAACTGTAAATAAGCGAGGCTAGCAAATAATACCAGAAAAGAGCGGTTGTGTTGCCTGTGCCCGAAATGCCGAATGAATACCACTTCATGAAGAAACCGAGAAGCAGAATGGGCAAAGCGGTAATAATCCAGACTCTGTGTTTACCTAAACGAGATTTGGTTCTGTCGGTGATAAATCCCATTGCAAGGTCTGTGATGGCATCTATAACACCGCCGATTGTGCTGATTGTTCCCGTCATACGGGTATCCATACCTTCAACAAAGTTAAGGAACTGCTGATGATACTTATTTATAGGTTCAGTAACGCCGCCGATTGTAATGTTGGCAGTGTTGTAGCCGATTATGGGCCTTATGTATTCCCAGGTATTGCCTTCAATGCCTACGGCGTTTTTGATTTTATTGCCGATACCCAAAAATATTCCTCCAATCATAAACAGATATAATTCTACAATTAAATATAATAACAAATTATATTGATAAGGTCAAGAAGTTTTTGTTGACAGCAATTTGCATAAGTGATATTATTTCTGAAAGAAAAAATAACGGAGACAGATATGCTGATATTTATTATAGCTCTTGCCTTGCTTTGCCTTTGGGGTCTGAAAATAAACATAAAAAACGGCTTTGCCGATTATATGTCGCCTTCAAAAACGGCATCGGTAAAAGGTATATTTGTGATTATTGTTTTGCTCTCTCATGTCAGGGGTTATATCACTCTTGATAACTCTTTATCTGATAATCTTTTCAATTATTTTATCAACCTTTTCGGTCAGCTTATGGTTGTTATGTTTTTGTTTTATTCGGGTTACGGAGTTTTTCTTGGCCTTAAAAACAAAGAAAATTATGTTAAAACCCTACCTGTAAAAAGAGCATTTAAAGTTTTGATTCATTTCGATATTGCTGTTTTGATTTTTTATATAACAGGTATTTTAATCGGCAGGAATTACAGCGTTAAAACGCTTTTGCTTTCGCTGATAGGTATTGAAAGTGTTGGCAACAGCGTTTGGTTTATTGTTGATATAATTCTTTTGTATCTGCTGACTTATGCCGTTTTTGTTTTCACCAAAAAGAAAATGGTTTTAGGCTTAAGCGTTATGTCTGTTGCAACCTTTGCATTGCTTCTGGTTATCCGTGAATTTAAAGGCAGCGAATATTGGTGGTACGATACGCTGATGTGTTACCCTCTGGGTATGTGGTTCGGTTTTGCCAAACCTTATATTGATAAAAACATTTTCAGCAAAACAGGAAAATGGGTTACATCAACCGCTGCTTTGGCTGTTGCGTTTGGCGCAATGTATTATTTTCACACTGTTTATAAAGGCACAAGAAAATTTTTCATTCCGATGGCACTTGTTTTTGCGCTCCTTATTGTTTTTGTTACAATGCGAGTCGGCATTAACAACCGAATTCTGCAGTGGTTTGGCAAGAGGGTTTTCGGAATATACATTCTTCAAAGAATCCCTATGATTGTTCTTTCGCATTTTGGAGCAAATGATAATCCTTTTATTTTTACAGCGGTGTGCTTTGCAATCACTGTTGTTATGGCGGAGATTTTTGAAAGAGCAACCGATAAGCTGGATACGGTTTTGGGGCTTGCCAAAAAGAAATAGTTTTATATAAGGGTATGTGCGGTGTTTTTACTGCACATACCTTATTGTTTTTTTAGCGATTTTACAAAGTGTTAACAATTGAAATGTTGACAAATGGAAAAAGTTGATGTATAGTAATACCTGTAATTAGCACTCTTGCTTTTTGAGTGCTAAAGTTAGCACTCGGAGGGAGGAGTGAGGTAAGTGAACAGTCTCAGCGAAAGAAAAAAACAGATTCTTGCAGCTGTTGTTGAGCAATATATTAAAACGGGTGAGCCTGTCGGTTCAAAGGAATTGCTTGCACTTACCGGTATGTCGGTTTCTTCCGCAACGGTGCGTAATGAGATGAGCGACCTTGCGGCTATGGGTTATCTTGACCAGCCCCATACTTCCGCCGGCAGAATTCCCTCACAAAGCGGTTACAGATATTATGTTGACCATCTTATGAAAAACCGTGAGGTTGATGAACTTAACCGCCGCCTTATCGAAGCCGGCGTCTCAAGCGCAGTCGGCGACCCTGAAAAACTGATTGCTCAAGCAGGTGAGGTTCTTGCCGATTTAACAAAATGTGCCTGCGTTTCAACTGCTCCGGGCGGTGATTCAATGCTGATTCGCCGTATAGAGCTTGTTCCCGTCGGCGTTCACACGGCGATGCTTGTTCTTCTCACTTCAAACGGAATTCTTAAAAGCAGGCTTTGCAGACTTGATACAGAGTTGACGGCAAAGATATGCGAAGAATTCTATAATATAGTTGATTCAACGATTGTCGGTAAGCCGGCAGGCGAAATCAGCGTTGCTTCAATGCAGACCGTTGCCGCTTCCGCCGGCAGCAATCCGCTGACTATGATTCCGCTTATGGCGGCTGTGTGCGAGCTTGCAAGGAGCACGGCGAATTCAAAAATAATTCTTGGCGGAAGTTCTAACCTTTTTGCTCATAAGGATTATAAAGCTGATGCAGTCGAATTGCTTGATTTTTTGAGCCGCAAAGAACCCGTTACTGAAGTTATGACCTCAAAAGAACCGCTCAACGTAAAAATCGGGCGTGAGAATATTTACAGACAGCTTGAAAATTCAAGCGTTATCGTGGCAAAATATTCCGTGGGTGACAGCGATTCCGGAACAATCGGAATAATCGGTCCCACCCGAATGGATTATGAAAATATAATTCCCAGCGTTAAATATCTGACCGACCTTGTCGGCCGTCTGATAACTCAGGCGCTTGAAGAATAGAAAGGAAGCAATGATGAAAAAAGAAAAAAGCAAAGAGCAGACCGCACCTGAACAGGAAGCTGTTGAAAGCAAAGAGGAAGAGCTTCAGAAGGCTCTTGATGAAAAGAACGACCAGTTTCTGAGGCTTTGCGCAGAATACGATAATTTCCGAAAGCGTTCGCAAAAAGAAAAAACAGAGCTTTATGCTTCGTCAAAAGCAGATGTTATAAAAGAGCTTTTGCCCGTATTTGATAATTTTGACAGAGCTGCCAATAATAAGGAGGCAAGCCTTGAAGATTATCAGAAAGGTATTGACCTTATTTTCAATCAGTTCAAAGAGATACTCACAAAGCTTGGCGTTGAAGCTTACTGCGAACCCGGTGATGAATTCGACCCGAATATACACAACGCTGTTATGACCGTTGAGGATGAAAATCTTGGCGAAAACGTTGTTGCTCAGGTTTTCTCAAAAGGCTATAAACTCGGTGATAAAATAATAAGAGAAGCTGTTGTCACCGTTGCAAATTCATAAAAAATAACATTTATATATTGGAGGAAAAACAATTATGTCAAAGGTAATCGGTATCGACTTAGGTACAACAAACTCATGCGTAGCAGTTATTGAAGGCGGCGAACCCGTTGTTATTGCTAACGCAGAAGGCGCAAGGACAACTCCCTCTGTTGTTGCTTTCGGCAAAACAGGTGAAAGAATGGTTGGTCAGGTTGCAAAAAGACAGGCAATCACAAATCCTGACAAGACCGTTGCTTCGATTAAAAGACAGATGGGTACAGACTACAAAGTAGCAATCGACGATAAGAAGTACACACCTCAGGAAATTTCTGCTATGGTTCTTCAAAAGCTCAAGACAGATGCTGAAGCTTACCTTGGCGAAAAGGTAACAGAGGCTGTTATCACTGTTCCCGCTTATTTCACAGACTCACAGAGACAGGCAACAAAGGATGCAGGTAAAATTGCAGGCCTTGATGTTAAGAGAATCATCAACGAACCCACAGCAGCAGCTCTTGCTTACGGTATGGATAAGGAAGCTGATCAGAAGGTTATGGTTTATGACCTCGGCGGCGGCACATTCGACGTTTCAATTATCGAAATGGGCGACGGCGTTCAGGAAGTTCTTGCAACCGCAGGTAACAACCGTCTCGGTGGTGACGATTTTGACCAGAGAATTATTGACTGGCTTGCTGATGGCTTCAAGGCTGACCAGGGCATCGACCTCAGAGGCGACAAGATGGCTATGCAGCGCCTTAAGGAGGCTGCTGAAAAGGCAAAGATTGAACTTTCAGGCGTAACAACCTCAAACATCTCTCTTCCTTTCATCACTGCTGATGCAACAGGCCCCAAGCACCTTGAAACAACCCTCACAAGAGCAAAGTTCAACGAAATGACAGCTGACCTTGTTGAAGCAACAATGGGACCCGTTCGCCAGGCAATGAGCGATTCAGGCCTCAAGACAGGCGAAATCAACAAAGTTCTTATGGTTGGCGGTTCATCAAGAATCCCCGCTGTTCAGGAAGCTGTTAAGAAGTTTATGGGCACAGAGCCTTTCAAAGGCATCAACCCCGATGAATGTGTTGCTATCGGTGCTGCAATTCAGGGCGGCGTTCTTGGCGGCGAAGTTAAAGGCCTTCTCCTTCTTGATGTTACTCCTCTTTCACTCGGCATTGAAACAATGGGCGGCATCAACACAAAGATTATTGACAGAAATACAACAATCCCTGTTAAGAAGAGCCAGATTTTCTCAACAGCAGCAGATAATCAGCCCTCAGTTGAAGTTCACGTTCTTCAGGGTGAAAGAGAATTTGCAAGAGATAACAAAACTCTCGGTGTATTCCACCTTGACGGCATTCTTCCCGCACGCAGAGGCGTTCCTCAGATCGAAGTAACATTCGATATTGATGCTAACGGTATTGTTCACGTTTCCGCTAAGGATCTCGGTACTCAGAAAGAACAGTCAATTTCAATCACTTCCTCAACAAATATGTCCAAGGAAGATATCGAAAAGGCTGTTCAGGAAGCAGAAAAGTTTGCTCAGGAAGATAAGCAGCGCCGTGAAGAAGTTGACACACGCAACAACGCTGATCAGATGGTTTACCAGTGTGAAAAGCTCCTCAGTGAAGAGGGCGATAAGTTCAGTGAAGAAGAAAAGGCTGCTCTTAATGAAAAAGTTGATGCTCTTAAAGAAGCTCTCAAGGGTGAAGATATGAACCTCATCAAGTCACGTCAGGAAGAGCTTACAGCTAAGTTCTATGAAGTTTCCGAAAAGCTTTATAAAGCAGCTCAGGAAGCAGCTCAGGCTCAGGGCGGTGCAGATGCAGGCCCTGCAGGTGACGGCTACACAGATGCTAACTACACCGAATATACCGACGATAACCAGTAATAAATAATAACCAAAAGTTCTAAGGAGAAATCCCTTTGGAAGACAAAAGAGATTATTATGAAGTCCTCGGCGTTGATAAAAGCGCAAGTGAGGACGAAATAAAAAAAGCATACAGAAAAAAAGCTAAACAGTATCACCCGGACCTCAATCCGGGCGATGCTGCTGCCGAGGCTAAATTCAAAGAAGCCAACGAAGCTTACGAAGTGCTTTCCGACAGCCAGAAAAAAGCTCGCTATGACCAGTTTGGCCACGCAGGTGTTGACCCTAACTACGGTGCTGGCGGAGCAGGCGGATACGGCGGCTATGGCGGAGCAGGCTTTGATTTTGATTTAGGTGACCTTTTCGGTTCTTTCTTTGGCGGCGGTTTTGGCGGTGGCGGTGCAAGGCAGGCTAACCCCAATGCTCCCAGAAGAGGCGAAGATGTTCAGACAAGGGTTACAATTTCATTTGAAGAAGCCGCAAAGGGCTGCAAAAGAACGGTTGAAATCAACCGTGTTGATACTTGTTCCGAATGTAACGGTTCGGGTGCAAAATCGGGCACGTCGGCAAAAACCTGTCCCGATTGCGGCGGCAGAGGCTTTGTTAACGTTCAGCAGAGAACCGCTTTCGGCGTTATTTCAAGCCAAAAATCCTGTCCCAAATGTCAAGGTAAGGGCAAGGTTATTGATAACCCCTGCCATAAGTGTCACGGTTCGGGCAGAGTTTCAACAAAGGCAAGCGTTGAAGTCAACATACCTGCAGGTATTGATGACCGTCAGGTTTTCAATGTCAGCGGAGCCGGCAATGCGGGCACTAACGGCGGCCCCAAGGGTAACTTGAAAGTTGCTGTTTTTGTAAGACCTCACGCTTACTTTGAGCGTGACGGATATAATGTGTGGCTTGAACAGAGAGTGAGCTTTACACAGGCAGCTCTCGGCGATTCAATCCGTATTCCCACTCTTGATGGCGATGTTAAGTTTGACCTCCCTGCCGGCACACAGTCCGGCGCTGTTTTCAGCCTAAGAGGCAAGGGTATTCAAATGCTCAACAGCAAGGCGAAGGGCGATCAGCATGTAAGGATTATTGTTGATATTCCCAAAAACCTTACACAGCGTCAGAAAGAAATTCTTCAGGAACTTGAAAAAGAGCTCGGCGTTGAGCGCGGAGCACCTATCAAGGATTCCAAAAAGAGCAGTTTTTTTGATAAATTCAAGAATTAAATTAGAAGCCGTGCTTTTCTGCACGGCTTTAGTTATGGTGATATTATGAAATTTGAAGCGGTTTTGTTTGACCTTGACGGAACTCTGACCGATACACTTGAGGATTTGAAAAACAGCGTGAACTACGCTCTTTTAAAGTTCGGTTTTCCTGAAAGAAGCACAGAGGAAATCCGTTCTTTTGTCGGTAACGGAGTTAAAAGGTTGGTTTTTCGCAGTGTTCCTGAAGGCACTGATGAAAACCTTGCTTTGCAATGCCTTGAAGCTTTTAAGCTTCATTATAAAAACAATTCGCTTGTTGAAACAAAGCCGTATAACGGCGTTATTGATTTGCTTAAAGAGTTGAAAAACAACGGCGTTAAAACTGCGGTCATAACAAACAAAATGGATTCTGCGGCGCAGGATGTTGTCCGCTTTTTCTTTGGCGGTCTTGTTGATTTCGCCCTTGGTCAGCTTGATGGGATTGCTCAGAAGCCTGAGCCCGACGGAATATATATTGCCCTTGAAAAGCTTGGAGTTTCAAAAGAAAAGGCAGTTTATATCGGCGATTCTGAGGTTGACTGTCTAACAGCTGTTAACGCCGGTATGCCGTGCATAGGCGTCAGCTGGGGCTTCAGAAGCCCTGACGTTTTAAAAGCAAACGGAGCGGATTATATTGTTAATAATCCACGTGAAATTCTTGGAATTTGTGAAATACGGTGAAAAACAAAGTCCTCGGCTTAGCTGAGGGCTTTGTTGCTGTTATAAGTTACTCTTTCTTTGTGTTTGACAACATAATTTTGATATGCTAAACTGGAAAAGGAGGGGTTAATATGATATTAAAACCGATTTTAAAAGTTTTTGTCTGTATTCTCACAATGATAAGCGTTCAGCTTCCGGGTATGCTTGATTTGGGTACGGTTCCCAAAGGACAGAAGCTTGATATGAGCAAATTTACTCTTGTTTGGTCTGATGAATTTAACGAAGAAACTCTTGATACCGATAAATGGGGCTTTTCGTGGTGGATAACCGAACGTAAGGGCGGTTATTGGCACGAAGATATGGTCAGTGTCAAAGACGGCAACCTTGTTATCAGGGGCGAATATCTTGAAACGCCGCCTGATAATCCATATAAAGAATTGTTTCCTGAAATTGATTTTGCCGAATATAAGCCGGGTTGGTATACCGGTAAAGTAACAACCCGCGATAAATATGAACAGTGCTACGGCTATTTTGAAGTGCGTTGCATTCTTCCTGCCGCAACAGGAATGTGGAGTGCCTTTTGGATGATGAACGAAGGTGTTTATAACGTTAACAATTCCGGTGAAGACGGAACTGAAATTGACGTTTTTGAATCGTTCAACTATAAAGACCATTGGTGGGGCAATGACTGCATAACAACGGGAATTCATTATGACGGCTACGGCGAAGGGCATCACGGAGTTTCGGTTGGTAAATTCCTTGTTGAAAACGACCCTTATACCGAATATAACACTTATGGTGTTGAGTGGAACGAAAATGAATATATCTTCTATATCAACGGTGTTGAAACGGGCAGAACTTCTGCCGGAGGTGTTTCAAAAAATCCCGAATACCTGCTTCTATCTTGCGAATTTGCAGGTGAAAACGGAGTGCAAAGCTCTGACAGGCACGGAACGGGTAAAATCAGCCTCACACCGGATAAAAATTGGCCTGCCGAATTTAAGGTTGATTATGTCAGATGTTATCAGTATAAAGATTTGATTGAAAAATAAAGAAAAAATCACCGGAGCTTAAACCAAGCTCCGGTGATTGATTTTTAGATGCGGAAAACAGTTGTTAAAAATGTTCCTATAAATTCGCTAATCGACTTTGCAAGGCTGTTAAGAGCTATCGGAAGCATTTCGGAGAATCCGTTTGTGCCAAAGTTTTCGTTGAGCCAAAGGCTGAGCTCTTCAAAGAATGACGAGGGCTCTTTTTCTTCTTCAGCTTCGGTTGCACCGATTTTTACAAGGATATCGTTAAGACGCTTTTCGGCTGCTTGCATTTCGCCGGCTTTGTTTGTTGTGCAGTCAAGGATTGCTTCTGCCTGAGCAACTGCCGCAGCAAGTTCGGCTGCATCTTCGGCTGAAAGAGTTGAAACATCAACTTCTTCGGCAATAGGAAGCAGAGTGCGAAGAACTCTTACGTCTCTGCCGATGTTGAACTGCGGAAAATCAGGTGATGAGTAGACATCTTTAATATCATCGTGAGCGATAAGCTCCATTGCGATTTTAAGAATTACATCGTTATGCTGAGTAAGGTCATGGCGCTGACCGTCAAAATAGAAAGTTGTGTCAGGGAGAAGGCCTGCCGATGCATCAACTACTCTGTCAGGGGAGATGTGGTTATGCTCAGGATTGTTGCAATATGTGTTCTTCTGAACATAATCAGCGGGAAGTGTTTCACCTACATTTGCAAAATATGCGCCCATTGAAGTTGAATCTGTCTGGATAATGTAGTCGGCATTTTGGGTATTCCAGGTTTCGCCTACATTAATCATCTGGTGGTCATATTCAACAACGTTGAAAACCTGAACGCCTTTGTCGAGCAGTTTTTGAATGTTGGCACGGCTGTTGAGCTGAGCCTGATAATACTTATCTGTCTGTTTTCTGATTTCAGCTTTTTCAGGGCCGGAAAGATATTTTTCAGCTGCAGTCGGATAGTCGCCCGAGGGGCAAAGAGCCCACATACTTGTGCTTGTGGTCATAACGGTTTCAACAAGAGTAGCAACTGCTTTGTCAATGCAGGTCGTAAGAACTTCGTCGGGCAGGATTCTTGCAACAACTTCGATAAGTCTTGCTGTTTGCTTGTCAAGCAGACCGAGTTCACCGAGAAAACCGTTATAAAAATATTCGGGATTAGTGAAAGTAACCCTGTCATTGAAAACGTCGCCGATAATGGTTGAACCGTCAAGAGCGGGAACTATAAAAAGAACCTTGTGGAGTTCATCCATTACTTGGGGGTGATATTCAAACATTGCACTTGCGATTGAACCGCCCTGGCTGATGGGGACAATATTAATTTTATCGTGGCCTGTTTCAGCTTTTACCATTTGAATGAAATCGTAAAGCTCATTTGCAAGGTCAATATGATTGTCAAAGGAGTTGTATGCGTAATAATAAAGGTGGTCGTCAGGAAGGTCGGTAGGATAAAGTATAAAAGGAATGTGATTGTTAACTTCTTCGTAATCAGATTCTTTATATTCGGCAAAAGAATAAAGATATCTTTCGGTTTCAACTCTGGCAGAAGGTTGGGCGTGTTCATCACAAGTGTTTATGCCAAAGCAAGAGCTGATAACTTTTGCAAGAGCATCTGACAGGCCTATATCTTTTTGAGTGATAAGAGAAAGAATAAGAGGTCCGGCGGCTAATTTTATAATTTCGGGCAACTGAATATATGCGGGGAAGCTTGTAACTTTGTTGCCTTCATCATCAAGAACATAGTCTCCGTTTTCATCAAGCACCCAAGTGTTTGACTGGCCGAGCCCCGGAACAATAACGGTTGGATAAAATTCGCAGCTGTCATCGCAAACGGTTTTCTTTTCAAAAGCAAATGAGGATGTGGCGGCTGCTGAAAGAAGAAGAGCCACGCAAAGAATAACTGCTGTGATTTTGCGAAATGTTTTTTTCATTTTCTAAAGCACTCCCTTTAACTTGTTAAAGATTTAACATAATTTTAACATATATATTTTTTTCTTTCAATAATAAATCCCAAAAAAGCCACACAAATTATAGCAAAATTGCATTGACTTGCCATTGATTTTGATGTAAAATTAAGTTTAACTTTGCTTTGGTATAAAATATACAAAGTTTGCATATATTCCAATAATCCGCTAAAGGAGAGAATGACAATGAAAATCAAATCCGGTTCGATTAAATTTGTTTCGCTTTTTATGGCGTTTCTGATGTTGGTTTCATTCAACAGTGCCGCAGCATATGCGGTTGAAACTCCTACAGATGCTCCGGTTGAAGAGATAACACACGCTCTTGTTCTTACAAGCGAAAAGCTGACGGTTGTTGAAGGCAAAACCGTGCAGATGACCGCAAAGGTTACCAATGTAACTTCTCAGCCTAAAATAGCCTGGTCATCTTCTGAGCCGGGTGTTGCTTCGGTTAACGGCAGCGGACTTGTTAAAGGTATATCTGTAGGCAAATCGGTTATCACCGCACAAGCTGTTGTTGACGGCGAAACATTGACCGGCGAATTTACAATAAATGTTGTTACCGAGAGCGGAGCTTTTAAAGATTTGCTTGAAAGACGCCAGATTCTCAGCTATCAGTACAGCTATATCGACGATTATTATTACACAAACGACAAAGAAGCCTGGCAGTATAATTTCGGCTTTGGCAAAATCTATGATTTTGTTGCACCGTATCTGCTTCTTGAATATGACTATGTAAGAATCTTTTTCCTTTACGAGGGCAAAGACTGGATGCTCCAGATGTGGAAAGGTCAGTACGGAATGATTTTCTACGGCGGAGAAATCGGCATTTACAATAAGGAACATACAGGCCAGGAAGTCAAGGAATGGACAATGTTTAACTGTCCGGCAGAGGAAGATTGGCTTAATATGGAAATGACCCTTTGGCATGAAGATTTAAACGGAAATTGGAACCGTGAATTCACAAGAGAATACGATAAATATTGGTGGTGCACCGGCTTTAAAAACGGCCATCTAAGGCAGGAAGAACCAGCCGATGAGCTCAGAATGACGGGCAGAATTACTTTTAAGGATGAAGAAATGGCAAAGATTGTTGCTGACGGACTTGTTGAATGCGGATTTGCCAAATCATCACAAAAAGACAGTATCGGAATTGATACAATTTATCTTGACGGAAGCGATGTTCATTTCTGTTGGCAGAACATTTCCGATGCAGAAAGCACAATGGCAATTAAAATCGGCGTAGGTTTTCTTTCAAGCCTCTATTTTCTGCCGATAATGCCCTTTATTCTTCCGTTTGTCGGATTGTTCACAGTTGTTGTTATGATAGCATCTGCAATAGTTTAAAAAATAAAGACATACCGTGATTTTCAGCATCTCGGTATGTCTTTTTTGTTTGCTTTTTATTTGTGATAAAGCTTTTTAGTCTGGTATCTGGGTTCACAGGTGAGATTGATTCCTATTTTTCTGTAAACATCGGCATCAACCTGCGAAAGAATAACTGTTGAATGAGCTTCGCAGCCTTTGAGTAATTCAATTGAATCAAGAGCTTTTTTGGCAAGCGGATTTGAGTTTGCACTCATTGAAAGAGCAATGAGCGTTTCGTCTGAATGAAGCCTCGGATTTTGGCCTTTGAGAATGCCTGTTTTGAGTTCCTGAATAGGTTCGATTATTGACGGTGCAATCATAAGCAGTTCTTCGGGAAGACCTGCAATAGCTTTGGCAGCATTGAGAAGAGCGGCTGATGAAGCACCGAGAAGGTTTGATGTTTTGCCCGTAACGATTTTTCCGTCAGGCAGTTCAATTGCAACTGCGGGCTGGCCTTCGGTTTCTGCGCTTCTGTCAAGGGCGGCTTTGATAACGGGCCTGTCATCAACTGTAACGCCTGCCTGGTTCATAAGGCTCACTATTTTGTCAACAGCTTCCTGTTTGCCTCTGCCCATTCGCAGGTCGCACATTGCATTGAAATAGCGGCGCACGATTTCTTCTTTTGAAGCTTGCTTTGTTATTTTGTCATCACAAATGCAGTAGCCTGCCATATTTACGCCCATATCAGTTGGTGATTTATAGGGGCTTACGCCTTCAATGCGCTCGAAAATAGCATTGAGAACAGGGAAAACTTCAACGTCTCTGTTATAGTTAACCGTTGTTTCACCGTAAGCTTCAAGGTGATAGGGGTCAATCATATTAACATCGTTAAGGTCTGCTGTTGCTGCTTCATAAGCAAGGTTTACCGGGTGTTTGAGAGGTAAATTCCATATCGGGAATGTTTCAAATTTAGCATATCCCGCTTTGTTGCCTCTGAGGTTTTCATGGTAAAGCTGAGAAAGGCAGGTTGACATTTTGCCGCTGCCGGGACCTGGGGCAGTGATAACAACAAGTGGTCTTGTTGTTTCGATAAATTCGTTTTTACCAAATCCGTTTTCGCTGACAATGTGCGAAACATTATAAGGATAGCCCTCAATTGAATAGTGGATAAAAACTTTTACACCAAGCTGTTCAAGCTTTGTTTTGAAAGCCTCGGCCGCAGGCTGACCCTTAAACTGGCCAAGAACAACGCTGCCGACATAAAGACCTGCGCCTCTGTAAGCGTCGATAAGGCGAAGAACATCGGTATCATATGTAATGCCGAGATCACGGCGGATTTTGTTGCTTTCAATATCTGCGGAGTTGATAACAATAACAACTTCAACATCTTTAGCTATGCTTTTAAGCATCTGAAGCTTACTGTCAGGTGCAAATCCCGGCAAAACTCTTGAAGCGTGAAAATCATCAAAAAGCTTACCGCCGAATTCAAGGTAAAGCTTACCGCCGAATTCACCGATTCGTTTGCTTATCTGTTCGGATTGCCGTCTTATATATGCGTCATTGTCAAATCCGATTTTTTTCATAACAAACACCCGTCTTTCTCCGCAAAAGGAAAACTTATAACTGAATAATTATATAACGCAAATCCTTTTAAATCAAGAGGAAAGAGAAATTTTAGTTAAAATGAACAAACAAAAAGATTCAAAATTACCGCACAAACCTTTCGGAATGTGCGGTGCGGTCAGTGAGCAATTGCGAGTTTTGTTTCCGTGTCAAAAAAATGAATTTTATTAACATCCGGCATAAGAGATATTTTTGCATTGTGTGAAGAATGAGCATCTGATTTGATTTTTGCAATGCAGCGTGTTTCGCCGATATTGAAATAAATGTTTGTTTCGCTGCCGGTCATTTCTGTTATTTCAGGAATGATTGACAGTGTTCCTTTTTCGTTTTTGCTAACGCTGAAGTCTTCAGGACGTATACCGAGAATGACTGTTTTGTCAATATATCTTTTGAGATTTTCGGCTTTTTCTTCGGGTATTTTCAGTTCATTTCCGCTGAAAACGGCAAATGTTTTGCCGTTGCGTTCTGTCAATGTTGCTGTTATAAAATTCATCTGCGGTGAACCGATGAACCCTGCTACAAAAATATTGGCAGGCTCAGAATAAAGCTTTTCAGGCGTGTCAAATTGCTGAATGATGCCTTTATCCATAACAACAATTCTGTCTGCCATAGTCAGTGCTTCAGTCTGGTCGTGAGTAACGTAGACAAATGTTGTCTCAAGGCGTTTGTGAAGAAGCGCAATCTGGCTTCTCATTTCGGTTCTCAATTTTGCGTCAAGGTTAGAAAGCGGCTCGTCAAGTAAGAACACCTTTGGGTTTCTGACCATTGCTCTGCCCAAAGCAACTCTTTGCCTTTGTCCGCCCGAAAGCGCCCTTGGCTTTCGGTTAAGATAAGGCTCAAGGTCAAGGATTTTTGCAGCCCACATTACTTTTTCGTCAATTTCTTTTTTTGGCAGTTTTTTCAGCTTGAGCGCAAATGCCATATTTTTATAAACTGACATATGCGGATAAAGAGCGTAGCTTTGAAAAACCATTGCAATGTTGCGGTCTTTGGGCGCAACATTGTTAACAAGTTTGCCGTCAATGTAGAGTTCACCGCCGGATATTTCTTCAAGCCCTGCAATCATTCGCAGGGTTGTTGATTTTCCGCAACCCGAAGGACCTACAAGAACAACAAATTCTTTGTCGTTTATTTCAAAAGACAGGTCAGGTATAACGGTTACTTTTCCGCCGTCAAAGGTTTTGCTTATATTTTTGAATTCGATACTTGCCATTTTAACTCCTTCTATTATCCCTTGACAGCGCCTGCTATTACGCCGCGGATTATATATTTTTGGCAGAACAGGTAAAAAATTATTATAGGCAAAACCGTGAGAACAAGCATTGCCATCAGTGCACCCATATCTTTATTGCCGTATCCGCCTGATAATGCCATTTGAACTGCAACCGGCAGAGTTTTGTCACGCCCGGATCCGAGGATAAGATATGGCAGCAGATAGTCGTTCCATATCCACATTGCGTTTAAAATGCTTACAGTTATTGCGGTTGGTTTGAGAATAGGAAAAACAATTCTGAAAAATGTTTGCAAAGGTCCGCAGCCGTCGATTATTGCGGCTTCTTCAATTTCACTCGGTATACTTTTGATAAAACCGCTGAACATAAAAACCGAAAGCCCTGCACCGAATCCGAGATATATCAGTATAATGCCGGCTTTGCTGTTAAGGTTGAGTTCAAACGCATAATAGCTCAGCGAATACATAACCATCTGAAAGGGAACTATCATGCTGAAAACAAAAAGATAATAAATTGTTTTGGTGAATGCGTTTTTTATTCTGACTATATACCAAGCAGTCATTGATGTAAGCAGAACAATAGCCGCAACAGAAAAAACGGTTATAAAAACACTGTTGAAAAATGCACGCAAAAAATCGGACTGAGTAAAACCTTTTATAAAGTTGCTGAATCCTGCAAAAGTTTCGCTGTCAGGAAAAGTAAAAGGTGAATCGGAAATATAAAAACTGCCCTTGAATGAGTTGATAAGAATAATAAATACCGGTGCTAAAAATACGGCAGAAAGCGTTGTGAGAACGGTATATATAAGAGGAACAAAGAATTTGCGTTTTGAAGATTTCATCAGTGCTCAACCTCCTTTCTGCCGGTTGCTTTAAGCTGAATAAAAGCTATTAATGCAACTATGATGAAAAATATTACCGCTTTAGCCTGACCCTCACCGTGCCATTGGTCAAGCTTTAATCCTGTGTGGTCATAAAATGTTTTATATATATCAAGTGCAAGCAGAGCTGTGTCGGCAGATTTGCCGTTGAGGGCAAGGTTCTGGTCAAACAGCTTGAATGAATTTGTAAGAGTCAAAAAGGTGCATATGGTAACCGATGGCATAACCATAGGTATCGTTATGCGAAAAAGAGTCTGAATAGGAGATGCTCCGTCAATTGCTGCCGCTTCATTTAAATCGTCAGGAATGTTTTGCAGCCCGGCAATATAAATTATCATCATATAACCTATAAATTGCCAGTTCATCATAACAACAAGACCCCAGAATCCGTATGAAGGGTCATAGGTTATATCCACTCCGAAAAAGCCGAGAATACCGTTGATTATAAGGCTCCAGATGTGGCCGAGAACTATGCCGCCTATTAAATTCGGCATAAAAAAAACGGTTCGGAAAAGGTTTGTTCCTTTTAGACCTTTTGTGAGCAGCAAAGCGGTTAAAAAAGCTATAATGTTAACCGAAATAACGGAAACAACCGTAAATTTCACGGTGAGCCAGAGCGCGTTTAAAAATGTTTCGTCTGTTGTAAAAATGCGGATATAGTTTGCAAGACCGACCCATTCGCTGCTGTCAACGGTTTTAAAATGAGTGAATGATAAAAAAATTCCCATAGCAAACGGAATAATAAATAAAACCGCAAAAACGCCGAGGGTCGGCAAAACAAAAACGGGGAAATATTTTTTTAGCGTTTTATGCATAATCCGTCAACTCCGAGCTTGCAATTATTATCTGCCGAATTCGTTTTTCCAATCGGCAACAACCTTGCTTCTGATTTCATCCCAGTTCAAAGAACCCTGAGCGTATTTAAGCAATGAGTTGCCAAGGTTATCTTTGAATGTCTGACTGGGAAAAACCGTGAAATTCCAAGGAATATTGTTTTTTGTTTCGTCGTTCATATATCTTGCAATTTCTTTTGCAAGAGGGTCGTTGGGAACGTCATTTTCTGTAAAAGTGTCAAACGGTGCTATAAAGCCGAGCTTTTGGGTAACAAAATTTTTGCCTTTTTCCGAAGTGAAAAGCCAGTAAAGAAAATCGGCAGCGGCTTTTTGCTCTGCTTCGCTTGCCTTTGCGTTAATGCACATATAGTTTTCCGTTCCTATGCAAAGTCCTTGGTTTTCTTCACCTTCAAGTCCCATATAAATCGGCATGAATCTGATATCTTCGGGGCTTACCTTGTTGCCGCTTACGCCAAGAATCTGCGAAGCTCCCCAGTTACCGTTCTGAACCATCGCACATTTGCCGAGTGCAAATTCAGCCATCGACGCCGTAACATCGAGTGAACCGAGTTTTTTGCTGTCTGCAGTTGAATTGTTTATATACAAGTCAAATACATTTTTAAAATTTTCGGCATATTTAAAATCAACCGATTTATAGGAATCGTCTGAAAAATCAATGTTTTTATCTTTGAATTCGAGGCTTAAAGGTACATTAAGCAAATGTGTATGCCATCTCCAATCCTCTCCGGTTTTAAGAGAGGTTGAAGCAAAAACTCCTTCGATTCCAAGCTCCTGTTTGTGGGCCTGCATATCTTCAACAACTTCTTTGAGAGCTTTGTAACTGTTGATTTCATCTGCCGAAGCATAAGGCGTTGATTTGTTGGGCAAAGCAAAATAAGCGTCAAGAATTTTTTTGTTATAAATAATACCGTATCCTTCAACAACAAACGGGATTGCAAAAACTTTGTCACCTGAAGTAATTGCCAATGATTTATCTGTCAGATGTTGATAGATTTCTGTATTTTTAAGGTCGCTGCAGTAATCTGCCCATGAAGCATAACCGATAGGGCCGTTAATCTGAAAAAGCGTTGGGGCTTCGTCAGTTGCCATTCTTGCGGTAAGGGTTGATTCGTATGTGCCGGAAGCGGCTGTTTCAACAATAAGCTTAATTCCGCTTTCTGCTTCGTATTCTTTTGAGATTTCTTCATAAACTTCGGCAATTTCGGGTTTGAAGTTAAGGTATCGGATTTCTGTTACATTTGCTCCGGCATTTTCTGTGTTGTCTGTAGGGTTAACGGTTCCGCTGTTTGAGTTGCAGGCACTGAATGATGCAGCAATAACAACAAGTGCTGCCACAAAGGCTGTCAGTTTTTTTATCATAATTTTACCTCCGTTTTGTTGCTTGATAGTATTATTCTCACATTGTTTCAACTTAATTCAGCATAAATAAAAAAAGTCGGACGCACAAAAAATTATGTGCATCCGACTGACGTTATTTTGTTGTAATGTTGTGAATCCATTTTTTGCTTTTGAAGCGGTAAATGCTTAATACACTTTTTAAAATATCTTCGCCTAAATACATTGCTATTATCAGATAATGGAATTCGACTTTAAGATACATACCAAGAAAAACTACAAGGGGGATTCCGAGAAGATAAAGAGAAAGGCAGTCATAAACAATGCCTATTTTTGTGTCTCCGCCTGCTCTGAACGTTCCCACAATCAGGGTGTAGGGGATATTCCTTACCGGAAGCCACAAACAGTAAATCAGAATAAGCTTTGAGGCAAGTTCAAACGCTCCCTGTGTTTCAATCTGAATGAGAGAAAGGAGAGGCTCTCGGCAGAGAGCAAGAACAGAACCTGTAATTATTCCGAGAATGGGAGTCATAATAACAAATTTTTTTGCAAGATTATAAGCTGAGCTTTCGTTGCCTTCACCGATTGTTTTGCCTGTCATAATCGAGCAAGCGTGGCAGATACCGACAAAGAAAACAAACGCAATCTGTTCAATTGAATTAAAAACTGTGTAAGCGGCATAAGCTTCGCTGCCTTGGCGGGCAAAAACCATTGCGTAGATGTTTGTGCCGATTGCCCATATACCTTCATTGATAACGACAGGCAGGCTTACTTTGCAGAATTTTTTAACAAAGCTTTCGTTTAATCCGAAAAAGTTTTTTATCGGAGTTCTGAAAACCTGTTTCGCTGTTCTCATATAGAAAAAAAGAATAATTGCCTGAACACCCGCAGAAACCGTGGTTGCAAGAGCCGCACCTCGGATTCCAAGCTGAGGAAAACCGAATTTTCCGTAAATAAGAAGATAGTTGAGGACGGTGTTGATTAAAACGGAAGCTATTGATGTAAAAAGAGGAGGGTTGACTTTTTCTGTTGCTCTGAGCACTGTGCAGGCAATCTGGTTGAATGCCGCAAACAAGCCCATAAAAGCAACTATTTTAAGGTATTTAACGGCCTCATCAATGACAGGCTGTTCGTTGGTGAAAACTCTCGCCATATGTTCGGGTATAAAAAACATTGACAAGCAAAATATCAAAGCAACAAAAATACTGAATATCATTGCCGTTCCGAAAGATTTGCGGATGTTATCTTTGTTTTTTGCACCCCAATACTGTGAAACAAGGGTGGCGCAGCCTGAAGAAATTCCGAAATAAAAAAGATTCATCAGGAATATCCATCTTGATGAAACGCCGACTGCGGAAACCGTTACGTTGCCAAGCCTTGTTACCATTGCGGTGTCAACAAGCTGAGCACAGGAAACAAGCAGCTGCTGCATCGCTATCGGCAATGCAAGGCGCAGCATATTTTTAACAAATCCTTTGTTTTGGTTCATTTGTTTTATCTCTCTTTCATAAAATGCCTATATATTGTATTTTAAAGGTTAAAAAAAGTCAATCTTTTTATTAATATTTAATAAACACCTGTTATTAACTATTGATTTTTATATTTTGCTGAGTTATAATCTAATGTACTTAAAAATACAAATTAAAATACAATTTTTTATCAGAAGGTGTTTATTTATGTCAAAGTTCAATGAATTCTCAGGTGTTTATTCCTTGCTTTTAACTCCTTTTAATTGGGACAGAAGCATTGATTATAAGGCATACGAAGAGTATGTTGATTGGCAGGCTTCTTTTAAGCCTCAGCATCTTTTTGCCGTGTGCGGTTCATCTGAAATGATGGAGCTTACCCGTGAAGAAAGAATCAAGTGTGCCGGCCTTGCTGTTAAAAACTCAAACGGTGTTCCCGTTTTTGCAACCGGTAACCTTGAAGCCGATTTTGCAGCTCAGGTTGAAGAAATGAAGCAGCTTGAACAGCAGGGCGTAAGCGGTCTTGTTTTTGTTACAAAAGGTATGTGTGACAATGGCGATGCTCTTCACGATTACATTCTTGAACTTGCATCCAACACAGAGCTTCCGGTAATTCTTTATGAATTCCCCGGCCTCAGACCGCATCTTATGGATTCCATAACATACGGTAAGCTTGCTGCAACAGGCAAAATTCAGGGTATCAAAGATACAACCTGCTCATTAGCGGCAATCGGCAACAAAATTGATGTTCAGGGCGATTCCAACGTTCTTCAGGCTAACATACCTTATCTTTATGATGCTTATGTAAGAGGAGCAAGAGGCGTTATTGCAACTCCTACCTCTTGCGGTGCAGGCCTTTTTGTTAAGATGTGGGATGAATTCACAAAGGGTGACCTTGAAGCAGCTAAGAAAACACATCAGGATATTATCCTTCTTGATAACGCAATTGATTCCGGCTTCTGTGCAAGCGCAAAGTATCTTGTAGGCCTTCAGGGCCTTAGCATGAAGTGGTTCACAAGAGGAAGCCACAACCTCAGCCCTGCAAGAATCAGATCAATTGAAGTTTACCATGATTGGGCAGTAGCCAACGGTATTATGAAATAATTATTCGCATTTTTTATAACGGGGGATTATATGAAAAAACTCAGAGCCAATGTGTGCGCCGTAACGCACGCAGGCAGAGTAAGGAGAGAAAACGAGGACAACTACAGCCTAAACGGCAGAATGACATCAACGGGTGATTTAAAGAAGGGCTCGGCTTTTGTTCAAAGCATGACTGAGCCTTTCCATCTCTGCGTGTGTGACGGTATGGGCGGTGAGAATTACGGCGACCTTGCGTCAGGTATAGCTGTTGAAACCGTTTCAGCTCACGCTTCAAATGTTTATGACAGCGGCGAGGATTTCAGCTTTGCCATTTCCAACACTCTGGATGATGCCAATGTCCGCATTTGTGCAGAAATCAACGCCAAAGGCAAGCGTATGGGCACAACTCTTGCGGCGGTTTATGCTGTTAAGGGTAAGCTTTATTGCGTGAATATCGGTGATACAAGAATATACCATTATTCGAACGGTATTCTGGAGCAGATAAGCTTTGACCATACCCACGCTCAGACAATGGTTGACGCAGGTGAAATCGAAATCGGTCAGGTGACCAACATTCCGGATGCCAAACGTTTGACCCGCCATCTTGGCGTTTTTCCGCAGGAGGCAAACCTTTCACCCAACATCAGCGTTATTGACGATGTTGATGAGGGCGATGTTGTTGTTCTCTGCAGCGACGGTCTTACCGATATGCTTACCGATGATGATATAACAGCGGTACTTTCAACCTCTGAAAGCTCGCAGGATGCCGCAAGCAGGCTTGTGAGAATGTCACTTGAAAGAGGCGGCAAGGATAATATAACCGTTGCTGTTGCTTTTATGAATGTTGAAGAAACTGCGATTTTTGCGCCCATTGCAGCTGCTATGGTTGGCGAAAACGATGCTGATTATGAAGAAGAATACAGAACAAGCTTCCGTCCTTCTGTGCTTTCAACTCCCTATCCTGATGAGGAAGCACCTGCAGTTTCGCCTTATGCAAATGCGGATGCCAGAGCTTACATAAAGCCGGCGGATAAAACCAAGATTTTTAAAATTGCAGGTATCGCCGTTGGCGTTGTGATTGTTCTTATCCTTGCAGCGTTGATTATTAAAGCGGTTCTTTCTGCAGGTTCGGTTGATGAGCAGAACACAACGGTACCCGAAACCGAAGGAACAACATATAATTTCTTTGGGTATGACAATCAGTCAACAACTCTTTTCTCATTTACAATTCCCGTTTCCGAAACAACAACGGAAGAGGAGGAAGAAACTGAAGACGAGGAAGACGAAACAACTAAGCCCCGTCCCACCCGTCCTTCAACAACAAAAACTCCTTCAACAACAAAGGTAACCGAAACAACCGAAGAAGAGACTGAAGAAGAATCTTCCGAAACAACAACTCAGGAAGAAGAAACTTCCGGAGAAAATCCTTCTGAAGAATCTCCGTCTGAGGAAGCTCCTTCGCAGGAAGAAGAACCTTCTGAAAGTGAGCCTGAGGAAACACCTCAGGAGGAAGAGTCTTCTGATTCGGGTGAAGAGAATTCGGAAACAGCTGAATAATAAGCAAAGGGTCTGTCTCGTAACGAGGCAGACCCTTGATGTTTTTATGCTGTTTTTGTTGCGGAGTGTTCTTTTGCCATTTTCCTTTTTAAAATGAAGAACAAAATGAACTGTGCAAAGAATGTTATTCCCCACGAAACGGGATATGACCAATACAAGAAAAGCAATGTTCTGTTGAGAGGCAGTACGAACCAACACCACAGAATTCTTATGCCGCAAGCGCCGACAAGAGAAATAACCATCGGTTCAAAGGATTTGCCCATTCCGCGTATCTGGCTTGCCGTAACATCCATAAGAGAACAGAAAAAGAAAAACGGCAAAACAAGCAGCATTCTTTCTGTTCCGATTTTTATAACATCGGTTTCTTCGGAAAAGAAACTTGTTATTTGCGGTGCAAAACCGCATCCGACTGCGCCGAGAGAAGCGGCTATTATAAAAGCAATAAATATGCAGTAGCGGTAAACTTTGCTGATGTTTTCATATTTGCCGGCCCCCATATTTTGCGATGTGAAAGTCATTGAGGTTTGTGCAATTGCGTTTGTGCAGGTGAAAATATATGAGTCATAGTTTGAGCCGGCTGCAATGCCTGCCATTGCAACAGAGCCGAAAGAATTGACCGATGACTGAATAACAACATTTGAAATTGAGAAAAGTGCGCTTTGAATTCCGGCGGGCAAGCCAAGCCTGAGAATGCTTTTTAATTCTGCCGGATAAATTTTCAGCTTTTTAATTAAAAGACGGCATGCGTTGTTCATTCCCGTAAGATAAATAACAATAACAACAGCCGAAATATACTGAGAAACAATTGTGGCTATGGCAACGCCGCTTACTCCCATATGAAACACAATTACAAGAATAAGGTTTAGTGCAACATTAATTAAACCTGAAAACGAAAGAATATAAAGAGGTCTTTTGGTGTCACCGGTTGCTCTGAGAATCGAAGCACCGAAATTATATACCATAAGTGCAGGTGAACCGAGAAAATAAATTTTCAGGTAAAGAGAAGCAAGCTCAATTACATCGTCGGGAACATCCATAAGCTTAAGCATAAGCCCTGAACCAAAAAAGCCGAGAGTTCCTATAATAAAACCGCAAATTATGCTCATAAACATTGCTGTATGAACACATTCATGGATTTTCTTTTCACTTTGTTCGCCGATATGCCTTGCAATCATAACACCCGAACCCATTGAAAGTCCGAGGAAAACATTGACAAAAAGGTTTATTAACGAACCTGTTGAACCAACCGCTGCAAGAGCCTGTGCTCCTGCAAATCTGCCGACAACAACAACGTCGGCGGTGTTATAGGCAAGCTGTAAAAGCCCTGTAAGAATAAGCGGAACGGAAAATTTCAGTATTTTTTTAAAAAACGGTCCGCTTGTCATATCAAGTGAGTATCTGTTGCTCATTTTTATGTCTCCTTTTTATGGCTATAATTATACCACCGGGCTGTTTAATGTCAATTGCTTATTTATTAGAAATTTGGTTTTTGAATAAAATAGAAATATATTATAAAAAAACGAATAAAAATAATGTTGATTTTTATTGACTTTATGCTAAAATTATTTTAGCAGTTACAGAAAGGAGATTTGATATGAAAGATAAAATAATTACCATCAGCCGTGAATTTGGCAGTGGCGGCAGAACCGTTGGCAGAAAGGTTGCTGAAAGGCTCGGCATTCCCTGCTATGATAAGGAGATTGTTGAAAAGGTTTCAATTGAAAGCGGCTTCGTTAAAGAGTATATTGAGGACAAGGGTGAATATCTTTCAGCTTCGGGTAAAATGTCAACTCTTTTCACTCTCCATCATCTTTACAGCAATATGAGTAACGAGGATATTATATGGAGTGCTCAGGTCAAGGTAATCAAAGAGCTTGCAGAAAAAGGGCCTTGCGTAATTGTAGGCCGCTGTGCAGACTATATTCTGCGTGAACGTGACGACGTTGTTAAGGTTTTTATTTATGCCGATGAAGCAAGCAGAGCCGAACGCATAGTGCGCCTTTACGGTGAAAAAACCGAAACACCTGAAAAGCGTCTTAAAGAAAAAGATAAAAAACGCACATCGTATTATCAATATTATACCGATATGAAGTGGGGCGACCCGAGGCATTATGATCTTTGCCTCAACAGCGGAGCAATCGGTGTTGATAAGTGCGTTGATATTATCTGCACTTTGGAAGAATAAATATTTGCAATCAAAAGCTTGTGCTCAACGGTACAAGCTTTTTTATTTGACATAATTCGGCACCTGTGATATATTAAGCGTTGGAAAAATTTAAGGTGGTATTATTATGAGTGTTTATAAGAATAAAATTGACCTGCATATGCACACTTCAAGCTCTTTTGACGGCAATTATTCCGCTGCTCTTATGGCTGAATCTGCCGTTAAAAACGAACTTTCAATAATTGCTTTTACCGACCATTTTGACGTTGATTTTTACGAAAGACACAATTTGGATTCACGCCAGAAAAGCAGTTATGAAGATATTTGCTCAGCGGTTGAAGCTTTTGACGGCAAAATAAAAATTCTCAGAGGCATAGAGATGGGTCAGCCTACCTATGATTTGCCGCTTACCGAAAAATCACTTGCCCGTTATGATTATGATTTTGTTATCGGTTCAATCCATAATCTGCGTGAAATGCCCGATTTCGGTGACCTTGATTATCCGTCATATACCGCCGATGAAATTCATTCATTGCTTGATAAATATTTTGAAGAAGAGCTTTTGCTTGCAAAATGGAACGGCTTTGACACCTTTGCTCACCTTACATATCCCATGCGATATATTGTTCAAAAGGGCAGAGAAAAAGACGTTGATTTAAAAAGATATGATGATATAACCGATGAAATTTTCAAGGTTCTTATCGCAAACGGAAAAGCACTTGAAATCAATACAAGCGGATTAAGACAGCCTATTGGCAAAACAATGCCTACCGCAAACTATGTTAAGCGTTTTAAAGAGCTTGGCGGTGAATTTCTTACCCTCGGTTCAGATGCTCATTTCACAGAACACGTTGGCGCAGGCATTGATAAAGGCTATGAAATTGCAGAAAGCTGCGGCTTTGAATATGTTACATATTTTGTTGACCGCAAGCCTATTACCGTTAAAATTGAAAAATAAAAAGCAAGGACTGCTTCGTTTTTGAAGCAGTCCGTATTTTTTAGTATTTGTTCGCAATATCCTGTGCCAGACTTTTCATTTTAAGTCTTATATCTTCGGGCGAGATGATTTCAGCATCTGTTCCGAAACCGAAAACCCATGCCAAAAACTGTTGGCTTGCAACAACGTTGACAGTTACGGTGAAATGTTCCGCACCGTCTTTAATCAGAATTATATCGCGGCCGAAACGGTCAATAACCGCACCGGCAAGTCGGTTGCTGAAACGCAGCTTAACTTTTTCTTCATTGCCGCCAAACATTCCGAAAACAGTTTTTGTATAAGCCGACATATCAACTTTTTCAAATTCTGCTGTGCCCTCACACATACAGTCTGACATAGAAACTTTATACATTTTGTCAACCCTGTAATGCTTCATTTTTTCAGCGGATGAGTCCCAGGCAAGCATATAATAATTCTCGTCGTCCCAAACAAGTGCAAATGGGCTTACTTCATAAATTTTTCCGTTATGTCTGAAAACACGTTCTTTGTTGACTGTATATTCAAAATACTGATAGCGTATTTTTCGCTTCTGGGTTATTGCGTCGGAAATAACGTCGACCGCATAATATATGCTTTCGTTCATACTTTTAACTCGGTTGCTTACATAGACCTGACGCTGCAGAAGCTGACCGTCATAAACGCTGGCAAGGCCTTCGATTTTTTTGATAAGCTTATATGTTTTATCCTGAGTAATAAACTTTGAGGATTGAACGCTGTCAACAAGTAACTTGAGCTCGGGCAGCTCAAAATCTCTTTCGCCTATATAATAGCCGCCGTTTTTGCCCTTGATTTGCAGAATATCAAAACCAAAAAGCCTTAATGCTTCTATATCGTCATAGATGCTTTTTCGCTCTGCGTTTATTCCGTTTTTTGCAAGCTCATCTATAATCCGAGCCATACTTACGGGGTGGCTTTCGTCTGAGTTCTGCATAAGAAACCTGATGATATATAAAGGCTTGAGCTTTTGATTTGACGATTTTGCCATTCTATTACACCCCTTTAATCTATATAAAATTCTTCGTCTGTATCAAGGCAAAGGCAGGCAAGTCTGCCGCCGTAATGTGCTCCGCAGTCAATGCAGATGTTGTTGTGGGAGCGGTATATCTCCCACTTGCCGTTTATTGCTTTGGTTGGAGTATGGCCGAAAACAACAAAAATGCTTTCATCTTCAAAAAGTTGTTTTTCGCAATCCGGGCGTGTTTCAACAAGCTCTGCAAGCGAATATTGCGAAAGCTTTTTGCCTTTTTGAAAATTGCCCAGGCCTGCGTGAACAAGGATAAACGTTTTATCGTCTGTATCAACGGCTTCATATTTAAGAAATTCTTCAAAATATTCAAGCAGTTCCATTCTTTCGGCTTTTGAAAGAGAAGAAAACTGCTTCATGGTTGTTGCACCGCCGTTTTGCTGCCATTCAATTATATCAAGCATTGCGTTGCTGTCTATCTGTGTGCTGAAATTGGCCTCGGTTATATCGGTTAACAGTTTTTTTAGAACATTATATGCCATTACCTCGTGGTTGCCGAGAATGGGATAAACATTAGGCATAGGCATTATATACTTAAGAATTTCAACGGAGTTTGGACCTCTGTCAATAATATCGCCCAGGATATAAAGCTCATCGTCGGCACTGAAGCTGATTTTTTCAAGCATAGCCTTGAATTTATCAAATTCGCCGTGTAAATCGCTCATAACGTAAATCATTTTTTCCTCCGAAGAATTGTGTTATATATATTATATCAAAAAATGTCGGTTTTGAAAAGCATATTGTTTTTCTTGTTAACTGTGGTATAATGAAGATAATTATTGTGGCTTCTGAAAGGAGGAAGGTATATGAAAATAATTGCGAGCGATTATGACGGAACGCTGAATCACGGCGGAATTGACGATGTAAAACGTGAGGCAATTAAATGCTGGCGCAAAGCCGGTAACCTTTTTGGCCTTGTCAGCGGCAGAGGAGCCGTTGATTTGCAGAAGTTACCTGTTCTGAACAATTTTGAGTGTGATTTTTTGCTTGCATCAAACGGCGCTGTTATTCTTAAAACAGACGGAACAATCCTTTCAGAGTCCCGTTGCGACGGTTCGCTTGCAAAGCCTCTTTTGAGCTTTTTGCTTGAGCAGGGCTGCGAATGGGCAAGTGTTCATACTTCTTTTAAGTGCATAATTGATCAACGTGACGATGAACGCTTTGACGATGAATTTACATACGAAACCGTTCCCGAGATTCATTATTTCAACCAGATAAGCACGTTTTTGCCTTCTGTTGAAGAAGCCGCAAGGGTTACTCAAATAATAAAAGAACGCTTTGGTGAAAAGCTCAATCCTCTTCAGAACGGAGCTTGCATTGATGTTGTTTCGGCTGAAATGAACAAAGCTCAGGGGCTTTATAATTTTCTTGAAATCATCGGTGCGAATTACGAAGACCTGATTACGGTTGGCGATAATATAAACGATACCCATATGATTGCCGAGTTTCGTTCATATGCCATGGCAAATGCGGTTCAGTCAATAAAAGAAATTGCAGATTATGAAACTCCGGGAATAACGGAGCTGATAGAAAAAGAGTTGGAGAAAAAATGAAAAGAATTTTATCGTTGGTTTTTACGCTTGTTTTTGCGTTCTCTGTTTGCCCCGCCTATGCTTTGGCAAATGATGATTCGGCAAACATTGAATTGGCGGAAAATAACACCGAGTTTGCGTTAGAAGCCGCAGAAATAATCAATAACGCAGGTGCCGATTCGGTTGATTTCAGGGTAATAGGCAAAACGAAAAATTTGACTTTCAACTTTGAAAGCTTTGGCGCAAGCGATGCTGTTTTATCGGCAGACGGAAGATTTGTTTTGCAGTTTGAAAGCGAAAAAGAGCTTTTGGAATGCCTTGAAAACTTAAAGAGCAACACTGACACGGTTTATGCAGAAAGAGACATTGAAATCTACACGGAAGCCCTCGAAGAAACTGAGCGTTTATCTTGGGGCACAGATGCCATTGAAGCGCATACATATGCTGAAAGTCTTGTTTTTTCTCAAGGCAGCGAAGCTGTTGTGGCAATTGTAGACAGTGGCTGCGAAGACATTGATTTTATCAAAGACAAAATCGTTAAGGGCTTTGACTTGGTTGACAATGATGAAGATGCAACTAATGACACAAGTACTGACAGCCACGGAACTTTTTTGGCAAGCATAATAACTGATTGCACAAGGGGAATACCTGTTAAAATTATGCCTGTCAGGGTTTTGAGTTCGAAATCTGGCAGCCTAATAAATGCGGTTAACGGAATTTATTATGCGGTTGACAACGGCGCCGATGTTATCAATATCAGTCTTGGCGGTGTTCTTGATGACTGCAGCTCGCTTGACGATGCTCTGAAATATGCCGAAGATAAGGGCGTTTGCGTTGTTGTTTGTGCTGGCAATTCCAAGAGCGATATTGCAAATTATTGCCCTGCTCATATTGAAACGGCAATAACTGTTACCTCTGTTAATGATAAAAATGAGTTTTCGGCAAGCTTTTCAAATTTCGGCGATAGGGTTGACCTTGCGGCACCCGGCGAAAAAATTATCGGATACAACGCATTGGGTGAGATTAAAACCCTGAGCGGTACTTCAATGTCGGCAGCTTTTGTTTCTGCCGCAGCGGCGATGTATGTGCTGGATAACCCCGGTTGCACACCTGCAAAGGTTAGGGATTCCCTTGCTAACTCAACCGAAGATTTCGGCGAGCCCGGTTGGGATAAATACTATGGCCACGGCATTTTGCGTTTGGGCAAATTGGCCGAGACTATTTTTACTGCAAAATGGAACGTTGAGGGAGAAGTTTATTACAGCCGGTATCAGATTGGTGATGCTGTAACTCCTCCGCAGTTGCCACAGATTGACGGCTGCACATTCGTTGAATGGGCTCCTGATGTTCCCGAAAAAATGCCTGCGGAAGATTTAAGTTTTACTGCAATTTATGCCCCTAACAGCTATAACGCTGTTTTTGATGCCGACGGAGGCAGGTGGGCTGGCGGTGAAACTGTAAGAACAGTTTTAACGGATTATAACGCTCAGATTGATGTGCCTGAACCTCCCCAAAAACAAGGCTATGTATTTTCGGAATGGTCACCCGAAACAGGAAAAATGGACAGCATTGACGGCAAAACTTTTACTGCTCAATGGCTCCCTGCATCGGATACACGCTATACCGTTGAGAATTACAAAATGAACGCATCGGGCGGCTACGAAAAATCTGTTCAGACTTTCAGCGGCATAACCGATTCTCAGGCAAAAGCAGAATATAAAATTGAAAAAGGTTACACTCTTAACGTAAAAAAGAGCGTTCTTTCAGGAAAGATTGCTCCTGACGGCTCGCTCACTCTTAAAGTATATATTGACAGAAACACATATACATTAACTACAGTTGTTGACGGTGAAAAAGAATGCACAGAATATCTTTTTGGTTCTTCTGTTGCCGCACCTGAAGCTCCGCAGAAAAAAGGTTGGAAATTCAAAGGCTGGAGCAGCGAAATTCCCTCAACAATGCCTGCCGCCGACCTTACCGTTACAGCACAGTTTAACTGTATAGCCGATGTTTCAATCGAGAATAAATCTGACGAAACAACAATTAACTATGGTGATATTCTAAAGCTTACAGCAATAACGCGAAATAAACCTGACGGAGCAAAGGCTTATTGGTACGTTGAAGGCGAGATGAAAGGCAAGGGAGACACTTTTGAATTAAACTTTGAAAGCGGAACAAAAACAGTTGAAGTTAAGCTTGTTGATGCAAACGGAAACATTCTTTGCGATTCAGACGGCAAGGAAATTTCGGATTCACAGAAAGTAACTGTTAAATCAGGTTTCTTCCAAAAGCTTATTTCGTTCTTTAAGGATTTGTTCAAGGTAAGCCGAACTGTTACACAATCCCTTATATTGAAATAACGAACAACAAAAACCGCATCTGTTCTTTTGAACAAATGCGGTTCTTTTCTTTTTACCTATCCTTATCCTGCGGATAAACAATGCCTGTAGATTTTCTGATTTCGTCCATTTGACGGGTAATGTAAAGTGTTTGATCATGTGTTATTACGGGACTTTCTTTCAGCCTGTTATTAACGCATTCGCTAAAGTGCTCAATCTGCTCTTCAAAGCCGTTTCCGGCATAAGGGGCAGATATGGTTTGAGTTTCGCCGTTGTTGAAATAAAGCTCAATTTCCTGCGGCGCATAGAACCTGCGCAGGTGAGCGTAACCTTTTGTGCCGTAAACATATCCCTCGTTTGGCTTGCGCAGAAGAATAGCACTTGAAATATCTGCGATTGCTCCGCTTTTATATTTGAGCAGAACGCAGGTGTGACTGTCAACTCCGTTGTAAATATCGGACTGTGCGTTGATTTGGGTAACTTCTTTTCCAAGATACCACTGAGCAAAATTAAGGCCGTAAACGCCAACGTCAAGCAAAGAACCTCCACCGTTTTCGGCTTTGAAAACGTGATGGTCCATTTCATCTTCATCCATTGTGTAGCAGAATTTGCCCTCAACGCCGAGAATGTCACCGAGTGTTCCGCTTTCAACAAGCTCAAGCATTTTTAATGTGCCGGGCACAAGCCTTGCCCACATAGCTTCCATAAGCAAAACACCGTTTTCTTTTGCACAGCGGAACATTTCTTCAGCTTCGGCTGAATTTACCGCCATCGGCTTTTCACAAAGAACGTTTTTGCCGTTATTCATCATAAGGCAGGAACAGGAAAGGTGGCTCGAATGAGGGACTGCGATGTAAGCAGCATCAATAACATTGGACTGTGCCATTTTTTCATAGCTTTCAAAACGGAAAGGAATATCAAATTCATTGCCGAATTTTTCAGCGTTTTCTTTTGTTCTTGATGCAACGGCAACAAGCTGAGCATTAGTAACGTTTTTTATTGCGTTTGCAAAACGGTGAGCGATTGTGCCTGTGCCTACTATTCCAAAACGGATTATGTTGTTACTCATATTAACACCTTCAGCTTTTCAGAATTTATATCAGAGTATAGGCTGTATCCTCTTGTGTTTCAAATGAAACTGTGTTGCCGTTTCGCTTAAACGGAATTTCTTTTTTGTCAGTTTCTCTTATTACGGATTTTATGCCGCTGCATTCAACGCAGCACTTTCTGCCTTTGAGGCTTCTTACTTTAAGTGATGCAATTTTTTTGTTTTTGGTTTCGGCAGAAACAAGAAAAGCACCGTCTGCACGCAGGTTTTTAAACGAAGCGTTCATTTTTTTGTCCCAACAGGGGAAAAGTCTGATAATGCCTTCATAGCTTTGCATAAGCATTTCGTTAACAGTTGCGGGAACGGTTGTGAGGTGCTCAATTCCGCCGCCGTGATGGCGGAAAAGCCTGTTGGGAAGCCCGAATTCTTTTATGTTCTGATGAATTCCCTCAATCAGGAATTCGGGGTTTACACCTATTCTTGCACCTGCAGGCAGATATGAATTTGAACCGTTATCGTCAAGGCGCCTATCGTTAATGAAATATGTGTTTCTTGCAATTTTAAGCAGTTTTTCACCTGATGAAAAACCGATTTGAGAAGCCGGATAAATGTGCTGAAGGCCAACGGTGTTATCATTTCTCCAGCGAATGCCTCTTTTTGAATAGCGGAAGCATTTTTTGCCGTGTTTTATAAATGTGGGGAATTCACTTAAGTTTTCATTAATATCCTGCCACAGAGAGTATTTTTCTTCATTAAGATTGAGTTCTTTGGCCATATCATAAACAGCTTTAAACAGCAATTTAACAAGACCAAGAGAATTTATCGCATTTACGGTTTCGATCTGACCTTTATGCGTAATATATCGGAATTTTTCACCGCGGTAATAGGGAATTTCGTGTGCCGCATCGTTTTTGATGATATATTTGCCGTTTTTCTTAACAAGATAATCTTCCCAAAAAGCTGCCGTGTTTAACACGAAATCGTAATAATTTTTAAGTGCATATGTTTTGTCATATGTTGAAAACCAATGCATTATGGGAATTACACAGGCGTAGGCAGCGTGGCTTTTTTGCCCAAGGAAAAGTATGCCGTGCTCCTTGCAATCGGCTTGGCTGTAAACATCAAGCGCTTTCGGGCCGAAACTCACGGGGAGGGCATATCCCTTGCAGCCAAACAGTTTTGCGAATTTTTTAGCGTTTGCCGACATATCGTTAATAGGCACCATATAACCGTCAAACAGTTCGGGATGATTAGAAGAAAACACACAGTAATAAGGGGCCTCATAGTTATAATTCATATGATAATCTCCCGCCCACGGAAAGAAATCATCTGTAACAAAATTGCCGAAAAGGCCGGGCGGAAATTCCTTGTTACCCATACAAGCGGCAAGATGGTAAAGGCTTGAATTATAGAATTTTTCAATTTCTTTGTCTTCAAGGGTTACCCTTGAAGCTGAGAAAAAGTTTTTCCATTTTTCCTCTGTTCTTGATTTTGCGCTTTCATAATCACAGTTCAATGCCAGTTCAATGCTTTTTTCTTCATAGTTATCGCTGTCAAAATTTGTAGCAACTGAAACGCAGTATCGGATATAGTTGTTATTTTCTGTTTTGCGGCAGCTGACAGCAACGGCTGTTTTTCTGTTAACCTCTTCACCTTCAAATTTGCGGATATAACAGTTAACTCCGTTCTTTGAAAATTCCGAATTGGTTGAGTTGCAGGTATCGGGAAGTTCAATTTGAACAGCCGGAATTTTGTTGAAGTCGTGAGCTTTGATTTCAAGGCAGATAATGTTTTCGGGTGCAACAAAAAACTCCATTTCAGCATTGGCAAAACGGCATTCAAGCAGACCTTTGTCAAAATACTGCTTTATGTTATATTCAGATAAATCAATGTTTTTAATCCGAATACTGCCTACTGTTTTAATTCCGCCGTCTTTGTGCGCACCCGGCGTAAACTTCCAGAAATCGCATTTTGAAATGTGAATAATCAAGTCTTTTTCGTCGTTGTCAAAAACAACTCCCAGGTCACCGTTGCCGCACATTGCGCCTGCGGGTATTTTATAAACTATATTTCCGTTGTAAGTGTTTACGGGCTTTGAAGTAATTTCATTAAAATAAGTATTCATTAGTTTTTTACCAACCTTTTAAATTTAACAACTGAATCAATGGGGATAAATCGGATTATAATTTGGTGCCTGTGGGTTTGGCTTTTTCAAAAAGCATAACAATAACAGGGATAATTGCAATTTGAAGAATAATACCCGGGATTGCGTTTGTTATTGCGCCTGCCCAGAAAACGGCAAAACCGAATTTTGAAGCATCAAACCCCACACAGGCAAATTGAACAGCACCCCAAACAAGCCTGCCGATAAGCATTGAAATTATAAGCGAACAATATATGTAACCTTTCTTTTTGGGAAATGTGCGGTAGAGAATTCCGCTGGTAAGTCCGTAAGCTGCAAGTTCAAAAGCCATTGCGAAAGCAATAGGATACATCGGCGGCATACCCAATGCGAATGAACGGAGAAAAGGAGCGACAAAACCTACAAGAAGGCCCCATAGTCCTCCACAGATGAAGCCGCAAAGAATAACGGGAATGTGCATCGGGCATAGCATATTGCCTATCTGCTGAATCTGGCCCGTAAGAAACGGCATTACAAATGCAAGAGCAAGAAACATTGCGGAAAGAGCAAGTTTGATGAGCTGATTTTGTTTTTTCATCACAGCCTCCGTAAAAATAAAGCATTGGATAAATTATACAATATCCTTTTAACAAAAGCAATACGGCATCTTGCTTGAAGATGCCGTATTTACCAGTTTTTATTTAATTATTCACCAAGAAAATATCTGCCGTAAGCATCAGCTGCCTTAAGAGCTGCACAAACTTTTTCGGGAGTTACTTCAAAAGGCATATTGTGGAGAGTGTCGCTCTCTGCGCAAGCTGCTGTTGCAACTGCCATAAGCTTTTCTTCCGTAACTTCGGCAATGCCGAGCTCTTTAAATGTTACGGGTAAGCCAAGCTCGATACAGAAGCTGATTACTCTTTCAAGTTCGTCGCCGTCAACGTTTTCAAGAACAAGCTGTGTGAGCGTACCGAAAGCAACCTTTTCTCCGTGATACATATGATGGCATTCGGGAAGAACGGTAAGACCGTTGTGAATTGCGTGTGCACCTGCAAGACCGCCGCTTTCAAATCCGATACCGCTAAGAAGAGTGTTGGCTTCGATAACCTTTTCAACAGCTTCTGTGCAAGCTCCTGCTTCAAGAGCAATCTTTGCCTTTACGCCTTCGTTCATAAGAGTGTCAAAGCAAAGTTTTGCAAGTGCCATTGCAGCGCAAGTTACCTTACCGCCTGCACAAGTGCCTGCATCCTTTGCCATAACAGCTCTTGCTTCAAAATAAGTTGCAAGTGCATCGCCCATACCTGAAACGGTGAGCCTTGCAGGTGAAGCAGCAATAATGTCTGTATCCATAAGAACCATATTGGGGTTTGCAGGGAGGAAAAGATATTCCTCAAAAACGCCGTCATCTGTGTAGATAACTGAAAGTGCGCTGCAGGGAGCATCGGTTGATGCGATTGTGGGGCAGATAAGAACGGGAGTTTTGCAGTAATATGCAACCGCTTTTGAAGTGTCAAGAATCTTTCCGCCGCCGATACCTATAACAAGGTCACAGCTTTTTTCTTCCATAATTTTAATGAGTCTGTTGATTTCATTCTTTGAGCATTCACCGTTGAAATAATCAAAAACAAGTTCAAAATCCTGACCGGCAAAGCTGCTTTCAACGGTTGTGCCGATTCTCTTATAACCGGATTCAGTAATGAGAACAAGGGCTTTTTTGCCGTAGCCCTTTGCGTAATCATAAAGCTTTTTCATTTCGCCTGCGCCCTGAACATATTTGCCGGGGCTTATAAGAATTTTTGCCATTATATTTTCTCCTTTGCGTTTTTTATTTGATTTTACAATAACATAACATTTGTGTCAATACAAATCATTTGAACGTTTTGGATTATAAACAAATGGTTTGCTTTGTAAAAAAATATAAATTATGTAAAGCAAAATAATACACAGTACGTATGTCGACGTCAAGCTTACGTATTGCCGAAAGGAAAGCTGAGAGGTTAAAAAGTTGGGGAAAACGCACAAAATATGTTTACTTATCAATATATTAGTGTTAATATAAAATAGCGGAAAAGCTTTTATCTTAAAACCAAACAGATATGCTTTCGGTGAGCCGAAATAAAAAGTAAAGGGGAGTTACCATATGAAAAACAGCGGTAAAAAAATTATTTCTCTTGTTCTTGCAATTGCCATGATGCTTTCGGGTACGGTTTTTGCAGGTGCATCATCCGACGGCGAAGCTATGGATAACAGCGGAATTATGTTCTGCACTAATGCAATTAACGGATTGCTCAATGCGGTGTTCAGAGGCTTTGGTGCGCTTTTTCCCAAGGATTTTGTTTCTGTTGAAGACTATGAAACCGAAAATTTTTATGAAGGCACAGATAGCTTTATTGATACACCTGCAGAAAACGCAAAATGGCATTTGGGTTTCGGCAAAGCAAGTATGGTTCCCGAAAACCTTAAAGATGGTTCCAAAGAATACTACACCGGCGGATATTTTACCCAGAAAATAAACGGCGTTTATGATGACCAGGGCGCAAATGCCGTGGCAATCAACGATAATTCGGGCAGAGGCACAGCTGTTATGGTGGCAATTGACGGCATAGGCGTTTGCAATGCTGATGTTAGAACAATCCGTGCTGAGGCTGAAAAAAAGCTTGCGGAAATAGGCATTAAAAGCGATATTGTTGCAATCAATATTAACAGTACCCATTGCCATACAGTTATTGATACTCAAGGCTTTGGCCTTGAACCACTTATTAAAACAATATTCCGTAATCTGTTTTCATTTATTCCTTTTGTTGAAAAAACAAGAAGCATTGACCCCGAATTCTATGAGCTTATGATTGACGGGGCTTCCGATGCAATTGTCCAAGCATATGTCAATATGGAGCCCGGGGAGCTTTATTATTTTGAAACCGCAGGCATCGGCAGAAGCGAAAGAAACAACAACTATATGGATGACGAATACGGTTATATCTTCAACAAGAGATATGATATGGAAGGTTATCAGCACGTAATCGCTTGTTTCAAATTTATTCCCGATAACGAAAAATCTGCACCAACCGTTTTTGCAAATGTTGGCGGTCACCCCACAACAATCAACAGGGAAACTAAACTTCTCTCTGCCGATTACCCAAACTATATCGAATATAAAATGAACGCTGAGGGCATAAACTTTATGTTTATCCAGGGTGCACAGTCGCCTATTTCCGTTAACGCAGGCGGCGTTGAAACTCAGGAGATTCTTGATGAAGTCAACAAAGAAATTGAAGCCGACCCCATAGCAAAGGATTATGATGAGGCCAAAAAGCTTGGATACGAATTTGCAAGAATCATTCTTGAAGCTGAAGAAAAAGCAAAGCCTGTTGAACCTATGCTTAATGTAAGAATGAAAGAAATTGTAATTCCTCTTGAATACGGGCTTATGGAGCTTGGTGCCGTTTCGGGACTTCTCGGACTTACAACAGTGCGTGATAAATCTGCACCTTCAGGTTACTCGATAGTGACAGAGATCGGTTATCTGGAAATCGGCACAGATATTGCAATGCTCACTGTGCCCGGCGAGCTTATCCCTCAGCTTGTATACGGTAATGTTGTTGATAAAACACAGTCTTACACCGGTACTGATTGGGAGTACGAATATACCGCAGATATCATAGGCGAAAGCAAAACAGTGCTTGTAATGGGCCTTTGCAATGATGCAATCGGTTACATCGTGCCGGATAACGATTATGCCCCGTTCATCGCAGATTCACTGTGGAACACAGACCTTGGCGAAAAGCTTTTCGGCGAGCCGCAAAGACATTACGAAGAAATGCTGTCAGCAGGCAGCCTTGCAGGCTCAACGGTTATGGGTGAACTTAATGCAGTTGTAAAAGAATATAACTGATAAGGTGAAAATATGGAAATAAGATATATAACCCCCGATGAAGCGGCGGCTTATCAAAAAGTTTCAGCTGCATCTTTTATTTGGAAATACAATGAAAAAGAAGACAGCACGGTTGAAATGCCCGTTCTTGCGGCGTTCAACGAAGGAAAGCTTATTGCAGGAGTTGAAATTTTTGATTTCAGGGTTAACTACTGCGGTGAATTTCTGAATTCAGTTGTTGTCAGCGGAGTTTGCAGTCAGCCCGAATACAGAAGAATGGGCGGAATCCGTGAGATTATGAAAAAAATAGGCGAAACTGCTCTTGAAAATGACTGGACGATGGGCTTTCTTCATCCGTTTTCAATTGAATACTATGAAAAATTCGGTTATGCAAACCTTAACCGTATGTTTGCAATAAAGGTTCCTTTTGAAAAGCTTAATCATATTCCGAGGAATACCGATGTTGTTTTATATACAGGTGAGCAATTTGAAGAGCTCAGCGAGCTTCATGCGAAATGTGCGCTCAGAGAAAATCTGATGACTCTCCGTGAAGAAAAAAAGCATTTTTGCGATACACCTTTTGAATCGGCTGATTACACATATTTCAGACGTGATAAAAACGGAGTTGCAGACGGCTATGTCCGTTTTACAGTTAAAAGGCCCGATGTTCTTGATGTTGAAGAACTTTTTGCTCTTACTCCCGAAGCGGTTTGCGGTTTAATCGGTTTTCTTCGCAACTATGACGGAATAGTGAAAACTCTTAAGGTAAGAAAACAGTATCAGAGCTGCGATTTTGCCTGCATTGCAGACCGCATTGACGGCGTTACATATGATTATGACTTTGGTGCGGCAGGCAGAATTTATAATATGCAGAAGCTTTTGGAATGCAATGCCTATCCAGAAGAACACGGTGTTTTTCGCTTGAAATGTATTGATGAGTTTGAGCAGAACAACGGAATTTTTGAGGTTGAATATCAGAACGGCAAGGCAAGTGTTACACGCAAGTCAGAGGGTGACTATGATATTTCCCTCACCGCTGCCGCCGCCGCAAGGCTTATGCTTGCGGGAGAGGGACATAATTCGCAAACCGCTTTATACATTGACGGCGTTGAAATCAAAGGCAATGCTGATGCGTTTTTTAAAGCCTTTCCTTACCGTCACACAAGGTTTGTTGACAGTTCCTGGTCTATATAGAGACGTATTTATAATTTCAAAACTCAGGAGATAATATGAAATATTACATAGCGCAGTTTTTGGGGATACTGGTTACTCTGGGAGTAATATTGACCCTGCAGTTAAAAAAGAAAAAGCAGATGCTTGGGGTACCCTCCATAAGGAAGTTACCCCAAGGCGGCTCTTGTAGTAAAACTAAATAATTGTGATTTGAACGGTATAGCTTCGGCTATGCCGTTTTTGCTTTATGTTGTTTTGAAATATGTTGTTGGTACGCTTCTTCCATTTCTTCAGCAGAAAGCATTTTAATTATCCCGGCACCGTGGTAGTAGATATCTACTGTCTGATGCCGTTTGCCGTTAATCTTCTCGGGCTTTGACACAACAATTCTTTCAATGAACTCGTGAACTAACTCAGGTGTCAGCTCTGACAGTCGAGTAATTCTTTTTGCCCGTTCAATGAAATGCTGTAAGCCTTCGCATTTGATTTCTGTTTCTTCCAAGAAGGTTTCAATTTCAGGAACTCTTTCTTTTAGTTCTTTCTGTTCATCTTCCAAGGATATTGATAGTGTTGCAAATCGCTCATCGGATATTTTACCTCTTGTGTTATCTTCATACAGAGTCTGAATGATACGGTCAATTTCTGCAATTCGCTTCTTTGCTTTTTCAAGTTCCTTGCGTTTCAGTTTCAAATCTTTCTGGTGATTCAAATCCAGTTCCTCAATCTGCTTGGTTGCAAAATCTTCTTCAAAGCATTGCACATACCACAACACTCTCTGCATATTCTCCAAAACAAGATTGTAGATTACTTTCTCTCGGATATAGTGTGCTGAACACACATCAGAATTTTTTCTAAAAGACGAGCAAACAAAAAATGCTTGCTCTCTTTTGTAATTGTTGGTAGCACCGTAATACAATTTATTTCCGCAATCTTCACAGTACAACAATCCCGAAAACATACTTGTAAATCCTGTTTTAGGATTTCTGCGTTTGTGTTTTCTGAGACTTTGCACCAACTCAAACTTTTCTCTGCTGATAATCGCAGGATGAGTGTCGGAAAATATTTTCCACTCTTCTTCAGGGCGTTCAATCTTCTTTTTAATCTTGAAAGATTTTCTTCCTGTTCTGAAGTTCACGGTATCTCCGCAGTATTCTTGTTTTAAAAGTATTCTTGCTACAGTATCAGAGTTCCAGTTATGAAGTAATGAAGGTTGGTATCCGCATTTTCTTTTTATACTGCTCCAATACTCAGTCGGTGTCATCACTCCGTCTGCTTTTAATCTCTTAGCAATCTGAGCGGGACCGAAACCCGATACGCACATGTCAAAAATTCTGCGGACTACTTCAGCAGCAGGTTCATCGACAATCCATTCCTTTTTGTTGTCGGGATTCTTCATATATCCGAAAGGCGGATTAGTTGTCAGCGGTATTCCCGCCATACCCTTGCTCTGCATTACACGGCGTACCTTTTCGCTTGTATTCTTTGCGTGCCATTCGTTGAATAAGTCTTGCATAGGTATAAGGTCACTCAAACCTTTTGCGGTATCAATATTATCCATTATCGCAATATACCTGATACCTAATCTTTCAAATTCTTCTTCAAGCAGCTGACCGACAACCAATCGGTTACGTCCTAATCTTGAATGATCTTTGACAACAAGATTTTCAATCAACCCTTGTTCGGCAAGTTCAAGAATTTCCGTGAACGCAGGTCTTGCAAAAGTAACTCCTGAGTATCCGTCATCAAAAAAGAATCTTGGATTAGGCAAGCGATTATCTTTCGCATACTTTTCAAGAATGGCTCTTTGATTTTTTATGCTGCCCGACACATCTTCGTTTTCATCGTCACGAGAAAGTCGTGCATACAGGGCAGTTATCTTTTGACTTGACTGTTTTTTACTCATATAACCCCTTTCTACAGTCAACATGATATGAATTGTAGGACATGTTTATCATATCACATCTTTTCGCAAAGTTCAACACTTTAAAGCGTGAAATTGCACTATTTTTGTTTTAGTATTCGTTCTGTTTTTTCTCTCAAAGTTTCAGATGAATCCGAATTGAAATGCGTACGCACGGTGTAAACTGTTCCGCTGATTTCTTTTTCAAAATCAATCTTACGTGGGAATTGTTTACTCCGAAACCAAGCAAGACGTTCCGACTTTGTCATTGATGAAAGTATGTTTTTGGTTTGCTCAATGCTGTTTAGCATTTCGGTTATGAGATTATGTTCATTGTCGGTCAGGTTTGTAATTTCATAATTCATTTACTGTCTCCTTTCTTTGGTTTGATTTTTTCTTTAAGGGTTTCAGGTAACTTTCCCTGGCAAACGAATTTGGCCGTACAGATTCAGTGCTTGTTGAGACGAGTGTCGAAACAAGCCTTTTTGTGGCTACAAATTCAGTGCTCGCTAAGACTGATGACACGGCATCAAAAGGTCTTGGCAAGCGGATTTGAATATACAAATCCATTGCTCGCTGAGACAGATGCCATTTAATTTTTATTGTTGTGATTTCGCAACCTATGTTTCTGTTTCTTCGCAAACTCACTTGCAGCAGAGCGTCGCTCTTTGCCGTACGGCTCTGTGAGTCTGAAACAAAATCTTCCCTTCTCAATCTCAAACATCAGTCTTCCGTCTTCCGAATCGTCAACCAACTTACACAAGTCCGGATGATTTTCCGAATATGCCGACAGACGATTTTTTAAATCCGTGTTGTAGGTCGACACTGTGATAATCGGACTTGCTTCATCAAAAAATATTTCGGTTGTCTTTTGAGATTTCTTTAAACCTGTCTTCACAACATAAACCTCCTTTCCAAAAAATATTTTTTCAAAAGGCGGCTTTTTTGAAAGATTATTCATAGGTGAACAACTGTAAAAAGATAGTTTCATCGGACAGAAATTTTTGAAACGATGCAGCTATAAATCAAACACTCTCCAATTTGATTTCTGCATTTTCTACAGTTCTGAAATTAATTTGAGCAAAACAAAAAAGCCGTCACACAGACAGCATCAATCAGCGGGAGCATTGCTCTCGCTTTTACAAATGATGTCTTATGTAACGGCTTTGAAATTTAAAATAATCTCAAAGGCATACTGTTTTCTAATCTCACATCACCGGAGGCATTCGCCACGTACAGTATCAACAAAGGTGAGGGGTGCGATAATTTTCTCTTAGCATATCGCCAGCCTTAGGCGGATTCATATCCGCAATCAATTAAATCGTTATTCAATTGTCAAAAATAATTTTAACTAACTATACCACACGGAACATTTGTTTGTCAATGGGTTCAAAAAATTATATCAATTGTCATAAACAATTGTATGTATAATGTATAAGGAATGTTTTACTTGTTGAATATAGGTTTTGAAGCACTCGGAATGATCATATAATTATCTTTCCAATATTCACAATGCTTTGGGGGATTTAAGTCTGCTATTCGTTCTAACTTTACCTCAGAATAATTTGACAAAATTAAATTTAAATGTTCGCCTCTAAAATTCTCTGTTTCATCTGAATAATATGTTAATACACCGTCTTTTGACAACAATCTTTTTGCTTTTGGTATGAATGCATAATGGTTACACGAGCGTTCTTGTTCGGTCAACGGATATGTATCAAAAACTATTCCATCAAAACTAAACGAAGGTAAAGAGTCAATTATATCCTCCCAAAACCCTTCAATTACGGTTCCAACAACACCTGTTGAGAATAACCATTCACGAGCTTTTTGAGCCACAATAGGATGAGCTTCAATTACAGTATAATTTGCACATCCGATTTTTAGTATTTCGTTTGCACAAATTCCCATTCCAAATCCTACTTCAAGAATAGATTTATTAGGACCTGCAACGTTTTTGGCTAAAGCATGCATTAATGGTCTTTCCCACTCTTGCATAACTTGCCAACCACCAATATTCAATTCTGTTGGAGTAATTTCTGCTTTGAAATTTTTCCATTCTTTTTGTTTGTTTGGATAGCTAGGCATAAAAACTCCTTTAAATACAATTATATTAGTGATAAATCAAAATAATTTTCTAAATTATTCTTTCAAATCATATGCGTATACCCGAAGTTGTTGAAAGCGCTCTCTCCACTTTTGTATTTCTGTTAAATTCATAGTAACAATTCCTCTTGTGCCCTCATCTGATGCAACATCAATTAATACTACTTGATTATCTATAGCAATAATTCCATCACCTAGTTCTTTAAGTAAACTTTTATCAACTTTTTCAAGGTGTTCTTTAGTAACATACAGAGGTACAAGATTTTTACTTTTACATAATATTTGCTTTTTTATATATTCGTTATTTTTTATTTCGTCCAAATCATTTTCATTTATTACAAATACACGCTCAACTTTAACACCTTTTTTTGCAGCTTGAAGGTTAAGTGCCAAAAATGTATCTTCCTCTTGAGATTTGTTCCATTCAATAGAAAGATTCATAGATATTGCCCATATATTTGATCCTGATTTTGCGTTGCTGAGGAATCTGAATAACCAGTCAAAATATTCTCCAGATTTTAATATATCTGATTTCTTATCATATGCAAGTTTTGATAATTTGCTTTCAGCATCACGTATAATATTGTTTTTTATTTCACTAAAATCAGGCTCAGAAATTTGTGAATACAATTTAATCACTCTTGTTATAATATCGCAATCATCTTGGTTAATTAAATCAAGTTGACGAGTAATATCATTTAATGGTTCAAAATCACTTTCGATACTTTTTTCAAGAGCTAGTCTAGAAATGGACAATGCTGGACCTAATATCCACGTAAGTTCTGCAAGAGCACGATTATCTGGAAACAAAAAATAAAAAATAAATCCTACAACAAGTGATACTATTGCTTCAACAAATGGAAGCGTTAATACTAATTTGAATTTATTGGTTTCTTTTTTTGAATATAGCTTCCATCCACCACTTTTATTGTTCTTCATTTTTGTTCCAAGTCCTTATTAAAAATCATAAACATTTTCATTATCTCTGAAGCACCACTTTAATTAAATATTATTTTTGAGATTCTTCAAATTCAAATTTAGCCATTGTGTCTGCATTTGAATAACCACCATCACACACAATTGTTGCTCCATTTACAAACGAAGATGTCGAAGAAAGCAGCCAAAAAACAACATCTGCAATTTCATTACCTAAACCTAAACGACCTAAGGGAGTAATTTCACAAGTACGATTAAAAATATCAGTATCCATAATGCTATCAATCCATCCGGGTGCAAGTGCATTTACACGAATACCAATTGGTCCTAATAAATTTGCCAGTGATTTCACGAGATTGTGTTCTCCCGCACGAGCTGCCGCATATGCAGTACTTCCATAATTTCCTGTTAATCCTTCGGTTGAAGTAATAACAACTACATTACCTTTTCCGTCGCTTAAATTCGATGTTAATTTTCGAATTAAATAGTTTGGTGCTGTAAGATTTGCTGCGATACTTTTATCCCAAGAATCAAAGTCAAAATGATTAGGATTTTCCATGTTCCAATAGTACTGAGAAAGAACTAAACCTACTATTGGCATATCTTTTGTATGTTGTAAAAATTCATCAAGAGAATTTCTTGACCAAAGATCTAAAGGATATAAACTTAACTTACTATTGTTTAAGCTTTTTTGAAAATCTAATGCTTCTGATTCATCTTCAGAAGGATATGTTCCTATTATCGAATATCCTTCTTTTAATAATTTTTGGGTAATTGCTTGACCGTAACCTGGAACAGTTGCTCCTGTTAAAATTATAGTTTTCATTTTTTGTCCTCCTATTATTTTTATGGGTGTAAATATTTGTAATTTAAATCAAATTCATCTTTATGTTTATAAAGGAATTTGATAGCTTCACAATGGCCTGGCTTTTGTCCAAACAATGATCCAGTTTCATTCAACACTTCGCCTAAACACCAACCTGCACAATGATATCGAATATCACAATTTTTGCACATAGGCATATTATCAGAATTTCGAGATTGCAATGCACTGATTTTTTTCTGATCAAATTCGATTTTTCTATCTTCCTTATTCCATTTTCCATATATAAATTGCGACATTTTATTGTCTTTATCTATGTTACCAAAAAGGGCAAGATCACAAGCAGAAATATATCCGTCCGTTGTCAAGTGTGGCATCGGTAAGCAAGCACGACAATTAATCGTAACTTCTTCATCAAAATTACTTGTCAGCAAACTTCCACAGACCATATTGTTTTCTTTTGCAATTTTTTGTGCCGAAAGCATTCCATAAGCAAATTCCATAAGATCCAAACCATCGAAACTTTCTTCGGTTTCTCCAAGAGGAGGAAAGATCGGATCTGTCCAAACATATTTAACCCCAAGTGATTTAAAGTAGAGTAAAGTTTCACTTTGGAAATTCACGTTTGCTTTTGTTATGGTAGCACGTATTCCTGTCATACCTTTACCATTATTAATAAGGTATCGAATGTTTTTTTCGATAATACTAGATGTTCCTTCACCTGATTTAGTCTTACGATGAGCATCGTGGTGAATGGGTAATCCGTCGGATGAAACCCAAATAATATCAAATTCTTTGGCAAGGTACTGTGCTACATTTCTAGAAAATGCACCGTTTGTTTGTATTTCCAGAACAACTTCTTCGCCAACTTTGTTCCGTGCATAATTAACAATTTCTTTAATTATATCTAATCGCATTGTAGGTTCTCCTGGTCCAAAAAACCTTAAATGAGCAGGAACACCATGTTCATAGAAATAGTCAAATCCAAATTTGGCAAATTCCACATCTATTGTTTCACTTTTATTGAATACAGTTCTTCTATCACATTCATCTTTATTGATATAACAATAATCACATGCTAAATTACAATCAGCAGTTATAAAGAAAGATATCATTTTTTTACGACAGTGTCCCATAAATTACTCCTTAAAAATATTTATCTCAAGAGTAATTTGACTATAATTCTCAGAAAAAATCAACATTTAATACATAAATGCATATATTTTTTACAAAAACGCTTATTTTTTTACTCATCAAATATAAAAAACCTGTATGTAGTGTATAACCACATACAGGTTTTTCAAATTGTTCTATTGTTTTTTCCTCAACAACAAATCATATTCATAACTGTCACCTTGGTAGGTTTCTTTTATACAGGCGATGAGGTGAATAAAGCCGTACTTTTCATACATATATTTTGCTCGGAGGTTATCGTCTTCAACGCCTACAGTGAGTTCGTAATAGCCGTTGGCATTGAGTTCGTCAATAACAGTTTCAAGAAGATAAGAACCTAAGTCTTTACCCTGACAATCTTTATGAATTCTGAACGCAAACAGATATGCTCGTTTTCCTTTTTCGGCGAAGTATTTATCTTCATTATCATATTTCACATGAAGCTCACCAATCAGTTTATCATCATCAAACAGAGCAAAAATATCAACGATACCGTCTTCAATGTTGCGAGTGTTTTCTGTAATCATATCATCAACATCTTTATAGTTGAACAGTTCTATAAGCATTGGGAGTTCTGTTGTTTTTAGCTTTCTTACGATGCGCATATTTATGTCCTCAAATTAATTTTGAAATTATAAAACCTTTGTTTTTAATGTCAGATTTGTTGCATCTTTGTAACCAAGTTTGCCGTAAAAATGGTTGTGGTGGTTATCGTTGACGGCTTGCAACTGTATCAGCATAGCGCCTTTTTCTTTTATCCGTTTTTCAAGCTCATTCATAAACTTTGTGCCAACACCTTGATTTTGAAGTTTGGTTGATACAACGATCTCAACCAAATCATAAGCAAAGCAATCATCATACTGCTCAAAATAACCCATTGCAAAGCCAATAACTGTTCCATTGTCTTCCAAAATCAAACAATATGAATCTTCACGGCTCCACACTTGATGAATACGTTTGTATGTAGTTTCGGCTGTCCATTCTCCATCTTCTTTGTTGTTATAATATTCAATATACAGAGGTACAACCTTTTCAATATCGTACTCTGCCATTTCTCTGTATTGCGTTTTCATTTTTTTAAACATAATTTATATATCCTCTGTTTCTCCATATCCTCACGATATGCAAAATAATCTTCTGGAGGTTTTACTATCTCAATGAGATCCGCTCCAAGTTTTTCAATTGTTTTATATGAGGCGATGTTACTTTCATCACAAGTCAATATCAATTCATTCATACCGTGAGCTTTTGCAACTTGTAACACAAGTTTACAGGCATTATAGGCGTAATTTCCTTATCAATTTCATAACCGATATTTCCGTTGTAATACGAATGATAGTTGTTGCCTATACGCACGCTAATTTTACCGACAGCGATATCGCCGACACAAATATCGTAGTAATAGAATGGCAACAACTCGTCATCACCTTGATATTTTTGAGAAATTCTTAAATTAATCTCATCGTCAGATATAGCATCAAAGTTGCTAAAAAATTCAAATTCACCCATTCGTATTTCCTCTATAGATTATATCAATCTCATCTTCACTTGGTACCTCGAATATCGAAGCGAATTTTGCGGCAAGGTTATCGTCAACATAATAGGCACTTGTTTCATTTGCAAGCACAGCGTTGTTTCTCTTATGCAAGCGAGATTTCCATGTTTCATCGCTTATATCAATGTAATGAAGCTCGCATTTGATATTACGGGATTTGTAAAACTCTTTTACTGCTTTCCGTTCTGCTTTTGTCCAGAAGCCCCAATCAAGAACAACGTTGATACCTTTATTAATAAGCTCCAAAGATTTATTTAACAGATATTTCTCAGTTTTTTCCACATATTCATCGTGTTTATCACCGCAATGCTGACCGAAAAGAGCAAGTGTTATTTCATCAACCGAGAGCAATACTGCATTATTTTCGTTGCGTAGTTTTTGTGCATATGTAGTTTTACCGCAGCATATTTTACCACAGATTAAAATGACTTTTGCCATTTGTAACACCTTCTTTTATAATTTACAATACATTTCCTGTGCTTTGGGGATAAAGCCGAGTTTTTCATAGAGTTTGATTGCACCGGAGTTATTTACAAGAACATCAAGATTTATAAAATTACAATTCCGTTCTTTTGCCCAATCTTTTGCAGCGTTCATTAAAGCTGTTCCGAAGCCTTTACCACGATGATTTTCGGTTACGATTATGTCCATTATATAGCAATACTTTCCGGGATGCATAAATTCAAAATCAGGTCTTGTTTTGGCTTGAAGCAGGATAAAACCGACAACCACACCATCGTTCTCATAGACAAGAATGTCTGACTCTTCATTAGCAATTGTATTCTCAACAAACTCTGTGCTCTGGTCTCCCTCTTTGATAAAATCGGGAATCAGCTTTGCCATTTCTCTGAATTGCTCACGGTATAATTCGGCTATCGCAGGTATATCGTTATTAGTTGCTTTTCTGACCATATTGAATTACCTCAACTCTTTTCTGAAACATATAACACGGTTTGCTTCTTCAAACCCCATTGCCATATGAAAGTTTAAACTGTTTATGTTGTCGAGTTCACAGTCGCTTGCAAATTCTGAACATCCTTTTTCTTTTGCCCATAATTCACATTTGTGCAACAGTTCTTTGGCATAGCCTTTATGCTGATATTCGGGAATAACAAATATTCCCTCGAGATAACCAACGGGAGACGAGTGTGTACCCTCAACATAATCGTGGCGAAGCTGACATTGAGCAAAACCAACGGGCATATCATCAACATATTTTATTAAACAAACAGCATCATTGCTGTTTATAATCTCGGCAAAATCTGCATTAAGTTCCGATATCGTGTGATTACACCACATCTGTATCGCTAATTCTGCTAATACTCTTGTGTCATTTAGCGTTGCTTTTCTTATCATAATTTTCCTTCTTTACTCATAAAGCCCTGATGTTGACTTGCCGCTTTTTCCTGTTATCCCAACAACTCTGGGCCATTTATTGGTTTCGATTATAGTAGTTGCATTTATATTACCTAAATGTGCATAGAAATGGCGGAACTGCGACATTATTAAGCAAAGTCTATTTTGCTTGCAACCGGTTGGTATCTCATATAACATTTCATCATCAAGGCTGTTCAGATAATCTGTGATTTTTGCTTTTATGCTTTGCAAATACTCCTGCAACTGCGCTTTTGACAATGTTGCTTCACTTGCAATATCAAGAGAGTTTAAATTTTCCGTATGAAACGGCGGATGCTCATATTCTTTAGGATTTATGTACCATTGGTCCAAACTGTGTAACATATGGTAACAATGTTTCCAAATCGGCATATCGCAAAGAACATAGTCCATATCGCAGGTCTGAAGCATTATATCTGCATTAATAAACATCGTTTCAGTATTCAGTTTGATTGCGTTTAATAAATCATATTTTTTATCCATATTATAATTTCATCTCCATACAACCAACCGTAAAAGGTAAATGCTCAAATTTACGTGTTGAAACATGTGTGAAACCGAGTTTCAAATACCAATTTTTTAGTGTTGTGTTTTCTTCAATTATACCGATTGATATTTTATTACCACCATAGCTTTTAACCATTTTAACAGCATAATTAACCATTGCTTTACCGATACCTAAATGACGATATTCAGGTAATACTGCAAGGTTGTTCAATTCCCATTCTTCATCACTGCACTTCGCAAGAGAAAAATAACCAACAGGGATTTCATCTTGATAAAACATATACATTGGTCTGCCATCGTCAAACTGCTTTTCAAGCTTATCAAAGCTCGTAAATGCAGTATGTGAAGGACAGTTGTTTTCAGTCAATCCAAACTCACCCGCAACTGTCATAAAACTGCTACGGATTATATCAAGACAAATATTCAGTTGCTCTTTGTTTTTAACTTGCATTGTCATAAACTCACCTTATTTCACAGCAAATGTAGCAATATACTGCGGATAATATTTGCCGATTATGTTTCCGCCTTCTCCGTCACGGTCTTCGTATAATGCTTTGAGTGTAAATCCTGCTTTGAGCTGACCGCCGATTTGTTCATCTAATGTATGGCTGAACTGTACGCCATCACCGTTTGCAATCATTGCGTCAAGTCGTTCCTTTGGCATTTTGAGTGGATTGAACGGCAAGTGATTAACAACTTTCAACGGATCATCTTCTTCAAACAAATAGTCAATGCCATTATCAAGTCCCGAAAGCAATCTGCCGCCCTTTTTAAGCACACGGTAACACTCGTTCCAGACA
>JAZNRJ010000048.1:0-25242 GCA_045590675.1 Acutalibacteraceae bacterium
AATAGCTGTTTTCCATAATCATAATACCGTTGTCGGTAACGTTACGCATAGCCTTTGCCGTTCTGTTGAGGAACTGTGAATATGCGCCGCCGTCGAATTTATAGATAAGTCCGTTTGCGGCGCTTGTAACCTTGCGGAAGAGGTCAGGGTCATCAAACGGCTCAAGCACTTTGATTGCATTGCCTGAGATAATCTGCTTTGCCATCCAGCCTATATTGCAGCGTTTGTCGGTGAGGACGGTTTTTGCAATGCTTGCAATCAGTTTGCGGAAAACCTTGCCTCCGTCTGTGCCGGGGAAGGGCTCGTTAAGCATATCGAAGCCGAAAAGGGCAGGGTGGTCCTTGAATCTTTCGGCAACGTGCTGCCACATTTTGCAAAAATATGTCTGAAGAGAAACCCCGTTAACCTCTTTGTCGGCCCAAAAATTATCAAAGCTCTTGTGAACAGCTTTACCCCAAAAATATCCTTCTGCCCAAACAATTTTTGTTTTTTTGAATTTATATCCGTCAGAAAGGCTTGCCCAACCGGGTGCGCCGTCGCCGACATCTGTGCTGGCAGAATAAAGGTCCTGATGCATATCAAGGAAGAAATAAATGCCGTATTTTGCGCACAAATCGGCAACCTTTTCAAGTCTGTTAAGAAATTCTTCATTATATTCAAAGGGTTTGGGCTCAACTGCGTCCCAGGTTATGCCCAATCTGACAAGGTTGAAGCCGAACTTGCTGAGCTTTGAAATAAGCTCTTCGTTGAAAGGAAGCTCATATATTCTCTTGTTTTGAGCGGGGTCAAAGTAACCCTTATCGCAAAGGTTAACGCCGTTGAATATGCGTTCTCTGCCTTCGGAGTCAACGAATTTTTTTTCAAAAGTTGAAATCTTAAGCATATTTTATTTCCTCCGGAACATTATTTGATTAAAGTATAACACTAAAATATAATTATTTCAATAATTAATTAATTTGATTGGCTATTGCCAATGCAAAATGCTTGTGATATAATGTTTCTGTAAAATATTTTCAGAATTGAGGTAATTATATGGCAGCATCAATATTATTCAAAGCTTTTTGCAGAACATATCAGGGTGTTTTCAGAGTTGCGGTTAACTTCCTTAATTGGAAAGAGCCTGAGCTTATTAAAGGAGCAGGCAGCGTTAAAAAGCTTCCTGAAGTTGTTAAGGCTAACGGCCACAACAGCGTTCTTGTTGTAACAGATAAAGGTCTTATGAACCTTCATCTTCTTGACGGCCTTTTTGAAGGCCTTGAAAAATCAGGTGTTAAGTATGCTGTTTATGACGGCACTCAGCCTAACCCTACAATTGATAATATTGAAGAAGCAAGGCAGCTTTATGTTGATAACAACTGCTCGGCTCTTGTTGCTTTCGGCGGCGGTTCACCTATGGATTGTGCAAAAGTTGCAGCCGCAAGGATTGCTAAACCCAAAAAGACTGTTCAGCAGATGAGAGGTACTCTCAAAATCCTCAAGAAGCTTCCTGCTCTTTATGCTGTTCCCACAACCGCCGGCACAGGCTCGGAAACAACAATCGCAGCGGTTGTTTCTGACCCCAGAACCCATGAAAAATATGCTCTTCAGGACCCCGTTCTCCGTCCCAAATATGCAGTTCTTGACCCGGAGCTTACAGTAGGTCTTCCTCCTCACATCACATCAACAACAGGTATGGATGCTCTTACCCACGCTGTTGAAGCTTATATCGGCCACAGCAACACCAAAGAAACAGCCGCTGCTGCCGAAAAAGCAACAAAAATGATTTTTGATAACATTCTTAAAGTTTATGAAAACGGCAAGGATATTGAGGCAAGAGAAAATATGCTTGAAGCATCATATCTTGCGGGTATTGCTTTCACAAGAGCTTATGTTGGCTATGTTCACGCAATCGCTCATAACCTTGGCGGTATGTACGGAACTCCTCACGGCCTTGCAAATGCAGTAATTCTACCCTATGTACTTGAATATTTCGGCGAATCCGCATATGAACGCCTTGCAAAGCTTGCTGATATTGCAGGCCTTGAAACAACCGGTATGACAGATGCACAAAAAGCTCAGTTCTTTATCGCTAAAATTAAAGAATACAATAAGCTTATGAATATCCCTGAACACATTGATATTCAGGAAAAGGATATTCCCACTATCGCAAAACGTGCCCTCAAAGAAGGCAATCCTCTTTATCCCGTGCCCAAGATTATGGATTATGATGATTGCGTATCCGTTATCAAAAAGGTTGGCAACCTTAACTGAATTTTAAAACTTACATAAAAACGAATAATTAATTTTAAGGAGTTGGTTAAATGAAATTTAAAAAATTTTTATCTGTGTTGATTTCTGTGTGCATAGTTTTAACCATCTTCAGCATTAATGCGGTTGCAGCATCCGATAGCTGGCAACCCAAAAATGAATCACCTTTTATATTTGTTCACGGCCTTAACGGTTGGGGCGGTGCCGAAGGAATCAACGGTATTATTCCTTATTGGGGAGCAACAACGGGCGATTTGATGAGTTATCTTCAGAGTGAGGGGTATGAATGCTATTCTTCCTCTGTAGGTCCTTTGAGCAGTGCCTGGGACAGAGCTTGTGAGCTTTATGCCCAGATTATCGGCTCAACCGTTGACTACGGTGTTGCTCATTCAAAGGCCAATAACCATGACCGCTTCGGCAGAACATATTATCAGGCTCTTGTGCCCGATTGGGGTGAGCTTGATGAGGCAGGTAAAATTAAACAGATTCACCTTATTGGCCACAGTTTCGGCGGAACAACAATAAGAGTTCTCATTCAGCTTTTAACCGAGGGTTCGCCTGAAGAAATTGCCGCAACTGAAGCCGATGATATTTCCGGCCTTTTCACAGGCGGCAAAGGCGATTGGATAAAGAGTGCAACAACAATCTGCACTCCCCATAACAGTGCATCTGTTTATTATCCGTTAAAAGCGCTTTTTTTAGACCGTATTGTTCAGAATTTCAGCTATCTGTATGCTGCGGTTCTCGGCAGAGGCTATCTTAACGGACGTCTTGTTGATTTTCACCTTGAGCAGTTCGGCTTAACCGATATACCTAACGGAGAAAAAGCGGACGGTTTGATTGAATCAATGATTCTAATTAACCAAAATAAAAATGACTCCTGCCAGTATGACCTTACCCCGGAAGGCACGGTTGAACTGAACAATTCGCTTGATATTAATGAGAATATCTACTATTTCTCATATGCTTTTTCAACAACCCACGAATTTGCACCGCTCGGCATACAAGTTCCCGATATAAAAACCAATCCTGTTATATTTTTAACAGCGTTGTTTATGGGGGCTCTGAAATTTACCGACCCGGTAACTGGGGTTGATTACAGCGAATGGCTTGCAAATGATGCCCTTGTTAACACGGAAAGTCAGAAATATCCGCTTGATGAACCGTATAAAGATTTTGATGCACAGAAAATTGAAAAAGGTATCTGGCAAGTAATGCCTGTTCAAAGAGGTGACCACGGCAGCGCAATCGGTCTTTTTGCTGATGCTCAGAAAACACAGAGTTTCTATATCGAGCTTTGTGAAATGCTTAACAACCTTGAATAATAACAACGCAAAAGGCAGTCTTCTGACTGCCTTTTTAAATGGAGTGATAATATGAAAATCAAAAAAATAATTGCCCTTATTTCAGTTGCCGTTATGTTTTTAACTTCGTTTGCTGTGCCGGCAAGTGCCGCTTTCGGTGACGGATTTATTACAGGCACCCCCGGCGAATTTCGCAGAACAGTTGAAGGTTATGCCGAAACTGTTGCAAGAACTCTCAGAAGACTTTTTGAATTCAGAAATAATTATTCGGATTATACCGAGCTTTGTGCAATACCTGAAACCGAAAACGGTTATGTTCCCCAGGGCTATTGCTTCAGCGAAACCCTTGGCTTACATATTGTTTCGGCTTATCGCGATAAAGAAGCATCAGCACTGATTTTTGTTGATGCCAAAAACTGCGTAAGGGTGAAAACTGTTAATCTTACCGAAAACAGCGGTGAAGCATTTAAGGGTCATGCAGGAGGAATTGCAACAGATGAAGTTTATCTTTACATCGCCAACGGTAAAAAAATAAACCGCGTACCGCTTGCCGTTCTTGCACTTTTGCCTGACGGCTCAAGCACAGCAATAGGTCAGGCTATTGAAACCGATGTTAAATGCTCCTATCTGAGCTGTGACGGCGAATATCTTTATGCAGGTGAGTTTTACACTTATGAAGCTGACGGCGGTTATGATACCGATATTTCTCACCACAGAATAATTTCTCTTTTTGAAACTTCATATTCAGTTTGCAACGCATATAAGCTTGAAGATGTTAACGGATTCTATCTCGATAAAGAAGTTACCCCTGCTTTTGTTTTTGCAACTCCCAACTGTGTTCAGGGCTTTGCAAGGCAGGCTGACGGAACTTTTGCCCTTGCAACCTCTTTTGGCAGAGATAACGATTCGTTCCTTAAAATCTATGCCGATGTAACAAAAACCGATGCCGATTTTAATGTCAATTACGGTGATACTGAGGTTAACGAATATTTTCTGAGCAATGCAGATAAAACCGATGAACGCCGCTTGCCGCCTATGCTTGAAGGTATTGACTGTATAAACGGCAAGGTTACAGGTATTTTTGAATCGGGTGCAAAGAAATACAGCGACAGTGCTTTTATAGTAAACAGCATATGTGAATTCTAAAAAGCAAAAGCAACGGATTTTTGTCCGTTGCTTTTGTTGATTATTATGCTTTTTTAAGTCTGATTACATTCCAGCTGAAAGGCTTAAGCTCAACTTCAACCTTGTCTGAATCAATTGACGGCACGGGGTTGTTGTGGGGCTTAACATTAACAGCGGTAAAGCTGTTTTCGGCCTTTTTATCATATCCGTCCATAGAGATGAATTCAAAAGGTTTATAGCCTTCAAAATCAAGCAGTCTTATGTCAAGAAGAACGCTTTCGTCAAGGCTTTTGTTAACGCAGAAAACTGTCATTTCTTCATTTTCTTCGTTATATGTTGCAATTGTTTCAATGTAAGGAACATCCGTAAAAGCCTTGCAGTCATATTTTGGACAGTCAACAAGTGGCAGGAGAGCGGCTCCTCTGCCGTAGTTGGAAATGTGCATAAAGGGGAAATATGTTGTCTGCTCAAAAACTCCGCCGCCTGTCTGTGTGAAAATGGGGGCGATAACATTAACAAGCTGAGCAAGGCAGGCAATCTTAACTCTGTCGCAATGACGCAAAAGAGTAATCATAAGCGATGCAACAAGCAAAGCATCTTCAAAATTATAAATATCCTCAAGCTGCGGGGGAGCGATGCTCCATTTTTCATAAGGAGCGTTGTTTGAATGGTACCATACGTTCCATTCATCAAACGAAAGGTTGATTGTTTTGTTGGAGCGTTTTCTTGCCTTAACATAGTCGCAGGTGCAGATTACGGAATAGATAAAATCATCAAATTCAAGGCTTCTTGCAAGGAAGCTTTGAGTGTCATCATCGTGGTTGCCGTAATACTGGTGAAGCGAAACATAATCAACGCTGTCATAGGCGATTTCAAGGCTTTCCGCCTCCCATTTTGCAAAGGTGGGCATATTTCTGCTTGATGAACCGCAAAGAACAGTTTCAATTCCGGGGCTTGTCCACTTCATAAGTTTTGAAGCTTCAAGAGCGGCACGTCCGTATTCAAAGGCGGTTTTTGCACCCATCTGCCAACCGCCGTCCATCTCGTTGCCAAGGCACCAGAGCTTGATGTTGTGCGGCTCTTCAACGCCGTGAGAACGCCTTAAATCCGACCAGTATGAGTCTGATTTGTGGTTGCAATATTCAACAAGGTTTCTTGCTTCTTCGGGTCCTCTTGTTCCGAGGTTAACCGCCATCATACATTCAGCATTAGCTTTTTTGCACCAATTCAGGAATTCATTTGTGCCAAAATAGTTGGGCTCTGTTGTTCCCCAGGCAAGTTCAAGTCTTCTGGGTCTGTTTTCAACGGGACCGACGCCGTCTTCCCATTTGTAGCCTGAAACAAAGTTGCCGCCGGGGTAGCGTACAATCGGAACGTTCAGCTTTTTAACAAGGTCGATAACATCCTGACGCAAACCGTTTTCATCAGCCGTTGGATGGCCGGGTTCATAGATACCGCCGTAAACGGCTCTGCCGAGATGCTCAATAAATGAGCCGTAAATGCGTTTGTCGATATCGCCTATTCTGAATTCTTTGGCGAGGGTAATTTTTGCTTTCATATCATCACCTATTTCAACTCAATATCAAGGTTGGGCTCGTTGATTTTCTTCATATATTCAAGAAGAATTTCACGCAGCTCATTTTTTATATCCTTATATGCCGGGTCTGCAATAAGGTTGTTCTTTTCGTAGGGGTCGTTATCAAGGTCATAAAGAAAATCTTCAGTATATTTTGGCGCAAAAGCACGGTCGGCATTCTTTGCAGAAACGCTGTATTTCCATCTGTCTGTTCTGACAGCTCTGCCGATCTGGCTTTCGGAAATCTGCATAAACACGCTCTCGTGACCCTTGAGGTCCTGAATGCTTTTGCCTTCAAAGTGTTCGGGAATTTCAACTCCTGCAATATCAAGCACTGTTGCAGGCAGGTCAATGAGCGAAACAAGGTCGCTGACTTTTCCGCCGCCGGTGAAAGCTCCGCCCGTTATAACAAGAGGAACTCTTGTGCTGGCTTCGTGGCAGGAACGCTTATATTCAAAATTACGTGTTCTGAAATGGCAACCGTGGTCAGAGGTGTAAATTATAACCGTGTTGTCATAAAGGCCCTCATCCTTGAGGGTCTGAATAAGCTTGCCGAAGTTCATATCAACTCTGTTGCAGCAGGCAAGGTAGGAGGGATACATTATTTTCCAATCGCCGAGCATTCCTTTAAGGTCGCCGGGAGTATCGTAATTTTTAAAATTTTTGCTTGCACCCTTGGGAGCTTCAAAACGCAGCCTGTCATTCTGATGGTGGGGTTCAAGCTGTGAAATGAACATAAAAAACGGCTTTTCGTGCTTTTGCTTAAGATATTCAACTGCATAATCGTTGATTCTGTCAGCTCTGTAGCCTTTGAAATTGAGACGGTTGTTGTTTTCGTCATAAACATAACCGTTATATCCGTGAGATGTAAATTCAAGAATATCCGATGCACGCCAGTAATCGTAACCGCCTCTGCGTTCAACGGGTACAGCTTTGGTTTTATAATCGTTGTTTTTATCAGAAGCAAGGTGCCATTTGCCTACATATGCGGTGTCATAACCCGAATCTTTGAGGTAATGGGCAATTGTTTTGCAGTCAAGGGGCAGAGCGATGTCGTTGCGGTAACAGCCGTTTTGAGAAGCATAAGTGCCGCTTTGCAGGCAAGCACGCATAGGGCCGCAAACGGGCTGGCAGGTGAATGCGTTTTCAAACAGAGTGCCTTCCTTTGCCATTTCGTCGAGATTGGGGGTTACGGGCAGTTTCTGACCGTAGCATCCTGCTGAATCCGCTCTTTGCTGGTCGGAAAAATAAAAAATTATATTTGGTCTGTTCATAGCTTTACCACCTTAAAGAGATTTTAGTTTGTCAATTGCGTGCAGTATAAAATCCATCTGAGGGCAGTAACCCTCAAGCTGATTGTAAAGGCTTCTGTATCTTTTGCAGCCGCCGTTGCAGATTGATTTAACACGGCAGTTTTGGCAAAGCGGATTTCTTTTTTCATCGTGCTCCATAAAAGCACGCAGTCCGTTGGAGTTAAGAATATCTTCAATTGACGCTTCATTTATATTGGCACATTCAAATTCATCAAGGCAATAAAAATCGCAGGGGTAGCAGGTACCGTCAGCTTCAACAACAAGCTGCGCATTGCATCTTCCGCTTGCGCCGCATTGCTCGGCCACTCCTTTTGTTAGAAGCGAAAGGAGATTGTCAAAATCTCTGACATAAAATCTGCCGCCTGCCGATATTTCGTTAAACCAAAGGTTAAAAAACCTTTTCTTAAAACGTGCGAGTGCTTTTGCGTCAAGGCTGTATTCCGATTTTTCGCCGCTGAGCGGGTCAAGGCAGTATATGGGCTGAACATCCCTGAAACCGTTGGTTTTGTAGAATTCAAAAAGCTCTTTCGCATCTGTTTTTGATGTTATAACAGAAAGAATGTTAAACTCAACGCCGTGTTCCTTAAGCAGTTCAATGCCTTTCATAACGTTATTGTATGAATTGCTTCTGTGTGCGTTGTGTAAAGCCTCGTTGCCGTCAAGCGAAACGCCGATAAGAAAGTTATTGCGTTTAAAAAACTCGCAAAATTCCTTGTTAATCAGAGTTCCGTTTGTCTGAAGCGAATACCGGATTCTTGTTCCCTGAGTTCTGAGTTTTTCGGCTGTTCGAACAAAAATTTCAAAAAAACCAAGACCTGCCATAAGCGGCTCACCGCCTTGGAACATAAATGAAATGTCTGAATTTTCACCGCAGAAATCAAGAACTTTTTTTATCAGGTTTTCTGCAGTTTCAATGTTCATAATGCAAGCGGAATTCTTTTTTCTTTGCTCAGTTTCGTCACAATAAAAACAATAACTGCATTTCAGGTTGCAAAGCGACGATGATGGTTTTACCAAAGCTGTCATTTGCCGCATAAAAGTACCTCTTTTGAGAAATATATAATAGGTGATTGAATGGCTAAAACTAAAGATTTATTAATGTGTTTTGGATTGGGGGCTGTCAGTTACGGCCTTGTTGAAATAATTGCAAGGGGTTATACCCATTGGACAATGCCGTTGACGGCAGGCGTTTTTTTGGCTCTTGCCTATTTAATCAACCAAAGCACAAACATCAATATCTTTGCCAAATGCCTGCTCGGCTGTGTTATGATAACAAGCCTTGAGCTGGCAGTCGGACTTATAGTTAATGTACGTTTGGGGTGGAATGTATGGGATTATTCGGATAAACCGCTGAATTTTATGGGTCAGGTGTGCCCACAGTTTTCTTTGGCGTGGCTTTTGCTCAGCTTGCCTGCGTTTTGGCTTTGCGGTGCTGTCAGCAAATATATGAATAAATCCTCTTCGATCAGCTTTCGCTGATATAATCTTTTATACCTTCAACGGTTGCCTTTGCAAGAGTATCTCTTGTTTTTGCTTTCTGAAGGGTTTCGCATTCGATTGTGTTTGAAATAAAGCCGTATTCAATCAGAATTGCGGGACATTCTTCAACTCTTGTTACTCTGAAGGCATAGAAATTGGTGTTTCTGTCTGTTTTTGTAACCTGGTTGGCTGTGTAAATCTCATTCTCATATGCATCAACAAGTCTTTCGTGAATGGCTTTTGCAAGCGGCTGAGAATAAGCTCTGTAATAATAAGCTGAAGTGCCCGTTGCGGAGGATGAAGAACTTGAGTCGCAGTGAATGGAGATAAACATATCGGGATTTTTGCTTCTGACAGCATTGTTTCTGTCAGCGTAGCAAACCCATTTGTCGGTGTTTCTTGTCATAATTACGGTTGCACCTTCAGCTTCAAGCAGGTCTTTTATCTTGGTTGCAAGTGAAATGTTAATCTGCTTTTCGTAGCCGTAATCTATTGATGAGTTGGCACAGATTGCGCCAACGTCAATTCCGCCGTGGCCGGGGTCAAGCATAATTGTGTAATTGCTGAGGGAAGTCGGTTTGTGTTTTATGCTTATTTTAAGTGTTCCGTTTTGGCCGTATTCATAGTGGAAACCGTAAAACTTGCCTGCTTTTGCAAGGTTTAATGTCAGTGTAACTGTGCCTTTGGCACTGTTTGAATCCCACTCGGCATTTTTGCAAACAGAATTTGTAAAGCGAATGTCACCGGTTGCGGTTGAAGTATCGCTGAATGTGAATTCAAGCGCATTGCAGTTGAGCTTTGAAACCGTAACAGGTCTGCCGTTATATGAGCCGTAAGTCTGGCCCAAAAGCTTTGCGTTAAAAGCAACTGTGCGGTTCATATCAAGAACAATAACGGTTTCTTTATCTGTGCATTTGGTTGAAACAACCGTTATGTTGTTTTTGGGCATTACATATCCGCTTGTGACTCTGACGTGGGTTATGGTGCCGTTTTCGCCTGAAGCCAGTCTTTCTGTTCTGCCTTTGGGAACTTTAACTCCTGATGACAGTATGTAATATGTATCGCCGTCAAATTCAGCTGTGTTTTTAACATAGTCAACCGTTCCTTTGAGTAAGGGCGAACAGTCGGGAACCGAATAGGTTTTGTTTGTGTTGCCTGGGAAAACTTCAACGTAATCGTCAATTATTTCACAAACGGTTGCTCTGCCGAGACCGTAATCCTTAGTGTAAGAATATTTTTGAAGCGTTGATGAGAAATTGTCTTCTGTTGTTGATTCGGTGTTTGACTCTGTTTCTTCTGCCGATGTTTCAGGAGTATCTGAATTTTCGGGTTCTGATTGTTCTTCGGTTGATTCGTCAGGGCTTGTCTCAACTTCGCTTGTTTCAGGTTCTGTTGTTGTAGTGGTTGTTGTGGGGGGCTCCGTGGTCGGGGGAGGCGGAGGGGGAAGCTCTGCCGTAACCGTTATGCTGCCGCCCTCAATTGTTTCGATAAGCGAACCGTAGGTTGCTTTTACTTTAAATGCTCCGAGCTTTTGTTCGGAGGTTTTGCTTGGCGGAGTCTGAAGCGTTGCGGTATATGTTGTGAAATCCGAATCTGTGTCGGGTGAGTTTTCGTCAGACGATTCATAGCCTTCACTCTGTGTCATTTTATATGTTTTTCCGTTAAAAGTAACAGTCAAAGCGGCGCCTTTGAGCGCAACGGCAGAAACTTCAACTTCCATCTCACCGGGAACCGATACATATTCAGACGGAGTAACGGATTTAAGAAGCTTAACTTTGTATGTTACTTTATAAGTGTAGGTTTTGCCTTTGTGCTCAAAAATAACATTGTTGTCGCCTGCTTTGAGCTTAATGTCAAGCGAAAAATCACCGGTTGCGGCAACGTTGATTTTTTGGCCGTTGCATAAAAGCTCGTTCAGCGGGCTTGAAGTGCCCTTGAATGTTATGCTGGGTTTATCAACAGTTATGTTAGTTTTGCCATAGTTCAAAATCTCAAACTCTTTGTCAAGCAGATAGGTGTCTCTTTCTTTTATATATCCGATTACAGCCTGAGCCGAACTGCCCTTTGCTTTGGCAATATCGGAATAGGGGAAAAATGAAAGGGAACGGCACATAATCATATCGGCTGATCTTGAGATAAGCGAAATCATATCAGATGTCTTCTGGCTTGAAAAAGATGAAAGGCCCGTCAGGTCGTGGCAAAGCCAAAGGGGGCAGGATTCTTCATTCCATGCACTTTGGCCGGCTTTGAAAACTTTAAAGCCCGTTTCGTCATTTCCGCTCTGAACAAGAAAAACAAAATCGGCAAAGCCGTTTTCAACGGTGTTTGTTATGTTTTCTGTTGCATTTGAGCAATAAGCCGGCTCGATGCCGATTTGAATAAGCGAATCAATGCTTCTGATTTTTTCGCAAATCGGGGCGGGATTGCTGTCACAGCCGCTGAGAATAACAAAATCAACATTGTTTTCTTTAATAAAATTTTCAAGATAAACCGAATCTTTTTCAACGTCGGTTTTTACACCGAAATAAAGGCCGTTATCCTTTGCGGCGGTGAGCAACGGCTTAACCTGTTCTGCATTTTCGGCAGTAAGCTCAAAAATAACCGTGTTGAATCCGTTATCTTTAAACAATGCTGTTTCAGAAACGCTTTCTTCCGAATAAGAAGAATAGACAGCAGCAACAATTGAATCGGGTTTTGCGCTTTTGGGGCGTGAAGGCAAAATTGCCTGCTGCTCAGCGGTTGTTGAAACCTGAGCTGTTGTTGCTTCTTCTTCGTTTTTATCTGAAAAAATATTTGTAAGTATGATTGCAGCTGTAATGCCTACAATCAGCACGGCAATGCTGATAATTGCCGCTATGAGTGCTTTTGAGTTTTTCATTTAGTTTCCCCGTTTTTTAATAAAATTTTTATACCGTCAATTTCTTGTTTGCAGTTTTCTCTGATAAGGTCGCTGTAAGAAAAAACAGCAAAACCCGAATAGTTTTGGTCAGCCGAAATATATTCAAGCTGACGGGTAAGAATATCGTTTTTTGTTATCCATTCTTTTTCACCTTTGCCGGCATATTCATCGGTCAAAGAGCATTTGTATGCGGCAATTCCGCACATAAGCTTAACTTTGCTGTGTCTGGGCAGTTCAGCCCATTCTTTGGCAAGCTTAATAAAGCCGTTTTTTTCGTGTTCAAAGCCAAAATATATCTGCGGAATAATTATATCAGCAAAGCCTTTTTGCTTGAGCCAAAGCTCACAGTCGGCATAAAGCTCGTTTTTGTTTGTTTCGGCTATTGCACACGGGCTGATGCTTACAGTCAACTGCGGATTAACAGCTTTTACGGCTGAGTACAACCCTGCAGTGAAAGCTGTAACGTTTTCTGTTCTCCACTCGTTCAGCGGTAATTTTCCGCCTTGCGAAAGATATTCCGAATATTGAAATTCGTCAATTGCAGGGTCGGCTGTTGGATAAAAATAATCGTCTATGTGTATTCCGCTTATGCTGTATTTGTTAATGATTTCTCTTATTCCGTCAAGTACAAGCTTTTGAGCGTATGTGGCGGCAGGGTTAAGAAAAATTCCGTTTTCAAGAATGCAGACATCGCCGTCGGCGTTGCCTGAATCAAGAATGATTTTTGCGGGATTTTTGCTGCTTAAAAGCTCAGGATTGTTGTTGTAAGAAATTCTGAAAGGGTTAATCCAACCGTGAATGCTTACGGAGTTTTTCTTTGCGCTTTCAAGCAAAATTACAAATGGGTCAAAAGGAAGCTCAGCTCCCTCTTCACCTGCAATATATGATGAATAAGGAAAAATATCCGACTTATAAAATGAGTCGCCGAAAGCTCTTAAATGAACAAAAGCTGTGTTGAAACCGCAATTTTTAATGTTGGTAAACATCTCATCGGTTATTTTTCTGTAATCATTTTCGCTTTTACCGGCAGCACAGGTGTAATCGTAACACGATACCCATACCGCTTTGACAGGTTCTTTTTCTGAGTTTTTTGGAAGTTCGGTTTTACCTGAATATTGACAGGAGGTAAGCAAAAAGGATATAATAATAAAAAACGGAATTAATCTTTTCATAATGTTCCTCTCAAAAAAGGTGATTCAAATGAATGAAAATATATATATGATACTATTCCTGATTTATTACGTTCTTTTGGCTGTTACTTCTGTTTGTTTAACCGTTAAAGACAAAACAGCGGCAATGAATAACAAGTGGAGAATATCCGAAAAAACGCTGATGCTTCTCGGTCTTTTCGGGGCTGCTTTGCCGATTTATGTTACAATGAAAGTTATAAGGCATAAAACAAAGCATATTAAGTTTATGCTTGGGTTGCCTCTTGAAATGTTTTTTCACATTCTGTTTGTAGGTGTTGCGATTTATAATATCTATGTTATTTGAGGATTTTTTAATTAACAGGGCTGATTTCTCAGCCCTGTTTTATTTTTTAAAGTGTGCTTAAATCGTAGGGGGTTTGCTGATATACAAAATAGTTGAGCCAGTTGGTGAAAATCAGATTTGCCGCACTTCTCCAGGACATAACGGGAGTTTTTGTCGCATCGTTATCGGGAAAATAGTTATACGGCATCTTTATATTCAGACCTTTGTTAACATCTCTGAAATATTCTTTTGAAAGCGTATCGCGGTCATATTCCGAATGGCCGGTTGCAAAGAATTTTCTGCATGCCATATCCGAAATAAGATGAACGCCTGCTTGCTCGGAATAGGAGATAATCTGAAGGTCTTTAACAAGTGCAATATCGCTCATTTCGTTTTTTGTGTGCCTTGAATGGGGAACATAATATTCATCGTCAAGGCCTCGCATCAACGGGTGAAAATTATCAAGGCATCTGTGGGGAAAAACGCCGAAGAGTTTTTCTTCAAGCGGATACTTAGGCACCCCGTAATGATAATAAAGAGCGGCCTGAGCACCCCAGCAAATATGAAATGTTGAGTAAACGTTCTTTTTGCTCCACTCAAGAATTTCGCAAAGCTCATCCCAGTAGTCAACCTCTTCAAAGGGGAGGTTTTCAACCGGTGCACCCGTCACAATCATACCGTCAAACTTCTGGCTGCAAATCTCATCAAAGGTTTTGTAAAACTTAAGCATATGTTCTGCAGAAGTGTTTTTTGATTTATGCGATTTAACCTGAAGCAAATCAATATCAACCTGAAGCGGGGAGTTGCTCAGCAACCTGAGAATCTGCGTTTCGGTTTCAATTTTTGTAGGCATAAGATTGAGTATAAGTATTCGAAGCGGTCTTATATCCTGAGCAATCGCCCTTTCTTCGGTCATAACAAATATGTTTTCCGATTCAAGAGCTTTGTTTGCAGGTAATTCGTTTGATATTTTGATAGGCATTGATTTTCACCGTCTCTGATCAGATTTTGGTTTTAATTTTTCTTAGTGCAAGGCTTACCGGGATGGCAATAACAACAGCAACAACGATTTCTATAACTGCATTAACTGTGAATGCAGCAAGAATATAGTTGGTAAGTCCGCCGAAGTTAACTGAGGCAATTCCGAGCTCTGCGCCGTGGCTTTCACCGTAAATAAGGTAAATGCTGCCCATAACAAGGACTGTGTTGCATATGCAGCCGAAAATTGCGCCCAAAGCGGAAGCAATGTGCTTGCTTTTGTCTTTTTTTGCAACAAGAGTGAACACAAGGCCTGCAACTGCGCCTGCGAGAATTCTCGGAATTAATGCAACCAAAGGATTGCGGAAAATAATTCCTTCAAGCGGAGAGGGGGGAGCCATAACCGCTTTGATTATGCAGGTTATTCCCCACACTGCACCAAGAATTGAGCCGCCCTTTGCCCCAAGCACGCACGCACCGATTATAACCGGTATGTGCAGCAACGTGATACTCAGCGCACCGTAGCTGATGTATCCGATGTAGGGCACAAACGTCATAACAATAATGAGAGCACTCAAAACGCCGAGTTGTGCGGTGGTAAGGTTTCGTTTCATTGCGGATGATTTTGACATATATATATTCCTCCTTGCTGCTGCTCCCTATCTTAACGGCTATATTTCCGCCATACGGCCTCAAAATGCTCGTTAATATCTCATATTAACTCCGCTTTTTTGACCGCCTGACAAAAGATGTTAATATATCAGGGATGCAACGCAAAATTTAGCGAAACAATTTATCTTTTGTTTTTATTGTAAAGGACTTTTAAACCGTAAAGAATGAGCTCGCCGTTGTAAACAATATCTCTTTTGCAGCTTTTGACAAGGTCTTTTGCAAGGCCGCCTGTTGCAACGGTTGTCATAACCTTTTCTCCAAGCTCTTCTTCAAGCTTTTCGCACATACCGTCAATCATTGAGGCATAGCCGAAAACTGTGCCGGACTGCATTGAATCGACCGTATTTTTGCCGATTGCCTTTGCAGGGGTTTTAAGGCTTATGCTCGGCAACTGGGATGTTCTTGCTGAAAGCGCATCGAGAGAAATACCGATACCCGGTGCAATTGTGCAGCCTCTGAAAGAACCGTTGCGGTCAACAACGCTTATTTTGCTTGCTGTGCCAAGGTCAATAACAAGACAGGGGAGAGGGTAAAGAGCCGCGGCACCTACACAGCCGGCGAGCAGGTCTGCGCCAAGCTGAGCAGGGTTATCAATCAGAATGTTCATACCTGTTTTGATGCCGGGGCCGAGTATCATAGGTTCAATGTTGATTATTCTTTTAACAGCTTCGCTGATTTCGCCTGAAAGCTCAGGCACAACGCTGCTCATTGCACAGCCTTCAAAGCAGTCAGTTGAAATACCGTAAAGAGCAAAAATCTGGCTGAATTCTATTGCATACTGGTCGGTTGTTCTTAAACGGTCGGTTGCAAGGCGTGAAACAAAAAGAGTTTGATTATTTTTATAAACACCAAGTGTTATATTGGTGTTGCCTATATCAATTGCAAGGAACATAATATCGCCCTTTCTTACATAGATAAAATTATTATACTATATTTTTTAAAATAATGCAACAAATAAAAGCTTGAATTTGTAAAAGTTAGTTGTATAATATATTTATATTTTATGAACATTGTCTGTTTGGAGGCGGTGTAAATGGTTTGTTCGGTTTGTCCCCGTAATTGTGCTGTTGACAGAAAAACAGGAAAAGGCATTTGCGGAACAAATGAAAAAATAAAAGTTGCAAGGGCTGCTCCTCATATGTGGGAAGAACCGCCGCTGAGCGGCACCAACGGGTCGGGTACCGTGTTTTTTTCGGGGTGCAATCTGGGCTGTGTTTATTGCCAGAATTATCAGGTTAGCCACGCTGCTTTCGGCAAGGAAGTCACCGATACCGAACTGATGAAGATTTTTGATAATCTTTTAGAAAAAGGTGTTCATAATCTTAACCTTGTAACGCCTACTCACTATGTTCCGATGCTTGCAAAGGTTTTGAAAGAATATAAATCTCCCGTACCTGTTGTTTATAACTCATCGGGTTATGAAAAAGCGGAAACGTTGAAAATGCTTGAAGGGTTAATTGATATTTATTTGCCCGATATAAAATATTTTGATTCTGCGCCTGCGCTCAAATATTCAGGTGCTGCGGATTATTTTAAATATGCATCTGAGGCTGTGCTTGAGATGTACCGTCAGGTCGGAACACTTGAAATTGATAAAAACGGGCTCGCTAAAAAAGGCTTGATAATCAGGCATATGATTTTGCCGGGCAATATATCTCAGGCTGTTAAAATTTTTGAATGGGTCAGCCGAAATTTACCCGAAGAAACATATATAAGCGTTATGCGGCAGTATACGCCTTTCGGCGAAGCTAAGAATATGCCGCCGATTGCCCGCAAGCTTTCTTCAAAAGAATATTCGCTTGTTAAACAAAAAATCCTCTTACTCGGCTTTGAAAATTGTTTTTTTCAAAGCGGCGAAGCCGCAACTGAAAGTTTTATTCCAAATTTTAACCTTGAAGGTGTTGACCTTTGAGTTAAAGTTTGGTAAATTATAAATAATAATGAATATTAATTCAGGAGGAATTAAAAATGTCAAAAACAAAAGGTTTTATTTCGGAGTTCAAAGCATTCATCACAAGAGGTAACGTAATCGACCTTGCAGTCGGCGTTATCATCGCCGGTGCATTTCAAGCAATCGTTAAGTCACTTGTTGACGATATCGTAATGCCGGTTATCAGCCTTTTAACCAAAGGTGTTGATTTTGCAAGCAAGTTTGTTGCTCTTGACGGCGGCGCATATGCAACTCTTGAAGAAGCTCAGGCAGCAGGCGCAGCAGTTCTTACATACGGCAACTTCATCAGCGCAATTCTTAATTTCCTTATTATGGCTTTTGTTGTTTTCCTTTTTATTAAGGGTATCAATAAGCTCAGCGGTCTCAAAAAGAAGGAAGAAGCAGCTGAAGAAGCAGCAGAACCCACAACCAAGGAATGCCCCTATTGCAAGAGTGAAATTGCAATTGCAGCAACAAAGTGCCCCCACTGCACATCTGAACTTTAATTTAAAGAGGGTTTATATATGAAACTCGGTTTTATCGGAACCGGCAATCTTGCATCTGCTATTATCAGAGGAATTGTTGCTTCCGGCCATACAGATGCATCGGAAATACTTGTTTTTGATGCATTTGGAGCCAAAACAGCAGAACTGAAAACTGAACTCGGCGTTAACGTTGCTAAAAGCGCAAAACAAGTTGCATCAAATTGCGAAACAGTTATAATTGCGGTTAAACCAAAAGACTTGGCGGCCCTTGTTGAAGAAATCAAGGATACGGTCAAAACTTTTGATACTCTTGTTGTATCAACAGCTGCCGGAACGGAAACTTCAAAAATCGTTTCACTTTTAGGCTTTGATGCAAAGGTTGTCCGCATTATGCCAAACATAAACGCGGCTGTAGGTCAGTCAATGACCGCACTTTGCGCTTCACCTGCTGTAACTTGCAATGAAAAACAAGATGTTTTGGATATTTGCAATTGTTTTGGTAAGGCTGTTGAGCTTGAGGAAAAATATTTTTCTGCTTTTACAGCAATAGCAGGCTCTGCACCGGCTTTTGCTTATATATTTGCCGATGCACTTGCAAACGCAGGTATCAAATACGGCTTGCCTGCATCAACAGCTCAGGACATTGCTGCTCAGATGCTTTTCGGCAGTGCAAAAATGCTGCTTGAAAGCGAAAAATCCGTCAGTGAGCTTGTCAGAAACGTTTGCTCACCCGGAGGAACAACGATTCAGGGTGTATGTTCGCTCAAAGAAACCGGATTTGAAAATTCCGTTATAAAAGCTGTTGATAAAACAGTTGAAAAGGATATGTCAATGTCCTCAAAATAAAAGAATGGGAGAGTTTTTATGGAACTTAGAATTTTCAGCTCATTAGTAAAAATCTTTCCCGACGAAAATCCTTCATTTACTGAAATTAAAAGCTTTTCTATGTTTAAAAACGAGCGCTCGTCTTTTCAGGCGGCGTTCTGCACAGATGATAATTGCGAGCTTGCCGTTGAACTCAGCGGTGAGCTTGCTTCATATTCAAAAGCTTATTTAGTCAAAGAGGTTTCCGTCGGCAACGCAGCTTATGATAATTCAGATGATTATTATTTGAGAAAAACTTCGGGAATGTACCCCGATTATCTTGAACCTATAAAAAGTAAAATTGCTGCCGAAAAAGGCAGATGGTACAGCATTTGGGTTGAAGTTTCTCCAAACGGAAAAGCCGGCAAATCCGAGCTTACAGTTAAGCTTTCCGATAAAGCTGAAGCTTCAATAACAGTTGATGTTCTTGATGAAAACCTGCCGGAACAGGAAATCATTTATACAAACTGGTATCATTCAGATTGCATCTGTAATTATTACGGCATCGAAGCTATGAGTGATGAGTATTGGCGTATTAACAAAAACTTTATCAGAACAGCTGCCGGGCACGGAATGAACTGTATATTGACTCCTGTTTTCACTCCTCCGCTTGACACAAAGGTTGGCGGAGAAAGAACAACGGTTCAGCTTGTTAAAGTATATAAAGTTGGCGGAGGCTATCGCTTTGATTTTTCCAACCTCAAAAAGTGGACTGATATGTGCCTTGATTGCGGCATTAAGTATTTTGAAATCAGCCATTTGTTTACGCAATGGGGAGCCAAGCACGCTCCTAAAATTATTGTGATTGACAGAAAAGGCAGGGAGAAAAAAGCTTTCGGTTGGAAAACAAGAACATCAAGCAAGAAATATAACGAATTTCTTGAAGCTTTTGCTAAAGAGCTTATAGAATTTATTGATAAAAACGGCTTGCGTGAAAAATGCTTCTTCCATGTTTCTGATGAGCCGCAGATGCACCATTTGAAAATATATAAAAAGAGGGCGGAGTTTATCCGCCGAATATTCCCCGGTTTTAAAGTTATTGATGCTCTTTCTGATTTTGATTTCTACAAAACCGGTGCAGTAACCTTGCCTATTCCTTGTGAGAGTGACATTGAGGATTTTGTTGGCAAAGTACCTGAACTCTGGACATATTATTGCTGCGGTCAGGGTGAAAATTATTTCCCCAACCGATTCATTGCAATGCCGTCGTTGCGTAACCGTATCATCGGAACCCTGCTTTATAAATATGATTGCAAAGGTTTTCTCCAATGGGGTTATAACTTCTATAACAGTCAGTATTCTATAAGAGCCATTGACCCTTACGAGGTGACCGATGCCGGCGGCGGATTCCCCTCGGGAGACTCATTTGTTGTTTATCCCGGCAAAAACGGAGAAGTTCTTGAAAGCCTCAGGCTTAAGGTCTTTTATGACGGTTTTCAGGATTTGGCTGCACTCAAGCTTCTTGAAAGCAAAATAGGCAGAGAAAAAACAGTTGAGCTTATTGAATGTGAACTTGTAAAGCCTTTAAGCTTTACAGAGTACCCGCACAGTGACGAGTGGATTTTAAATCTCAGAGAACAGATAAATCAAAAGATAATGGAGAATTGATATGCCTATTATATTTGACAGCGAAAAAAAGCTTTTTAAACTCGACACTTCAGCATCAACCTATATTATTCAGGTTTATGATGAGGATTACCTTCTGCACCTTTATTACGGTGCAAAAATTCCCGATACCAACGTAACAGGGCTTCGCTATAACGGTGGTTTTGCTTCATTTATGCCGAGCAACATCAACATTGACGATTATACATTCAGCCCCTCGGTTGCTCCCGTTGAATATCCGGGTTTCGGTGCGGGCGATTTCAGAATTTCTGCCGTTGCCGTGAAAAATGCCGACGGCAACAGCGTTACTGATTTTCGTTATAAATCCCACAAGATTTACAGCGGCAAGCCGTCAATTGAAGGCTTACCTTCGCTTTATTCGCTTGAAGACGGCGACACAACAACTCTTGAAATTCTGACCGAAGATAAAGTTACGGGTGTTCAGGCTGTTCTTTATTACACGGTGTTTGAAAAACTGAGTGCAATGACCAGAAGCGTTAAGATTATCAACGCTTCCGAAAAATCGGTTGAAATTGAAAAAGTTCTCAGCTGTAACGTTGATTTTCATACCCACGATTACGATATGATTTCTCTTTACGGCAGGTGGGTTAAAGAAAGAAATGTTTGCCGCAAGCCGATAACTCACGGCGTTCAGTCCGTTTACAGCAAAAGAGGCTCTTCCAGCCATCACTATAACCCCTTTGTTGCTCTTGTTGATAACGATGCAACCGAAGATTTCGGTTCGGCATACGGCTTCAACTTTGTTTACAGCGGAAATTTTGTTTGCGAAGTTGAGGTTGAGCCTTTTTCAAGCACAAGACTTCAGATGGGTATCAATCCCGAGGGCTTCGGCTGGCACCTTGAAGCCGGCGAAAGCTTCAGCGCACCCGAAGTTGTTATGGTTTATTCCGATAAGGGTATCGGCGAAATGAGCCGTATTTACCATCGTCTTTACAGCAAACACCTTGTAAGAGGTAAATGGAAGAATATAAAACGTCCGCTTCTTATCAACAACTGGGAAGCAACCGGAATGGATTTCACGGGTGACACAATCGTTTCATTTGCCGAAAAAGCCAAAGAACTCGGCATTGAAATGCTTGTTATGGACGACGGCTGGTTTGGCAGACGTAACGATGACCGCTCATCGCTCGGTGACTGGCAGGTTAACGAAGAAAAGCTCGGCGGAACGCTCGCTCAGCTTATTGACCGTATCAATGCTCTCGGCCTTAAGTTTGGCATTTGGTATGAGCCCGAAATGATTTCGCGTGACAGTAATCTTTACCGTGAGCATCCCGATTGGTGTCTCCACGTTCCCGGCAGAGAAAAATCAATCGCAAGGCATCAGTATGTTCTTGATTATTCAAGACAGGATGTCCGTGATTACATTTTCAACGAAATGTATAAGGTTCTTTCTTCGAATAAGGTTGATTACCTTAAGTGGGATTTCAACCGCAATCTTACCGAAGTTGGCTCAGCGCTTCTTCCGCCTGACCGTCAGAAGGAAACTTTCCACCGCTGTGTTCTCGGTACATATGACGTTATGGACAGGCTCACAAAGGCCTTCCCCGATATGCTGATTGAAAACTGTTCTGGCGGCGGCGGACGCTTTGACCCCGGTATGCTCTATTATTCGCCTCAGATCTGGACAAGTGACAACACCGACCCGATTGAACGCCTTACTATCCAGTTCGGTACCTCTATGTGCTACCCTGCATCGTCAATGGGTGCCCATGTTTCCGCTTCAAAGCGCACGGGTTATGAAACCAAGGGCAACGTTGCTCTCTGGGGCTCGTTCGGCTACGAGCTTAACCCCAACAAATATACCGAAGAGGATGCAAGGCTTGTAAGAGCTCAGGTTGCGGAATACCATAAGTATTATGACGTAATCCATTTTGGCGATCTTTACAGACTTATCAGCCCCTTTGAAAATGACTTCAGAGCGGCCTGGATGTTTGTTTCAGAAGATAAGAAAGAAGCTCTTGTAACAAGCGTTGTTATGAGACAGCCTGAAACAAGAGCATATTATCTTAAGCTTAAAGGCCTTGACCCTGATAAATATTATCGCGATGAAGATACCGATGAAGTTTATTCAGGCGCATTGCTTATGAATGCCGGCCTTTCTTTCTGTGGCTCAAATGACAGAGACGGTTCAAGCTTTAAAAAGTATTTTGTTGCAGTTGAATGATAAATAACGAAAGCTGGTTATTTGTATGAAAAAATTTATTTCTTTGCTGATGGTCTTTGCGGTTTTGCTTGCCTCATCAGTTTTGATATATCCCGATTCTCCTTTGGCAAACTTTGCGCTCAAAGCAAACGCCGAAGCCTCAAGCGGAACCTGCGGCGAAAATCTTACCTGGACTTTCAATGAATCAACAGGTGAGCTCATCATTAGCGGCACGGGGGAGATGTGGGAGGAGCCTAACTGGCCATATGGATTAAAATTTGTTAAAATTTCTGATGGCGTAACAAGCATAGGTAAGCGCGCTTTCTACAATTCAGGCATTGAAAGCGTCACAATTTCTGACAGCGTTACGAGCATAGAATATGGCGCGTTCTATAAATGCAAAAATCTCACAAGTGTGACAATTCCCGGTAGCGTAACAAATATAGGTCTTCAGGCGTTTTCTTTATGTCAAAACCTCACAAGGATAACTGTAGAATCGTCAAACACAGCATATTCAAGTGACGAAGATGGAGTGCTTTTCAACAAATCCAAATCAGAACTGATTCACTATCCTGCAAAAAATATAAAAACAAGCTATATTATTCCTAACGGTGTAACAATCATAGGTGGTGGGGCATTTATAGAATGCCAAAACCTTATAAACGTAACAATTCCTGACAGCGTAACAAGCATCGGAGACAATGCTTTTATTCAATGCTTCAATCTTAAAAGTGTAATAATCCCTGACAGCGTAACAAGCACCGGAATTGGTACGTTTTATGCGTGTCCGGCAATGGAATATATTCATATATCTTCAAGCGTAACAACAATCGACAATATTATACTTTCCGATGCCGATAAAGCAAAAGGTATTGAAAGTATTAAAACGGATTTAGAAAATGCAACTGAAGAAGAACTGGAAGAATATGCAAAACAGGGTGTTACAAAAGAGACGGTTGCAAATTGGAAACCTACAACGCTTATCTGCTCCGACAGTGAGGATAGCGCTGCAAAAACATTTGCCGAGCAAAACGGAAACGAGTTTGCAGTATGCGACGGACACGACACTCCTGAAATACTCGGCGGTCAATGCGGCGATAATTTAACCTGGACGTTTGATGAATCAACTGGTGAACTTGTAATCAGCGGCACAGGGGTGATGACAGATTGGTTATCATATTCAGACGTTCCTTGGCACGATAAATGTTCAAGCATCAAGACGGTAACGCTTGAAAATGGCGTAACAAGCATAGGCAATTACGCATTCTATGATTGTGGTGGTATCACAAGTGCAACAATCCCCGACAGCGTAACAAGCATAGGCAATTATGCTTTCTATGATTGTGGTGGTATCACAAGCGTAACAATCCCCGATAGCGTAACAAGCATAGGCAATAGGGCGTTCTCTAATTGTTACGGTCTTACAAGCATAGAAATCCCGGACAGTGTAATAAGCATAGGCAATTATGCGTTCCATTTTTGCTACAACCTCACAAGCATAGAAATTCCCGACAGCGCAACAATTATAGGCGAGCAAGCGTTCTATGTTTGTTGCGGATTGGAATACATTCACATCCCTTTAACCGTAACCTCAATCGGAAATAAAACGATTGCTTCCGATTCAGAAAAAGCAGAATCTGTTGAAAATGCTAAAACAATGTTGGAAAACGCAACCGAAGAAGAATTAGCGGAATATGCGAAATTGGGAGTAACAAAAGAGGTAGTCGCAACTTGGAAGCCGACAACGCTTATCTGTTCCGACGGCGAGGATAGTGCCGCAAAAACATTTGCCGAGCAAAATGGCAACAAGTTCAGAGTTTGCGATGGACACGATGATGAGGATGTACCTGAAGAGCCCACAATAAAACCTGAAGAACCTACAACCAAACCCACAGAGCCTGTGACAAAACCTGAGGAGACAGAACCCTCAACAACAAAACCTACCGAAGTTCCTGCAACAAGACCCGAAGAACCCACGACTAAACCTGTTGTGACCGAGCCTTCGACAACAAGACCTGAGGAACCCACAACTCAGCCTGAAGAACCAACAACCAAACCCGAAGTTCCTACAACCAAGCCCGAAGAACCGACCACAAAGCCGTCAGTTCCCGATGAACCCGAAGCTGATGAAGATGTTATTCCTCAGCCAAAGGTCAGCGAGATTTCTTACGGTGATAAGATAGTTCTTAGTGTTGACCCTGCCAAAATCCCCAAGGGTGGCAGAGTTGAATGGAACGCAAATAATAACCACTTCGACTATACCGTCGGCGATGATTTCAGTTGCACAATCGATCCCGTATCAAGCGGCGAAACAACGTTTACCGCAACAGTTTATGATGCAGATGGCAACGCCGTTTCAACCGACGAACAGACCCTCACCGCAAAAGCAGGTTTCTTCCAAAAGATAATCGGTTTCTTCAAAAAGCTCTTTAATTTAACAAAGGTTTATACTAATATCTAATGCGAAAGGCGGCAAGGATTTTTTCCTGCCGCCTTTGCTTTGTTTGTAACAAAGACAACCCCTGGCTTTGCCAGGGGGATAGAAAAGCTTTTAGCGAGGGGAGAAGTAGACAAGAAAAAAGCTCCTTGATATAGTAGAAGTGGTTTGCCGACCACACAACTAAAATAACAAGGAGGTCTTTAACGTGAAAGAAAAAGACATAAATAGTTTAAACCATACAAGTTGGAGATGTCAATACCATGTGGTATTTGTGCCAAAGTACAGAAGATTATCAATATACAGAGAGATAAAGGTGGATATAGGAAAGATATTAAGACAGTTATGCCAACAAAAAGAAGTGGAGATAATAGAGGCAGAATTGTGTCCCGACCATATACATATGTTGATAAGTATACCGCCAAAGTATAGTGTATCTCAGATAATGGGATATCTGAAAGGAAAAAGCAGTCTAATGATATTTGACAGACACGCAAATTTAAAATACAAATATGGGAACAGACACTTTTGGGCAAGAGGCTACTTTGTAGATACAGTAGGTAGAAACAAAAAGCAAGTTGCAGAGTACATAAAGAATCAGTTGGTAGAAGATCAGATAGCAGACCAAATGAGTTTGAAAGAATATGTAGACCCGTTCACGGGTGGCGAGAACAAGAAAGCATAAAAGAAA
>JAZNRJ010000049.1:0-5670 GCA_045590675.1 Acutalibacteraceae bacterium
AAGACCTCCTTGTTATTTTAGTTGTGTGGTCGGCAAACCACTTCTACTATATCAAGGAGCTTTTTTCTTGTCTACTTCTCCCCTCGCTAAAAGCTTTCCTTTTCCCCTGGCATAGCCAGGGGTTGTCTTTGTTACAAACAAAACAAAAGAGAGATTAAAGTTTAAACTTTAATCTCCCTTTTTAAGCTGAATGATTTACTTCTTTTAAAGATAAAGCATATAAAAAGTATGGTTATCCTCCGATTTGTTCTTCGTGCATAGTCATTAAAACACGCCTCCTGTAATTATTATTATAGCGATATATCAAAAAAAATCAATAGTTTTAATAAATATTTTACATTTAGGTTTATTTTTACTTGTTTTTATTTATCACAAAAATGAATCCATCGCCAGGGATAACCCAATCTAAGAATTCTATTTGACAACCCTTTGCATATGTATGGATTTTTACGGATTCTGTTTTATCTATTGCAAAACCGTATCCTTTCACATTGTAATCGTCGGAATCCAAATTAAAATCTACAGTAAAGTTTTTACAGGGCAATGTGATAGTTCTTGAATATATATTATCTGAGATATCTACTATACTACTTACTTCATATGATATAGTATTAGGTCCTTTTATTAAAGGCAATTCTCTTTGGAAGGAATACTTTTTTTGTTTGGAATTAAAACTTCCATCTATTTCTTGTGAAAAAGTATCGTTTTTTGATGTTTCTAATTTTTGGTTATTAAACTTTAGATTTCTAAACTCGTAGTGGTTATCGATGTTTTTTATATCCTCAACTGAATAATAAACGGAAAACGGCAATTTAAAAGAGGCATTATCAGTATATGAGTAAACTGTAAATTTGTTGTATATAGTTTTATAAATTTTACCATCTTCTATCTTGCAATCGATATGAGTATGGTATTTTTCAAAATACTCACTATCCAACAAAGGGATTACTTTATGTTTAATGTTGGTATAAAGACTATCTTGTGGTATTTCTTCATCTTTGAAATATAGAGATGACTCTAGAGTGGAAATAATATTTTTCTTTTCATCGTCACTAACTGTTCTCAAGAACTTTTTGTCGATAATTACCTCTTTTATACGCTCCTGTGCATATTTTATATAACTAAAAAAGTCTAACATTAATGTACCGATACTTGCGGCAAAAATAATACCAGCTATATTTTCAATAAATTTTGAAAAGCTTTCTAAAAGAATTCTCCAAAATCCTGACGGGACAAGATATTCCGCTATTATTTCAAGCAATAATGATATTATCAAAATTAGTACCGAAGATACAATAAATCCTATTGAGCGAGCCGAAATGTTTTCTTTTGAAAAATTGATACTTTCATTTTTGTCAGTGGCTTTTTTGAATATAGATTTAATCATTTTTTACTCCTTAAATGTAGATTTTTTGTAACATTAAGAATTACATATTAACTTATAATTTACTATTTCATCAATGCTTTTGCAAAAATGCTGTTTTTTTCGACAAAAACGCCTAAAATTTGACACTTGACATAGTACAAAACCCGCATAGAAGCAATATACCTCAATGCGGGTTACTCTGATTATTCAACTATTTTTCCTCAATAACAAATCATATTCATAACTGTCACCTTGGTAGGCTTCTTTTATACGGGCAATGAGGTGAATGAAACCTTGCTTTTTGTACATATATCTTGCTCGAATATTATCACCTTTAACGTCGACTGTAAGTTCAAGATACCATAATCTTGTTTTGCATGTAATATTCATATCCACGGTAAACCGATTGATCTCTTGCAACTGTTAGAATACTAATTGTTTTATCTCCTTAGTATTTACTTTCATACCACTTGATTAAGTCTGCAAATTTGCCCTTGAAGTGATATGAATGACCGTTCTTGTTAAGACCTATGTTTAAAAGTCCGAATTTCTCTAATATACCAATAGATTTTTGGTTGTTAATGCTGGCATAGGCTTCAACGAACTCCAAATCATTTCGGATGTTTTTGAGTATAAAACCGTATAATTTTCTGAAAACACCTTTGCCCTGATATTCGGGTCTGATCTGTATTTCTTCCATCATAAAAGTGTCAGCGTTGGTGTAGTATTGAAAAAAGCCGACAATGGTTTCATTGTCTTTGATAAGAATTATCTGTCTTTCTTCTCTTTGCAAGCCGTCGCTGACTGCATCAGACCACAAAACAAAATCTTCTTCACGGCTGTTGCCCGTTGGTGCAATCATAGTCATATTATCGGCAAGAATGTTGAAAATATCTTTTTCGACAGTTTGAAAATTAGATTTGTTGAGATAACTGAATGAAACTGCACTTTCATATTTCATAAAAATAAACTCTGTTGTTTTATTGAATCTGTCGATAATTGTATCTCTGTATTTCTCAACGAAACCACATTTAAGATAACATTTTAATGCACGTTCATTCCACGAGCGAACCTGCACCCAGATTTCTTTGTCCGGATATCTTCTTTTGCATTCAATTATGGTTTGATTTAATAAAGTTTCGCCCATACCCTGACCGCAAAACTGTGGAGCGACACCAATACCGATATACAAGTTTTCGCCTTTCGGAATTATACTTATATATGCAACAAGAGTCACATCATTCCAAAAGCAAAGGTAATTATCTGCATTTTCAGTTTTAGTTATAGCTGCTTGTTCATTGAGAGCTGCTTCATAGGACAGATAATCGTAAACATTGTATGGCGGTTCGTATCGCCAACTGCAAATTTGCTTTGCAGCCTCAACGTTCATTGGTTTAATGTCGGTTATTTTCATTTCAATACATCTCTTTTGTTATTTTTTAGTAACCACTCCACAGATTGATTCAATCCGTCAATCGTTTTCGTTTCCAGAACCACACGGCAGTTGTGTTCGGTTGCAAGACTGATATATTTTTCAATATCCATTTCACCCGTACCGAGTGCGAGGTGATTTTTCTTGTCCTCTGCATCGTGCAGATGAATATGATGCAAGCGGTTTTTGTGTTTCATAATAAATTCTTCGTCTGTTCCGCCAATGCCGTGATTGTGTCCTACATCAAAAGTCAAAGCAAAAACACTACTTTCCAAAAGTAACTCAATAGCTTCTTTCTGAAAATCTTCATAGCCGTCGCAATTCTCGATACATATTTTAATATCGGCATCACCAATAGCGTTTTCACACATATTTCTGAACGCAATAATACTTTTTAGATACTGCTCTTTGTACTCCGAGAAAAGATAAACCTTTCTGTCGGGCAGGGTGAAATAAACGCCTCTTGACATATGCATATTAATCACTTTGACGCCAAGCTGTTTTGCAAATTCAATAGTATCGGCAACAGTTTTTGTGTACGCCTCTGCAACATAAGAGTTGAAATCGCTGACGTTCAGATTTTCGTCAAGGTGAATGGTATAGTAAATACCATATTTGTCTGTAACACGCTTGAAATATTCCACGTCAATTTTATCAAGCTGATACTGTGGTAGGTTCATATTTAGTTCAATAAAATCAAGTCCCAATTCCGCACACAGCTTTGCACAATCTTCAAGTGTGCTTGTTTCAATCAATGTGGGCATACCGTAGTTTGTCAGTTCCATAACTCACCTCTGTTGGGCGTAATCTTTAAATTCCTTGTTAATCTTTCTATAAGAAAAGTTTGCAATTTCTTTTAACGGGTGCGATTTCATAAGATTCTCAACAAACCGACAACCAAGATAATATCCGACGTCGGAATATCCGTTATACGAACACCAATCTCCGAAAAAGTCCTGAACACTTTCCTTTGCATCAAGACGGCGGAGATATTCCTTTTTGATTTCGGTTTCGTTTTCACGGCACCAATCAAGCCAACCGTTTTTATCCTGATGCCAGAAGTCATTATCACCGCAAAGAATATGTTCGCAAACCATAGCAACACCTTCCTGATAAAGCTGCTGTATGGCTTTTCTTCGTTTTGTAAAATCAGGGATATACAAATGACCGTTCATCTTATGCCACAGATGACCGATTTCGTGCAGAATCAAGGCACGCATATTTGTTTCGTCGCCCCAATCCAGCTCGATTATTTTTTCAACGCCAAGAAGAACGGTGTTCTTGCCGTCAAGCGTAGTTGCCCAACCTGCACCGTTGCAAAGTCCGAGATAAAGAATGATATTTATATCGGGTTCTGCATCAAAAAGCTTTGAAAGATTTGCATTCAGAGTATCGACAACAATCTGAAAATTTTTGCTGACAAAATCTATTTTTTCTTCTTTCAATGCGGTTTCAAGAACAGGAAGAACATCCTTTTTGAAACCATATTCTTTTGCATCATTTTCGCATTTTGACGGCAATTCTTTTGATATTTCGCCTGCATATTTTCTCCATACAGTTATATCAAAGCCGCCTGAGAAAAGTAATTTTATTTTATTGCAAGTGTTGATGATTTTCATTTTGCAACCTCATCCAAGCTATAAATATATCTGAATGCAATTTTGTCGGAGGAATCGCTTTCCTGACCTTCGAGTTCTTCTTTTAACGAGTTTTCTTTATCGATGATGAACCATATTGTTTTGCATCCGTATTCCGCCGCCGTCGGCATAAAAACATCTGAAACCCATTTTGTATCGTCGGGATGGTTTTCAAAACCTGTGCGTGTGTCGGCAACATAGTCACATTTATGTTCTTTGATTATTTCAAGTGCGTAGTATAGAGGCTCACGGTAGTTTTCGTGAGAACAAAATTTCTTCCATTTTACAAACACAACATTGTAATTTTCTTCGTAATGCACTTCACAAAATTCGGATTTATACATAAATATCCAACCTTTATTTTAAAAATCTAAATATCCCTTTTCTTTGAACAAATTTAAATATCTTGCTTTTTGTCGGTCTATCATTTTGTCCGAATTAAAAAATTCGATAAACTCGCTTTCACTTATCCATTTAAAAGATATTGTTTCGCCTTGCTGCAGTTTTACTTTTTCCTTATTGCAATCCGTATTGCATAAAAAACAATTAAATAAAGATTGACCATCTTCAAAAACATAGCAAGCAAATTCTGTAAATTCATCACATACACTGCCTGTCTCTTCAAAAAGTTCTCTTTTTATGCATTCAAATTTATTTTCGCCTTTCAAAGCAGAACCGCCGGCTGTTGCTTCAAAGTAACCGGGATAAATATTCTTATTGAAATCTCTTTGCATAAGAAGATAATCGCCATCAATATGTCTTACGAGTACCTCACAAACAAGATGATAAAGCCCATCAGGTATGATTTCGCCCCGTATTAGATCTATGTTTGCTAAAGTACCGTCTTTGTAATATGCATCCCATAATTCCATAGGTTTTCTCCTTGTTTGAGATGAAGTTTTTATTTCACAGCAAATGTAGCAATATACTGCGGATAGTATTTGCCGATAATGTTTCCGCCTTCCCCGTCACGATCTTCATACAATGCTTTGAGTGTAAATCCTGCTTTGAGCTGACCGCCGATTTGTTCATCGAGAGTGTGGCTGAACTGCACGCCGTCGCCGTTTGCAATCATTGCGTCAAGCCGTTCTTTCGGCATTTTGAGTGGATTGAACGGCAAGTGATTAACAACTTTCAACGGATCATCTTCTTCAAACAAATAGTCAATGCCATTATCAAGTCCCGAAAGCAATCTGCCGCCCTTTTTAAGCACACGGTAACACTCGTTCCAGACA
>JAZNRJ010000050.1:0-4037 GCA_045590675.1 Acutalibacteraceae bacterium
ATCTCAGTATTTTGAGGGTGAAATTGAATATGCAAAAGATTTCCTCTCAGGTGGGTTATATGGTCCTGTTACATTTTACACGGAATGATGACAGGTTCCGTTGAATGTGTGATAATTAAACAAATTTGAATTTTTGGAGGCATTTATGAAACTGAAAAAACATATTTCCTTGCTTCTTTGCGTTGCTGTGATGTTTTCTGCCTGCGTTCTTCCTTCGTATGCAGTAAGCGGAACAAGTGCGGTTACGCCCGCAATAATAAACACTGCAGAAGAAATTATGGGCGTTGTTATCAATTACTTTGCAAAATTAATCAACAATTTCAAAGGCACGGATGAAACCGCAATTCCCTCTGCAACTGTCAATCCGCATTCGTGGGTTGAATATAACGGCAGTCCGATTGATAATCCCGAACAGACCTTGGTGGCAGAAACTTGGGTTGCGAACGAAATAGCCTTTGAAAGCGATAAAATCTATGTAGACCCGTTCAAAGACGTTGACGTTGAACTTCATCTTTGGGGTAACGGCAGACTTTATAAAATTCCCGCTTTCTGGGACGGTGGTAATACTTGGAAAATCCGATTTGTCTGCCCTTCCGAAGGCGATTGGTATTTTGAAACCGTCTGCACGGATGCGGAAAACACATCGCTTCAAGGCAGAACGGGTAAGGTTATCTGTGCCAAGTACAGCGGTGAACACGATATATACAAACACGGATTCGTTACAACAAACGCAGGCGAAAAATACTTTACCTATGACGACGGCACTCCGTTTTTCTGGCTTGGTGATACTCATTGGAGCCTCGGTGACGAAACCGTTGATATGGTTAAAACAATATGCGAAAAGCGTGTTTCACAAGGCTTCACCGTATTTCAGAGTGAACCCATCGGAGCAAAATTTGATTTCACAAACGGCATAACCGAAGAGGATATGGCAGGACTTGCCGACTATGACGAAAAGTTCCGCATTGTTGCCGAAAACGGACTTGTTCACGCAAACGCACAGTTTTTCTTCTCTTATTATATTGAGCCTCTGATTTCAAACAACGGCGGTTTTGAAGGCAATCAGCCGTCCGATTCGGCAAGAGCTTATCTTGAAAAGGTCAGCCGTTACTGGGTTGCAAGATACGGTGCATATCCCGTCATCTGGACTCTCGGTCAGGAGATTGACAACGATTTCTATTGGAGCGAAACAAACCATCCCGAATGGGGTCTTGAAAACAACCCCTACAAGCTTGTTGCGGAATATATAGCAAAATATGATGCTTATGACCATCCGCTTTCCGCTCATATGGAAAATGTCGGTTCAACTTCTGTTTACGGTAACGGCGAGGGAGCAACCGATAACTGTAAGGTCTATTTCAAAGATGCAATGCCCTCTTGCTTTAGGGATGTGAAATCACATGATTTTTATGCTGTTCAGTGGCATCCTTCAAAAACGGAGCAGAGCAATTCCAGCATTGAAAAAGATTGCTGGTACAACTCACAGGGCAAGCCTGCAATCAATTACGAAGGTCAGTATTGCTACCTCTGGACAAAGAATTTCGGTTCAAGAATGCAGGGCTGGACAGCGTATCTTAACGGCATGTACGGCTACGGTTGGGGCGGCCATGACACTTGGAGCTACCTTAATGTTTATGACGAAGAAAATGACAGTTCCGACGGCGTTGACACAATAACAAGCGAAGAAAAAATCAATGCAACATGGCAGCATTCGCTTGAATATGAAAGCTCGTATCAGGTCGGATATATGCGCAGTTTCCTTGAAAAAACCGAATGGTATAATCTTATTCCGAGATTTGATAACAGAGCATATTTCGTTCCCGCAAACAATGTTTATTACGTGTATGCAAGCAACGAAAGCAACACAGAGATTGTTGTTTATTTTTATTCTTTTACCGATGAATCCGTTGCACAGAATTCAAATACAAAATTCTACGGCGGAATAAAAACGGGTACAATCGGAAGCCTCGTTCCGAACGGAAGATATACCTATCAATGGTTCAACCCAATCAGCGGTGAATTTTCCGAAGAATATGAATTTACCGCTACAAGATTCGGCACATATTATATCGGCGACAGACCGCAGGCAACCGATATGGTTCTGTGCATAAGCGCCGCCGATTAATTCTGAACGAGTAATCGTATCTGATAAATTCCAATTCGTCGAACTCCGGTTCTAAAGTGAGAAGTACTGCCAAAAAAGTCTCGTAAATGGCCTACAGAGCCGTTTGTGAGGCTTTTTTCTTTTGAAATTCTTGCTCATAATAGCCTCCTTGAAGCGCTTTATTATTCCAAAAGCGAACTATTCTTGACCCCAAACCTGCCCCAAAAAGCTTTTTTGAGGAAATTTACCACACTTTTGCCACAATTATGCCGAAATTTTTTGACTCATGCCGTCAAGATGCCGACAAGATGTGGAACTATTTTTCAAGGCAATTTTCAGGTGAAAACAAGTGCTGACTCGTACCTTAGAGCCAAAACCGCCCAAAAGTGGGTTGAAAACTCGTGCCTTATACGAACAATATTTTCGTACTTGCCGAAAACTATTATGCTCTTTTTCCTTTGTCTGAATTTTACCGAAAACAGCTTTTTGTCTTAAACTCGTGTCTTACAGCATTTTTTTCTGTTTTCACTCGTGCCTTATGACATGTTACACTATTTTCACTCGTGACTTGAAATATATTGATGCAGATTTAAACTCGTACCTTGTGACTTGTTTTATCGTTTTTATAACATCCTTGTTTTTACCGAAAATCTTTTTAATCTAAAACTTTATTTACCAAAAAAAGTTTATGGAAATCGTTTATTTACCGAAAATCAATTCTCTTTTATCTAACTTATTTCTAAGTCAGATTCCTCTGCGGATGAACATAGGAATTTTTTTGTTTCTCTTATCGGATTGATACAGCTTTTCTTGTGTCATAGAACATGTTCAGTGATGAAAAGAGGCGTTGGTAAAAGTTATCAAAAAATAATTCTTCAAATATCGTAATATTATGTTGAAAAGTTATCATAATTATGATAAGATATCTTCGGAGGTAGATATTATGAAAATGATAAGACCCGTTTCTGATTTGAGAAACAACTTTGCTGATATATCCAAAACAGTACATGAAACATCGCAGCCGGTTTTTTTAACTAAAAACGGATACGGTGATATGGTTGTTATGAGTATGGAGTCATTTGAAAAACTTCATTTTGATAGTGATGTATATTGCAAACTGCTTGAAGCTGAACGTGAAGCAGAGTTAACGGATGTACGTTATTCTTCAAAAGATGTTTTAAAAGCTATTCGTGAAGCTGTTGGAGGAGAATGACTTGTATAATGTTCAATTCCTTCCTTTGGCGCAAAATGATTTGCTTGAAATAGTTCAGTATATAGCAAACGATTTATTTAATAAACAGGCTGCAAACAAGTTAGCCGATGAAATTATAAAAGCAACAGATACACTTGCAGATTTCCCGTATGCTTATCCTGTTTATAATCCGATTCGGCCGATTAATACTGAATATAGAAAGCTTATAGTTCAGAACTATATGGTTTTTTATTCGGTTGATGAAAAAACTAAAACAGTTACTGTTGCAAGAATCGTTTATGCTAAAAGAGATTATGATAAGTTGGTTAAATAATTATATTTTAAGTAACTTTTGTATCGCAGTGTCCGAGTAATTCGGACACTTTTTTTATTAAGCAGCTATTTTAAAAAGTATACTGTCAAATTTTGTTACACTACAAAAGTCTAACCAAAATGTTAAATTTGTAATCGCTCAAAGAAATGGTGACCCTGTATCAAAGTCATATATTTCGAGAGTGATGAGGGAATGCATTAAAGAAGGGTGTGGGATAATTGTTTACTTGCGTGTGGGTGTGTGATATAATCATTTAGACAAATAAGAATTTGCGGAACAGATATAAAAGGAGAAACGTATGACACAAATCATTTCATTTTTGCTATCCGTTGTGTTTGCAATTGATATGTTTTTCGTTGGATTATTCCCTGAAAAACAACTTGTTATCACGCAAACGGAAACCGAAA
>JAZNRJ010000051.1:0-28918 GCA_045590675.1 Acutalibacteraceae bacterium
CAGGTGGGGGCTTTTGCCCCAACCTTGACGAGTGTATCTTTATGGTTGAGTGCAGGAACGGTTTCCTGCTTTATTGTCACATCATCACAACGTGAGCAATGCTGTCCTTCGGTGAGACCTGTTTCTGTGCAGGTTGCATCAACTGCTTCGTCGATGATAATATCGTGGTTAAGCGCGCTCTTTTCTGCGTAGGTTGTATAGTTACAGGCTGTGCAGTATTCGTAGGCATCCCAACCGATTTCAGTGCAGGTAGGTGCTTTTGCTTCAACCTTGACAAGAGTGTCCTTGTGGTTGAGTGCGGAAACGGTTTCGGTAAAGTAATATCCGCAAATGCACTCACCTTTTTTATAGCCTGCTTTATCACAGGTCGGCTCGACGCTTTCTTCAGCATCAATTACCGTATGAACGTGGTCAGTGTGAAGCTCCGCATTCAGGAGAGGTTCGTTGCCTTCCCGAATTGCAATATCTTTCCACTGGCTGTCGCTACCTGTATAATATACATCTGCAAGGCTTGTACAGTCGCAAAACGCATAATAATCAATGATTGTTACACTGTTACCCATTGTTACACTTGAAAGGCTTGTGCAACCTCTGAACGCCTCAGGGTATATTTGCGTTACGCTGTCGGGGATTGTTATACTTTCAAGGTTTACGCAATCGCAAAAAGCATAAAATCCAATGCTTGTAACGCTGTCGCCGATTGTTACGCCCGAAAGGCTTGTACAGTCTTTAAACGCAGAATAGCCTATGTATGTTACGCTGTCGGAGATTGTGATGTTTGCAAGGTTTGTGCAATTGCTAAACGAAAAATCGCTTATGTGTGTTACGCCGTTACCCATTGTTACGCTTGAAAGACTTGTGCAACCTCTAAACGCATAAATGTCTATGATCTTTACGCTGTCGGGGATTGTGATGCTTTCAAGGTTTGTGCAATCGCAAAACGCATAAAATCCAATGCTTGTTACACCGTCGGGAATTTTATAATCTGTTATCGGACTGGCTGCGGGATATTTAATAAGAACGGTTTTATCTTTGTTGAAAAGCACACCGTATTCATCGCTTGAATATGCTGTGTTTGCAGAATCAACGGTTATTTTCTCAAGGCTCCTGCAGTTTTCAAATGCTAAATCGCCTATGCTCGTTACGCTGTCGGGGATTGTGATGCTTGCAAGGCTTGTGCAATCTTCAAACGCACTATTACCTATACTTGTTACGCTATCAGGGATTGTTACACTTTCAAGGCTTGTGCAGTTGTAAAACGCAAGAACGCCTACGCTTGTTACGCTGTCGGGGATTATATAGCTTGTTCTTGTATTTCCTATGGGATAGTAAATAATTTCCGTTTTACTTTTATTGAACAAAACACCGAACTCATCGCTTGAATATACCGTGTTTGCAGAGTCTACGGTTATGCTCACAAGGCTGTTGCAAAAATTGAAAGCACCTTCGCCTATGCTTGTTACGCTGTCAGGAATCGTTATGTTTGCAAGGCTTGTGCAGCCATGAAGCGCATTGTCACCTATACTTGTTACGCTGTCGGGGATTGTTACGCTTGCAAGGCTTGAACAACCAACAAACGCACTATTACCTATACTTGTTACGCTGTCAGGGATTGTTACATTTGCAAGGCTGTCACAGTAACAAAATGCAACATCTCCTATAGTTGTCACTCCGTCGCCTATCGTTACCGATTTAATTGATGAACGGTGACTGTACCAAGGGACAGCGTCGGAAGCACTCCAATCATACATCGCACCCGTGCCGCTGATGATGAGTTCACCTGTTGATTCGTAAAATTCCCAAGTAAGGTTATCACCGCAGATGCCCGAAGCTGTCGGTGTTCCACGGTAATTATAATGAATTATTGCGTTAAACAAAGCATCATTATTAGAACCGATTGATATTGCATTCCATTCTTCTTCTGTTCCTGTGTAATAAACATCGGTAAGACTGTTGCATAAATAGAACGCGCTTTCGTCTATACTTGTTACACCGTTGCTGATTGTTACGTTTGCGAGGCTGTCGCAAGAATAGAACGCACATTTGCCGATACTTATTACGCTGTCTGGGATTGCATAGCTTGTTCTTACATTGCCTATGGGATACTGAATCAATTCTGTTTTATTCTTATTAAATAAAACACCGTATTCATCGCTTGAAAATGCCGTGTTTGCAGAGTCAACTGTTATGCCCGTAAGGTTCATGCAATCGAGGAACGCCTGAACGCCTATACTGGTTACGCTGTTGGGGATTGTTACGCTCGTAAGATTACCGCAAACAGCAAATGCATAATCGCCTATACTTGTAACACTGTCGGGAATTGTCACGTTTGCAAGGGTGTTGCAAAAAGAGAATGCATAATCGCCAATTCTTATTACACCGTTAGGGATTGTGTAGCTTGTTCTTACGTTGCCTATGGGATACTGGATCAATTCTGTTTTATTCTTGTTGAACAAAGCACCGTATTCATCGCTTGAATATGCCATATTTGCAGAATCAACGGTTATGCTTGCGAGGGTATCACAACCATCAAACGCACAATCGCCAATGCTTATTACACTGTCGGGAATTGTTAAGCTTGTGAGGCAATCGCAATAACGGAACGCATCATCGCCTATGCTTGTTACACTATCAGAAATTGTTACACTTGCAAGGTTAGAGCACCACTTAAATGCATAACTACCTATGCTTGTTACGCCGTTTCTGATTGTTACCGATTTTATTGATAAACGGTACATATCCCACGGAGCAGAGGAATAGAATGACCAATCATACATATCCCCCGTGCCGCTGATGACGAGTTCACCTGTTAATCTATTAAGTGTCCATGTCAGGTTATCACCGCAAGTACCCGAAGCTGTCGGTGTTTCTCCCACAATATAGTTATAATGAATTGTTGCTTTGAGTAATTCACTATTATAATTGAATGATATTGCATTCCATTCGGTTTCGGTACCTGTGTAATAAACATCCAAAAGGCTATTGCAAGCATAGAAAGCATCTCTGAGGATGCTTGTTACGCCTTTGCCGATTATTACGCTTACGAGGTTTGAACAATTAAAAAACGCCGACATTTCTATAATTGTTACACTGTCAGGAATTGTTATATTTATGAGACTTTTGCCATAATAGAACGCATTTTCACTTATACTTGTTACGCTGTCGGGGATTACATAACTTGTTCTTGGATTTCCGACGGGATATTGAATCAACTCGGTTTTGTTTTTGTTGAACAAAACACCGTATTCGTCACTTGAATACACTGTGTTTGCCGACTCCACTGTGATACTTGTAAGACTTACGCAAGCATAGAACGCATAATCTCCTATGTATGTCACGCTGTCAGGAATTGTCACACTAGTGAGGTTTGTATCTATAAATGCATCATGACCTATTCTTGTCAAGCCATCAGGTATTGTTACGCTTGTGAGATCAAAGCAATAACCGAACGCACGATTACCTATAGTTGTTACACCGTCACCGATTGTTACCGATTTAATTGATGAACTGTGACTGTACCAAGGAGCAGGGTCGGAACCACTCCAATCATACATCGCACCCGTGCCGCTGATGACGAGGTTGCCGTTTTCATAAAGAACCCATGTGAGGTTTTCACCGCAGGTGCCTGTTGCTATTGGTATTTCCTCCCACAACGCTGTAAAGACAAGATCGTAATATGGCATAACCGTGGGAACAGACGGAGACCATCCTGCAAATACGCAGCCTTCTTTAACAGGTGTTTCGGGAAGAACAATTGTATCACAAGGTTTGTAAAGAACTTCAGTTTTTTCGTTATCAGAAATCCATGTGATTTGTACGTAAGAAAAAACAATAGATGCATTATTATATAAAAAACCATTTCCGACTGCACTAACATCAACACTGTCACGCTGGGTCATTGATCCTTGATAATAAATCATTAAACGATTTGAAGAATCCCCAAATGCATTATCCCCAACTTTCCTGACTGTGTATGATGTAGTAAGTTCTTCTAAAGCCGGTAAAGAATTAAAAGAATTTTCTCCAACATAAGTCACACCGCTTTCAACAACAAGATTTTTAACTAAATCTTTATAATTGTACCAAGGTGTATTTGCAAAATCATTATAGTCGTACATTTCTCCCGTACCGCTGATGACAAGTTCACCCGTTGATTCATCAAAAGTCCAGGTAAGATTATCTCCGCAGGTGCCTGTGATCACAGCCGGAGTGAAATGTATTGTAGCTTTCTGAAGCGCTTCGTTGCCTTCTTCAATGTTAATTTCATCCCATTCAGCTTTTGTACCGTTAAAATAAACATCGGTAATATTTACACAATCAAAAAACGCATTATACCCTATTGTTTCAACACCGTTTCCGATTGTTACGGTTTCAAGAGAAGTGCAATCATAGAATGCATTATCGCCTATCAGTGTTACGCTGTCAGAAATTTCGGCATTTTCAAGGTCAACGCAACCATAAAAAGCTCTGTAACCTATGCTTTTTGTTCCGTTAGGAATTATTATTTCAGAAAGCGCTGTTGATTCAAACGCAGATTTACCAATTGATTCAACACTTTCAGGAATTGCTATTTCGGGGAGAGACACACAATTCATAAATGCGCAATCGCCGATACTTACAACGCCGTTACCTAATGTTACAAGTTTGAGGTTAGTGCAGTTATAGAACGCATAGTCACCAATAGTTTTTACGCTATCAGAAATTGATACAATTTGTGCAGTGCTTATGTTAGAAAACGCGTTCTTACCAATACCTGTTGCAGTAATTCTGATAATTTTAACTTGTGAACTCAAGGCAGCCCAAGGTGTTTCCGAAGAACTGCTATAATCAGGCACAGCACCTAATACTCCGTCTTTGGCGCTGATATCAAGATGCCCTGTTCCGGTATCAACTTTCCATATGTTGCCGCTTCCGCAATAACCGGTAAAAACTGCTTCTGCTTTTAACTCAAAAAGATTCGGCAGTTCAAGACCCACAAATCCCGCAAGCGGTGCGGCGCCGAATACCATAACTGCAACGAGCAGAATTGATATCGCTTTTTTGATTGCGTTTTTCATAGCATAACCTCCGTAAATAGGTAAAAGTACACAATTAACCATTATAATAAGTACAGTATAACACTTAAGCATTATTATTTCAATAAAATAATACTTGATTAATAAAAAAGCCGCCTTTGAAATCAAAGGCAGCTTTCAGGTGAATACAAATTTCTTAATATTATTTTTTCACAAGTTTGTTTTAATATGTAGCGGAACATCAACTTTCTTTGCAGCTTCCATCTTGAACTGTTCAAGAGCACCCTTTGCTTCGGGAACATTAATCTTATTCTTGGACATTTCGTAACACCCCTTTGAATTCAATTTGCGTTTGCTTTATTATTGTTTCAATCATTCAGGGGTTTATTAATGTTAATTTTTTGATTATTTTGAAAGTTTTGAATAAGAATAATACACGTAGTTTCGCACTTGTTTGTTTTGTTTTTCGATTATATTTTACGATTTTTAATTGAGTTGTATTTCCGCAATCTCAACTTGTTTTGTTAATATATCCGTATATTGAAGTGTATGACTTTTCGGCACACCTGTGCTGTGTTCTTCAATACGGAACACGTTCTTATAAACACCTGTAATTTTGGCAGAATCATTTTTAACGCATATTCTTGGGTGAGACATTGATAAACTGATATGAATATTCGGGTTTGTTTCGTAAAGTGTTTTAACTCTGTTTTTTATAAAGTCCAATGCAGTCATAATAACCTCCGATTTTTAATTACAGCCGCCCGGATTTTCGCCCGGACGGCCGATGTTTTTACTAGAAGTATTCGTCAACTTCAGCTTTGTCGTTGTACTGCTTTCTTACATGAACAACAACTGAACCGTCGTTTTGCTCAACGGTATCAACAATCTGAAATCGGGTTTTTGCTCGTTCGAGAGTTGCTTTGTAATGCTCGATTTCTTCCTTGTTGAGCTGCAATGAACGTTCCTTGCTGTAACCCGTTTCGGGTTTTTGTGAGAAAACCAATGTCTGAAGAATACACGCTGCTTTAACTCGCTTCACGGTAACACCTCCTTTTCGGTACAATACATTACGGCAGAAATATCAGACCAATATTGCAGAGAGGTGTTCGAGCGACCATAATGGATATAACGGCTGCCGTCGGTATATCCGCTGAAAGCACTCCCGTGGTAACTTTGTTACAGTGAAATTATAGCATAATTATTTTGAAAAATCATGCGAAAAAATTTGATTTTTTTAAATTTTGTGCTATAATATTTAAAAATAAATACGGCTATGAACGACACACGTGGCACCTTTTGGTGCGTAAATCTGATTACGGTACACAGATTTACAGGTGTGTCTTTTTTATGCCCAAAAGGAGTTTTTATTATGCCAAGAAATCAATTTCAAAGAATGGTGTTCGCATTTATTACTGTTGTAATCACCGTTCACGCCTATGTGTTTTACAGCCTTTATGTCATTCACGGTAATATGTTTATGCAGATTACCGGTGAAGGCGGAGTCATTGCCGCAATCAATAAAATGGGTGGTGTGCCCGTGTTCGGAAAACCCGTTCCCATATGGGCGGTTGTGCTTATCGAATTTGTGCTTGCATATACCCTTGAAAATCTTTTGGGTGCACCTCTGTCTTTCAGGTTTGCATGTAAAAATTTCGATTCGAAAACAACTCATCCGGTTCTTTTTGAAACAACAATCATCAGTGCAACTGTAGCAATCATGTGTCCTGCTATGAGTTTTATTGCCGCATTTCTCTATTACAATTATCAGGCGGGCTTCAATATGTGGACATTGCTTGCAGATTGGCTCAAGCTTGTATGCTTTAACTTCCCGTTTGCATTCTTCACACAGTTATTCTTTATTCAGCCAATGGTAAGAACGATATTCAAAACTCTTTTTGCAAAGGATATCAAAAGCCGCAAAAATCACGAAGAAAAAGAGAAAATAACCAATTGATTTTCAAATAACAGTTCACAGACAAAAGGAGCTGCCTCACTTCATTCGTGAGACAGCCCTTTGTGGTTATTTTCACAAAAACCAAGCACAATAAACCTCATATAAAATATGAAAAGTTACTATTGAAAAAAGCAAACCAAGTGTTATAATAACCTTAAAATCATAAATAAGTCGGTGATTATATGATTGCAAATATTATCGGCGCTGTTATTGCGGCGGCGGTCGGCCTTTTGATAGCCTTTGCAAACTATATTTTCTCAAAAAAAGTGCTTTTAAAATCTCCCGAAAAATACTCGGGCTCATTTGTTATCCGTCAGATTCTGCAGGTGGCATATCTTGTTTTGGTATATTTCATCGGTTCAAAAACACAGATTGCTGACCTTGCATATCTTCTTGTTGGTGCGGTAGCAGGAATGACGGTGCCTATGTTTTTCTTCACAAAGAAACTTTTATTGTTTAATGACACGATAAAAACAAAGAAAACAGAAAGGGAGGATAAGACCGATGGGTGAAAAATCAGAGGTTATTATCAGTCTTTTCGGGATTCTTGATGTAACCGGCGAGGTTATCACAATGTGGATAATGCTTTTGGTTATCGCATTGCTTTCGCTGATTGTGAAAAAGAATCTCAAAGAAAGGCCCGGAAAATTTCAGAACATAATTGAAACCGGTATTGAATATCTTGACAATTTCTTTTCTGATATTCTCGGCAAAAAGAAATCAAGAAAATATTTTACTTTTCTTGCATCTCTCTTTATTTTTATTATTTTCTCGAACTACTCGGGATTGATTCCCGGAGTGGGTCTGACAGATTATGTAAAAGCCCCGACGGCATCGCTTTCGGTTACGGCGGCGCTCGGTGTTGTTACATTCCTGTTTTTACAGATTTCAGGTATAAGACACAACGCAAAGCATTATTTTAAACATTTTGTTAAACCGATGTTCTTTATGTTGCCGCTTCTTGTGCTTGATGAAATAATCAAGCCGGCATCTCTTGCGCTGAGACTTTACGGCAACATTTTCGGCGAAGAAACTGTTACAGAGGAACTTTACCATATCTTCCCCATTGGTGCTCCTGTGGTAATGATGGTGCTTTCTCTGCTCTTCTGCGCTTTGCAGGCAATGGTATTCACAATGCTCGTTTCAATTTATCTTGACGAGGTTACAGAATAAAATTTTTATATTTAAGGAGTAATTAATATGACTAATTCATCAATCATCGCAATCGCAGCGGCAATCGCAATCGCAATCAGCACACTCGGCCCCTCAATCGGTCAGGGTATAACAGCAAAAGCAGCAATGGAGAGCATTGCCCGTCAGCCTGACGCCGCAAAGGATATCCGTTCAACACTCATCATTTCTCTTGCACTTATGGAAGCGCTCACAATTTACGGACTTCTTATCGCATTTATGCTTATTTCAAAAATCTGAGGAGTAAATTATGAATATTCAGCCATCCGTTATGGTCTGGACTGTAATTTGTTTTTTGATTCTTACGGTAATACTCAAGAACCTGCTTTTCACTCCGCTTCTTAAAATAATGGACAGCCGCCGCGAAAAAATACAGGCTGCCTCAAAAAAGAAAGAAGATATTGAAAAGTGTATTCTTGAGCATAAAAATCAGGCAGAAAAAGAAAAAACTCTGGCGGAAGAAAAAACCAGAAAAGAAACAAAACAAAAACTTGAGCAATTACAACTTCAGAGCAAAAAAGAAATCGAAACCGCACAAAGACAATGCATTGCCGATGTTCAGAAATACAGAGAAGGCATTACTGACGAACACGACAAAATCGTTTATTCCGTTGCTCCGAAAATGGAGACAGCGGCGGCTTTGTTTGCGAAAAATATTATCTCGCATAGGATATGATGTGTTATGCAAATACAATATGTAATAATTAATTTTATTATTCTTCTTGTTATTCTGGTTCTTGCAGGCAGAAAAACCGTAAAGCGCATATTCGGTGGCCGACTTGAAAAGATTAACAAGGAACTTGATGAAGCAGAAGAAATCGAAAGGCTTGAAATGCCCGTTTTCGAATCAGTTTCCGAAGAATCTTCCGAAGATGTTCTCGACGAAGAAATTCTGAAGATAAAAACACAAACGGAAGAAAAAATTGCTTCAATAAATGCTTTCGGTGAAAGAGAATACAGCGAAATCCACCGTCAGATGATCGAGGATGCGCGAAAAGAACTCTTCTCCGTTATGAAAGAAAATGTAATCAAACTTTTCTCCTATGAAAAATATGCAAATGAAATCAAATCCCTCGACAGTCAGGTAATCGATACCATACTTTCGGAAATTTGCCTCACCCCCGGCGACATGGCTTATCTCAAGCACCATGACGTTCTTTATGTTACCCTAACATCAGCATTCCCCCTTGAAAAAGAGATTGTTGAAAAGGTTGATAAGGCAACAACGGAACTTCTTGAAACCGTGGGAGGGAAAACGTCTCTTTGGGTGCTTGAAGATTCCTCTCTTATAGGCGGTCTTAAACTTCGTATAGGCGATACCGTTTATGACGGTACGGTAAGTGAAGAACTTTATCACTTTGAAAAAAATATGAACCATGAGCCGATTATGGATGACGATACCGTAGGACTTCTCATCCAGGAATTCACGCAGAAAGCCGAAGAATTCAGACCGCAGATTCATAAATATCAGTTGGGCCGTGTTATGACGGTTTCGGACGGCATTTGCTGGATGGACGGTCTTGCCGATATTATGTACGGCGAGGTTGTTGAATTTGAATGCGGTGAAACGGGAATGGTTCTCGATATTCAGCAGAACAGAATCGGCTGTGTTATTTTCGGCGAATTTTCCAATATCGAATCGGGCAGCCGTGTAAGAAGAGTCGGCACAATAGCATCCGTTCCCGTCGGCGAATGCCTTCTGGGCAGAGTTGTTGATGCTCTCGGCAATCCCATTGATGCAATGGGCTATCTTCCTTATAAAAGCACAAGACCCATTGAATATAAAGCGCCCTCAATCCTTGACCGTTCTCCCGTAAACTCACCCTTGCATACCGGTATAAAGGCGATTGATGCTCTTGTTCCTATCGGTAAGGGACAGAGAGAACTCATCATCGGCGACAGACAGACGGGTAAAACCGCCATTGCCGTTGATACAATTATCAACCAGAAGGGCAAAAACACAATCTGCATTTACGTTGCAATCGGTCAGAAGGAAACTCTCGTTGCTGAAATCAAAGAAAAACTTCAGTCAAAGGGAGCGATGGAATATACAACCATTATTGCAGTGCCTGCTTCTTCCTCGGCAGCGCTTCAGTACATTGCACCTTTTTCGGGTTCGGCAATGGCTGAACACTTTATGTATGAAGGAAAAGATGTACTCATAGTCTATGACGACCTTTCAAAGCACGCCGTTGCTTACCGCGAACTTTCGCTTCTGCTTCACCGTCCGTCAGGCCGTGAGGCATATCCCGGCGATATATTCTATCTTCATTCAAGACTTCTCGAGAGAGCGGCTCATCTTTCCGATGAACTCGGCGGCGGTTCAATCACCGCTCTTCCCATAGTTGAGACCCTTGCAGGTGATATATCCGCATATATTCCCACTAATGTTATTTCAATCACCGACGGACAGATTTTCCTTGATGCAGAACTTTTCAATGAAGGTCAGAGACCTGCCGTAAATGTCGGCCTTTCGGTTTCCCGAGTCGGCGGTGCAGCGCAGAAACCCGTTATGAAAAAGATTTCCGCAAGTCTTCGCACAAGACTTGCTCAGTACAGAGAACTTGCCGAATTCATGCAGTTCGGTTCTGATATTGACGACGCAGCAAAAGCAACTCTCGATTCGGGCAAACGCCTCACAGAGGCTCTCAAGCAAGGAAGATATGCCCCTGTTGCGGATGAACTGCAAGCCGTTCTTATCTATGCCGTCAGCGAAGGATACACAAAAAATATTGCCGTTGAAGATATGGAAAAATTTGAAAAAGAACTTTTCCGCTTCTTTGAGAGCGAAAAGAAATCTGTTCTTCTCAAAGTCAAGAACTCAAAGAAATTGGATGACACTCTCAGACAGGAGCTTGATAAAGCTATTTCTGAATTCACCGAGAGGTTCTGATTATGCCCACGATACAAAATCTTAAAAAGAAACTGCAGGTAATTCTTTCAACACGAAAGCTTACCCAGGCAATGAAAACGGCTTCTACGGTCAAATACTCAAAGCTTTCTGCTCTCTATTCGGATTATGAAAAATACGAAGAGCAATGCAACCGTATGCACCGTAATTACCGCAAGGATTTCAACTCTGTTTTTTCGGTTAAAAATCCCGACGCGCCGATTTTATACATTGTTATGACTTCAAACAAAGGAATGTGCGGAAGTTTCAATACAGAACTCATCTCGTTTTTTGAGAATATTTTTCGCAAACAAGAAACCGAGCCCGTTATTCTTTGCTGCGGTAAAAAAGGTAAGGACTATCTTGACAGCAAAAAAATTCCTTACAGCAAATCATATATTTTTTCCGATATACCGTCATATCAGGATGCGTGCGGACTTTTTGACAATATCAGGAAACTGATGGAAAACGGAAAAATATCTTCAGTGAAAATCATATATTCTCAATATCAGAACATGATAAAGCAAAGCCCCGTATGCGAGGATTTGTTTACACCTGATAAAGAATCGGCAGAATGCGAAGAGCCTTTGTTTGTTCCCGATAAGCAAACTGTTATAAGCCAAACTGCCGAAAAAATCCTGATTTCAATTCTTTATAAAAAAATACTTGAAACCGCACTCGGTGCTCAGGCAGCAACGCTGACAACAATGCGCAGTGCATACGATACCGCGTGCGAATACAGCGCTCAACTTGAAACGGAAATAAACCGCAAGCGTCAGAGTCAGGTTACCGCCGATGTTCTTGAAGTTTCGGCAGATTATTCAAAGGAAGGGGAAGTGTAATTTATGGCAAAAGGTTCTGTGGGAATGGTGCAGAGAATAACAGGTCCCGTTGTCGATATTCTTTTCGATATAAATGAAATTCCCGATATTTTTAACGAAGTTAACGTTCAGGTAAACGACGAATTATATACCCTTGAAGTTTCGCAGCATCTCGGAAACGGTGAGGTAAGATGCATATCAATGAACCCCACCGACGGTATGTCAAGAGGCATGAAAGCAACCGACACGGGAGAACCAATCAAAATCAGTGTCGGCGTTGAAACTCTCGGAAGAATGGTCAATGTTACGGGAAAACCTATTGACCGCGGCGAGCCGATAAAAACAGAAGAACAGTGGCCGATTCATCATCCCGCTCCGTCTTTTGCAGAGATTGTTTCGTCCAACGATATACTCGAAACCGGCATAAAGGTTATCGACCTCATGACCCCCTATATAAAAGGCGGAAAAATCGGTCTTTTCGGCGGTGCCGGTGTCGGAAAAACAGTTCTCATCATGGAACTTATCCGTAACGTTGCTTTTGAACACGACGGCTACTCTGTTTTTGCAGGTGTCGGTGAGCGTTCAAGAGAGGGCAATGATCTTTGGAACGAAATGAATCAGTCGGGAGTTATTGATAAAACGGCTCTTGTTTTCGGTCAGATGAACGAAACTGCAGGTGCAAGACTCCGTGTTCCCCTTGTGGGGCTTACAATGGCTGAATATTTCCGCGAAAAATCACACAAAGAAGTTCTTCTTTTTATTGATAATATTTTCCGTTTCACTCAGGCAGGCAGTGAGGTTTCGGCGCTTCTGGGCAGAATGCCGTCAGCCGTCGGTTACCAGCCTACCCTCGCCTCTGAAATGGGCAAATTGCAGGAAAGAATTGTTTCAACGGGTAACGGTTCAATAACATCCGTTCAGGCTGTTTATGTGCCTGCCGATGACCTTACAGACCCTGCTCCCGCAACAACATTCTCGCATCTTGATGCAACCACCGTTCTCTCAAGAAAAATTGTTGAACTCGGTATCTATCCTGCAGTTGACCCTCTTGAATCATCATCAAGAGCGCTTTCTCCCGATTTTGTCGGTGAAAGGCACTATAAAGTTGCAAAAGAAACTCAACGAGTGTTGCAGAAATACGCGGAACTTCAGGATATAATCGCAATTCTCGGTATGGACGAACTTTCGGCAGAAGATAAGCAAATAGTAAAAAGAGCCAGAAGAATTCAACGCTTTATGAGTCAGCCGTTCCATGTTGCGGAAGGTTTTACGGGTCAGGCAGGTATATATGTACCGCTTGAAAAAACTGTTGACAGCGTTGAAAGTATCCTTTCGGGCGAACTTGATATTATTCCCGAGCAGTATTTCCTCATGTCGGGAACAGCCGATGATGTATATTCCGCTTATAAAAAGGAAAACGGGTGACGGATATGAAAGATGTTCTTACCGTTAAGTTTTTCACCGTCGGGCAGCAAATTCCCGATATGGAATGCGACAGCGTCCGTTTACCGATTTCTGATAATGTGAAGGGTGAATTTTCAGGTTCTTACGGAATAAGAAAAGGTCACGCAAATGCAGTGTTTTCTCTTAAATCAGGAAAAATAAAATTAACTGCGAACGAAAAAACTGTTTTTGAAGCAGATATTTCCGACGGTTTTGCAACGGTTGAAAACAATGAGGTGTGCATAACCGTCAGCGACATAAAAGATTAATCAAATATTATAAATACAAAAGCACCGGGTGTAATCACTCGGTGCTTTTGTCAAAGATTGGGGTAGATATATGAATTGTTATTTTAATATTGAAACAGCATCTTAATTATTCGCCGAGAAAATATCTGACGTAAGTATCTGCCGCTTTTAAACATTATATTGTTTATATTTTCATAGAGTGCGCTGTATGTTGTACGTTTTCTTCAAGAGGTGATTGAACGCCAACATCCTTTGCAGCTTCCATCTTGAACTGATCAAGAGCACCCTTTGCTTCGGTAACATTAATCTTATTCTTGGACATTTCGTAACACCCCTTCAAATTCAATTTGCGTTTGCTTTATTATTGTTGCAAACCATTCGGGGTTTATTAATGTTAATTTTTTGATTATTTTGAAAGTTTTGCGGCAAAAAACTAAACAACTCCCCTATGTTTAACTATTCAAAAATAAAACAATCCAAAAACAGTTGCATTTTAAAATTCAATGTGATATAATGCGAAAAACAAAATAATATATGGTTGATGTTTGCAGAAGAAGCATAACGCTGCCGAAGGAGTAACGCTCTCAGGCTTCCCGAAAGGGAAAAGGACTGCAAACGGACATAACTTTGGAGAAGCTCATTAAATTGAGTGCCGAAGGGGCAAGGCAAAACGCTAATCTCTCAGGCAAAAGGACAAAGTTTTTATCACCCGAATTGTCGGGGTAAATTTGTACTTTTGTCGGATTACGTCTTGTAATCCGACTTTTTTATTTATAGGAGGAATTTTCAAAATGGAAGCTTTTTTTGACAAAGTGGCAGAAGTTAACGGTGCTGTCAACGGTGTCGTATGGGGCAAATACGGTCTGATTCTGCTCATCGGTACAGGTATTCTTATGACCGTTGTTACCAAAGTGTTTCAGGTAACACATATCGGTCATTGGTGGAAAAACACCATCGGAAGCCTTTTTACAAAGAACGTTATCGGTCATTCAAAAGAAAAGGGTACTATTTCACCCTTTCAGGCTCTTTGTACTGCTCTTGCAGCAACAGTCGGTACAGGTAACATCGCAGGTGTTGCAGCTGCTATCTGCATCGGCGGTGCTGGTGCTGTTTTCTGGATGTGGGTTGCCGCATTCTTCGGTATGATGACAAACTATTCCGAAAACGTTCTCGGTATCTATTTCCGCCGCCGCAACATCAAAGGCGAATGGTCGGGCGGTGCTATGTATTATCTCTGTGACGGTCTCGGAAGCAAAAAAGGCTGTAAGACCATAGGTAAAGTTCTTGCGTTCCTTTTCTGCATTTTCACCATGCTTGCTTCATTCGGTATCGGCTCAATGGGTCAGGTAAATAAGATTGTTGCAAATGTTGCAAATGCCTTTGATGTTCAGTCACTTTCTTCCGTTGAGGTTTTCGGAGGAGTTTCGCTTTATAACCTTATCCTCGGTATTGTGATAATGATTCTTGTGGCCCTTATTACTCTCGGTGGTCTCAAAAGAATTGCAAATGTTGCCGAAAAAATTGTTCCCTTCATGATTGTTCTTTTCATTGCAGGCAGCCTTATCATTATCGGTGTTAACTATGATATGATTATCCCTGCTTTCAAGAGCATTTTTTTCAACGCATTCAAGCCTGAAGCATTTGTAGGCGGTACTCTCGGTGCAGCAATCAGCGCAGCAGTTACTCAGGGCTTCAAGCGCGGCGTTTTCTCAAACGAAGCAGGTCTCGGCTCATCGGTTATGGTTCACTCTAACTCCAACATCAAAGAACCCGTAAAGCAGGGTATGTGGGGCATTTTTGAAGTTTTTGCAGACACGATGATAGTTTGCACAATGACAGCTCTTGTTGTTCTTACATCAGGTGTGTTTGATGCAAAAACAGGTGCAATCGCAGAAGGCCTTACCGATGCAACTCTTGTTGCAGGCGCATTCAACAGCGTTTTCCATTGGGGCAATATCGGTCAGAAATTTGTTGCAATCGCAATGTTCCTCTTTGCGTTTACAACAGTTCTCGGCTGGTCGCACTACGGCTCAAAGGCTTGGGAATACCTTTTCGGTGCAAAAACAACGGTTATCTTCAAAATTATCCATGTTATCACCGTTATTTTCGGTGCAGTTATGACTTCAACCCTTGCATGGGATATTTCAGACACCTTCAACGGTCTTATGATGATCCCCAACCTTATCGGCGTTGTTGTTCTGTTCCCGCTTGTTATGAAAATCACAAGCAACTATGTTAACCGCAAAGTTAAAAACACAAACGAAGCGCCCGTTCTTTCGTATGACCCTGAAATTCAGGCAGAAGCAGAATCAAGTCTCGCAGATGAATAAATAAAATTTCAAACATAATAAAGATTGAAGCAAAAAGCCGACGGAGTTTAAATCCGTCGGCTTTAGTGATTATGCGCTGAGTTTTGAAATCAAGCTGTTAACGAGAGCTGAAATTCCGTCTGATTTCCAGTTAATGCAATCCCAGATGAGATATATAAATCTAAGTGAGAAATATTTGACAGGTGTGTGAATAATTTCAATAAGATTTTCTGCCTGAGCTTTATATTCATCAAGCTTTGCATTTTCAGCTTCACCCATATTCCCGTTTTCAAGGAGTGCATCAATATCTGCTATAAGAGCTTCGATATCTTCTTCCCAGAAGATTGTTACTCTGTCTTCGTTGAACTTCTTAAGGCGAACCTCTATATCATTTACGGCTATTTCAGATTTTTTAACTTCGATAAGCATTTTGCCAAGCTCTGATTCAATTTTACCGAGCTCTGTTTTTTCTTTTTCTGTAAGACTATCACTGTTCAAAAGAGCGCTTACTTCAGCTTTAAGCTTTTCGATTTCCGCCTTATCGTCAGAAGTGACGGCCTCTTTATCTATTCCGTCAACAGCCTTGTTGATACTTTCAATCTTTTGAGTTACCACATCTGCTTTTTGGGCAAGAACATCGGCTTCTTCAAGGGTTTTTTCAAGAGCTTCCTTTTCTTCTGCTGTAACATTTCCACTTTCAACAAGAGTCTTAATTTCCTCAACGAGCTTATTTATTGCCTCTTCATCATCAGATGTTACGGTTTCTTTGTCATAACCGTTTACCGCATTTTCAATTCTTTCGATTTCCTTTGCGGTTTCGTCAATCTTAACTTCAAGACCTTCGATGTCCTTAATCATTTCTTCGAGGGCGGTCTTTTCGTTTTCAGTTGTGTTTGTGCTATCAATAAGATTCTGAATATCTTCTTTGAGCTGTGCAAGGTCTTCGCTGTCGGTTGACTTGACTGTTTCTTCGTCATAGGACTTAACAGCTTCATCAACTCTCTTGATTTCTTCTGCAACTTCGGTGAGCTTTTCAACGAGTTCATCAATTGCTTCGTCGTTTGCTTCAAGAACAGCCTTTTCATCTTCGGTGATGTTGTCGCCGTCAATGAGAGCCTTTATATCCTTGATGAGCTTGTCGAGTGCAGGAATATCGTCTGACGTTACTGTTTCCTTGTCGTAGCCGTTTACAGATTTATCAATTCTTGCGATTTCTGCGGCTGTATCATCAATCCTCTTGATAAGTGCATCAAGTTTTGCATCAAGTTCGCCAAGGTTTGTTCTTTCATCTTCGGTGATGTTGGTCTTATCTGTAAGAGCCTTAATTTCCTCAACGAGTTTTTCAAGGTCAGCCTTATCGGTTGACTTGATGCTTTCTTCATCATATACGTTTACGGCTTCTTCAATTCTTGCGATTTCGTCTGCCGTTGCGGCGATTCTGTCAAGGAGCGCTTTAAAAGTTGTTTCGTTGCCGTTAAGCTGTTCTCTTTCGTGCTCGGTAATGTTATCGCTGTCGGTAAGATCTTTAATGTCTTCAATGAGCTTTTCGATATCTGACTTATCGTCGCTTGTTACGGTGTCAATTTTATAAGCATCGCTTGCGCTTTCGATTCTGTTGACATCTGCAACTGTTTCGTCAATCTTTGCAACGAGCTTGTCGCAGGTTTCATATGCTGTTTCAAGAATTGCCCTTTCGTCTGCGGTGAGGTTCTGCGTGTCGGTAAGAGCCTTGATGTCCGCAACAAGCTGTTCAAGGTCAGCCTTGTCATCAGACTTTACGCTTTCAAATACATACTTTTCAAGTTCTTCAACAATTCGCTTGATTTCTTCGCTGACATATGTAATCTTCTGAATGCAGAGAAAAACATTGCTATGGGCAAGCATAAGCGAATGCTTTTCCTCGCTTGTTACATTGTTTGTAAGGGCAAGGGCAAAAATATTGGTATCAAGCTGAGTAAGGTCATCCATATCCGTCGAGGTTACGGTTGCTTCGTCATAGCTGTTTGCAGCAGCGATAACTCTGTCATATTTCGCAGTTGTTTCTGCGATTTTAGCAAGGAGTGCATCTGCGGTTGCATCGAGATTTTCGAGCTTTGCTCTTTCCTCTGCTGTGATGTTCTGGCCGTCGGTGAGTTTTTTGATGTCTGCTTTGAGCAGTTCAAGGTCTTCCTTATCGCTTGACTTGACAGTGTTTTCGTTATAGCTGTTTACAGAATCGGTAATGCGTGTGATTTTGTTTGCAACATCGCTGATTCTGGTTTCAAGTTTTTGAATCGCCGAATAAATATCGGTTATTTTCGTTATCTGTTCATCTGTCAGATTGTCATAATAGTCATTATAGAATTTGCCGACACTATTCTGGAAACTTTCCAGATCAGCAGCATTATCTGATGTTACGGTGTCAATATCATATTTCGCCAAATCATTCTCAAAGCTTACAATCTGATTTTCAACGCTTTCAATCCTTATGAGCATTTCAACGCAGTTATCTTTGATAAGATCCCATTCCGCAATCTTTTCCTCACTTGCGTGATATGTTTCTGCGTTGCTGATCTGAGCAATGACAGCTTCGAGTGCCGCCTTGTCGCTTGATTTTACGTTATCAACGGTGAGACCTTCAATGGCGCTGACGTCTGGCTCAATGGTGAACATAGCGCCGACAAATGTTATATCGTAATTGGGGTTGTTTTCGTTTGTGAGAGTGCCCTGATTAATAGCATAAACGCCGACGTTTTCACCCTGATCTCTTTCGGGGGAGCCGTTGAGCTTATACTGCGAAGAAGGAAGGTCAATGCTGTAGCTGAGACTCTCGGGATCTTCTTGGCCGTAAGTTTTGCTCATATCGTCTGCGGTTACGGTTACGGGACGGGTTTTGATCTCCCATTCCATAGGAATTGAACTCTCAACGTTGTTGATGCCGACAACCTTTAAAGTGTAAACACCTGCATCTCTGCCGACGTTGTCCCTGACCTCGTAATCAACACCCTCTTTGAAAGTTTTACCTCTGAAAACAACGGAATCAACTTTCATGGTCTGGTCTAAGCCGTTATATGTAAGTGAATCTGCGAGAGTTATATCAGTTCCGAGTATGCTTGCTCTGTAAATCGTATATTCAACAGTTACAGAACCCGTGCAGGTATTCTTGCCCGTGATTGTAGCGGTTCCCGTGCCGGCATTCACAGGATCCGAATATTCGACGGTATAATCGTTTTCTTTCAGAATATTGCCGTTTACTATGGGTCTGACGTTAATCGGTTCGCCGGTATAAGTAAAGTAGTGCGATTCAAGTGTTACCACGTTTGCGCTGTCGTTAAGGTCGAGGCGGCCCGTAGCGGAAACGGTTGTGTCATCGGTTATTTTTTCGGTGGGAATTTTCAGTTCGCCCGTTGCGGCGTTATAGGTATAATCGCTTTCGGTAAGGGTATTTGAGCCGACCTTTACCGTTACGGAAGAAGGCATCGAATATGCGCTTCTGGGCGTGAGAGTTGCGGTGTAATCTGTGCGATAGTTGAATGTGTTGTCCTGCCATTCGCTGTCATTGAAAGTAACGTTTTGTCCGCTTGCGGTCACTTTTTTGATGCATCTCGCAGGAGTGATGTTGTCGATATTGCCGACGCTGCCGTAGGCATAAACTGTTCCGTAGTTTTTGGTTGAGGCGTAATATGAGCCGCCGTTTTTGACTGTTATTGTTCCGTTATTTTTAACAGAGCCGGTAAAGGTCTCGCCGTTGGCAACCGTCAGGCTTTGATCAGCATCGATAACCAATGTTTCGCCGTTGAGTGCGGCTGCGGTGTCGCCCCAGAATTTCCAGTTTGAGCCGTATAAGTAAACAACATTATCAAAATCATTAATACGTTCATCACGCATAACGGAGGAGTAGAGATGAGCTTTACCGTTGAGTTCAGCGAATCCGTATTTCAAGCGTATTAAGCCGGGTGAACCGCCGGTAACCGTTACTCTTGCATCTCCGTTAAGAGTATAATCGGAACGATACAATACATATATACCTATAGTTATTGTGCCGCCGGTCACAGTGATATTGATATTTCCGTTAACGCCGTATTCCGCGCCCCATATCTCTTTAAGCTGACCGCCGTTAACAGTGATGTTGATATTACCGTTTAAAACCGGACCTGTCATGCCGGCGCAGCTGCCGGAGATATAATCAACAACGCCGCCGTTCATTGTAATATTGATGTCGCCGGTATAAGCATCGTACGCGCCTTTGATGTCGGTGCCCGAAAGGTCGGCTTCGTATTTATCGTTGCCGAGAGTGAACATGGGCTCTCCATCAGAATACTTATACTTTGAAAAATCCAGGTATTCTCCGTCAACTTTAATCTTTGAATAGCCAGCTTTTGAGGCGGCTTCGATAATAACATGCTGACCGTTCGTGAAAATAGAAGAGGCATTGTGGATAACAATGTCGTCAACTGAAGCAAAAGCGGTAAGGCTCAGCGGCGCCATCGACAGAAGCATCGCCATTACAAGCAGTATGCTTATGAGTTTGTTTGTTTTTTTCATTTGTTTAACCTCCTTGAGGAATATTTATTCATTGAGTGCAGAGTTCTGAGTTCAGAACGCAGAACGAACACATTAACTCTGCATTCTGCGTTCATCGTTCTGCACTTAAAAAGCGTTCGCTTTTTCAACATATTCCTTGAACTCGTTGAAAATGCGTTTGCCGATTGAACGGTAATCCATTGCAAGAACTTTCTCAATCTTTATCCTGCGGATTTCTTCGGGCACATTATAAATAGTCATAATGGCATTCAATGCTCCCGAAATACGTGTTTCAAGCGGTACGGTTTTATCAATGGCATTCAAAGTTGCGTGTTCAATGCCTGCGACAAGAATTTCCGCCTCTCTGAACTGCTCATCTGTCCAATCAGGACAGTATTCCGCAAAAACCTCTTTTGCACGGGCTGTATCATTGTTATGGATGATTTCAAGGCATTTCGGACTCTGATATGTTGAAATAAAAAAGTCTTTCGCGACCTCGCTTTCTTCACAAGCCGCCGCCATTGTCATCAGTTCAAAGCAAAGAGCAAGCAGCGAACTGATGCCGTCATCCGCTTCATCCTTTATCATCTTCCACTGATATTTGCACAGCAAATCCGTGAGCACCGCAAGAATGTCATCCTTTGAGTGAAAATAAAAAGTGTAGTTGCCTTTGCTTATTCCGAGCTCATCGCAGACCATTTTTACGCTTGATGACGTATACCCATAATCAAGAAACATTCTGGTTGAAACCCTAATTATTTTGTCTTTTGTTTTCTCTTTCTTCGCCATAGTGCCTCCTTTGAAAACACAATTATACATCGAACTGCGCTTGTACTAACAACAATTTAGCACAAGTACAAAAAAATGTCAATATATAGTTTTGTTTTTTCGTAACAAAAAAACCGACGGAGTTTAAATCCGACGGTTTTAGCGATTATTGGTTTAGTTAGAGTGAAATGGCTCGAACTAAATACGCCGCAAAGGTCGGATTTCCGACCCATCGAAGCGTTTTTTTCTTCGCCATACGAGAGTATGCCTTCAGAAAAGAAACACTCCGCTGAATCAAAATTGCGACCTTTTCGGTGCTTAGCAGTTTTGAAAGAGCAGATTTTTGTCACAACAAGGCAAAAATCTGCAGGAATACGAGGTTATTTCAAAGGTTTTTAACGCAGTTGTGGCGAAAATATGCCTTTCAAAACCGTATGGAGTTCGAGTCATTTCACTCTAAGTTGCTTTAACAATTTTGTTTTTCTGAAATGAGAACAAGCAGTTTTCTTGCCGATTAAAGCGTTTGCCGCACCTAAAGAAGCATTGATTGATACACGAGGAGCAAAAGGAAACGAGCCTTTCAGCTTCTTTTTTCATTGCAACATTTTTCATTGTTTTTATCAGAATTTCTGTACCTGTAAAGAGCAATAAGGGATGAAACGATTCCCGCTATCTGTGCAAACACGGCGGTTGAACCTAATATGGAGTGATAAACCGTCCACAGTGAAAGATTCACAAGAAGCATAAGCCTGATGTTCTGTTCTTTTTTTTGGAATACCGCCAGCATATAGAACACCGCCGCAACGGTTGAAAGCAAATCAAGGGGTATTTTGTAACCGAGCAATCCACCTGCTGCGTAAAGAATAAGAAAAATTATTTTTTCAGCAACGCCTGACTGGGTATTTTTATATTCGTGCCAGATTGACAAAAAAAGCTGTAAAACAGCAACCAAACAAACAACAACGCCCGAGTTGAAGCCGTCAAGCAAAAGAATGTTAGCTGCTGAAAATACATTAACGAACACCGACACAACAAGGGAGGCACTTCATAAGGAAGTTGCCTCCCTTCGGCTTTTGTAGACAGTCGGAATGATTGAATTGTAAGGATTATCGATTATTACGGAGGTTTACAAAATGTCTGGTTTTATTGAAGACTTTTATTATGGCAACATTGAACCGCAGGAATGCTGTTCGGAGTTAAAAAATGAATTAAAGAAGAATTTAAGAATTCTCACCGAAAAGGAAGAAGAACTCAATTCAAAGTTAATCGGCGAAGAAAAAGATTTATTCGTAACCTATACAAGTATATATAATGATTTTCTGACAGTCAGCATAGCCGATAGCTTTATTTCAGGCTTTAGGCTTGGGGCAAAGTTTACACACGACACATTTGTTACTGATTGAAAGGAGTTATGGTTATGAGCAAATCATCATTTGAACAGAATGGCGGCACATACAGAATGGTTGGTGATTACAGAATCCCCAACATCACATTACCCGCCGAGGCAAACAAACCACTCGGTATGTGGGGACTAAAACGCAAAGATTATCTTATGCGACATAAACGAGTTCAGTTCAACATTATGCTTATGACCGGCACATTGTGGACTCATCTTGCAGAGGTTGATGAACAAGCATCAGATATGTTCTCTCGGCTGGTAGAACAGATGAAAGTTAAAGAAGGTGTTACCGAACAACTCAAAGAAGACAACCAAATGGAATGGGTTGCCCGTATGAATAACATTGAAATTCGCGCAACTGAAACTATAAACTCAGAATTTATTTACACATAGAATGAAGCTGGCTCGCTGAAATGACGAGCCAGCTTCATTGTTAGTTTCATTTATATATACGCATATCAAGTTCATCATCGCTTAGAGTCAAGGCTCTATACTTCTCATCAACAATCTTTTGATATTGCTTCAATAAATCGTCATTACCCTCGGCAAATTTATGAACAGTATCAAAAATCGTTCCGTTCTGTTTCAAAAGATTCTCTCTAACTTTATCTTTTTGAGGTCTGCTCTTTTTTCCATTCTTATCGTAACTGGCCTCAGCTTCACAAATGTTTTCAACGATAACACTTCTCAAAAAGTTGTCTGTTGTAAATCGATAGTGAGTCTGCACGATTTCCTTGGGAACCAATAGATGTATATTCCCATCTATAACAAGAGATTGTCCTGTGTATTTTATCCAAGTATGTGTTTGACTATCCCAATAAAACCTTTCTTTGGGACATATTTGGGTTTCAATATTATACTTTTGACATTGCTGAACAGTAAATTCACTTAATTCCTTATACAAAATGTTGGTAAGTAAATCTGACATCCCATCTTCAGCAAATTCGGGTACATATAGTACCAGTTCAAACATTCTGTTAATTTTTATTGAAGTTATATAATCGTCAATGCCCTTGAATATATCATATAAACCTTCTTCCGTATTGCCTTTACCGTGTTTTTTTGCATAACCAAGGTGAGTATCGTTTATTTCTCTGGCGTGTTTTAACAAATACTTTTTGCGTTTCTCGTTGTTATCTACATAATATGCTGTATGTAACTGGCTAAAAAAATCGGCTGTTTTTCTTTTCGCAACGTCGCAAAAAGAAGTTGTCCCTACTTCGATTAAAACAGGGTCAATAAAAAGTTGTTCGTCTCTAGAGATGGCAGTATTCACAAAATCAATATTACAGTGTTCAACCTTGTTTTGTGATAGTAAATGGTTTGAAATTCTTTTTGTCATAAATAATCGTCCTTTCAAAAAATAATACCCTCCGATTTCTCGGAGGGCGGTGTGAGTGATTGTATCACTCAAGATTGTTGCTTTTGCTACTATCAGGTTTGCTACAAGGCGTCGGAACACCATTTATATTTCGCACATAGTAATCATCATATGAGCCGTTTTTGATTTGTCGTACAAATCCTGCTCGTGTCATATCTGTGCCGGTTACATTGTCGTGAAATCGCGTGTTCCTACCGGTGCTGCTTTCCTGAGTAACAGTGACTCTTTGCTTAGCCACACTGCGTCCTCCATTTCTCGCCGGTAGCACAGAATTTCAGATTGACAATTCAATAAATCTGTGGTAACATATCAATTGAGGTTGGATATGCGTTGGCTCAGCCGGCGTATTCCTGATAAAGAGTGAATTGGGTTCACTCTTTATTTTTTTGCAACCACATTATACCATAAGTGCCAGTTACTGTCAAGCATTTCTCGAAATTTTCGTAAAATCTCACCCAAATTATGCTTTATGGTGAAATTAGTGTTGATTTTTTTCGAGAATCGTGTATAATACAGATACGAGAGGAGCGATGTTTATGTTAATTGATTTCAAAGTTAGAAATTTCTTATCCTTTGAAAAAGAGGAAGTTTTTAGCTTGGTTGCCGGAAAAGGTAGGAATTTCAATGAGCGTCTCTATCAAAACGGAAGTAATAAGATTCTAAAATTTTCATCGCTGTTTGGAGCTAATGGCTCGGGTAAATCAAATTTTGTTAAAGCTATTTCATTTTCCAGAGACTACATAATTAGAGGAAACGACAGAGCAACTATTCAAAAATATAATAAAATAAATCCAAATTGCAAAGAATCGACATCAAGCTTTGAATACAAGATTTCTATAGATCAAAAAATATATACATATGGTTTTGAGATTTTGCTGTCAAAAAACGAAGTTGTTGCAGAATGGTTATATTTAAACACTTCCAGAACAGATAAATTAGTATTCAAGCACGAAAGAAAAAATAACGAATTTATTTTAGGTGAATACTTTAGAAATAACGATTTGAGAAATCGATTAAATATTATTTCGGATAGTATATCCTCAAATAACGGTATACTTTTCTTAAAAGCTGTTAGCACTTATAACAATTTGTTTTCCGAACATAGTGAAGCTATCATTTTAAAAGAAGTGTTTTGGTGGTTTGAAATCAATTTAAAAGTAAAAAAACCAGATAGTATTATTTCAGACTATGCATATTTTATGTCCGAAAAAAATATGGATAGTATTTTAAAGTTCTTTAAAGATTTTGATTTATCAATATCAAATTATAATTTTTTTGAATGTCCTAAGGAACAAATTGCACTAAAGTTACCTAAAGAAATTTTCGAGGATTTAGTATCTAGAATAGAAAAAGATTTAATAGAAGATGAAGAGAATAATTGTGTTATGTTTGGTTTAGCGGATGATTTTTACATTGCTAAAATTGTTGATGAACATATTAGTTTTGAAACTATTCAGTTTTATCACGAAGGAACAAAAACACCATTTTATATGTCTGAAGAATCAGATGGTACTAAAAAGATTTTCAAACTTTTAGAAATACTTTTCCAAGAAGATGATGACATTGTTTATGTTGTTGATGAAATCGACAGATGTTTACATCCGCTTTTAACTTTTAATTTTATATCTGCTTTTTTAGAAAAAGCCAAAAAAACTAATTGTCAACTCATAGTCACTACTCACGAATCTATTCTTTTAAATTTTAATCTTTTAAGAAAAGATGAAGTTTGGTTTGTTTCAAAAGAAGATGGTTGTTCTGCATTGGAATCTATGGGCATTTCAAATATTAGAGCGGATAAAAATTTGATGAAATCATATTTACTTGGAAAAATTGCTGTTCCTAACATAAAAAACAATACATATAAATCTTAATTATTCAATCAAGAATCAGGTGTAACGGGATTCAAACTCTACTGCACCTGATTTTCTTTTTATGCTTCTGTTTTTTCTTCGGGGTATCAGGGGTGAAAATCCCTTAATTGCGGATTTGTACGTTCAAATCCATTGCTCGCTAAGACAAATGCCAAACACTTTTGAATTTAAAACCGACACTTTTGCAACGCAACTTAAAATTGTTGACAAATTATTCTTATATTGTTACAATAAATAAAAATTACTGAAAGGCAGGTGGACAAGATGACAATGATGATTAACACAATGAATCGGAGAGCCGTTTTGTCCGTTTGCGATTGATGTAATTTATATCTTTCTGTGAATTGCAGGCATCTCCGTTTCGGAGGTGCCTTTATTTTTTACAGAAAGAGGATTTAAAATGTACGAAATTAAACCTTTAAAACAAGAAAACATTATATTTGTTTGTAGTCTTATGTCTGAACCAAACAACATTTCCGCTTTACACACAGATATAATCCCATTGTATGAATGGCAAAAATTTTTTGCAGAAACTGAAAATGATTCAGATGAAGAAAACTTTATTGTTTATAACAAAAATATTCCGTGTGGTTGGTTAAAACTGAATGGACTTAAAAGCAACGATATTGCTTGGATTTCAATGCTTGTTGTCCCTGAAAAGTTTAAGCGTCAAGGCATCGGAAAATTTGCTGTAGAATTTGCTGCTCAATATCTAAAACACCGTGGATATAGATATATAAAGTTGCAAACAACAACAGATAATTCAGCTGCATTGAGTCTATACAGTAAATGTGGTTTTACCATAGTCAACCAATCTACTACAAAAATTACGATGTGCAAAGAGGTATAAAAATGACAAAAGAATGCTGTTGGTGCAATTTTACTGACGAAGAAAAACAAAACATTTTATTTGAAAGTGCATATTGGTATGTGTTTCTGGCAGACAATCAGGATTATATAGGAAGATGTGTTATCGTTCTTAAACGGCATAGTGAAAATCTGTCAGACCTTGATTTGTCCGAATGGATTGAATTGAAAGAACTAATCAACAGGCTCGAAAAATGTTTTAAAAAAATATTGGGTGCTGATTTGTGTAATTGGAGTTGTCTGATGAATGATTTTTATAAATCAGCCACTCCCAACCCACACTTGCATCTTCATGTAAGACCTCGACATAGCAAAGCCATAACTATAAACGGCAGTAGTTATATTGATACAGAATTCGGGCATCATTATCAACCTAAAAAAGAAACATTGTTGACAAATGATAACAGAAAAATATTGCTTAATATGATGAAAACCTTTTTAAATCAGGAGCAGAAATGATTACACTAACCGAATATCTGAACAACCCTTGCGGAACATTATCCATTCCATATTGGAAAGCTAAAAGCATAACAATTCCTCCTAATATGATAATTTTACACGATAATGATTTTTCATCCGACATATTATCCGAATACACCGATGAAAAGTATTTTCGTTTGTATCATAGTCTTAAAGAAATGCCAAAAATCATAACCGATGATTTTGAGATTACAACCGCAACACGAAAAGATATTAAAGCAATTGTGCAGATAATAAACGATTCATATACGGACATTTCAGTAAACCCGGAACTTATCAAGAGTTATACCCAAACACCTGTTTACAACGAAAACTTATGGATAATGGTTAAAGAAAAAGCAACGGACAAATATGTCGGTTGCGGTTTGGCAGATTATGATGCAGAAGCAAAAGAGCTTGTGCTTGAATGGATACAAGTGTTACCTGAATACCGTGGCAAGAAAATCGGTCAGTTAATAGTAACAGAACTGCTTTTCAGAATGAAAGGTATTGCAGATTTTGCAACCGTTTCGGGCAAGGTTGATAATGCGACAAACCCCGAAGCGTTATATAGAAACTGTGGATTTGTTGGTAGTGATGTGTGGCATGTTCTGCACAAGAAATGATAAGGAGATAGGTTTATGCCTATGAACGGTTTAAATTGGACTTTTGATACAGTTGCAGATACCTACGAAAAAATGCGACCGGGATATGTTGATGAGTTGTATCAAACTATCTTTGATTACGCACCAATCAATAATACAAGCCGTGTTGTTGAAATCGGCATTGGCGGCGGTCAGGCAACTTTACCTTTTCTTAAAACTGGTTGTGAACTTATTGCAGTTGATTACGGCGAAAACTTTTGTGAAATTTGCCGTGAGAAATTTAAAAGCTATCCAAACTTTTCTGCTGTTTCGGGAAAGTTTGAAGATGTTGAGTTTAACGGTGAATATGACTTGATTTATTCTGCATCGGCATTTCATTGGATACCAGAAGAAATCGGATATAAAAAGGTTTATGATATGCTGAAAGACGGCGGTGTTTTTGCCCGATTTGCAAATCATCCGTACAGTGATAAATGCAACCCTGCTTTGTCGGAAGAAATGGATCGAATCTATGCGGAATACTATTACAAATACCACAACAAGAAACAAGAACCACTTGTTGAATATTCCGAAGCTCAGGCTCGGAACAGAGCATTGACTGCCGAGAAATATGGCTTTACAGATATTCAATACAAGCTGTTTTACCGTACCCGCACATTCTCCGCAAAAGAATATAAAATGCTTCTCGGCACATATTCAGACCATATCTCTATTGAAAAAACTATCCGAGATGAGTTCTTTTCAAAGATAGAAGATGCAATTAACCGTCACGGCGGAGAAATTACTATTTACGATACAATAGATTTACAGTTAGCAAGGAAAGTTTAAAGGATGTGATACGATGAAATTGGTTATAATATTCGGCAATCTGGCTGTCGGTAAAATGACGGTTGGGCAAGAGCTTGCAAAAATCACAGATCTTAAGCTGTTTCATAACCATATGACCATTGAGCCTGTTATAGAGATTTTTGGATATTATGAGGGTAAAACGGTGCACAGACTGCGTCAAGTTTTCTTTGAGGAGTTTTCAAAAAGCAATAACTACGGAATGATATTCACATATGTATGGGCATTTGATCATCAAGGCGATTGGGACTACATAAAATATGTTTCCGATTTGTTCAAAGAGCAAGGCGCAGAAGTTTATTATGTTGAGCTCGTCGCTTCACAAGAGATAAGGCTTGAAAGGAA
>JAZNRJ010000052.1:0-3142 GCA_045590675.1 Acutalibacteraceae bacterium
CAATTCGAATATACGCCCTCAACAAACTCGATGTCATGCTCGCTGTCGTTGTCAGCGGTATGAATTATGCGGTTGAGATTAACACTGAAAACACCTGCGGTGTAGCAGTTATGTGTATCGAAATAATAAGTTTCGCCTGCTTCAAAGTAGTACACAAGGTCAAAATCCAAACCGTTGACATCATAACTGTCGGCAAGCCATTCGCCGTCTGCATAATAAAGAGAGCAATCAGGGTCAGCGTTTTCCGATACGGATTTGAAGGAATAATATCCGCTTACCTCAGGAGTAAATCTGAACCAGAAATTTTCATAAGCAGCTTCGTTTTCAAGCACATATTCATTGCCGATATTTATATCTTTTCCAAGGAAGTTCTCGCCGCAGAAACAGTAACCGAGAAAACCTGTTTTTGTATGGTCACAGCTCTCACCGCAGATAATGCAGCTGCCTTCCTCAAAATCATGACCGCATTCGATAATAAGCTTAAAGGTTTCTGCGCCTTCGGAATATGTAAATATATTGAGATAATACTCTTCGCCTGCTTCAAACTCATATTCAAGTCTAAAATCAAAACCTTCTTCTGTATCGTCCTGATATTCACCGAAAAGCTCTTCACCGTTGGCATCATAAAGGCAAGCTCCGGTGTCAACCCCGTCGGATTCGGTTCTGAAAATATATTTACCTGTTTTTTCGGGTACAAACTTAACAAAAACGCCAGCGGCAGATTCTGTTTCAATTGTCAGAGTATCGCCGTATTCAATCTCATAATCACTTTCGGGAGCATCAGGACTCTTGTCGATAATTTTGATTCTGCCTTCACCGTCAGGGTTGCCGTATTTTTCGGCAGTTATTTTTCCTTCAAGGGTTTCGACGAAATATTCAATAAGCATTTCGGAATCGCAAGGCAGTCCTTCCTGCTGAAGAACTCTTGCACCGTCAAGCATCGTAAGTCCGTCGCCGCCCTGAAGAAGCACATAAGTGCTGCCTGTGAGTGTATACTTCTTGTCAAGGTCAACAGGCTCGTCGCCGATGCAGACATTCTGAACGCGGCGTTCCATTGTTTCGTCAACCCCAACAAAATTACCAAGCTGATCGGTAATAACTGGAGTTTTTCTGTATGTGTGGATTTCGAATGACATACCCGAAACCTGGAAAAAGCTGCCGAGTTCTTCGGGGCACTTACGTGCACCGTGCTCAAGTATGTCAATAATCTGCTGACCCGTAACCTCAAGAACGCACATATTGTTGTTGAATGCATTCACATCCATAAGGCTCTTTCTTGTTACGCTTCCGGCCTCAACCTCTGCACGGATACCGCCGCCATTGGCTATTGCTACATCAGAGCCAGTTACCGCACGGTAAGCGTCGGCAACAAAATCTCCTGCATTGGTTTCTCTCTTTCTTACAGCTCTGCTCGAATCGGAATCATAGATAATAAGATTTGCTTCAGATTTACCTATTTCTTCAAAAAGATAAGCTATATCATCGTTGTAATCGTCAATCTTTTCCTTGACGACAGTGTAAGCCGATTTTGCGTCTGCCGACATCGTTTCAATATCAACATTATCGGGGTTTATAAGTTCAAAGCTTTTGTTATCACCGCTAATTGTGAGCACACCGAAGTTTGCAAACTTCGCGCCCGTTGATGTAAGGAAAACATCTTCGTTATCTTTGTTTTTATAGACTGCTTTTTCCGTTATTTCATGGGAATGAGCATCAATGAAACAGTCTATACCGTCGGTGTTTGCAATAATATCGCTCGATTTCCAACCGTCATTTGAACCGATAATTCCCGCATGACCTACCGCAACAACATAATCCGCACCGTCTTTTATCGCTTCGTCAACGCTTTCCTGAATGCTGTTATAAAGGTCTTCATTTGTCAATCCCCCGGGATAAGAAGGAAATCCGTAAATAAAATTACCGCTTTCATCCTTGAAATATTCGGGAGTTGTTGAAGTGACCGTATCCGGAGTTGAAATACCCACAAATGCAATCTGATAAGCCCCGAAATCTTCAATAGCATAGGGTTTAAGCACAGGCGAATTGGATGTAAGATCATAGAAATTGGAGCTGATATAATCATATTCCGCCTTGTTTTGTGCAAGGTCAAGGAATACCTCCATGCCGTAGTCAAACTCGTGGTTACCGGGAACGGCGTAGTCATAGCCGACAGCGTTCATAATATCAACTATAGCTTCGCCTTCGGTTATTGAACCGATAACCTCTCCATGAATTGCATCGCCCGCATCAACGGTGATAACCGTATTGCCTTCCGCTTCAAGCTGAGCCTTATAAGCGGCAAGCACAGCATAATCATCAATTGCACAGTGAACATCGTTTGTGTAAAGAATAACCGTTTCTGCTTCTGCCGCAAAAGCAATTGGCATAACGGATAAAATCATAATAACGGCAAGAATAATTGACAATAATTTTTCCATTTGTATTCACCTTAAAGAATTTAATTAATATGTTTAATTGATATGATAGTCAAACATGAAATCTGCACTTTCGCCTGCAATGCGAAGTGAAATATATCCGTTAGGATTTTCAAGAACATAGGTTTGCATAAGCTCATTAAGAGTAAATTCATGGACGATTTTATCATCTTCAAGCAGAACGATTTTAAAATTGCCCGAGTCTACTCTTGCATGATTAACAGTAATTTCAAAACGGTTACCCCATATATTTTCACCGAAGATTTCCTCAACACCGGTAAACTTATTTGAAGAATAAGTTGTTGTGTTAAAAGCGGAATCAGTAGATTTTTCAAGTCCCATTGCACCGATATCACGGTTAATTATGTTTGAGTCTGTAATTGTCTGCAAGCTGAAATTATCAGCACCGTTTGTGTCTTCAATATGCTCAAGGTCGCTACTTAAAAACCAGACACCACACACAGCGATAAGAACAACCGCACCAATTCCGAAAATGATTTTCTTAATTTTCTCATTCATTTCAAAGCACCTCACTTTTCTGTTCAACATATTCCTTAAACTCGTTAAAAATGCGTTTGCCGATTGAACGGTAATCCATTGCAAGAACTTTTTCAATTTTCATCTTACGGATTTCTTCGGGCACGTTGTAAATAGTCATAATGGTATTCAACGCTCCCGAAATACGTGTTTCAAGCGGCACGGTTTTA
>JAZNRJ010000053.1:0-57534 GCA_045590675.1 Acutalibacteraceae bacterium
CCCACAACTCAGCCTGAGGAACCCACAACTCAGCCTGAGGAACCCACAACTCAGCCTGAAGAACCTACAACTCAGCCTGAAGAACCTACAACTCAGCCTGAAGAACCTACAACTCAGCCTGAAGAACCTACAACAAAACCGACAGAACCCTCAACTGACCCCGAAGAACCGACCACAAACCCGTCAGTTTCCGATGAACCCGAACCTGATGAAGAGGTTATTCCTCAACCTCAGGTAAGCGAGATTAAATACGGTGATGCAATGGTTCTTCGCGTTGACCCTGCAAAAATCCCCCAGGGCGGCAGAGTTGAATGGAACGCAAATAACGACCACTTCGATTATACCGTCGGTGATGATTTCAGCTGCACAATCGATCCTGTATCAAGCGGCGAAACAACCTTTACTGCAACAATCTATGATGCAGATGGCAACGCAGTTTCAACCGACGAACAGACCCTCACCGCAAAAGCAGGTTTCTTCCAAAAGATAATCGGCTTCTTCAAAAAGCTCTTTAATTTAACAAAGGTTTATACAAACATATAACCAAAAGGCGGCAGAAATCTCTGCCGCCTTTTACTTGTTGAAATTCAACGCTTATTATCAAGTTTACGGTTTCTGAAATAAAGAAGAAAATCTATAAATACCATTGTCAGATTGAGAACATAAAAAAACAGAACATACCATTTTTCAGCAAAATCTGCCATATATGCTTCGTTCATAAGCTTTGAAGCAATTCCTGCAATGTATCCGAACATAATTAAGCAAAGAAAAGGCAGGCTTTTGCCCTTTGCGGTTTTTGCTTTGAATGATTTTATAACGTTGAAAGGCCAGGATGCCCCGAAACTGATTAACATAATTACTTCAAATATTTCAGCCATATATCCTCCTATGCTATCGGACAAAAAAATAAAGCCGGTTTTACCGACCCCAACATTTTAATAATATCACGTTTGTTTTTCAATGTCAATATTATTTACAACAATTATGTGCAATGTGTCTAAAATTCTCCGTAATAAACAATGTTAACAAGTTAACTTTGTACAAAATTCCATCTTGAAAACCCCTAAAAAGTATGCTATATTATAGTCAAGGAAAGGGTGATACCGATGAGAAGGTAAAAACCTAAAGACTAAAAAGCTTTAAAACAAAAATAAAAAAACAATAAAAACCAAAAGCTTTAAAGTCTTTACCACGGTCTTAAAAAACAATTCAAAAAACTCAAATAAACAAAAGAGTAAAATAAGAAAAGTAATTTAAGATCGGACGATATAAAGAAAGAGAGGTTATCCAAAGATGTTAGATATCAAGAGTTACCAGAAATAGCCCTTGACAGGTTGTGTAAAGAAACACTTGTCAAGGGCTATTTCTATTTTATACGGTTATAGAGTGCTGAAAGCAAAGGCTTTCGGCGTTTTTTGTTATTTCTTGTTGACATTTAAATTTAAAGAGAATAAAATAGCAAATATAATTTTAATTGAAAGAAGAAATATGAATTGACCGGTACATTGGTTAACTGTGCAGCCGTTATAGCCGGCGGCGCAATAGGACTTATATTTAAAAAGGGAATAAAAGAAAGCTATACTGAAAGCATAAACAAAGCGTTGGGTATTGCTGTGCTTGTTATCGGCTTTAACGGCGTCATAGCCAATATGTTCAAAGCTGAAAACGGTAGTCTTTCAAGCAGCGGTGAGCTGCTGCTTGTTGTTTTTCTTGTTTTAGGCACCCTTATCGGTGAGCTTTTGAAACTTGATGAACGCTTCAACAATTTCAGCAATAAGATTGATAAAAAATTCAAAGACGGCGGATTTGCATCCGGCTTTATTAACGGCACTCTGCTTTTCTGCGTTGGAGCAATGACTATTATCGGCTCAATTAACGATGGCCTTACCGGTGACAGCACGGTGCTTTTTGTAAAAAGCGCTCTTGACTTTACAGCTGCCATTGTTTTTGGTGCAACGCTTGGATTTGGCGTTATTTTCACCTGTATACCGATGCTGATTTATCAGGGGGGCATAACCTTGCTTGCAGGAACACTGAGCAGCGTTCTTGTTGGCGATGTTCTTAAGCAGGTTTGTATGGTCGGCTATGCCATAATTATAGCAATCGGATTTAATTTTCTTCTGACAAAAAAATTCAAAACGCTGAATATGCTCCCTGCAATGTTTTTGCCGGTTGCATATCATTATATCCTTATTTTAATTGAATATATCAAAACGTTGGCATAACAAAAGGCTCGGTAAAAACCGAGCCTTAATTTTTATTGATTTTCGCTTTCTGCAATGAGTTTTGCTCTGATTGCTTTATCGTTTTTCTTAACGAAATAAGCGGGGATGCAGGCAAAAGCTACAACAATCGCACCGCCGAGGAAAAGTTCGGGGGGATAAAGGATTGTTCCGTCGGGAGTTCTCATATTAACTGTATTGATAATGAATTGAGCAACAAGCGGGCCGATAATCATTGGAACAAGCACAAAAAGGCACATTCTCATTCCCATAAATGAGCCTTCCTTTCCCTTGGGAATATAATCTCTGAATGCACCAAGGAAAAGACCTGCCATTGTTAGCGAAGCACCCATAACAAGAATGCCGCCAAAGCAGATTATAATTGTCATCTTTGTAACATCGCCGAGAACAAACTTGAGGCAGTAAACAATGATAGCACCGACGATGTTTGCTATGATTGTGGGATAATAGAATTTTTCTTTGCCGAATTTATCCATCAGGTTACCCATAACAACCGAAATAACAGCTGAGCCGATAACGATTACAAGCAGCGGCACAACATAATCGGTTATGCCGAGAGTTTTTTCAACAAAGTTAATAAGATATGACTGATAAACCTGGATTGATGCGCCTGAGCACATGCTGCCGAGAAGGCAGACATAAAGCATCTTGTTTTCTTTGATAACTGAAGGGCGGAATGAATAGAAAACATTGTCCCAATATTTTGTATCTGTTTGCTTTTTGAGGTGCTTTGCATCTTTGAGAAGGAAAACACCGATAAGGCCGCCGATGATGGGGATGAGGCCGAGAATAAAGAAGAATTTGCTCCAGCCGTTTTCTCCTCTTGTAAGTGAATCAAGGCCAACAAAAACAACGCCCATTGCCGCAACCGGCATAATTGCAAGCACAACGTCAACCTTACCTCTGTTGGTTGTGTGGGTGTTATCGGTTATCCAGCTGTTAAAGCCGGCATCGTTGGCAGTTGAGCCGATATATGACATAACGCAGTCCATAATAACAACAAGGGCAACAAGCTTCATTTTGGAGTCTTCGGCAAAGTCAACGGGGATAAGCGAGAATGCCATTGTTGAAAGACCCCAGAAAATGTAACCGATGCAAACGATAATTTTTCTTTTGCCTATTTTATCGCAAAGAGCACCGCCGATTATTGTTGCAATTGTCTGAGCAAAGGCTGAGCAAACAACAAGAAGAGTTGTTGCATAAGCTTCAGCTTCAATGTTGTTCTGAACGAATTTTGAAAAATAAGTATTTTCAACTATCCATGCTATTTGACCTATAAGGCCGAAAATGCAGACTGAGAACCATATTCTCGGGCCGAGCTTTGTTGTCTGAATTCCTTTTTGCTTCATAATCTTTCTCCTCAATTATTGCTGAAATCTGCTGAGGAAGGCTTTTGTTCTTTCCTGAGTCGGGTTGACAATAACCTGCTCGGGTGTGCCTTCTTCACAGATAACACCGTCATCCATAAATATAATGTGGTCTGAAACGTCACGGGCAAATGCCATTTCGTGAGTTACTATAACAAGAGTCATATCGTCAGCAGCAAGCCCTTTGATAACCTTAAGAATTTCGCCAGTGAGCTCGGGGTCAAGCGCCGAAGTGGGTTCATCAAAGAACAGAATATGAGGCTTCATCGCAAGAGCTCTTGCAATTGAAACACGTTGCTGTTGGCCGCCGGAAAGCTCGCAGGGATAGGCATCGCGTTTTTCTGCAAGGCCGACTTTTGCAAGAATTTCCATTGCATTTTTTTCGATTTCTTCAAGAATCTGCTTTTTATTTTTTTTATAGTCAGGTCTGTTTTTTGCCTGAAGGCGTACAGCGAGAGTTACGTTGTCAATTACGCTGTACTGGGGAAAAAGATTGAACGACTGAAAAACAAGGCCGACCGAAAGACGGTTTTTGCGGATTTCGTCTTTTGTGAGTTTGTGCTGATTATCTGAATCAAAAACAACGTTGCCGTTAACGGTGATTTTGCCTTTTTCGGCTGTTTCAAGCGAGGTTATGCAGCGCAGAAGCGTTGTTTTGCCGCTGCCCGAAGAACCGATAATTGAAAGAACCTTGCCTTCTTCAAGGTCAAAATTGATACCTTTGAGAACATTGTTGTTTCCGAAGCTTTTATGTAAATCTCTGACTTCAAGTATTGCCATTTTTTATTCCCTCCGTCAGTTGTGATAATAGTCAAGCTTCTTTTCGATTTTGCCGAAAAGAACGGTAAGCAGACCGTTGAATATAAGATAAAACGCACCTGTGTAGAACAGAGGCCAGATAAGACCGTCTGATTTGATAAAGGCCTGAGCACTCCATATTATTTCGTAAACAGCGATTATACGGGCAAGCGAAGTATCTTTAACAAGCGTTATGATTTCATTGCTCATGGGAGGAATAATATGCTTGACAACCTGCATAAGGATAACTTTGAAGAATGTTTGGGTTTTGGTCATACCGAGAACCTGACAAGCTTCATACTGCCCCTTTGAGATTGATTCGATACCGCCTCTGTAAATTTCAGAAAAATAGCAGGCGTAGTTGATTATGAACGAAATCAGAACTGCTGTCATGCGTTCAAAAACTTCCCATGAAGCAAGCCACTGAATTAGGGCGTTAGGGTTCGGGATATCCTGAGCCCATGCTGCAACCAGACCCGGACCGTAAAAAATAACAATAAGCTGGAGCATAAGGGGAGTTCCTCTTATAATCCAAACAAAGGTTTTAACCAACCACTTGAGCGGAGCAAATTTACTCATTGAGCCGAATGAAATTATGAGGCCCAGCGGCAAAGCACCGAGCAGCGTCAGCGCAAAGATTTCAAGCGTTTTGCCGAAACCGGTAAGTAATTCAAGCGTTACTTCCAAAAACATATATACATACCTTTCATAAGTCACGAAAAGGCAGAGGACTTGCGCCCTCTGCCGAAAATATTTTTAAAGAATTAAGCGAGTGTAAGTTCGTACTGGTCAGCAAGCTTCTGAAGTGATCCGTCAGCCTTGAGTTCTGCCATGATTTCATTAACAGCAGCTGTGAGGTCTGAACCCTGACGGAAAGCGATGCCGTATTCTTCGGTTGTGAGTTCAAGCTGATAGCCGAGGCCTGCATAGCTTGTGCCTTCGCCTGTCATTGCGTTTGCCATTGTGATGTCGATAACGCAAGCGTCAGCTGCACCGCTCTTAACTTCCTGAAGAGCATCAGCCTGAGTGAGAACAGCTGTGTATTCAAGGTTGTTATCATCGAGAGCTTCTGCACCGGCTGAACCGGATTCAGCAGCAAATGTAAGGTCTGCAAGGCTTTCAACGGTTGCATAGTCAGCAAGCTTATCGCTGTTCATAACAACAACCTGAGCATTTTTAACGTAAGGATTGGAAACTGAAGCGTTAGCAAGAGCTTCATCTGTAATTGTCATACCGTTCCACACGCAGTCGATTGTTTTGCCCTTGAGTTCAAGGAACTTGTTGTCCCAGTCGATTTCGATGAATTCAACTGTAACGCCGAGCTTTTCTGCGGTAAGGCGGGCAAAATCAGCATCAAATCCGATCCATTCATCGCTGCCTTCTTCTTTGTAATCCATGGGAGCGTAGTTGGTGATACCAACAACAAGAGTACCTTTGTTCTGGATATAAGCAAGGTCGCTGTCAGCTGTGTTGTCAGCAGTAGTTTCAACAGCGGGAGCTGTTGTTTCGTTGTCGGAACTGCCGCCGCAAGCACCGAGAACAAATACCATAGCAAGTGCCATAAGAATTGCAAGTAATTTTTTCATAATTTTCAATCTCCTTTTGTTTTTTACGAGAAAGTTTTTTGCGGTATTACATTACCACACTAAAGCGGTTTTGTCAATATTTATTTATATAATATCATTATTTATTTCTGTTCCCGGGTAATAATGCATAAGAATTTCTTGCCAGGTGCTGCCTTGGCGTGCCATATAATCCGCCCCATACTGGCTCATTCCAACGCAATGGCCGTAACCGCAGCATTCAATCAGAAATTCGCCTGAACTGTAGCTGATTTGAAAATAATTGCTTCTTAAACCGAGAGCCTCCCTGATTTTTGCTCCGCTTATTTCACTGCTTCCTATTTTAACGCTGACAACATATCCGTCATCGGAATATTTAACATCGCCGAGCCAGTTTTCGGCTTCTTTACCAAGCTTTGCGCCACAGCTTTCCGCAAGTTTTTTTATGGTATCTTTTTCAAAACGGTACTCTGATTTATAGTTCGGAGAAAGTTTATCTCCGATGCTGACAACGCTTGATAAATAAGGAATTTCGCTTCCCCATAGATTTTTTGCGGATTGAGTTTTTCCGGCACTTATTGAGTGGAAAACAGTGAGTGCGGTTTCGTTTTCAAAAGTAAGATATGTTCCGTAAATTTCATCAATGGCGGAGGAGATTTTGGCTTCGTTTTCTTCAAAGTTTTTACCCCATTTTTCTTTACGCTTTTCTTTGTTTATGTATCCCTGGTGCTCCAACGGACTGTCGGTTATATCTGCTTTGGAAAATTTGTTTTTGCGGTTCTGTTCAGCTGTTCTTTTTGCATATGTATAGCTTGCAACCGCTTGAGCTTTTATTGCTTGTGTGTGGTAATTTGCGGGCATTTCAGCTGCAACACAGCCTATAAGGTATTCGCAAAGCTCGATTTTTGATATTTCACCGCTGTCGGTTGCCATTACGGATATATATCCCCGGCTTGGTTGTTCGTATGAAGTCTGAACTGCGGCAGACGGCGGTTCAGCTTCAGGTTTTTTCAAAGCGGCGGCAGGGCATACCGTAAGGGCAAGAGCCGAAATAACGGCGATTATTATATACTTACGCATTTTGTTCAATCCTTTCATCTTGACTTTTATATATAATAAGGTGTATAATAACTTTCATTAAAGTTATGATAAAATAGAGAAATTATATCTTTTCGGAAAGAGAGGAACTTCATGTCCACGATTAAATCCCACGTTGAGTCTAATGACATTAAAATATTATGCGACCAAATTCGCAAAAATGACCGTTTTGACCCTGTTTACTACGATAATTACAACATTAAAAGAGGTTTGAGAAATTCCGACGGTACAGGTGTTATGGCGGGTATTTCAAGAGTTTGTACAGTTGACGGTTATTATATTGCCGACGGTGAAAAGCTCCCTCACGAGGGGCACCTTGTTTACCGAGGAATTGATATGGAAACCATTGTCAGAGCTGCAAATGCTGAAGACCGTTTTGGCTTTGAAGAAGTAATCTGGCTTCTTCTTTTCGGCTCACTTCCAACAAAAGATCAGCTTGACTTCTTCTGCGATGTTCTTGCAAGAGCCCGTGAACTGCCTGAAGATTTCATTGAAGATATGATTATGAAGGCTCCGTCACCTGATATTATGAATAAGCTTTCACGTTCAGTTCTTTCGCTTTATTCATATGACAGCAACCCTGATGATACTTCAATTGAAAACGTTTTGCGTCAGTGCATCCACCTTATTGCTCAGATACCTGCAATTATGGTTTATGCTTATCAGGTTAAGCGCAGGCATTATTACAAAAAGAGTATGTATATCCATCCTATGAAGCCTGAGTTCAGAACAGCTCAGACGGTTTTGCGTTCAATCAGAGCCGATAAAACTTTTACCGATGAAGAAGCAAAGCTTCTTGATACCTGCCTTATGGTTCAGGCTGAGCACGGCGGCGGTAATAACTCAACATTCACAACAAGAGTTCTGACTTCAAGCGGAACTGATACTTATGCTGCCCTTGCATCTGCAATCGGTTCGCTTAAAGGCCCCAAGCACGGCGGCGCAAACAAGAAAGTTTCTGAAATGATAGGCTTTATCAAAGAGGGCGTAAACGATATTACAGATGAAGGTCAGGTTGCCGATTTTCTTAAAAAAATTATTCTGAAAGAAGCCGGTGACGGTTCAGGCCTTATTTACGGTATGGGTCATGCGATTTATACTCTTTCAGACCCGAGAGCGAAACTCCTGAGAGAAAAAGCCGCTGATTTTGCAAAAGACACAGAATTCTATGACGAGTTTGTTTTGCTCAATCATATTGAAAAACTCACTCCTCAGATTTTTAAAGAGGTTAAAGGCTCAAATAAGGCTATGTGTGCCAACGTTGACCTCTATTCAGGTCTTGTTTACAAGATGCTCCGCATTCCGGAAGACCTTTATACACCTATTTTTACGGTTGCGAGAGTTGCAGGCTGGTCTGCTCACAGAATGGAAGAGCTTATAACCGGTAACAGAATAATCAGGCCTGCTTATAAAAATATAAACGTTCCTCAGGAATATATTCCGCTTGATAAACGTTAAAAAGAGGTAATAAAAAATGAATTCCACAACATTGAAACAGGGCTTTAATGCCGGTGCAATAGTATTTGCTCTTGCTGCCTTGATTGTTATTCCGCTCAGAACGGTAATGCATTATACTGTTCTTGAAGGCGGCACAGGATTTTATACCGAAAAAAATTTTTTGGTATACCTTTTCACAGCAGTTATGGTTGCATCGATTGCTTTTTTTGCCGTTTTAGGCATTGTTAAACGCAAAAGCCTTTCTTATTCAACAGCAGCTCAGGTCAGAGCAGGCTTCGGTTCGCTTGCAGGTCTTGCAGCGGCAGGCTTTATTTTTGATATATTGAGCTGTATAAAAGAGCTTAGTTCAGACACATATTCAATTCTTGAATATTCAATCGAAAGCGAAGAAACGGCTGCTCTTTCTACAGCCTCGGGTATTATGAAGATTCAGATTGCTTTTGCGGCAATTTCGGCACTGTACTTTTTGGTGTTATGCCTTTGCAATCTCAGCGGAAAAGCTGTTCCTAAGTTTATGGCTGTGTTTTCGCTTGCTCCCGTTGTTTGGGGCATATGCAAGCTTGTTTTAAGATTTACAAGAACAATAAGCTATATCAAAGTTTCGGAGCTTATGCTTGAAATGCTCGCTTTTGTGTTCCTTATTCTGTTCTTTATGGCTTTTGCTCAGCTTGAGTTTGGTATATCAAGCAAAGGCTGCGAGTGGAAAGTTGCTTTTTATGGCTTGTCGGCGGCAATTTTGCTTGTTGTTTGTTTTGTTCCGAGGTTTATCGTAACAGTTACAGGCAGCCCTGAACTTATATACAGTATGTCAAAAGTTGAATACTGCGATATTTGCCTTGCTCTTTTTATCATTTGCACAGTTATTACAAAAATTTCAGATAAAAAATCTGAGTTTACTGATGCCGAACCTACCGAATTGGAGGTATAATCCTTAATGGAAATCTTTTTTAGCAATATGAAAGTTGCCGCAGAACAGGTAATCGTTCTTTATCTGATAGTTGCGGTTGGCTTCGTTGCCGATAAATCGAAGATATTCACAGAAAAAACTGCTAAACTTTGCACAGGACTTCTGATGAATATTGTTACCTCCTGCGTTATTATTGAAAGCTTTATGACGCTTGAATACAGTGCGGATGCAACCAAAAGCCTTTTTATCGCTTTGGGATGCGGATTTTTGCTTCATACAGTTGCTGCTTTGATTTCAACTTTCACTTTTAAGCGCACGCCGCAGGAAAGAGCTTGTATCTTCAGATATGCTTCAGCTTACGGAAACTGCGGATATATGGGTTTGCCGCTTGCAAATGCCGTTTTTGGCAGCGAAGGTGTGTTCTATTGCTCGGCAGTTATAATTTCATTTCAGATTTTTTGCTTTACCCACGGTGTTTATCTTATGAACAAAGGTAAAACTGAAGGCAAACAGCAAATCAGCCTGAAAACGCTTTTGCTTAATCCCGGCGTTCTTTCAGTTGCAATCGGTTTGCCGATTTATCTGAGCAGAATTGCATTGCCCGATCTGATTGTTGAGCCGGTTTCATATATCGGAAGCCTTAACACTCCGCTTGCAATGCTTATTTTCGGCACTTATCTTGCAAATACAGATTTTAAATCCATATTCAAAGAATGGCGTATTCTCGGCGTAGCTGGTCTTAAACTGATTTTACAGCCTCTGCTTATGCTTGGCATATTCAAGCTTTTGGGAATTTCAGGCACCTTGCTCGGTTCACTTGTTGTTCCTGCAAGTGCACCGCCCGCAACAAACACCGCCATTTTTGCCGCTAAATATGACCGCGATACAGGGCTTGCTTCTCAGGTTGTTTCAGTTGTCAGCCTGATGTCGATAATAACAATGCCTATTATAATCGCCTTATCACAAACAGCATGGTAAAAAGAATTGAAAATATAATGAACGGCGTTGCTCCGCTTTGGGGAATATGCGGTTTTGAGTTGATTTCGGAACATCTTATTCCCTGCAGAGCACAGAGCCGCATACCTGATAAAGCTTCAAGCGTATTGGTTGCCTGTTTTCCCTATTTGCTTAAAAAAGAAGAATATGAGAGCAGCAATATTTCAAAATACGCAGTTGTTGAAGATTATCACAATGTTGTTATAAAAAGACTCACAGAAGCCTGTAATAAGCTTAAAGAGCTTTTTCCGTATGAAAGTTTTGAACCGTTTGCCGATAATTCACCTATACCGGAAGTAAGGGCAGCCTGCTTTGCAGGGCTTGGCAAAAGAGGAGTTAATTCATTGCTCATAACGGAAGAATACGGCTCATATGTTTTTATCGGTGAAATTGTTACAACACTTAAAATTCAGACAGAACCCGCCAAAGAAGAAAGCTGCATTGGGTGCGGTAAATGCGTTTCTGCCTGCCCTGCACAAGCAATAAGCTCAAACGGAATAAACCGCAAAAGCTGTCTTTCGGAAATAACTCAGAAAAAGGGTGAGCTTTCTGACGGTGAGGTTGAGCTTATGAAAAAATGCGGCTGTGTCTGGGGCTGCGATATTTGCCAGGATGTGTGCCCGATGAACGCAAGAGCAGCAACAACTCCCATTGATGAGTTTATTGAATCTGCTGTGCCGTTTTTCAGCGTTGGTATGCCTATTGAAAACCGTGCATATGAATGGCGTGGCAGAAAAGTTATAGAAAGAAACCTTAATTTGTAATGAGAGGAGCAAAAATATGAAGCTTATCGTTGCAATTATTAATAATGACGACTGCACAAACGTACTTAATGGCTTGAGCCGTAAGGAAATTGGCGCAACAAGGCTTTCAACCACCGGCGGATTTCTCAGAGCCGGTAACACAACCTTGCTTATAGGTACGGAAGAAGAAAAAGTTGATGAAGTTATTGAGGTTATCAGCGAATATTCGCGCAAACGCACTCAGCTGATAAGTCCGTCACCCTCTTTTATGGCGGAAGGCTTTATTTCGGGTGCTGTTGAAATCACCGTTGGCGGTGCAACGGTTTTTGTGCTTGATGTTGACAGATTTATAAAGCTTTAATTATGAAAATTACAAAATTCGATTACAATATTCCTATTGAAAAATCCATAGGAACCGCTCTTGCTTCGGGGCGTTTACCTCATGCGATTATTATAGAGGGCGGTTCGGCTAAGAACAGAATGGAACTCGGTAAAAAAATTGCCGCAGCTCTTGTTTGCTCTGCCGGTGGGCTTGATGTTCCTTGCGGCAGTTGCCCCAACTGCGTGAAATCGTCATCCGATTCACACGCCGATGTGCTTGTTTATTCGGTTGAAGATAAGCCCAGAGCATTTAAAGTTGACATAGTAAGAGATATAAGAAACAACGCTTATATCATACCCAATGAAGCGGATAAAAAAGTTTTTATTCTTGAAAACGCTCATACTATGGGTGCTGAAAGCCAGAATGCGATTCTTAAAATACTTGAAGAGCCGCCGTCATTTGTAAGCTTTGTTATGCTTTGTGCTTCAAAATCGGTATTTTTGCCAACCGTGCTTTCAAGAGCAACTGTGTATTCACTTGGCGAAGCGGAGGCTTTGAGCAACGAGGAGCAGCCGAGGGAGGCTGTTGTTGAAGCGGCGTGTGCTGTGGCAAAAGCCGTTTATTCGCTCAACGATATAGATATAGTCAAGGCTGCTGCTGTTTTTGAAAAAGATGCAAAACTTCTCAGAGCAGCTTTGCCAGTTATTCAGGAAATTTTTGCAGCTGCGCTGCGTGAAAAATATAACGCTTCAGAAGGCAATGACGAATTCGGCTCATTACCCTCGGAGCTTGCACTTAAATTAAGCGGCAATTCGCTTATCAATCTTACCCGGGCCCTTAACGGGCTGATGGATTCTTTGCGTATGAATGCAAATCATAACCTTATGGTAACGGCACTTTGCACCGTGCTACGCAAAGCAAAATAGCAAAATAATCAGGAGGTATATATGGCAGAAGTAATTGGCGTTCGTTTTAAAGAAGTTGGCAAAGTTTATTACTTTGACCCTGACGGACAGCAGCTGAAAAAAGGCGACAAAGTTATAGTTGAAACCGTGAGAGGTATCGAATGCGGCGAAGTTGCCATGGATAACAGAGAGATAAATGATGAAGAGATAGTAAAACCTCTTAAAAAGCTTATCCGCTCAGCAACAGAGGCTGATATTAACCGCGTTGCCGAAAACAAGGCAAAAGAAAAGGATGCATTTGAAATATGTCAGAAAAAGATTGAAGCTCACGGGCTTGAAATGAAGCTTGTTGATGTTGAATATACTTTTGACGGCGGCAAAATTCTTTTCTATTTTACTGCTGACGGCAGAGTTGATTTCAGAGACCTTGTTAAGGATCTTGCAGGTGTTTTCAGAACAAGAATTGAACTGCGCCAGATAGGTGTCAGGGACGAGGCTAAAATGCTTGGCGGTATTGCAGTTTGCGGCCGTCCGTTTTGCTGCAACGCATTTCTCGGTGAATTCCAGCCGGTATCAATAAAAATGGCAAAAGAACAGGGCCTTTCTCTCAATCCCACCAAGATAAGCGGCGCTTGCGGCAGACTTATGTGTTGCCTTAAATATGAGCAGAATGCATATGAATATCTGCTTAAAATAACCCCCAAGCCCGGTGCGATTGTTGAAACAGAGGAAGGCGCGGGTAAGGTTGTTGAATGCAGCCTTATAACAGGCAAACTCAAGGTTTTGCTTAACAGCAACCCTGATGCACCGCCAAAGGCTTTCCACCGCCGCGACGTTAAACTCGTTAAGGATGCAAAAATAAAAATTGACAAAGCTGAGCTTGAAGCCCTTAAGGATATTGAAGGATAATTTGGTGCAATTGTTCATCGGCTCTAATTTTAAAAAGCTCTTGCATTTTTAAAATTATGTGCTACAATAAAAGCATAAATTGATAAGGAGGAAAAAGAATATGGCATACATTATTGGTGACGAATGCATCGCTTGCGGCGCTTGCGCAGGTGAATGCCCCGTTGAAGCTATCTCAGAAGGCGACGGCAAGTACGTTATCGACGCTGACGCTTGCATCGAATGCGGTGCTTGTGCAGATGCTTGCCCCGTTGAAGCTCCCAAGGCTGAATAATCACAACATAATTGATTAAAAACAAATCGGCTTTCTGTAAGGAAAGCCGATTTTGTTATAAATATGTGTTTACAACTGTGAAAACAAGGTTTATAATTATATTGTTATAATTAAAGCAAGGCAAATGCCTCGCATTGCTAACGGAGGTAATTCAAATGAACATTTTTGAAGCAATTGTTTCTCTTGTTAAATATGCTGAAAGAGAAAAACTTATAGAAGTTTGCGACGAAGCATGGGCTGTTAACCGAATTCTTGAAGCTCTCAGCCTTGATGCTCTTGAAGCCTGTGAAGCCGATGAAAACGCAGAGCTTGAAGCTATTCTTAAAGTTATTCTTAACTACGCTTGCGAAAACGGACTTTGCGAAGATTCCGTTGTTTACCGTGATCTCTTTGATACAAAGATTATGGGTCTTTTAACTCCCAGGCCGAGTGAGGTTATCGGCGAATTCTATCAGGAATATGAAAAATCACCCGAAAGTGCAACGGACTATTATTATCACCTTTCAACCAAAAACGATTATATCAGAGAATACAGAATCAAAAACGATGTTAAATGGGTTGTTTCAACAGAATACGGTGATATTGATATAACAATCAACCTTTCCAAGCCTGAAAAAGACCCCAAAGGCATTGCGGCTGCAATGAAAATGAAAAAGAGCTCTTACCCCGCTTGTATGCTTTGCAAAGAAAACGAAGGATACGCAGGCAGAGTTAATCACCCTGCAAGGCAGAATCACCGCATTATTCCCGTTGAGCTTGACGGTGACAGCTGGTTTATGCAGTATTCACCCTATGTTTATTATAACGAGCATTGCATTGTTTTTGACAGCAAGCACGAGCCTATGAAAGTTTGCGAAAAGAACTTCAGAAAACTTTTTGCTTTTATAAAAATGTTCCCTCATTATTTCATCGGCTCCAATTCAGATTTGCCGATTTCAGGCGGGTCAATTCTCACACATGAGCATTTCCAAGGCGGCCGCTATGAATTTGCAATGGCTAAAGCCGGCATTGAAACTCCCGTTGAGTTCAAAGGCTTTGAAGATATTGAAGCGGGAATTGTTAAATGGCCTATGTCTGTTATCAGGCTTATCGGTGAAAATACTGACCGTATTTGCTCGCTTGCCGGCAAAATCCTTGCAAAGTGGAGAGGCTACACCGATGAAGAGTCTTTTATTCTTGCAGGTACTCAGGAAGAACCGCATAACACCGTAACGCCTATTGCAAGATACAGAAACGGCAAATATGAGCTTGATATAGTTCTCAGAAATAACATTACAACTGAAGAATATCCCGACGGATTCTATCATCCTCATCCTGAATATCATAACATTAAGAAGGAAAACATCGGCCTTATTGAAGTTATGGGACTGGCGGTTCTGCCTTCAAGACTTAAAACCGAAATGGCACTTCTTAAGGATGCAATACTTTCAGGTGCAGATATTGCAGGTATAGAAGAAATTGCAAAACACGCCGATTGGGCTCAGCAGCTTAAGACAAAACATAATATTACCGCTGAAAACTGCGACAAGATTATTCAAGATGAAATAGGCATCGTTTTTGCTTCTATACTTGAACAATGCGGTGTTTATGACAGAAGCGAGAGAGGCAAAGCCGGATTTATGAAGTTCATTTCCGCAGTTTCTGAATAAAAAATTGATTTTTCAAGGAGGTATTACAATGAAAATAGTTTTGACAGTTGCATCAATTTTATTGATTGTTGTTTTAACTGTGGGTGTTGTGGGCTTCAAAGAATCGCTGACACCTAAAAGAAACAAAAAACCTCCTACAGATGAGAAAAGAATTAAAAGAGCTGAAATCAGAAAAAAGAATAACGCTTATTTTATGTCTCACAATCCCGAGAATTTGCAGTTGACAACGCCTGACGGCTTGAATCTTAAGGCTTGGTATGTACCTGCACAGCAAGAAACAAAGCGTTTTGTTATCTGCATTCACGGCTACAACTGCAACGGTCAGGATGAATGCGCTCATCTTTTTCCGTTTTATCACAACGATTTGGGATATAACTATCTTTTGCCTGACCTGAGAGGCCACGGCAGAAGCGAGGGCAATATTATCGGTTTCGGAGCTCTTGACAGTAAAGATATAAAACTTTGGATTGATTATCTTATCAAGCGATTCGGTGATGATATTGAAATAATGCTGCACGGTATTTCGATGGGTGCAGCAACCTCAATGCTTGTTAACAATACTTCACCTCAAAAGCAGCTCAGGCTTATTGTTGAAGACTGCGGTTTTACATCAGCTTTTGAAGAAGTTGAGGTAACAATTAAGAATATGTTTGGCGGTATCAGAGTTAAAGAGCTTGTTCACCTGATTAACTTATTCAGCCGTGTTTTTGCAAAATATGACCTTAAGAGAGACGCAAGTCCATTGGAAACAATGAAAAATGCGGCAAACCCCGTGCTTTTTGTTCACGGTGAAGAAGATACCTTTGTGCCGTTTGAAATGTGCGGTAGGCTTTATGATGCCTGCCCCGTTGAAAAGGATATTTTCACCGTTCCCGGTGCAATCCACGCTTTCAGTTATTATGATGCGAGGGATGAATACAACGCAAAAATAACGGCTTTTATTGAAAAGTATTGGGATAAAAAAACAGTTAAATAACAAAAATGAGGTGCCACCAATCGGTGACACCTCTTAGTTTTTTATTTACGGATAATCGGGCTTGAAAGAATACCGACTTTACGCAGAACATATTCATATGTCCAGTTTTCTTTCTCACTTCTCCATGCACCCGGGCCGTGCCAACTTTCTTTTTCGTTAACAAGATGAATGGGGCCAAAAGCGTTATATCGGTTGCCGAAAAGAGTTATATCAATCTTGTGATTTCCGCTGCCAAGACCGTTAACTTCAAGGCTATAAGGCGGATAAACAATTCTGCCCTTTCTTTCGCCGTCAACTTCAACACCGATGAGAGCGCCCTTGTATCTTGTTGCTTCAATGAGCATTGAATCTCCCTCAGCTTCAAGATGATAGGTTACATTTCCGCCGTAGAAGGGAAGTCCCTGAACAGAAATGTCATCAAATCCGAGCTTTTCTGGCAAAGCAACAAGGAGCTTTTCTCTGCCTGAAATCTTAACACCGAATGAACCGAGAAGATAACACCATTCTGTGTTTGTGCGTTTGCCGAAAGGCCAGGTGATTTCAATAATGTTTTTGCCTGCTTTTATATCGGGCAAATTAACGGTTTTTATGTCTTTGTCGGTATACCAGCCGTTTATCTGAACGTCAACTTCCGAGCCGTTAAATGCTATCTTTGCTTTCTCAGCGTCTTCGAGTGCGAGCTTTATATTACTGCATTCAATTGCGCTGTTGACCGTAAAACGGAGAGTTACGCTGTGCTCGGGTATTTCTTCGTCAAGAACCCAAGGCTGGGCAACATGGCCGCCTCTTTCGGGATATCCGAGTTCTTCTCTGCAAACATTATCAAGGCGGAGAATTTCTTCTTCAGCGTGCCATTCACCGTTATCAAGCCTGAATTCTGCTGTGTCAAGCAACAAAACGTTCGGCTCTGAAAGAGTGTAAGGCACAAGGGCGGGGAGAGATACCGACGAAGAATAGCTGTTTGACTTTAATTCTGTTGTTTCTGCGGTGCGTTTGCCGTCAACCAATTTAAGCAGCAGGCTGTCGTAATTATAAAGGCGTTTTGAGATAACGGTGTTGCCGTTAATATATTCGCAAGGAATTTCTTTTATTTCGCCGCTTATTGTGTCATAAAGAACGGGTGAAAATTCGCCCTTAACGGTGATTTTTAAATCATCCCAGTTAATCAAATCTTTGTTATAAGGTTCGCAGCAGCGGCTGATAAACAGCCAGTTGCATCCGTTATCACGGCGCATCTGATAAATGAAGCCTTCAGCAAGGGTGCCGTTATCTTCTCTGATTGTTACGGTGCGGTTTGAATCAAGTGCTGACAGAAGCTTTGCTTTGTCAAACGGAATAAGAGTTGCGCTGTCACAAAGAGCCTTGCCTCTTTGGCTTTCAATGCCGTTTTCAAGGTAAGGTGAGCTGCCCATAAATATGAGCTTGCCTCCTGCTTTGCTGAAATCTTCAAGGCGTTCAAGAGTTGTTGAACGCAAAGTTTCGCAGTCGGGAACGATGATAGCGTCATATTCCATTTCACCAACCTTAAGGGGAGCTGAACCTTTTTCACACTGTGAGGGCAAAAGAGCTTCACTGATGAAATTGAAATCTATGCTGCCCTTGAGAAGCCAGGATGTTACGTTCTGGAATTTTTCATCCATATATTCACGAATAAGAGCAGTTTTGTCATTGGGACCCCAATGCAGCCAGAAGCTTTCAACGGGGTGGATAACGCCTACTTTAACAACAGGCTTACCTCTTGTCATAGCGGTGTTAACTCTTGCAAAATGGTCTTCAAGATATGAAAATTCCTTGTACCAGGGAGACTGATAGCTGATTGAAGCAGGGTAGTCTCTCTTTGCCTCGCCGCCCATTGCAACCCATGAAAGGTGAGGAACTCTGATTGTAACGCCAAGGCAGGCCTGCCAGTCACCGTGGAGCTTATATCCACGGAAATCGTAATCCCAACCGGTAACGCCGTAAAGCTCGGAAAGCATACCTTCTCTGCCAAATTGATGAACAGCCGATTGTGCCTGTTTGGCGGTGGTAAATTCAAAGCTTGCACAAAGCATATCTATGCCGGGCAGTTCAAAGCCGCGGTAAGAACGCATTGCTTCGCCCAAAGCGGCAGTTTGGCTGTGGAGGGTAGGTTCTTCCATCATATGACCGGTCAGGGCAATTCCGTTGTTTTTGCACCAATCGCCGCAAACATCGGCAAAAGCCTGGGCGAAACGTTCTGAAATGTGGTCATGATAACGGTAACGAGCAAGTGAAGTTTTGCCGTCAGGCAGTTCCCAAAAGATTTCAGGAAGAGTATCAAGGATATCGTCACCGTAAGCGGCTTTGTATGTTTCAGGAATATCGTCGGTCCAAGGCATAAGGATGTCTTTGGTATCGGTTGAGTTTTCAAGAAGCTTTTTGCGTGTGAACTGAGGTTCGTCTGTGAAAATTGCGGGAATAACATTGCCGAATTCTTCGCCTACGCATTCTTTATATCTTTCGTGAGTAACCTCAACAAAACGTTTAACGGCTTTGGGGTCAAGAGTGTTAAGATAAGTCTGGTTGTTATACCAGGGTGAGGGGGTATGGATTTTAAGATAGGCATACCATTTTGTGCCCTTTGCTTCATCGTTTTCTCCTATTTTTTTATAGGAAGCGAGGCAGCCTTCGCTGTCAAGCTCAACATCATAGCAAGCGATAATATATCCCTCGCCGTTTCGGCTGCCTTCGGCACGGGAATCAAGAAATTCGGCCTTGTTTTCGCTGTTGTCGCAAGGAACGGTTGTTAACAAAAGGCAACGGGCTCTGTATTCTTTATCCTTTGTAACAAAACCGCCTGCTGCACCTGAGGGCCATCTGTCCTCATCATAAAGCCAGGCAAGCATTTCTTCATCTTTTGCTTTGTTAACGCAATCGCCGACAAGGTTCATAAATTCATCTGAAAGATATTTTGTTGACATACCGGTGCGCACGTGCATATGAAAACCGCCAAGGCCCATTTCCTTAAAGACTTCTATCTGACGCTGAAGTTCTTCGGCCTTAAGGTCGGAGTTCCAAGCCCAGAAAGGAGTGCCTCTGTATTCACAGGTGGGTTTTTTAAAAAGTTCATCGCTGAGGTTGAGAGAAGAATTTTTCTTGTAAAGCATAATAACCTCCTGAAAGAGAATATATTTCTTTTGTGATTATATTTTAGTAAGAGTGTATATATTTGTCAATGAAAAAAGACTCTTTTTTGATTAAGTTTGCTGTAAATTATTGATTTTCAAAATGATTTGATGTATAATTATAGCGTATTAATATAGTCAGGGGGACTAATATGAAAACGATAAAAAGACTGGCTTGTGTTATTCTTTGCCTGCTGATTGTTTTTTCTTTTACATCGGTTGTTGCGAGTGCGGACAGCTCTGTTTACCTTACATTCTCAAAATCAGGTGAGTCATATACAGTCGATAAATGCTTAGCATCAGCGAGCGGAGTAGTTTCAATTCCTGAAAAATATAACGGTTTGCCTGTCAAAAGGATTGCAGAAAATGCCTTTCAGGAATGTTCAGCTATAACACAGGTTATTATTCCTGAAAGTGTTGAAAAAATTGGGAATTACGCATTTTCTGCTTGCGGAACTCTTAAGATTGTCAGCTTTAACAACAGCAATTGTGAGTTAGGCACTGCTCTTTTCAGCGGATGCGACAGCCTTGAAACTGTTAATCTGCCTTCAAATCTTGCAGGTATTTCAAAAGAAATGTTCAAATCCTGCCGTTCCCTTTCGGAAATTTATTTGCCGTCAACGGTAATGGCGATTGGCGAAGAAGCTTTTATGAACAGCGGGCTTGCAAAAGTTACAATTCCTGCTGCGGTTATGTTTATAGGTAAAAACGCCTTTATGAGTTGTCCGAATATTGAAAAGTTTACTGTTGAAAGCGCGAACAAGTATTACAAATCAATTGATAACTGTCTTTACAATGCAGACTCAACGGTTCTTATTCAGTATGCTGCGGGCAAAGCTGAAACTTCATACACCGTTCCTAATAAGGTTATTACAATCGGTGACGGTGCTTTTTCAATGAGCCATAATCTTAAAAAGATTTCTCTGCCGTCAACCTTAGTTTCAATTGAACCGTATGCATTTTACGATTGCTCTGCTTTGGCGGATATTAACATTCCCGAAGGTGTAACTTCTATCGGTTCAATGGCATTCAGTGCCTGCACAGCTCTTAAATCAATAACCGTGCCCTCAACCGTTAATTATTTTGACAATGCATTTGTCGGTTCAGGTCTTGAAACAGTTGTTCTTTCAAACGGACTGAAAAAAATTTCATCAAGGGCATTTTTTAATTGCAAAAATCTTAAAAAAGTTACTATTCCATCAAGTGTAACGTCAATAGAAACCGGTGCGTTTGACGGTTGTGAGGCTCTTGAGTTATTGGCTGTTCCTGCAACAGTAACTTCAATAGGTAACGGAGCTTTTGCTAATTGCTCCAACTTGAAGCTTGTTGTTGAAAAAGATTCTCAGGCCTACAAATATGCAGTTGAAAATTCATTGCCTTATACAATAGAGTCTTCAGAAAATCCTACTAAAACTCTTTTAAAAATCAGCATCAAAACTATGCCCGCAAAGCTCAAGTATATAGTGGGTCAAAAGCTTGATACAAACGGTCTTGTTCTTAAACTTGAATATAGTGACGGAACATCACTTGAAATTTCAAACGGCTATACCGCTTCGGCTGACCTTTCAACTTCCGGCAACAAAACCGTTACGGTTAAATATGGTGGCAAGACTGCAACTTATATGATAACAGTTAGCCCTAAAAATGATGATAGTCCTAAAACAGCTGTTTCAATTGAAGTAGCAAAGCTGCCTAATAAAACAGAATATATCTACAAAGAGGCTGTTGATATTACCGGTCTTGTTATCAAGGTTAATTACAGTGACAGTTCATATGAGGAAATAACAAGCGGTTTTATTACCGATGCTCCTTCACAGATTAAGAGCGTTGGTGAAAGCGTTGTTAACGTAACGTACGGCGACTTAAAAACATCGTTTAAAGTAACAGCATCATATGCGTGGTGGCAGTGGATAATCAGAATTCTTCTTCTTGGTTTCCTCTGGTATTGATTAAAACGAAAACCTCCGCAGGGTTTATTCCCTACGGAGGTTATTTTTATTTGTCGGATGTGTTCATTGAGTTGCGGTAAACAACAAATCTGCAGTAAAGATATTCGGTTACAAGATTTACGCCCATTGTTCCGATTTCAATCAGATAGCTGTTAACACCTGCGTCGGCAAGTGCTCCGCTCCACCAGGTTGAAAGGGGAGTAAAAACGCAATAAAATAACGCAACCTTCAGCATTGCAACGGGAACGTTTGCGGCTGATTTGAAGGTGAATTTTCGGTTGAAAGTGAAATTCCACAGCACCGAAAGAATTAGCGAGGGAAGATAGCAATATATATGCTCAAGGTCGGTGAGTTCGTTAAGCAAAGTAAAACTGACAATTTGAATTATGCCTGCTGATGCTGAAAACAGAGCAAATTTTATAACCTGAATAATATTTTGTTTTTTTGTGAGTTTTGTTTGTTCTGCCATAATTAATCCTCGCTTTCGTATTTTGTTTTTAATGCGGCAATTTTGCAAGCTCTTGCATAAGCTTCTGCAACATATAGTTCAAAAGGCATAGCGGAATATTTATGATTATTATATCTTTCGGGTTTGCTTTGGGTTGAAAGTTCAAGAGTCAAAAAATCATTATACCCGCACTTAACCAGTCTTTTGGCAACCGAATCCCAATCTGTTATCCCGTCAAACGGCAACAGATGCAGGTCATCTTTCCAGATTCTGACACCGTCAAAGCTGCTGATTCCCAGATTATCGTTAATGTGTGTGCATATAAGTCTGTCGCCGTAGAGAGCTGTCATATCTTCACCGTAGTTGTAACAGAGCTCGTGGCCTGTATCCCAACAGAATCCAACGTTCTTTTCGTTTTTTAAGTTGTCCATAAGGATTTTGAGATATTCCTGACCTTCAGTGTTTTCAAGAGCCAATTTTACGCCCAACTCGCTTGCTCGTTTTGCGACGGCAGCGTAGCGCTCAACACCAAGATTTTCGTTAACAAAATCATTATCATAACCAATGAAAGCGTGTGTAACCATAATGGGAATTTCAAATTCAGCGCAAGTTTCAACGCATTTGAGCAGTTCTTTTTTTGCAATTTCCCCGATTTCACCGTCAGTCCACATATCGTCGCTTTTGTTGAAAGGCGCGTGATAAGATTGGAGGAATATATCAGATTCCTTACCGGCCTTTACCAGTTCGGAAACCGGTTCTTTAAGTTTGCAGTCATCAATGAAATAACCTTCAAATCCGGCTTTTTTAAAAATTTTTATCTGCTCTGTTTCCGGAATTCCAAATCCGGGGTTAAGACCCATACAAAGCTTTTGCTTATACATAAACACATCACCTCTAATATCAATTTTAAACATATTAATATATTTGTCAACTATGTATTTTAATTGACTCAAAAAGAATACTGTGATAAAATCATTTTGAAAGGAATGAGTGTAATGGGCATTGTAATTGGTATAGGTGGCGGCAGATATGATGACAGAGAAGTTATGCCGATTTTTGAGCATATAGTGTCGTTGGCAGGCAAGAAGAATCCCTCTGTTTTGTTTGTTCCTACGGCAGGATTTGATGATTTGAACGGTGACGAGCATATATTTAAGCTGTTTATAGAGCTTGGATGCAGCGTTTCTGCATTGCTTCTTACCGATGAGACTCTTACTAAAGCTGAAATTGAAGAAAAGATTATGGGCTGTGATATTGTTTATGCAGGCGGAGGCAATCTGGAGTTTCTTATGAATACCTGGAAAAAGACCGGCGCAGATGAGATTTTTAAGAAGGCCTGTAATAAAGGAGTAATTCTTTCCGGATATAGCTCCGGTTCAATGTGTTGGTTTAAAGAGGGCTACGATGATTGCGGCCCAAACCACGAATTTATGTTTGTTGACTGTCTTGGCCTGTTACCGTATTCAAATTGTCCGCATTATGAGGGCGGCAATTGGGGTAGTTTTGCTCAGGCAATTAAAGGCAGAGATTATTCAGGCTTGGCACTCGAAAACGGGGCTGCGGTTGTTTTTAAAAATGGCGAGCATTATACGCTACAAGGTAACGATGGCGGGGAGGTTTATTTGCTCGATAAAAACAAAGATTTTTGTCAGACATTGTTTGAATAATGAACATATATATAATGTAATAAATATATAATAACTTAGTATATATAGGACTTGGGTTTAGTTTTTCAAAAGCTAAGCACAGGTCCTTTCATATTTTTTAAAAAATTGAATATATTTAAGAATAAAGCTTAAAAATACTTCCAATTATATTAATAAATTATTTTGTTTAATATTAAATGAATTACTCCAAAACAAGTTGAATAAGCCGAGAATAATTCTAAATTAGAAAATTGTTACACTTTTTAACCACTTTGTAACCGTTTTGTAACTTTTTCTGTTTTTCACAAACAAATTGCCTTATTTTTACAAAAAACGCCCTTTGAGATGTAAAGGTTCAAACCTTGTTTGGCATAAATTGTCAAATGGTTTGTGCAAAATAAACAAAAATTAATCTCAATAAAATTTGACAAATTGATTTTTTGTCAATATAATTGCTCATGTTGCAAAAGGAAATCGAGGTTTGCCTCAAAATCAGAGACCGGCCAAAAAACTACTAATGCGCAAAATAAGGAGATTTTTATGTTTAAAGAACTGAAATCCGCCACTTCCGGAACTCATAAAAGAAGCTTCAGAATTCTGACGGCAGTTGTTACACTTCTCTTTTTATGTTCCGTAACCGTAACAGCCTTTGCTGCTGCAAATTCCAACATTACGGTTGAAGTTGTTGACGGAGAAAACACAGTAACTGTTTCGGTAAAAACAACCGACCCTAAAGAAATCGTTAAGATTGCCGGCATAAAGCTTGGTGCTGATGATAAGCTTATTGTTGACGGTCTTACTGACGAAGGCGGCAGAATCGTTGTTGATAGGGCAAAGATAATCAGAATTGAGGATAACGGCCTCATCGGTTATTTTGTAGGTTATTCCGAAACACTCGGCAACCTTCTCAATAAGCAGGGAGTTGCCCTTAACGAAGGCGATGAACTTAACGGTAATACTGCCGCACCGATTTATGACGGTATGAACGTTTCAATTACCAGAGCTTTCGGAGTAGGTCTTTCATACGAAAATAAAGCAATTATGATTTCAATCATCGGCGGAACTGTTGCCGATGCTCTCGAAAAGGCCGGTGTTAAGCTTAACGAAGGTGACGTTGTTACTCCTTCTCTTGATACTGAGCTTAACGGTTTTACCGATATTGTTATTAAGAGAGCATCTTTTGAGCAGACTACCGAAACAGAAACAATTGAATATAAGACCGAAAAGATTGAAAATCCTGATATGTTTGTAGGCGAAACAAAGATTATCACCGAAGGCGTAAACGGAGAAAAAACCTATTATTACACCGAAAAATATCTGGACGGTAACTTTGAATCAAGAACTTTTGACAAAGAAGAGGTTACCAAGGAACCTGTAACAGAAGTTATTGAATACGGAACAAAGCACGCTCAGACACTTGCTGCTTACAAAAACACAAGTGCTCCTATCTCTGAGCTTACTGAGCCTGAAACACTTGTTGTTGATGAAAACGGAGCTCCTGTTGAATATGCCTATAAAATAGAAGGTAAGGCAACAGCATACACAGGCGACCCTGAAACATCAACCGGCAGAAAGCCTATGCCCGGTCATATTGCGGTTGATCCTAACGAAATCCCTTACGGTACAGAGCTTTATGTTGTTTCAGCCGACGGAACTTATGTTTACGGTTACTGCATAGCTGCTGATACAGGCGGATTTGTTGAGATGGGTAACACGGATATTGACCTTTATATGCCCAATGAGGATATGTGCTATTACTGGGGCAACAGAGAGGTTGTAATTTACGTTCTCAACTAATTGAAATTTTTAAAAACAAGCGAAGTTGGATTTATGCCAATTCGCTTGTTTTTTTGATAAGAATTCTGAAATTTATACCAATTTCGATATATGAATAATAATTTGAATGTTTTTGTTAATAAATCAATAAAAAAGCAGATTTAAATCGTAAAAGCTATTCAATTTGCATATTGAAAAATCTTTTGTTTAATATTATACTTATCGTAATGAGAGAACTTGTGCCAAAGTATCTTATAGAGGGATAATGGAGAAATGCAGCCGGTACGGTTTGGAGTAAAACAAGCCGATTACGCTAAGCTGCGTTTCACGGAAGCATTTACTCCACCACACCCCTTACAACACAGTAGTTTTGAAGCTTCTTTACGGAAGCTTTTTTCATTTTAGTGAAGGATTACAATTATTACTAAACTTTATGGTCAATTTGAACAAAACGCAAATTATAAAAAGCTCAGCATTTGGGGCACTAACCGAATTATTAAAATGAGTATTTAAAATTATTGACGAAGCAAAGTTTTATGGTATAATATGTAGTATATTGATAAAAAATATTTGAGCTTGGGAGATATAAATATGTTTGTTAAAGATGTAACAGTTCAGAATCAGGTTGGTCTTCATGCACGTCCTGCAACATTCTTTATCCAGAAGGCTAATGAATTCAAATCATCAATCTGGGTTGAAAAAGAAGAACGCAGAGTCAACGCAAAAAGTCTTATTGGTGTTCTTTCTCTCGGTATTATGGGCGGCACAAATATCCGCATTATCGCAGGTGGTCCTGATGAAGAACAGGCTGTTGAAGAACTTGTAAAGCTTGTTGCTTCAGGTTTTGCTGAATAATTAAACAGATAAAAAATTAACTGCTGCAAGGTTTATTTGCAGCAGTTTTTTGTTTGCGTTATCTCTCACTTGCTTAATAATGCCCTGTGAGGCTGAAAAAGGCGTTTTCACCGCTTATGCATCTCCTATAAGGGCATTGCGCTTTAAAACGCTTGATTTGCCCTCAGGAAGGCATAAATTGAATTTTGTTATAGAAGCGTAGAGCTCATTGAAAAAGTCACGGATTCGGTCAATGATAATTTCCATTAAAGGAGCACTGAAAAAATCAACGCTTATCAGAGTCGGAACATATTCTTTATATGCCCGCCTCATAACAAAAACTCCGCATCCGGCATCAAGGTTGCATTCGCAGGCGGTGAAACCTTCTTCGTTCCAGTCCATAATAATCAGCGAATGATTGCTTATTCTTCCGTCGGGCTTATAATATGTTACTCTGAGATGTGAGCCGGGAATGCAGCTTTTTATCAGTTCTTTAAAATTTTCAACTGTAACTTCCCCGGCGGGGATGGAACCGAGGTTGATGTTTCCGAAAGATTGGCGGCTATAGCCGAGTGAGCCGAAGCATCGGTAATAAAGATAGTTTGCGTAGCCATAGCATTGCACAGCCTTTAGGCAAACTCCGTTATAATAGGCCTTGCAGTTGCATTGGCTTTCCGACGAGTAACCGCAAACACCGGTTCTATGGTCGCGGCAAGGCTTGCCGTTATCCGTGAAGTGGGAGCCGACGGGGTATTCGTCGGTAGGCAGCTTTACACCGTTTACAACAATTGATGTTTTAAGCTCATAAAGGCTTTGTGACGATACACCTTCAGGGGATTTGATAAACGGTGAGGTAAATGCAAAAGACGGAATGCTTATCTCGAAAAGCATTATAAATATAATAATTCCGATAAGGGCAGATTTTGCTTTCATAACATAAACTCCTTTAGAGTAAAAAGCTTTATAAAATAGTAAAGACTCGATAGTGGCCATCTATCGAGTCTTTATTTATACTGAATTTTAACAGTATACATATCTAATCAGATTACAATACAATAATACAGAATACGTTAATTATTATATTTTTATTGTAGCCAAAATTTTTCACATTCCACACTACAATATAGATTTCGCGGTTAATAACTGACGGAAAAGGGGGTAGACTGTCGGTTCGGCAGAAAGCTATACTCTCCGTTTTATACTGTAACCGTTAGGTCGTATAAGTAGTTGTTGGTTTAGGAAGGGGTTAACCCCTTCCTATTTGCTAAATTAGCAAATAGGAATGAGGCTGATGATGAAGTTGAAGATCTTAACGAGGAAGTTCCAGATCTTTTCGAAGAATGAAGGTTCTTCGTCTGTGGGATCATCGTCTGTGGGTGTTTCAACAGTAGGATCATCTACTGTGGGATCGTCGATTTCTGTGTCTGTTTCAGGAGCTTCTGTATCTGTTTCAGGAGCTTCTGTGTCTGTTTCGATATCAGTTGCTGTTTCAGCGTCTGTCTTTGTTTCTACTACTGCACCGTCAACGGTAGCATCAGTTGCTGCTGAAACGAAGATGCAACTAAGAGTTGAGATGAGAATGAAGCACATAGCAAGTGCTGCAAGTCTTTTCTTAAGCATAATAGTATTTCCTCCTCTCTGCATTATTTGGGTATGTAATCTGATATATGCCTTGGTTAGTTTACTCCTTTTCGGAGCATTGGGTCAGCGCGATAAAAACAAAAAGTAAAGGGGTTGTTATCGGCTGGATGATGTTTAACATCGATTGAGCAACAAAAACAATAATCGCAAATGCCAGTGCTTTTTTTGTTGTGCTTTCGGATTTTAAACAATCGTGAATTGAGGTTGCGAGCAACATAACGTAAGCCAAAAGCCCTGAGATTCCGACAGTAACAAGATACTGAAGAAAATCGTTATGTGCATTATCAAAGTAATAACCGGGTCTTACACTGTTTTCACCGCCGGGAGCATTTGCAAGAATTAAAGCAACTGTATCCGGACCGCAACCTATCAATTTTTTAGGAAGCGGTAAAGCTTTGAACGCAGCAATCAATCTGTCCCAAACAAAGCCTCTGTAAGTTCCCCAATCATCTGAAAATCTCAAATAATTGGTAAGAAAACCAAGCTCATATTCGGTGTTTATCCACGAAAAATAAATGAACAAACCGATTACTGAAACAACAGCAATACATAAAACCGCAATTATAAACTTATTTATTAATATAATAGCAGAGTTTGAAATATTTGTCAATCTAATTACTAAAATAATTATTGTGGAAATCAACAAACCTGCAATGATTATTTTGTAATTTGTGATATATTTTGTCAAAACCGGCAATTCATAAACACCATTGCCTTTTATTGTGCGTAAAGCAGAGAATAATCCTGCCGTAAAAAACAAAAGAAATATATGGTAAAAAAGGCGAGTGAATGTTTCTTTGTTTTTCGCTGTAACCAGAAGCAAAACATAGATTATTCCGAACGAAATATAGGCACTGTCACTGTTAGATGTGAACAGGCCGAAGAATGACATAACACTTACAACGGCCCAAAAGATTGAGCTGTTTTTTTCTTTTTCGCGGCAGAACATATATGCAGCAAAAGCGGCACCCAAAGCAACAAAACTTGCAAAAACGTTAACATTGCCAATCATTGCAAGAAAGTTGACTTTACTGGTTTCAGGAACTTTTTTATAAAGGCCGAACGGGTCAAATCCCAAGCTTTGAATCAAAGCAATGAAACACGAAAAAGCAAATACACCGCCAAAAACTGCCATATGCTTTTTCTTTAAATTGTAGAATTTTGATATGAAAAAGTAGGCAAATGTCAGAGCGAAAATCATTATAAGTCCCATTCGCCTGCCTGAACCGCCGCCGAGAGCTGCGAAACGGTATCCTGATGAAATACACGAAGCTGCTGAAACAAGCAGAAACAAAAGCATAAAAACATCGGGATAATTCACTGAAAAGCTTTTAGGATTAAGCCTTGAAATATCAATGCTTTTGCCCGTAGCAATTCTCGCAATGAGGCACATAGCAAAAACTGTTGATGAAACAATAATAAAATAGAGATATTTAGTTATTGTAATATTATGATATGAGTCTGTTACAAATAATGGGAATAAGCCCAACAAAAGGAAAACACCAAATGTAGCGATACTTGAAGGTGCTTTATCAATAAATTGTTTTTTTTTCATTTTCATACAGCCACCTCAGTTATGCACCGTTTGCAAGTGAAAAAGTGAGAAGCAAAAAGTATCCGATAGAAGCTGCTATAACACCGAAAATCAGCAAAGCCTGCATACCTAAGCCCATTCTTTTGGCAGGCTCGGCAACCTTTTTGGGGGATTTTTCGGGCAATTTTTCTTCAGCACAAACAGATTTGGAAAGCTGATTTTTAGGTTTTTTATCCATTATCAAATCTCCCGATTAACCTTGTTTTAAGTCAAAGAATGCATTATATATTTGAAAAGTATTATATAACAATGTTTTGTGTTTTACAATACATTTTTTAAAAAAAATTAATAATTTGTTCATTTTCATTATATTGTCTGAACTATATTCCGGATTTAATGTTGCATAAGGAATATAAAAACGCCAGCTAATTGACAACGGATGTTAACGGAATTATAATCATTAATATATATGTATGAAGGAGAAAATAAAATGCTGACATTAGAAAGAGCAAAAGAGCTTCTTGCAACAACCACAACCGAACCTCATCTTATTCTGCATGCCAAAAATGTTATGGCAGCAATGGGTGGGCTCGCTGAACATTTCGGCGAAGATAAAGAGCATTGGATGGCAATCGGATATCTGCATGATTATGACTATGAACAATACCCTGACGAGCATCTTGACCACACTGCAGAGCCTTTGAGAAACGCAGGTGTTTCAGAAGAAGAAATCCGTGCAATTCTATCTCACGGTTATACACTCAGAAACGATGTTGAGCCTTTGAGCAATATGGAAAAATCGCTTTTTACCGTTGACGAACTTACAGGCATTATTCAGGCGACGGCAAGAATGCGCCCGGCAGGTATTACCGATATGGAAATTTCGAGCTTTATGAAAAAGTTCAAGGATAAGAAATTTGCAGCAAAGTGTAACCGTGAACTCATTAGGCAGGGCTGTGAAATGATGGGTATGGAAGTTAAAGAAGTTGCAACCATTTGCATCGAAGCTATGAAAGAATACGCCGATGAGCTTCAGATAGGAGTTAAATAATGAATACATTTGATAATCTTTTCAGCAGAAGATCAATCCGCACATATAACGGAGAGAACATAACAGAAGAAGAACTCAATCAGATTCTTAAAGCGGCTTATGCATCGCCGGTTGGCAGAGCACTTTTTGACACCCTGAATCTCACAGTTATCAGTAACCGTGTTTTTTTGAACAAGTGGGAGGATTACTGCGAAAGCGAAAGCGGCCACAGACCTTTTTACGGAGCACCGACTGTTATTCTTGTTTCGTCACTTATACCGTCAAGTGAGCTTAAGAGTGTTAATGTGAATTTCTCAAATGCTGCAATTCTTATTCAAAATATGGCAATTGCCGCAACCGAGCTTGGCATAGGTTCGTGTCACATCTGGGGTGCGGTAAGATTCCTCAATGATAATGCCGAACTTTTGAAAGAACTTAATCTTCCTGAAGGGATGAAACCTTGCTGTGCAATTATTCTGGGCCATACAGAGGAAAAATACGAGCTTAGAGATATTCCGAAAAACAAAATTAAAACTGATTTTATTAAGTAAAAAGGAGCTGTTTATATGGAGAAAATAAGATACGGAATATCATTTGTTGTTATGATGTTTTCAATTCTTTTTAACACTATGGATGCCGCATTGCTTGGCAAAGCCCCTGAACCTCAGACGGAGCAAACTCTTGTTGAAATGTATGAAAGATTTGATGAATATGAACTTGCAGAAGAAATAACAGTTGTTAAAACTTCCGCTCTTTCAATGGCTCAGCGTCACGCTGTTTTTGCTCTTCAAGGTCTTGTAGCAAGAGATAAGCCCCAGATTTTTATGGATTTTGGATATGAAACAAACCGGTATGCTCTTAATGAACTTGAAAATGCGGGTTATAAGATTATTTATAATGATGAAAACGGAAATCCTTGGAATTTCAGCACCATTGTTGAAAAATTCAAGCCTTATATTGCTGACAGCGGATATATTCTTTATGCAACAGAGGAAGATCACAACCAGTTGAATACCGCAATAAACTTTACTACGCTCAACGGTTGGCTGCCGGTTACTCCTGAAATTGAGGAGTCTGTTATTCAGTTGGGGCTTGAAAAACGTGCGGATATAAGCAATGAGAACATTGACCTTAAGTATCTTAAAAAATTCTATAAAGAAAACAAGAGCCGTTTCCGCAATGACAGCCTTGTTCATATGTATTATTACGCACAGGGAATGAGAGATTTTGCTGTTCAACAGAACATCTTTGTTATGTATGTTGATGACAGTGATTATGAAGCTCGACTTTTCCGAGACAGTGTTATGCGAGACCTGAAACCTTCGTCGATAATTTTTGGTTGGTGTCAGTATGAGATTAAATTTACTGAGTCAGCTTCGCGTTACGGACATTGCGTTATTCCTTCAGACCATTCGTGGAATCTCAGCCTGCTTTCATCATTTAATGCAACTGACGAAAAGTTCAAAGCACCGTTTGAGGGTGAGGTACAGCTTGATCCCACCAAACATTATGTTGCTATTGTTTACAGCGACGGCGATAATCTGCAGTGGATTCAGAACGGATTTAACGAATTCCATACCTGGCAGAGTTACGGCATCGATATACCTATGAGCTGGACTTTTCCTCCCATTGCAGCAGAGCTTACCGACGTTGACATAAAAAGAACACTTTCCAACTCGAAAAATGCAACTTTTATCACAGGTCCTTCCGGTGGCGGATATGCCAGAATTACCAACATGAACTCGAAAGAGCTTGAGGCTTTTTCGGATTATACGGCTTCTGTTATGCTTGAATCGGGTCTTGGTATTGTTACATTTCTTGATGAAATTAAATATGAAACTTTTGATTTGAGTATGCAGAAAAGACTGAGATATTTTTCACGTTATGACAATATCGAAGGCGGAATTCTTCAGCTTGATCCCAATTCTTATGCCGGCGGTGGCGGCAGAGTTTACTTTTCTGACGATAAGCCGTTTGTGACCGTTGGTTTCAGCCTTTGGCATCCAAGCGGTAACGCAGATGAAGTGACAAACGAATGGCTTGCAGAACAGGCTGCAATTATAAACGCAAAGCCTGCCGACATAAAAACAATCAACGGTTATACGGTAATCAACGTTCACCCATGGACAGTTGGTCCCGATGACCTTGCATATTTCGTAAGCCAGCTTGACGACGGAGTTGAAGTTGTAGCGGTAGATGAACTCCTCGCAGCGGTTGAACAGAATGTTCCCCATGAATTTGCCAAGCCCGACTGATTAATAAAAAACAATCAAAAAGCTCCGCAGAGATTTTCTGCGGAGCTTTTGCTTTATTTATCTGTCAAAAGTCTGAACGGTTATTCTGTTAATTTTAAAAAGATTTTTAAAGAAGGAGATGATTTTCCAGAAAAAGTTACCTTTAACATTGATTGTTTGTGTTGCGTAAATTTCAGAACCGTCAGCATTTTTTACAGTTTTACCGTTTGCGTCAACAACTCTTGCGAGAACTTTCGTTTCGCCATTACCAACAGCTTCTAATTTGCAGGTTTTACCATCAACTGACTGTTCAATAACAACGGCGTCGCTGTCTGTTTTCCACTCAATATATGCGCCTGCAGGAAGATTCTTTCTGGTTGCGGTAAGAACAAGAACATCTCCGAAATTAAGTTCTGACGAATCTGTATTGTTTCTGATTGAAATTTCAGCTTTGATTTCTGTTGAAGAAAAAGCACAGCTGATTTTATGCAAATTCACCACAGATGATGTTTTGAATTCCTGATGACATTTTGTGCAGGGGTAAACTGTTTTGCAAACCTGAATGTGGTTGTTGTATTCGGCTTCGATGTCAAATGAATTGAGGCAGTAGGGGCAGGCGTTGCTGTTGCCTTTCTGGGGAGCTGCAGGCTTGAGAAGGCAACTGTCAATGTGTGCAGAAAAAAGCTCTTTGGTCTGATAGATTGCTTCACAATAAGCGCAGTAATAGGTGATTGCGTCGGAGTTTTTGCCAACACCGCAGATTTTTGTGTGCATTTCATAATCAAAATCGTTTTCAAAAATTCTCTCGCATTTTTCGCAACTTGTGAACGCAAATGCGGTCATTGCAGAAAGAATGATTATTGTTGTTGCAAGCACAACAGAGAAAATACTTTTTGCTGTTTTTTTCATAAAATAACTCCTTTTAATCAAATGATTTCAAGGGTATTTTATCATTTTTAAACAATCGATGTCAATATAACCGGCTTTTGTTTTTGTCCAACAATTTTGCAAAAATGCACAATTATTTATTGAACAATAAAGTTGTATGTACACAGTGATAAAAACACACAGCAAAAAGCGAATGAAAAATATTGTTCGCTTTTGTGGGGAACTGAACAGTAACAAAAAATCCTCAGATAAGGAGGATTTTTTTATTGTATGATGCTGCTGTTGTTTAGGGAACAGATGCGTCTGATTTAAATCGAAAAGTTCCCTGAAATTCAGATTAGGGGATTTTTATTGGACAGAAACAGTGTTATAATAATATCAAGAGGTGATAAAATGAAACTTGAGAAAAGAGATTGTCCGATAAAAATAACTCTTTCACCCAGCGGGTCATCGTATCTTGGGGTTGATTTTGATTTTTACGGCGAAACGTATAAAACGTTTCATCTGAACTTCAAAGATTTATGTTATGCAGTTGCAAAAGCCTGTACGGAAATTCTTAAAGAATACGGATTTTTCGGATACAGATATTCAACAGAATATGACTGGTTCAAAATATATCAATTGCTTTTTATAAAAGCATACGCTTTGGATAATATGGAATCTCGTAAATTGATTGCAACTGACTCGTACAAGCAATGTTTCAAAACAGATTTTGAAAAAGAAATGGAATTATTACTTTTTGATATGTAATGTGCAATACAGCAAAAAACACATCAAAAATCAGCACTTGTTGGTTTTTTATTGGTTTTTTAAAAACAAATTTTATATTGAAACAAAAAAGAACCCTTGGAATCAACCGATTCCAAGGGTTTTCGATAATCCCCATTCGGGATAAATTATCTCTTTGAGTTATAAGCTCGATGTTTTGTATCGTTTTGAAGCGTGCCGAAAAGCGTTGATATATAACGATTTGCTTTTTGTATCATAGCATAATGTTTCGGATTTTGCAATACCGTTTTTTATCTTCGGACATCAAAAAGACATCAAATTATTGCAGCTTCAAGGATATCAAATCAGCAACCCTTGCTTTTGAGCTTTCAAGAACATCTGCATATACATTAGCGGTTGTTGAAACATCGGAGTGACCGAGCAATTCAGAAACAATCTTCAAATCAATTCCGCTGTTAATTAAAAGCGTTGCGTTGCAATGCCTTAATGTGTGCAAGGTTGCAAAATCAAAAGATGTTCCCTTAACAAATTTTCTGAATTGTGTATTGATGAATGAACGGTCAACATAATTTCCGCTTTCGGTAGTGAATACCATTTCGGGGTGCTTGTAGCTCTTGCCGAGCTTTTCCGCTTTTTCATCCTGATGCTTTTTCTGTTCTCTGAATATCTCTGCCAATGTATCGGAAAGTCCTATATATCTGTTGCTTGTTTTTGTTTTGGGCGGCTGCAGCCAATGTTTTCCGCCGACATCGGTTAATGTGTTCTCAATATGAATTGTTCTGTTATCAAAGTCGATATCCTGCCAACGCAGACCCAAGCATTCACCTGAACGCATACCCGTATATAAAAGTACTTTGATTATTGTGTTAAACTGTGAATAATCGCTGACCATTGATAAAAGCTCTTTTGCTTGATGTTCGTCAAGAAAGGGCTTTTTTTCTTTTGCTTGTTTTGCTTTCGGTAAAATAACAGCTTTTGTGCAGGGTGTTTCTTTGATGAATCCTTGCTCAACGGCACGGGCAAAAACGCTTTGCAATATAACATAAACCTTGCGACAGGTTGCAGGGGCATATTCACGGGTTTTGAAAAATGCCGTTATCTTTGCAGGGGTAAAATCTTTCAATTTTATGTTGCCGAGTTCGGGCAAAAGGTGATTTTTAATCTGACTTTCATAATTATATGCGGTTATCTCTTTAAGCTCGTTTTTGGCGTAGTTTTCAATAAACCATTCAGCCATTTCAGAAAATCGCATATTTTCATTTAATGAGGTCATACCCTTGCATTTTCTTTCAAACTCTGCGGCATATTCGGCGGCGAGCTTTTCAGCTTTCTTCGGTGTAGTACCTTCGGGCGGTTTATAGGTTGTTGTTTTGCGGATTTTCTTGCCGTTGACATCAAGTCCGAGAGATACAACAATCTGAAATGTATTACCACGTTTATTTATCGTTGCCATTGTTCTTGCCTTTCTTTCTTTCAGTAAAACTTTGTGGAACAAAATCAAAATTTCCTTTTTCGTATTGCTCGACAATTTCTTCGTATTCGGTTTCTGTAATATCTCCCGTTTGGTGTAATCCGTTAAGAACACCCCAGTATATTCTTTCATCTGCTTGTTCTTTTACTTTAATTTTAAAAGTTTCTTCCGTTGATTTTATAATTTCTGTAAACACGGTTTGCGAACTTGCGAGTGCAACATCTTTCAAATTGATTTTAAAAGGATAGTATTCTACGCTGTGAGCAGGTTTCGTGAAGTATTCAACTAAATAAGCAATTAGCAAACCAAATTTTTCATTTTCTATTAACTCGTTTAAAACATCTATACTCCAATCAAAGTGACGGTTTCTTGCCATTTTATTTATTTTTAATAATGATTTGTCTGAAAGTCCTGTAAACCATTCTATTTCGACAAGCTCTTTACTTTTGCTTTCGGATTCTCCTGTAAGGTAGTCTAACGGGACTTTGAAAAAATCGTGATAAATCTGCACTTGTTCAACGGTCGGTTCTCTACGCTCATTTTCAATATCTGAAATAGTTGAGTATGATATACCAATGCCATTTTGCGAAAAAATCTCCGACAGCTGTCTAACCGTACATATTTTTCCGTCTACTTGATGTATCTCTCTTAAGGATTTAAAGTTTTTTCCATAGCCTTTATAATACTTTAAATTTGCCTGTGCTTTATTTGCCATTATCCAAACTCCTTTATTGCTAACAGCAACTAAAATATGCTGCATTTGTTAATACATTGTTTTTCTATTGCATTTTCTATTACTTTTGTGTATCATATAGTTAATGCGAACAATAATTGTTTTGTTAGCATTATGATAACATATATTTGTTATTGTGTCAACAATAATTTACAGAAAAGAGGTGAAACGATGTTTAATATTGATGTGCGTAACGCTATTAAAAATGCAGGGCTTTTTGGTTATGAGGTTGCAGCAGCACTTCACATTTCCGAAACTTCATTTTCAAGAGCAATTGCAAGAAGCGAACTAACTGACAGCAGAAAAGAGCAGATTTTCAAAGCGATTGAAGAAATCGCCAAAGGGAAAAAAACAGCACCGTGAGCGGCAACTCACGATGCTAAAGCAGTTACTTGAAATCAACCAAAATAACAGCTTATTGAAATTATATCATTGTAATAGTTTTATTTCAATATAGCGGAAAGGATTCTATGGAAAAAACTTTTTTAACCGTCAGAGAAACGGCGGCAACGGGTATATTGAGTGAATATGCCCTGCGGTTGATGCTCAAATCAAAAAATCCGCCTCCGAGCATTCGCATCGGAAACAAAACAATGATAAACTATCCTCTTTTCCTTGAATGGATTGATGAAGAATCGAGAAAGGCGGCGATATAATGGCGGCATTAGATATTATGAATATTTTATCTGAAGGCGAAGAAAACGCCGTTAAGGTCAGACAGCTTTCAAAAATCCTCAATATGAACGGTAGAGATATAACAATCTGCATAAACGCATTAAGACGAAACGGCGAGGTTATATGCAGCAGTCATCAGGGATATTTCTTGCCCTCAACCGTTGACGATGTGAAGCGTTTTTACCGTCAGATGACATCAAGGCAGCGAGAGATTGAAAAGGCGAAACAATCAGCTAAAAGGTACATTGAAGCCCACGGCGAAACAGTTGACAGTTAAGAGGTGTAAACCGTGAGTAAAAATTACGGGTATGTAAAATTATATCGTGACATACAGGGGCATTATCTTTGGCTTGAAAAACCGTTTGACCGTGGCAGGGCTTTTCTTGACCTTTTATTACTTGCTAATCATTCAGATAAAAAAGTATTGATTAACGGTAATTTAAAAATCATAAAACGGGGGCAACTGTTCACGAGCAGAAAAAACCTTGCTGACCGTTGGGGTTGGGATGTTAAAAAAGTAGATAGATTTTTGAAGGTGTTGAAAGATGACAATATGGTCACAGCCAAAGGGACAGCCGAAGGGACAACCTTAACCATTGAAAACTATGGGGTTTATCAATCTGACGAGGACACCACAGAGGGACACCAACGCCCCAACCAACGGGACAGCAAAGAGGACACCACAGAGGACAGCGGAAGGGACACAAACAATAAAGATAATAAAGAAAAGAAGGATAAAAAGGATAATATATATTCTTCTCCGTGCCGTCATAAATACGGCGAATATAACAATGTTCTTTTATCTGATGCTGACCTTGAAAAGCTTAAGGCTGAATTTCCTCTTGACTATGAGGAACGCATAGAACGGTTAAGCTGTTATATAGCAAGCACAGGCAAGAAATATAAAAACCACCTTGCAACCATCCGAAATTGGGCGAAGAAAGATAAAGCCAACCCGTCACAGAGTAAATCCACGAATGCGACAGATGATTTTATGTTGCAGCTGCAATCAATGTATGAATAGAGGTGAACTATGGCAAGTAAAAATAAAATTCTTGAGGTTATCGGAGCGATAAAAACAATATATCCGTACTATGCAAAAGAAACCAATGTTGAATTGCTCGTTAATATGTGGCAAATACTCTTTGCGGATTATGCGGACAAAGAATTAGAAATCGCTTTTATGATGTGTTTGAAAATCTGCAAAACGCCGCCGACACCTGCGGATATCATTGAACAGATAAACGATTTACAGAGGGCGGATGCTCCGACAGATGAGGAACTATGGAACAGCTTCACCGAATATTTGAAAGAAGCAAGGCGTTATGTTTATAACTTTGGTTATACAATGACGGAGAGCAACGGAAAAACGCAAGGACAAAACGCAAGGGAAAAATTCCACAGCTTGTGGGAGAGTATGCCCGAAGATATCAAACAATTTGTCGGCGGTGAGGGCGAAATGATAAGAATAGCCCGTGCCGATGATGATGAATTGAAATTTGAACGCAACCGATTTTTTAAAAGTATTCCGACAATCCACAAAAGAAAAGAGCTTAAAGAAATGCGGAATATGATTGAAGCAAGAAACGATTTACCAAAACAGCAAAAAATATGTGCTGAAACATCACATAGTAATTGAGCAAAGAAAGGATTTATAAAATGTCAGAAAGCAGAATCACAAAGTATCACAATACGGTAAAAAACTACCGTGCAGAACTCCGAGCCATTTGGCAGACTTATGACGAAAAAATGCAGAGTTTTGAAAAATACAAAGGCAGCAACGGTTATGATGAAGAAAAGAAAAAGGCAGAAGCCGAGAGAAACAAAGCCATTAAAGAGCTGCAGGACAGAACACGCCCTGTTTTCACAGAAATTATAAACGGTATGAAAAGCAGTGCAGTTTCACAGAAAATTGATGCACCCACAGCCGAGCAGCTTGCAATTCTTCAAGCTCTTAAGATGCGTGACAAGGTATCATCCGATGAGCTGCATCAGGCATCACGAACACTTGAAGGGAATCCGCTTTGTTTATCGGTGCTTGACGAAATAGCGGCGAAAAACAATTATCACGGGCTTGTATTCAGTAAAGAAAGCACAGCAGCTATTCTTGAACATATTAAGGATTTACACGACAGCGCAAAAAGACTTTGCACGCTTGAAAAATGCAACAGCAGGGCAGAAATGGCAGAGAAAGCAAGCATATATTCGGTCAATCACAACAATAATGCTCTTTATTCGTGGCAAGCTGACAAAGATTTTGACACAGAAAAGGATGCTATGAGAGATTTCGGAGGAGTTGCTGACTTTGAAACATTCGCACAGGCGGTAAACGGATAATTGAATAAAGTCACGCCAAAAACAAGAACAGAAAAAGCGACCACCTGAAAAGGCAGCCGCTTCGATGCGAAATGATTTATAATGACAATATAATTCTATTGCAAAGGGGCGGTTTTGTCAATGGCAAGGCACAGAACAAACATCTTATGGTGGGGATATGCAAAGCGAGTTGCGAGGGAATACGGAAATTTTCAAAAGAATCCTGAAGAATCTTGCATCAGACAATTTGAAAGTGAAGCGGTACAACGGGCGATTGAAAAAACAAAGTTACTCCGCAACGGTGAAGAACGGCTGAAACTGATAAATTTAGTGTTTTGGAAACAGTCACACACGCTTTCCGGGGCATCTTATCAATGCAACATAAGTTATGAAACGGCTGTAAAATGGCACGGCGATTTTATCAGACTTGTAGGCATTGAAATGGGCTTGTGCAGGGATTGACCAAAAGTAAAAGGCTATAAACTCTAATCAGAGCTTATAGCCTTGTGCGTTCATTAAAGGGTTTCACCTGTATCGTTGAGAGTGAACAAAGCGTTGAATGTGCAATCAAGGGCTTCTGCGATTTTCTGCAAGTCCTTTTCAGTAAAGTTATCACGCTTCATTTTATTGTTGAGGTTTTGAGGGCTTATTCCTAAACGGCGTGCAAGCTCCGCTTCGGATATGTTCCCACGCTTAACAAGCAATATTCTTATTTTTTCACTTAATGCCATTGTTACACCTGCCTTTGTGATTATTATACACAAAATAATTGATAAAATCAAGTGATATTTGAAAATGTCATAAAATTAGTGTTGACAATATAAACTAATTAGTGTATATTGTTCTTATAATAATAAAAAGAGAGGTGATGCGATGCTGACACCGATAAAGGCAATCAGAGCAAAATGCCTTGACTGCTGCTGTGACAGCAGAACGGCGGTTCGTTTCTGCTCTGTTGAAAATTGCCCTCTGTACCCTTACAGAATGGGTCACAGACCGAAGGGGTATAACACCCCCGAAGATGATGCAGAATGCGAAAAAACGCAGATAGCCCCACAGTTAAACGAAAAGAAAAGCCCTCATCCGACAACCGACCAAAGCAACGGATAAGAGCCGAGAAAATCACCGAAGCGGTGACGAGTTTATTATAAGCTCCCTGCTTCGGTATGTCAAACAAAATTAAAAGATAGGAGCTTGAACAATGAGCGAACAGAGAAAAAAGTATCAGGATATGAGCAAAGAAGAAATCGAAAAAGAATATATTATGTGTATGCTTTCTAATTTATCGGATGAAAAGCTTGATTTGATGTTGATGGTTGCGAGAGCATTGGCGGATAATAACTATGACAATATGCCCGAATCTGCTCTTGAATTTTTCGCATCAGATGAAAAGGCAAGCGAAGAAACCAAAGAGAAAGCAAGAATCGCTCTTGCAAAGAAAAGGGGTGAAGCTGTTGAGTGTTGCAGATGAACGAAAAGCAAGAGCCGCAGAAACACGAAAGAAAAACCAAGAAGCGAGAAAACGCAGGCAAGCCGCCGATTTTGAGCTTAAAGTATTAAGGCTGAAAACAGCGATTGAAATAATGCAAAATCCCGATGCTACACCGTCAGAAAAGCTTGAAGCAGCAAAACAAGCGGCAGAGCTTCAATCAGATTACAAGGTTATGACAGCAATAAGTACAACAGCATAAGAATTATAAAGGCGTGGAGCTTATTGCTTCCGCCTTTTTCGTTTGCAACCTGAAAAAACCTGAAATATTTTGCTTTAACTGTCGACAAAGTGTCAAAAAGTGTGAACATAAAAAGAAAGCTTATGCTTCATTTTCAATTCAACATAGAGCGAACAGAGAGAAACGAAGCGGTGAGGAAGCGGCGAGAAAAGCAACGAACAGGTGAACGAACTCCGAGCGAACGCCGAGATAATAACCTGTCAAAACTTTACATTTGTCACGAAAAGTCAAACATAAAAAAGACGGCTGACAATGAAAAATCAGCCGCATTTTGAAATTTTTTGTTGTTCGGACATCAAACGGACATCAAAAAAGGCTTGCCACAAGGCAAAAACCTTGATAACAAGCCATTTTGTCGATAAAATAATTATCTCTTTGAGAACTGGGGTGCACGGCGAGCGCCTTTGAGACCGTATTTCTTTCTTTCCTTCATTCTGGGGTCTCTGGTAAGGAAGCCTGCCTTCTTGAGAGCGGGACGAAGGTTTTCGTCATACTGAAGAAGAGCACGTGCGATACCGTGACGGATAGCACCGGCCTGACCGGTAACACCGCCGCCGCCTACACGGCAAACGATATCAAACTTTTCAAGTGTATTTGTGAGATTGAGAGGCTGACGAACGATGAGCTTGAGTGTTTCAAGACCGAAATAATCGTCGATGTCTCTGTCGTTGATTGTGATTTTGCCTGTGCCTGCATATACGCGAACTCTGGCAACTGAGCTCTTTCTGCGGCCGGTGCCGTAGAAATAAGGATTTGATTCGTACATTATTTATAGCCTCCCTTTCTTAAAATTCCCAAACTTCGGGTTTCTGAGCTGCGTGAGGATGTTCAGCACCCTTAACAACGCGAAGTCTTGTGAGAGCCTTGCGGCCGATAACTGTATCGGGAAGCATACCCTTAACAGCGAGTGTCATAGCAAAATCGGGCTTTGTCTGCATAAGAGTCTTATACTTAACCTCTTTGAGATTGCCGATATAGCCTGTGTGATGATAGTAAGTTTTCTGTTCAAGCTTGTTACCTGTGAGAACAGCTTTTTCAGCGTTGATGATGATTACGTGATCACCGCAGTCAGCGTGGGGAGTGAAGATAGCCTTGTGCTTGCCGCGAAGAAGTCTTGCTGCTTCAACAGCAACTTTACCCATGGGCTTACCTGCTGCATCGATCACATACCAGTTACGGGTGATGTCGCCCGCTTTAGGCATATAAGTTGACATAACATTTCCTCCGATTTAATTTTTTCGTGCTTGCATATCTTATCATAAGGTCTATCGCTTGTCAATAGCTTTTTTTGAATTTTTTAATTTACATTCCGCAAACTCTTGTTTTCTCGTTTTTTCTCGTTTTTTCATAGCAAATGCTCATTTATGATTTACAAAAATTTTTTCGATTTGTAGAATTTTTAGGTGAAAATTTGTGCTTTATTACCTGATATTTTTGCTTAAATGTTGATTTTGAAATTCTGTTGTGTTATTATTCACCTTAACATTTTCACTTCAAGAAGGTTTAAAAATGAATGAAATAAACAGTTTTTCAAAAGGAATAAAAGACGGAATACCGATTTGTCTGGGTTATATTGCGGTTTCGTTTGCTTTCGGCATTTTTTCGGTTGAAAGCGGACTGAGTGCATTTGAAGCTTTGCTTATCTCAATGACCAATGTTACCTCAGCAGGTCAGCTTGCCGCTGTTCCGATTATTGCCGGCGGCGGAGCTTTGGTTGAACTTGCGGCAACTCAGCTTGTTATAAATCTCCGCTATTCGCTGATGTCCGTTTCGCTTTCTCAAAAGCTCGGTAAAAACGTCAGAATGATTGACAGATTTTTGATTTCTTTCGTTAACACAGATGAGGTTTTTGCCGTTTCGGTTTCTCAAAAAGGAAATGTCGGCAGAAAGTATCTTTACGGACTGATTCTTACACCTTATCTTGGATGGAGTGCGGGAACAATTGCCGGTGCGGTTGCCGGCAATATTTTGCCTGAAATAGTAACAGCTTCTCTCGGTGTTGCAATTTACGGAATGTTTATAGCAATCGTTGTTCCGCCGGCCAAAAAGAGCAAGCCTGTTACGTTTTGCATTTTGCTTGCGATTGCCCTGAGCTGTGCATTTAAGTATATACCGTTGCTTTCGCAAATTCCGCAAGGGTTTGTAATTATTATCTGTGCCGTTATTGCAAGCGCTTTGTTTGCTTTGATTGCTCCCATTGACAATGCAAAGGAGGGCAAGGCAGATGAATAATTTCGGAATATATTTGCTTGTATGTGCAGGTGTAACTTATCTTGTGCGTATGCTTCCGATGGTTTTGGTGAAAAAGGAAATACAGAATAAATTTGTTCTTTCGTTTCTTCACTATATGCCTTATGCCGTATTAAGTGTAATGACTATCCCGGCGATTTTTTATGCAACACCTCACACTGTTTCGGCGGTAATCGGCTTTGCGGCAGCGGTTTTATTTGCTTTTCTTGAAAAAAGCCTTGTTAAAGTTGCTGCGTTTTCCTGCGTTGCCGTTCTTGCTACGGAACTTGTGATAATGTATATATGATACGAAAAGCTGCTGCAGAGTTTTTCTGCAGCAGCTTTGATTTTTTTACCAGATTTTCTTTGAAGCGATGTCTGCAAGTGCGCTTGCGATGAATTCATCAACGCTTTTTGCACCGATGTCGCCTTCGCCTCTTTTACGGATTGAAACTGCACCGTCTTCGATTTCCTTATCACCAACAAGCAGCATATAAGGAATCTTTTCAAGCTGAGCTTCGCGGATTTTATAACCGATTTTTTCGCTTCTGTCATCAACCGAAACTCTTATGCCGAGACCTTCAAGCTTTGCGGCAACTTCTTTTGCGTATGCATGGTGACGGTCGGCAATTGGGAGAAGTCTGACCTGTTCGGGTGACATCCAAAGGGGGAGTGCCCCTGCGAATGTTTCAAGAAGATAAGCAAGAGTTCTTTCATAGCAGCCAAGGCTGGTTCTGTGGATGATATAGGGAAGCTTTTTCTGGCCGTCTGTGTCAACATAATACATTCCGAATTTTTCAGCAAGGAGCATATCAATCTGAATTGTAACGATCGTGTCTTCTTTGCCGAAAACATTCTTAAACTGAATATCAAGCTTCGGACCGTAGAATGCAGCTTCGTCAATGCCGATTTCGTAGTCAACGCCAAGGTTATCAAGGATTTTACCCATTGTTTCCTGGGCTGAATTCCACTGTTCGGCTGTGCCTTCATACTTGGCGGTGTTGTTGGGATCCCACTGTGAGAAGCGGAAGGTACACTTGTCAAGCATACCTACGGTGCCGAGAAAATATTTGCAAAGGCTGAGGCAGCCCTTGAATTCTTCTTCAAGCTGATCGGGGCGAAGCACAAGGTGACCCTCTGAAATTGTGAACTGACGAACACGGATAAGGCCGTGCATTTCACCTGAATCTTCGTTGCGGAAAAGGGTTGATGTTTCACCAAGACGCATGGGAAGATCACGGTAGCTTCTTGCACTGTTGAGATAAACCTGATACTGGAACGGGCAGGTCATCGGGCGAAGAGCAAGGCATTCTTTTTCTTCGTCATCGGGATCGCCGAGGATGAACATACCGTCACGGTAGTGATCCCAGTGGCCTGAAATTCTGTAAAGGTCTCTCTTAGCCATAAGAGGTGTTTTGGTAAGAAGATAGCCGTTAGCCTGTTCAACGTCTTCAACCCAACGCTGAAGAAGCTGAATAACTCTTGCACCCTTGGGCATAAGAATAGGAAGACCCTGGCCGATAGAATCAACTGTTGTGAAATAGCCGAGCTCTCTGCCTATTTTGTTGTGGTCTCTTTTCTTTGCTTCCTCAATTGCTTCGAGGTGAGCTTCAAGGTCTTCTTTCTTTGTGAAAGCTGTGCCGTAAACTCTCTGGAGCATCTTGTTGTTGGAATCGCCTCTCCAATATGCGCCGGTGCAGGAGGTGAGCTTGAAAGCCTTTACTCGGCTTGTGTCAGGGATGTGAGGGCCTGCACAGAGTTCATCAAATTCGCCCTGCTTGAAGAATGAGATTTTCTCACCCTTGTCTGCATGTTCTTTGATAAGCTCAACTTTAAATTCTTCACCTTTCTCTTCCATAAGCTTGATTGCTTCATCGGGGTCGAGCTCATATCTTTCAAGAGGAAGAGCTTCTTTAACGATTTTCTTCATCTCTGCTTCGATTTTTTCAAGAACTTCGGGTGTAAATGGAACGTCAACGTCAAAATCGTAGTAGAAGCCGTTGTCAATTGCAGGTCCGATTGCAAGTTTTGCTGTGGGGTAAAGCCTTTTTACTGCCTGAGCAAGAATATGGGAAGCGGTGTGGCGCAGAGCCCACTTGCCGTCAGCATCGTCAAATGTGAGAATTTCAAGCTCACAGTCTTTTTCAAGAGCTGTTCTCAGGTCGGCAACAACACCGTCAATTTTGCAAACACAAGCTGCTTTATAAAGACCCATGCCGAGGCTTTTGGCAACTTCCATTGCGGTTGTTCCGTTTTCAAACTCCTTAACAACTCCGCCTTTAAGCGTTACATTTATCATTTCAATCATCCTTTCTGAGATTTGTTTATAAAAAAATAAAAGCTCCACCCTGCATAACAGGATGAAGCATAATATACTCCACGGTTCCACCCGTAATTCCGGTTAAAAACCGGCTCTCAAAGGCTTTAACGCAGCCGAAACGGCACAGCTTGTTTCGCGTGCACTCCGCAGTGGTAACCAAAAGCCGGATTTGCCTGCCCTTTCAGCCGGTGGGGCGGACTCTCTGGAAAATCTTTATGCCTTTGGCAGTCTGCATCAACGTTTTACTCTTTATTGATTAATATTATCACTCACAGTTTACAAAGTCAATAGAAAATTTTATAAAATCCTAATAAAAAACTTGACATCTTAATAATAAAAGTATACTATTAATACAATGGTGTTATATTGTGCCAAGATAAGCGTTTTTTTGCTTACTGACACCATTAGTTGATTTTTGATTAACTTTTCATATCAGCTGCAAATTTCTTTTGCAGCAAACAAAAAACAAAAAAAGGAGGAAAGTATGATTAAAATTTGGTTAGCTGTTCTTGTTGCTGCCATTGCACTTGCTGTAGGCATTGTTATCGGTTTTGTGCTTGGCGGTTTACATAGAAAGAAAGTTGCCGAAGCTGCAATCGGTTCCGCTGAGCAGGAAGCAAACAAAATTGTAAGCGATGCCATTGCAACAGCTGAAGCTAAAAAGAAAGAAGCTGTTCTTGAAGCTAAGGATGAAATCCATAAGCAGAGAACAGAAACGGAAAAAGAACTTCGCGAAAGACGCAATGAAGTTCAAAGGCTTGAACGCCGCATTACCCAAAAGGAAGAAACTCTTGATAAAAAGAGCGAAAACCTTGAGAAGAAAGAGGAAACCCTTAATACAAAAATCAAAGCTGCAGAAGACAGACTTGAAGAGATTGAAAACATCAAGGCAAGTCAGTTCGCGATGCTTGAAAAAATTTCAGGTTTCACAAAAGAACAAGCAAAGGAACATATTCTCAGCGTGCTTGAAGAAGATCTTAATCACGAAAAGGCGGTTAAAATTCAGGAAGTTGAGCAGAAGGCTAAAGATGAGGCTGATCAGCTCGCAAGAGAGATTATCACAACTGCTATTCAGCGTTGTGCAGCCGACCACGTTTCGGAAGCAACCGTTTCTGTTGTTGCGTTGCCTAACGATGAAATGAAGGGCAGAATAATCGGCCGTGAAGGCAGAAACGTAAGAACTCTTGAAATGATAACCGGCGTTGACCTTATTATTGACGATACACCTGAAGCTATCACCGTTTCAAGCTTTGACCCTGTTCGCAGAGAAATTGCAAGGCTCACTCTTGAAAAGCTTATTGCGGACGGCAGAATCCATCCTGCAAGAATTGAAGAAATGTACGATAAGGCAAAGCGCGAGGTTGAAGCAACCATTAAGCAGACCGGTGAACGCGCTCTTATTGATTCCGGAGTTAACAGTGTTCATCCCGAAATTGTTAAGCTTATCGGTAAGCTCAGATACCGCACAAGCTACGGCCAGAACGTTCTTAATCACTCACTTGAAGTTTCTTATATCGCAGGTCTTATGGCAGCGGAACTTGGCACCGATGTTAAGACGGCAAAGAGAGCAGGCTTGCTCCACGATATAGGTAAGGCTCTTGACCATGAGATGGAAGGTTCTCACGTTGACCTTGGTGTTGAGTTTGCCAAGAAATATAAAGAGAACGAAAATATTCTTCACGCAATCAAAGCTCATCACGGTGAAGTTGAAGCAAAAACAATCACCGCTTGCCTTGTTCAGGCGGCTGATGCAATTTCAGCTGCAAGACCCGGTGCAAGACGTGAAGATGTTCAGAACTATATCAAACGTCTTGAAAAGCTTGAGGAAATTGCAACTTCATTTGAAGGTGTTGAACGCTCCTTTGCTATTCAGGCAGGCCGTGAAGTAAGAATTCTTGTTAAACCCGAAGTGGTTAACGATGACAAAATGGTTCTTCTTGCAAGAGACATTGCAAAGCAGATTGAAGAAAGTATGGAATATCCCGGCCAGATCAAAGTTCATCTTATCAGAGAAAGCAGATCTATCGATTACGCAAAATAATTTATATAGGGGCTGCGATTTGCAGCCCCTTTTTAAGTGCCGATAAAACCGCTGAAACATAAATATCGCTGTCAGCGCTTTTATCAGCAGTTAACATACCTTAATTATCCGGAAAAGGAGCGGTGAAATGAATATTCTTGTTATAGGCGATGTTGTATCAGCAAAAGGCTGTGAGTTTCTTCGCTCCGTATTGCCTACGCTGAAAAAAGTGAAGGGAATTGACCTTTGCATCGCTAACGGAGAGAATTCCGCAGTCGGCAACGGTATAACACCGTTTTCGGCGCAATATCTTTTTGACAGCGGTGTTGACTTCATAACAACGGGCAACCACGTTTTCCGCCGCAGAGAAGTTTATGAATTTCTTGATGAGCGTGAAGATATAATAAGACCTGCAAATTTCCATAAATCAGCACCGGGCAGGGGATATGCCAAAATAGATATGGGTTTTGCAAGGATTGGCGTTGTCAATCTGAGCGGATCGGTTTATATGGATAGGTGCGATAATCCTTTTGAATGTGTTGAAACGCTTTTGCCTGAGCTTTCAGACTGTAAAACGATCCTTGTTGATTTTCACGCGGAAGCAACTGCCGAAAAAAAGGCGATGGGTTATTATCTTGACGGAAAAGTAAGTGCAGTTTTCGGCACACACACTCACATTATGACAGCTGATGCTCAGATTCTGCCGAAGGGCACGGCATATATAACCGATATTGGTATGACAGGTCCCCAAAACTCGGTTTTAGGGGTAAAACCCGAAATTTCGGTTGAATGGCTTCGCACAGGTATGCCCGCAAGGTTTGATACCGCCGAAGGTGAATGCTTTATGAACGGCTGTATATTTGAAATTGAAAATAAGACGGGAAAGGTTATAAACCTTGAACCGCTTGATATAGGTAAATAAAATGCAAAAATTGCTCAGTTATATGCGCTCTGCGTGCCAGCAATATGAAATGATAAAAAGCGGCGATAAAATAGCTGTCGGCGTTTCGGGAGGTAAGGATTCACTCGCGTTGCTTGTTGGTATGGCAATGTTGCGCAGATTTTACCCCGAAAAATTCGATTTGGTTGCCATAACGATTGACCCCCGTTTCGGCGGCGAGGACGGTGACTATTCCGAGATTGAAAAGCTTTGCAAAGATCTTGATGTTGAATATTATATCAAAAGGACTCAGCTTGCAGAGGTTATTTTTGATATAAGAAAAGAAAGCAACCCATGCAGTCTTTGCGCAAGAATGAGACGCGGCGCGCTTCACGATGCCGCCAAAGAACACGGGTGCAACAAAATTGCTCTCGGCCATCACCTTGACGATTTGGCTGAAACATTTATAATGAACCTTTTCAACGGCGGAACGCTTGATTGCTTTATGCCTGTAACGTATCTTTCAAGAAAAGATATTTATATGATAAGGCCTATGATTTTTGCGAGGGAGAGCGATTGCGCAAGAGCTGTAAGAAAAGAAAATCTTCCCGTTGTTAAAAGCAAGTGTCCTGCCGACGGAACAACCGAGAGGCAGGATGTCAAAGAGTTCCTTAATTCCCTTGAAAAAAAATACGGTGATGTCCGCAGCAAAATTCTCGGTGCAATGCAGAGAAAAGAAATTAACGGATATTAAAATTTAAGGAGAATATTATGATACTTTCAGATAAAACATTAATGGAAATGCTTGAAGAAAGAACCCTTGTTGCAGAACCCATCGAGTCCGCTCAGGTTCAGCCTGCAAGCATTGATATAAGACTTGGCAACACTTTCAGTATAGTCAAGGACTCATCAACAGGAATAATCAATCTTGAAGACAAGATTGATTACGAAACAATTAAAACCGATAAATATATTCTGCTCCCCGGTCAGTTTGTTCTTGCAACAACAATGGAATATTTTGAACTGCCCGATGATTTGACAGCTTTTGTTGAGGGCAGAAGCTCACTTGGCAGAATGGGCTTGTTTATTCAGAATGCAGGTTGGGTTGACCCCGGATTTAAAGGCGAAATAACACTTGAGCTTTTCAATGCCAACCGCTGTGCAATTGAGCTTAAAGTAGGCAGAAGAGTAGGTCAGCTTGTTTTTGCAAAGATGGATCAAAAAGCTTTGAATCCTTATAACGGTAAATATCAGGGACAACGAGGCGCAACGGGTTCAAGAGTTTTTCAGGATAAAGAAATATAATAAACTTTTATTCAAAAGGGATGATATATAATGAAATATGCAGTAGTGCTTTATGACGGAATGGCAGACTACGCCGTGCCTGCACTCGGCGGCAAAACTCCTATGGAGCTTGCAAAAAAGCCCCGTTTTGATGCTATGGCTCAAAAGGGCAGAGTAGGTCTTGTTAAAACAGTTGCCGAAGGTCTTAAGCCGGGCAGCGATGTTGCCAATTTAAGCGTTCTCGGTTATGACCCCGGCGTTTGCTATACAGGCCGCTCACCGCTTGAAGCTGTCAGTATCGGCGTTAAAATGAAAGATACCGATGTTGCTCTCAGATGCAACATTGTTACTCTCAGTGATGAAGAAAACTATGAAGATAAAACAATGGTTGATTATTCAGCAGGCGATATTTCAAGCGCTGAAGCAGCCGAAATTATCAAAACCGTTCAGGAACATTTCGGCAACGAAAAATTCGCTTTCTATAATGGCGTCAGCTATCGTCATTGCCTTATCTGTGCCAACGGAACAACAGACCTTGGCTCAATGACTCCCCCTCACGATATTTCAGGCAGAGTTGTCGGCTCCTATCTTTCAACCTCTCCCAATGCAGCCGAGCTTATCGCAATGATGAAAGAGAGCTATAATCTTCTTAAAGACCACCCCGTTAACCTTAAAAGAATTGCAGAGGGTAAATCCCCCGCAAACTCAATCTGGCTTTGGGGTGAGGGCAGCAAGCCTGCACTTGCTTCTTTTGAAGAAACTTACGGAATCAAAGGCAGCATCGTTTCTGCTGTTGACCTTCTTAAGGGTATTGCGATTTGCGCAGGCATGAACGCTCCTGAGGTTGAGGGCGCAACAGGATATATTGATACAAACTTTGAGGGCAAGGCAAACGCAGCTGTTGAAGAATGGAAAAACGGCGCAGACCTTGTTTATGTCCATATTGAAGCTCCCGATGAATGCGGCCACAGAAATGAGCCTGAAAACAAGATCAGAGCAATTGAGCTTATCGACGAAAGAGTTTTGCCGATAATTCTTGATTATCTTGACAACTGCGGCGATGATTATAAGGTTATGATTCTTCCTGACCATCCTACACCCATCGTTACTCAGACTCACGCAGGCGATGCAGTTCCGTTTATGATTTATCATAAGAACGGTGAAGTTGAAGGCGTTGAAACAATAAATGAAAAAACAGCCGAAGCAACGGGCGATTACGTTGCTGTTGGCCATACTCTTATGAAACAGTTCCTGGAGGTAAAATAAAATGGGATATAAGATTAATACAAAATGCATTCTCAGCGGTTATGCGCCCAAAAACGGTGAACCCAGACAGCTCCCTATCGTTCAGAGCACAACTTTCAAATATGATTCAAGCGTTGAAATGGGTCAGCTTTTTGACCTTGAAAGAGAAGGCTATTTCTACACAAGGCTTGCCAACCCCACAAGTGATGCAGTTGCTGCTAAGATTGCCGATCTTGAAGGCGGCGTAGGTGCAATTCTTACTTCTTCGGGTCAGGCAGCTTCATTCTATTCTGTTTTTAACATTGCAGGTGCAGGCGACCATATCGTTGCTTCTGCCGCAATTTACGGCGGAACATTCAACCTTTTCAACGTTACAATGAAAAAGCTCGGCTTTGATTTCACTTTTGTCAGCCCTCAGGCAACAAAAGAGGAGCTTGAAGCTGCTTTTAAGCCTAACACAAAGGCTGTTTTTGCCGAAACCCTTTCAAACCCCTCGCTTGATGTTCTTGACATTGCAACCTTTGCCGAAGCAGCTCATGCTCACGGTGTTCCTCTTATTGTTGATAATACTTTTCCGACTCCTGTTAATTGCCGCCCCTTTGAGTTCGGTGCAGATATTGTTACCCACTCAACGACCAAATATATGGACGGCCATGCAACAAGCGTTGGCGGTGTTATTGTTGACAGCGGTAATTTTGACTGGGCAAAGAGCGGCAAATTCCCCGGTCTTACAACCCCTGATGCATCGTATCACGGCATAACCTATACCGAGCATTTCGGCAAAAAGGCTTATATTATGAAATGCTGTGCTCAGCTTATGAGAGACCTTGGCTCAATTCCCGGCCCGATGAACGCATTTCTTCTTAATCTCGGCCTTGAAACCCTTCCTCTCAGAATTGAAAGGCATTGCCAGAATGCTCTTAAAATTGCGGAATACATCAGAGACAGCGGCTGTGCCATTGAAGTGAACTATCCCGGTATGAAGGGCAGCAAGGGTTATGAGCTTGCTCAGAAATATATGCCCAACGGCACAAGCGGAGTAATTTCGTTCAGAATCAAGGGGGGCAGAGAGGCAGCAACAAAGTTTATGGACAGCCTTAAAATTGCTGAAATCGCAACTCACGTTGCTGACGCAAGAACCTGCTGTCTCCATCCTGCAAGCACAACTCACCGTCAGCTCACAGCTCAGGAGCTTATCGAATGCGGAATTTCAGATGACCTTATCCGCCTTTCCTGCGGTATTGAGCACGTTGATGACCTTATTGCTGATATTGCTCAGGCTCTTGAAGCATCTCAGAAATAAAAACAGGATTTTTATACCGTTTCTTTGTGAATTATCAACAGTAATCTAAAAAATTTCAAAAAAGGCTTGCAATTTTGTTTTGCATATGATAAAATCCCTTTGTTATGTTTATGGATATACCGAAAGAGGTGACATCGATGAAGGAAGGACTCCATCCCAACTACAAGCAGACAACTATCCGCTGCGCATGCGGTGAGGTTATCGAAACCGGTTCAACAAAAGAAAATATCCGTGTTGATATTTGCTCAAAGTGCCATCCGTTCTTTACCGGCAAGCAGAAGCTCGTTGACACCGGCGGACGTGTTGAACGTTTCAACAAGCGTTTCAATATCAATAACAAATAAGAAGCAATTCTGCGGCGCATTTTGCGCCGCTTTGCTTTTATCGGGTGATAATTATGAACAGCTACAAAACAATAAGAGCCGAGGGTAAGGACGAATACATCGTTAAAAAATCACGCTTTATAGGTCATATTATGCCCGTAACAACTCAAGAGCAGGCACTTGAGTTCATTGCTCAGGTAAGCAAAAAGCATTGGGATGCAACCCACAACGTTTATGCCTATATTTTGCGTGAGAGTGGCGTTAAACGTTATTCGGATGACGGTGAGCCTCAGGGCACTGCCGGTATCCCTGTTCTTGACGTGCTTGAAAAAACGGGCGTAACCGATTGTGCGGTTGTTGTTACCCGTTATTTCGGAGGCATAATGCTTGGTGCAGGAGGCCTTGTAAGGGCGTATTCACATTCTGCTTCAATTGCCGTTGCAGCTGGCGGAATTGTCACAAGAGCAATGTGTGCCCGCCTTAAAGTTACCTGCGATTATTATTTTTACGGCAAGCTTTCCTCTCTTGTGCCCGAAAGCGGCGGAGTTATTGAAGATACGGTTTTTGAAGATAACGTAACCCTTATTTTCAGAATGCCGCTTGAAATTATTGACGGATTCAACGCAAAGCTTATAGATGTCAGCAACGGCAGATATAAAGCAGAAAAAACTGAAGAATTTTTTGCGGATATTGATTAATTGCTTAGAGCGGTTTCTAAATATCCGCTCTTGATTTTTATAAAATAAAATATTTTGAAATTTTTACAGATTTTTTAAAGGAATAAAGGTGTTTTAAGCGTATATAGTAATTGAAGGGGTGAAAAATATGCTTACAATCAGAGAAAATGCTTGTTTAAGAGAAAAAGAGATTCTTTCGCCGAAAGCTGCACTGGCGAGTGAAAGCAAGGGCAGATTGCGTCAAGAAGAAGAATGCCCTGTCAGAACCGCTTTTCAGCGTGACCGTGACAGAATTATCCATTCAAGCTCATTCAGACGCCTTAAGCATAAAACTCAGGTTTTTCTTTCACCCGAAGGCGACCATTACCGAACAAGACTTACGCATACTTTGGAGGTTTCTCAGATTGCACGCACAATAGCCGGAGCGCTGCAGCTTAACTGTGATTTGACCGAAGCTATTGCTCTCGGCCACGATTTAGGCCACACTCCTTTTGGTCATGCAGGTGAAAGGGCACTTAATGAAGTTTGCCCGAGCGGCTTCAAACATTATGCTCAAAGCCTCAGAGTTGTTGATTTTCTTGAAAAAGACGGTGCAGGCCTTAACCTTACTTTTGAAGTACGAAACGGTATCGAACGTCACACAAACGGTGAGCAAGCCGCAACGCTTGAGGGCAGAATAGTTCGCCTTGCAGACAGAATAGCCTACATAAACCACGATATAGATGATGCAACCGTTGCAGGCATAATGTGTGAAGATGATATACCGCTTGCAATCCGCCACGTTCTCGGAACTTCAAAAAGCGCAAGAATTAACACGCTTGTTCTTAACTGCATTGAAAACAGTTTGGATGATATTGTTCTTGAAAAAGGAATTCAGGAAGCTTTTGATGAGCTTCACAGCTTTATGTTTGCCAAGGTTTATACAAACCCTGCTTGCAAAAGCGAGGAAAAAAAGGCAATGGATATGATTCAGCGTCTTTATTTCCATTTCGCTAAAAAGCCTGAGAATCTTCCGCCTCAGTTCAGAGGAATTGCAGAGCGTGAGGGAATCGGCACGGCGGCGTGCGATTTCATTGCAGGTATGACTGACAGATACGCTGTCAGGGTTTTTAATGAACTTTATGTTCCAAAAGCGTGGAGCAAAACAGAAACATATTGAAATATTTGTTTATAAATACTGAAAGGAGGGGGAAAGTGAAGATAGACGAAAGATTTATTCAGGAATTGCAGGATAAAATAGATATTGATCAGGTTATTTCTTCTCACGTTAATCTTAAACGAAGAGGCAAAACTCTTGTAGGGCTTTGTCCGTTTCACAATGAAAAAACCCCGTCCTTTACCGTTTACCCCGACACACGCTCGTTTTACTGCTTTGGCTGCGGTGCCGGCGGCGATGTCATAAGCTTTGTCAGAAGAATTGAAAACCTTGATTATATTGAAGCGGTTAAATCTGTTGCTCAGATGGCAGGTGTTTCAATGCCTGAGGACGGATATGACGATACTCTTTCAAAACAGCGAATGAGGCTGCTTGCAGCCAACCGTGAGGCAGCAAGATATTTCAATTCGTGCCTGATGGATGAAAAAAACAGACTTGCCCTCGATTACTTTTTGAGTAGAGGGCTTACGCCTAACACTATCCGCCATTTTGGTTTGGGATATGCGCCCGACGGCTGGCGAAACCTTGTTGAGCATATGCGTTCAAAGGGATTTACTGACCAGGAACTTGTTCTTGCAAATCTTGCCAGACGCTCCGAAAAAGACGGAAGGACAAGCGTTTACGATAATTTCAGAAACAGAGTTATGTTTCCGATAATTGATTTGAGGGGCAACGTAATTGCCTTCGGAGGCAGAGTTATGGATGACTCAAAGCCTAAGTATATCAACACATCGGACACTCTTGTTTATAAAAAAAGCAACGGTGTTTTTGCAATGAATTTTGCTAAAAATGCCAATGATAACAAATTGATTCTGGTTGAGGGCTATATGGATGTTATAGCTCTGCATCAGGCGGGTTTTACCAATGCCATTGCCTGCTTGGGAACAGCTTTTACCAACGAGCAGGCGAACTTGCTTTCACGTTATGCCGAGGAAGTTATTATTTGTTACGATAATGATGAAGCGGGTAAAAAAGCAACTCAGCGCGCCTTGAGCGTTCTTGGCAGAACAGGTCTGAAGCTCAGAGTTGTCAGTATGGCAGGCGGCAAAGACGCCGATGAAATTATAAGGAAACACGGCAGAGAAAGGTTTGCAAATCTTCTCAGCGGTGCGGCAAACCGAACAGAATATAAGCTCCTTGAGGAAAGAGCAAAATATGATATTAACACAGATGACGGCAAACTGCGGTTTTTGATGGCGGCTTCTCAGGTTCTTGCCGAATGCAGCAGCATCGAATGCGATATTTATGCAACAAGGCTTTCAAACGAACTCGGTGTCAGTGCCGAAAGTATTAAAGCTCAGGTTAAATCGGCGAGGAATAAGCTTGTGCGTACCGAGGAAGCACGCAGAAAGCAAGAAACCGAAACAATGATAGAACGCAGTTTTGCTGATAAAAACAACCCGGAAAGAGCAGGGAATATCAGGGCAGCTAAGGCGGAAGAAACGCTGATTGCATCCCTTATGAGAAACCCCGATTATTATAATAAGCTTAAAGATAAGTTTTCTCCCGATGATTTTGTGACAGCGTTCAACAAGCGCTTGATAACGGCTTTGATTGCAAAGCTTGAATCGGGGCTTGAACCTGAACTCAGCGCATTTTCAGGCTCGTTTTCACCTGAAGAGATGGATTCCGTAACAAGGATATTCCTTTCAGGCAGCAAGCTTGGTAATACTCTTAAAGAGTGTGAGGACTGCATCGCAGTGCTTAAAGAAGATGCTGCTGTCAAAATTACCGATGCCTCAGCGATGAGCGATGAAGACTTTTTAAAGCTGTTTAAAAAAGATTAATTATATAGGATGTGTGATTGAATGGAAGCAAACGAAAAAAAGACCCCTTTCAAATCATTGATTGAAAAGGGTAAGGCAGCCGGCAAGCTGACTACTCAGGAAATTGATGCGGCGATAATCGAAATGGATATGGACATCGAAGAGCTCGATAAGCTTTATGAGACTCTCGAAAGCCAGAACATAGAGATTATTGACGACTTGAGCAGCAGTGCCATTGAAAATTTTGATGTTGATATTCCAAAGTCCCTCGACATTGGCGGCGGTGACGATAAGAACTTCAACGTTGATGACCCTGTCAAGGTTTATCTTAAGGAAATAGGACGAGTTCCTCTTCTTACCCCCGAAGAGGAAATTGAGCTTGCAATCCGTATTGCCGATGATGACCAGCAGGCAAAGCAGAGACTTGCAGAGGCTAACCTTCGCCTTGATGTAAGCATTGCAAAAAGATATGTAGGCAGAGGTATGCAGTTCCTTGATTTGATTCAGGAAGGCAACCTTGGCCTTATTAAGGCCGTTGATAAGTTTGATTACACCAAGGGCTTTAAGTTCTCAACTTATGCTACATGGTGGATAAGACAGGCTATCACAAGAGCTATTGCCGACCAGGCAAGAACAATCCGTATCCCCGTTCATATGGTTGAAACCATCAACAAAGTTAAAAAGACAAACAGTCAGTTGCTTCACAAGAACGGCAGAGACCCGACCGCTGAAGAAATTGCGGCTGAGCTTGAAATGCCTGTTGATAAGGTTCGCGAAATCCTCAGAGTTGCTCAGGAGCCTGTTTCGCTTGAAACACCTATTGGCGAAGAAGAAGACAGTCATCTTGGCGACTTCATTCCCGATGACGATGCTCCCGCACCGGCCGATGCAGCTTCAATGAGCCTTCTTAAAGAGCAGCTTAATGAAGTTCTTAAGACTCTTACAACCAGAGAGGCAAAGGTTCTTGCTTTGCGTTTTGGTCTTGAAGACGGCCATCCTCACACGCTTGAAGAGGTTGGCAGTGAATTTGGCGTTACCCGTGAGCGTATCCGCCAGATTGAAGCAAAAGCACTCAGAAAGCTTCGCCATCCCAGCAGAAGCAAGAGACTCAAGGATTTTCTTGATTAATTCAAAATTAAAATCCGCCCAAAGTAACAACTTTGAGCGGATTTTTTTACTTTTTACTGATAATTATGTATCCCATAGGAAAAGGTTCAACATCGGGTGTATCCGTGAGCGTTTTTATAAGTTTGCAAAAAATAAACTTCTTTGCCTGCTTGCCGTTTCTTGTTTGCCAGTCGCTCAGGCAAACTTCGCTTTGAAGCATTGTTACAAGGTCGCCGTTTTCGT
>JAZNRJ010000054.1:0-11114 GCA_045590675.1 Acutalibacteraceae bacterium
TTCGTTGACGTATGAATCGTAATGCTTATAGCAGAAATCGGGCAGGCGGAAACACTCGGCATAATCTTCTCTTGTTGAGTTGAGCGGAACAACAGCACCGATGTCATTATCAAGCAGCCAAAATGCAAGCTGCCGCTTGAATTCGGATTCGCTGATTATGTCAAGATTCATTTGCAAAGGCCAAGTTCTTTGCAGCAGTCTTCAACAATCTTCTGCATTTCGGGGAACTTTCTTTCGATATCGGCAACAAGCTCAAACTGAGTTCTGCATCTGACAAGGTTATGCTCGGGATAAGCTGTTTTGAAGTAAAGGTCACCGTTTATAAAGTCGCCGAGGAAACGGATTCCGCATTCAAGAGTCATAAGCTTGGCGGAATAGGGGAGATATTCGATTTCCTTTGCGGTCAGGCTTTCGCCGGCTGTTGAAAGATAACCGAGGGTATATGCTTTGAAATATTCAAGGCTTAACGAAACCTTTGAAATGTCTTTTTCATCTTCAGCGGCTGTGTTGGCGCCGAAGCGGATGCTGTCGCCGAAATCATAAAGAGAAAGGCCGGGCATAACTGTGTCAAGGTCAACAATGCATATGCTTTCATTGGTTTCGTTGTCAAACAAAACGTTGTTGAGCTTTGTGTCGTTATGAGTTACTCTGAGGGGCAATTCACCTGCGTTAAGCAGGTCAACAAGAACAGCACAGTCTTTTTCACGGGCAAGAACAAAGTCAATTTCAGGCTTTGCTTCACCGGCTCTGCCTGAAAGATTATCTTCAAGAGCTTTTTTGAAGTCTGCAAATCTTGAAACCGTGTTGTGAAAATTAGGAATTGTTTCAACAAGGGTTTCACTCGGGTAATCTGCAAGCATACGCTGAAATTTGCCGAAAGCTTTGGCAGCTGTGCAAAAAGTTTCAGCACTGTCTACGCTTTGATATGAATGGGCATTATCAACAAAATTATAGCATCTCCAGAAACGGCCGTCGCTATCGATAAAATAAGATTTTTTATCTTTTGCAGGGATAACGTTAAGGCATTCTCTTTCAGGGTCTCCGCCGTTTTCGATAACTATGTTGCGAAGATAGGCTGTAACACCCACAACGTTTTCCATAAGCTCTACAGGCTTTTTAAAAACATATGTGTTGAGTTCCTGAACAAGATATTTGTTGATTTTTCCGTTCTGTTCAAAATCAAAACGGAACGTGTTGTTGATATGTCCCTCAATAAGTTGAACGGTGTTTTTAAGTTCACCGTCAAAATTAAATGCGTTTACAAGTTCAGTTACATTAGGTTTTTTTGCATCCATGGAAGGTTACACCTTTCTGAAAATAATATCGCCGAAGAATTCCGGCCTGTGAAAATCGGGGTTTATTGTTTTTACAGGAAAATGTGCGGCGTAATGAGGGGCTTTTGCCGAATCGGCACACTTATAAAAATTACCTTTAATGCTACATTCTTTAACTGAGAATTCGGTTTGGTAAAGCTCTGAAATGAAGCTTTCAGGCAGAAAGATTTCGCATCCCCAAGCTGTTTTGCCGTTCTCTTCAATTTCTATGGGAGAAATTTTTGGCTCAAGGTTGGTGAACTCTTTGATGAATCTGCGGTCTTCTCTGCAAGTGCCTATCTGAGAAAGATAAACGCCGTTTTTGTTAACCTCAAAGTTTATGTAGCGGCTGTCGCCTTCAACGGGCATCAGAAAAAGTTCAAGGCAGCTGTCGGTATAAACCGGGTCGTCACGCTTTGTGCATTCGCAACGTACATTATCTTCAAAAGACCAAAGTAAGGCATAAATTCCCTCACCCTCAACGCCGAACATTGCGGCATAGCTTTCAGGGCGGGAATAACCGTCTTTTTCCCAAAGAAAGGAATCAATTGCAGCCGTGTTGAAATCAAAAGCTTTTTGCTGACTTGGAAAAATCAAAGCTGTGTATTCCAAAGCTTTTCCTCCATATATATTTTATTAAAACATTATACAATATATTTCGACACCAGTCAATAGAAAAAAGAAACAGCTGCCTCGGTAATGAACCAAGACAGCCGCTAAATGTTCATTTAATTACATTGCTTCAACAATAGCTTTTGTATCTCTTGCGATAACAAGCTCTTCGTTGGTGGGAAGAACAAATACTTTAACCTTTGAATCGGCTGTGCTGATTTCGCCTTCCTTGCCTCTGCGCATGATTTCGTTTGCTTCGGCATCAAGCTTTATGCCAAGATAGCTGAGGTTGTTGCAAACATCAGCGCGAAGGTCGAATGTATTTTCACCGATACCGCCTGTGAAAACGATAGCGTCAACGCCGTCCATAGCGGCAACATAGCTGCCGATAAGCTTACGAACCTGATATTTCTGAATGTTTCTTGCAAGGTGAGCTCTTTCGTTGCCTTCAGCTTCAGCAGCAGAAACATCTCTGTCATCGCTGCTGATGCCTGAAATGCCGAAAACGCCTGATTTTTTGTTAAGTATAGTGTCAGTTTCTTCAGGTGTCCAGCCTTCTTTCTGCTGAAGGTAGGTTATAACAGAGGGGTCAACTGCACCGCAGCGTGTACCCATAATGAAGCCGTCAAGAGGAGTAAGACCCATGCTTGTGTCAATGCATTTGCCGCCCTTGACAGCTGTGATTGATGAACCGTTGCCGAGGTGGCAGGTAACAATCTTAAGGTCTTCAATGTTTTTGCCCATAACTTCTGCACAGCGGGCGCTTACAAAGCGGTGTGAAGTGCCGTGGAAGCCGTAGCGGCGAACCTGATATTTTTCATAATATTCATAGGGAACGGGGAAAATATAAGCTTCGGGGGGCATTGTTGAATGGAAAGCGTTATCAAAAACAACAACTTGGGGAAGAGCTTCGCCAAAAACGTCAACACAAGCTCTGATACCCTGGATGTGAGCAGGGTTGTGAAGGGGAGCAAGGTCGCAAAGGCTTTCGATACCTTTGATAACATCTTCATTAACGAGTGTGCTTTCATTGAAAAGAGCACCGCCCTGAACAACTCTGTGGCCTACAGCGGAAATTTCGCTCAGGTCATCAAGAACCTTGCATTCGCCCTCGGTAAGAGCTTTCTTAACTTCAAGGAAAGCTTCGGTATGGTTGTTGAGAGTAACTTCTTTTTCAAATTTGCGTCCGTCAGCAGCAGAACCGCCTATTTTGCCGTCAACGCCGATTCTTTCACAGTTACCTTTTGCGAGCATTGTTTCGGTATCCATATCAAAAAGCTGATATTTAAGTGATGAACTGCCGCAGTTGATTACGAGAATTTTCATATCTACACTCCAAATCTTTAGAATTTAGCTTGATTTAAGCTGTTAACTGTTATATTATATAACTATATTTTTGTTTTTGCAAGAGTTTAGGGAGAAAAAATGAAGGTTGCCGGAATTATAGCTGAATATAATCCGTTCCATAACGGGCACGCTTTGCTTGTTGAAAAAGCACGCAGGGCAGGGGCAACGCATATTGTTGCAGTTATGAGCGGTAATTTTGTTCAGCGAGGCGAGCCGGCAATTTTTCATCACGGTGTCAGAACTCAAGCGGCTCTTCTTAACGGAGTTGATCTTGTTATTCAGCTTCCGTGCGTATATGCTCTTTCGGGTGCACAGAGTTTTGCAAGAGCGGGTGTGGAGATTCTTGACGCCCTCGGCTGTGTTGACCTGCTTGTTTTCGGCAGCGAATGCGGAAACATTGATAAGCTTATATCAACAGCAAAGGCGGTTTATTCCGATGAAGTTCAGTCTTTAATTCCTGAAGAAATCGCAAAAGGTGTTTCTTTTGCTGCAGCCCGTGAAAATGCGTTGAGAAAAATTTTGCCCGAAGGCGCCGATATAATCAAACAACCCAACAATATTCTTGGGGTTGAATATATTGCGGCGCTAAACAACATCAACAGCAGCATAACACCGATTACTTTTGAAAGAATCGGTGCTTCTCACAACTCATCTGAAACTGTCGGCGAAACTGCATCAGCTTCCAAAATCAGAGAGATGATTCTTAAAAATGCCGAGTGGCAAAAATTTGTTCCCGATTCTGCAAGTATCATATTTGAACAAGCTATAAAAAATTCTGTTGCACCGGTTGATATAAGCAACAAGCAAGACAGCATACTTTACAGGCTGAGAACGGTGTCTCAAACCGAATTATCAAAAGCACCGGATGTAAGCGAAGGCATAGAAAACAGAATTATAAATGCCGCAAGGAATTCAGTTACACTTGAAGAACTTTATTCATCGGCAAAAACAAAAAGGTATTCCCATGCAAGAATAAGACGCATTGTTATGAACTCTTTTTTGGGAATAACCGCCGACGATTTGGCAATAAAGCCCCCATATATAAGAATAACCGGCTTCAATTCAAACGGCTCAGCTCTTATAAAAGCAGCCAAAAAAACGGCAAAATTGCCGATAATAACCAAAGCTGCGGACTTGGCTGCGCTTGATGATGATGCGCAAAAAATCTTTGCTGCTGAAAGCAGAGCGGGTGATATTTATTCGCTTTTGTCACCCAAAGTTTTGCCTTGTGGCCGAGAAAAATGCTTCATTCCGATTAATATAATATAAATTAACAAGTAATTAAACTGTCCGACTTTGAAAAATGCCGGACAGTTTTTTGTTTTGTTGATTTTGCCAAAAAATAAAAAAATAATCAACAAAAATTAATCACTAAAATATCAAAATTTCGTATGAATGAACAAAAAGAAAAAAATCCCTTATTATTATAAAAAATATTCTTGACTTTGCGATTGACTTGCTGTAAAATTCTATACTGCATTAAAATGGAACTTAATACCCTATAATTTTGTCTATTTTTATTATATATAGGGTTGATTCCGGACATTTATTTTCGGCTTTTTCCATCGGGGGATGGAAAATCTAAAAGAACGGAGTGATTTATTAGAATGCTGAATGTGAATCCCGTTAAACGAGGCAGAACTACCCGAATGAGCTTCGGAAAAATCAATGAGGTTATGGATATGCCCAATCTCATTGAGATTCAGAAAGCGTCCTACCAGTGGTTTATCGAAACGGGGCTGAAGGAAGTATTCCGTGATATGGCTGATATCACAGATTACACGGGCAACTGGGTCCTCAGCTTTATTGATTACCGTATGGACGATAAACCCAAGTACACAGTGCGTGAATGCAAAGAGCGTGACACAACCTACGCCGCACCCATGCGTGTTACCGTACGTCTTCAAAACAAAGAGACAGGCATAATTAAAGAGTCCGAAGTTTTTATGGGCGACTTCCCGATTATGACCGAAAGCGGTACATTTGTTATCAACGGTGCAGAGCGTGTTATTGTTTCTCAGCTTGTCCGTTCGCCCGGTGTGTATTACGGAATGACACACGACAAAACCGGTATCGAGCTTTACACAAGCACAATCAACCCCAACAGAGGTCCTTGGCTTGCATATGAAACCGATGCCAACGATATTTTCTATGTTCGCATAGACAAAAACAGAAAGATTTATATCACTGCGTTTATCCGTGCCCTCGGCTTGAGCTCCAACGATGATATCCGCCGTTTCTTTGGTGACGATAACAAGCTTGAAGCTACAATGGAAAAAGACGAAACCAGAAACACCGAAGAAGCTCTTATGGAAGTGTTCAAAAAGCTTCGCCCCGGTGAGCCTGTTACTCTTGAATCAGCTCAGCAGCATATTGATAACCTTTTCTTCGACCCCCACAGATATGACATCTCCAGAGTCGGCAGATATAAATATAACAAGAAGCTTTCACACCTTAACCGTCTTCCCGGCTGCATAGTTGCTCAGCCCGTTATTTCCGAATATACAGGTGAGTTCCTCGCAGAGCCCGGTGAAGTTATCACAAAGCAGAAGGCTCTTGAAATTGAGCAGGCCGGTGTTATGAAAGTTGTTGTTGCCTGTGAAGACGGCAGCGAGCTTTTCGTAATTTCAAACGGCATGGTTGATGCAGCAGCTCTTCTTCCCGATTCAATTACTAAAGAAGAACTCGAAGCTATAAACATCAACGAAAAGGTTCGTTATTCAGTGCTTCACGAAATCATAGAGAAGTGCGGCAGCGATAAGGAAGCTCTCCTTGCCGAAATGGCAGAACGCTGCGATGACCTTATTCCCAAGCACATTATCGTTGACGATATCTTCGCATCCGTCAACTATGTAAACTGCCTCACCAAGCGTGTTGGTAATGTTGACGATATAGACCATTTGGGCAACAGAAGAATCCGTTCCGTAGGTGAACTTCTTCAGAATCAGTTCAGAATCGGTCTTGCCAGAATGGAACGCGTTGTACGCGAAAGAATGGCAATTCAGGCTCAGGAAGATGAAGATAAGATAACCCCCCAAACTCTTATCAACATCCGTCCCGTTATGGTAGCAATTAAAGAATTCTTCGGTTCATCTCCGCTTTCACAGTTTATGGACCAGTCAAACCCGCTTGCCGAACTTACTCATAAGCGCCGTATTTCAGCCCTCGGCCCCGGCGGTCTTTCAAGAGACAGAGCAGGTTTCGAAGTTCGTGACGTTCACTATTCTCACTACGGCAGAATGTGTCCTATTGAGACACCTGAAGGCCCGAATATCGGTTTGATATCCTATCTTGCTACTTACGCTAAAATAAACGAATACGGCTTTATCGAAACTCCTTTCAGAAGAATCGACAAGGAGCTGGGCAAGGTTCTTGACGAAGTTGTTTATATGACAGCTGATGAAGAAGACGAATTTATCGTTGCACAGGCTAACGAAGCTCTTGACGAAAACAACTGCTTCGTCAGACAGAAGATTACCGCACGATACAGAGATGAATTCCTTGAAATTGACAAAACAAAGTGCGATTTTATGGATATCTCGCCCAAGATGGTTGTTTCAGTTGCAACAGCAATGATTCCTTTCCTTGAAAACGACGACGCCAACCGTGCACTTATGGGTTCAAACATGCAGAAACAGGCTGTTCCGCTTCTTAAAACAGATGCGCCCATCGTCGGTACAGGTATGGAATATAAAGCTGCAGTTGACTCCGGCGTTACAATTCTTGCAAAAGAAGCAGGCACAGTAACAAAGGTTTGTGCTGACAGCATTGACATTCTGGGTGACGAAAGCAAAACAACTCACAGATATGAGCTTATAAAGTTCATGCGCTCCAATCAGGGTACCTGCGTTAACCAGAGACCCATTGTTGAGCAGGGTCAGCACGTTGATGCAGGCGAAGTTATTGCCGACGGCCCCGCAACCGACCACGGCGAAATCAGCCTTGGTAAGAACGCCCTTGTAGGATTTATGACCTGGGAAGGTTATAACTACGAAGATGCTGTTCTTGTTAATGAAAAAATTGTTCGTGACGATGTTTATACATCAATTCACATTGAAGAATATGAAACTGAAGCCAGAGACACAAAGCTTGGCCCCGAAGAGATAACAAGAGACATCCCCAATGTTGGTGAAGATGCTCTCGGCAACCTTGACGATGAAGGTATTATCCGCATCGGTGCAGAAGTTCATTCAGGCGATATTCTTGTTGGTAAGGTTACTCCTAAGGGTGAAACCGAGCTTACAGCTGAAGAAAGACTTCTTCGCGCAATCTTTGGTGAAAAGGCTAAGGAAGTAAGAGACACTTCTCTTAAAGTTCCTCACGGCCAGTACGGTATTGTTGTTAACGTTGAAGTTTTCACAAGAGAAAACAGTGATGAGCTTTCACCCGGCGTTAACAAAGTTGTTCGTTGCTATATCGCTCAGAAGCGTAAGCTTTCAGTAGGCGATAAGATGGCGGGCCGTCACGGTAACAAGGGCGTTGTTTCAAGAATTCTTCCTCAGGAAGATATGCCCTTCCTTCCCGACGGTACACCTCTTGATATTGTTCTTAATCCGTTGGGCGTTCCTTCCCGAATGAACATCGGTCAGGTTCTTGAAGTTCACCTCGGCTTTGCAGCCAGAGCTCTCGGCTACAAGATGATGACTCCTGTATTCGACGGCGCTCACGAAGAAGATATTACAGAAGCTTTCAAAGCAGCCAATGCTAAGGCAATGGAAGAAGCTGAAAAAGAAGCAATCGCCAAGGGCGTTGAATTTGACCCCTCAACCGTTCCGCAGCTCAGACTTGACTGCAAGTCAATTCTTACCGACGGACGTACAGGCCGCAAGTTTGATAACCCCGTAACAGTTGGCGTTATGTATTACCTTAAGCTCCATCACCTTGTTGACGATAAAATTCATGCCCGTTCAACAGGTCCTTACTCACTTGTTACTCAGCAGCCTTTGGGCGGTAAAGCTCAGTTCGGCGGCCAGCGTTTCGGTGAAATGGAAGTTTGGGCTCTTGAAGCTTACGGTGCAGCTTATACTCTTCAGGAAATTCTTACAGTTAAATCCGATGACGTTGTGGGCAGAGTTAAGACCTACGAAGCCATCGTTAAGGGTCAGAATGTACCCACTCCCGGCATTCCCGAATCCTTCAAGGTTCTTATCAAAGAACTTCAGTCACTCGCTCTCGATATCAAGGTTCTTGATGAAAACGGTGACGAAATCGACCTTCGTCAGACTTACGATAACGATGATATGGGCTTTGTTCCTGATGACAAGACATTCCAGAGCGTTAATGACGCAGAACAAAGCGATGAATTCATCATTGATGAAGACAGCGAAGAAAATGACATCTTCTACAGAAATTCAGACGACGATGACGCTGCCTACAGCGACCTTGCCGACGAAGATTTCGGTTCTGATGATTACGGCTTTGATTTTGAAACCTCGGAGGACGATTATGAATAATCGCCGATTCCAAACAAATTAACGGAAGGGGCATCGTTTGATGGAAAATATTGAATCCAACAGCAATCTCACGTTTGAATCCATAAAAATCGGCCTTGCTTCGCCTGAACAGATCAGAGAATGGTCTTACGGCGAAGTCAAGAAGCCCGAAACCATAAATTACAGAACACTTAAGCCCGAAAAAGACGGTCTTTTCTGCGAAAAGATTTTTGGACCCCAGAAAGACTGGGAGTGCCATTGCGGTAAATATAAAAGAATCCGCTACAAGGGCAAAATATGCGAACGCTGCGGTGTTGAAATCACAAGGTCTAAGGTTCGCCGTGAAAGAATGGGCCACATTGAGCTGGCTACTCCTGTTTCACACATTTGGTATTTTAAGGGTATTCCCTCAAGAATGGGTCTTATGCTTGATATTTCACCCAGAGACCTTGAAAAAGTTCTTTATTTTGCAAAGCATATCGTTATTGATCCCGGCGATACTCCTCTTGAAAAGTGCCAGACACTTGACGAGAAGGATTATGATGAATATCGCCTCAGATATGAAAATGACTTCAAGGCAGGTATGGGCGCAGAAGCTATTAAAGAGCTTCTTGCAGAAATTGACCTTGACAAGCTTTCGGCTGAACTGAAAGAAGAAATGGAAGTTTCTTCCGGCCAGAAAAAGGCAAAAGCTCTTAAAAGACTTGAAGTTGTTGAAGCTTTCAGACTTTCAGGCAACAGACCCGAATGGATGATTATGGATGTAATTCCCGTAATTCCTCCCGAAATCAGACCTATGGTTCAGCTTGAAGGCGGCAGATTTGCCACATCTGATCTCAACGATCTTTACAGACGTGTTATCAACAGAAATAACCGTCTTGCAAAGCTTATGGAGCTTGGCTCACCTGACATCATTATCAGAAACGAAAAGAGAATGCTTCAGGAAGCTGTTGACGCTCTTATCGACAACGGCAGAAGAGGCAGACCCGTTACAGGTCCCAACAATAGAGCTCTTAAGTCACTTTCGGATATGCTTAAAGGTAAGCAAGGCCGCTTCAGACAGAACCTTCTCGGTAAGCGTGTTGACTACTCAGGCCGTTCGGTTATCGTTGTTGGTCCTCAGCTTAAGCTTTATCAGTGCGGTCTTCCCAAAGAGATGGCACTTGAGCTCTTCAAGCCCTTCGTTATGAAGAGACTTGTTGAAACTGAAGTTGCAGGCAATGTTAAATCAGCCAGAAAGATGGTTGAACGCTCCAACCCTGCAGTATGGGATGCTCTTGAAGTTGTTATCAAGGATCACCCCGTTATGCTTAACCGTGCTCCCACTCTTCACAGACTCGGTATTCAGGCTTTTGAACCCGTTCTTGTTGAAGGCAGAGCAATCAGACTTCATCCTCTTGTATGTACCGCTTTCAATGCCGACTTCGACGGTGACCAGATGGCTGTTCACGTTCCTCTTTCGGCAGAGGCTCAGGCTGAAGCAAGATTCCTTATGCTTGCTGCCAACAACCTTCTTAAACCTTCAGACGGACGTCCGGTTGCGGTTCCTACTCAGGATATGATCCTCGGTTCATATTATCTTACAATGGTTAATAATAATAACCCTGCAAATTCCGATTATGACCCCGAAGATCCCTATGAACCCGGTGCACCAACAGAGTTTATTGACGAAAACGGCAATAAACAATATATATATAAGACTTTCGGCAGCATTGATGAAGCAATGATGGCTTATGACGAAGGCGATATCGGTCTTCACGTAAACATCAGAATCCGTATGTCCAAGGAAGTTGACGGCGAGGTTATCACCAAGCTTGTAACAACAACTCTCGGTAAGGTTATCTTCAACACCCCCGTTCCTCAGGACCTCGGCTTCATCGTCAGAACAGACCCCGAAAACATCTTCAGACCCGAAGTTGACGTTCTTGTTAACAAGAAGATGCTCGGCAAGATCATTGACCCCTGCATCAAGGTTCACGGCACTGCAATCGCCGCAGACGTTCTTGATAAAATCAAGGCACAGGGTTACAAATATTCAACCCGAAGCGGAATCACCGTTGCTGTTTGTGACGCAACAATTCCTCCGCAGAAGAAAGAACTTCTTGCGAAGGCAGAAAAGAAAGTTGACGAAATTTATAAGAGCTACGACAGAGGCTTTATCACCAACGAAGAACGCTCCGAAGGCGTCATCAAGGCATGGGACGAATGCTCAAAGGCTGTTGCTTCCGAGCTTAAGAAGAACTTCAGAAAGTTCAATCCCATCAATATGATGCTTGACTCCGGTGCCCGTGGTAATGACTCACAGCTTCGTCAGCTTGCAGGTATGCGCGGTCTTATTGCTAACACAGCAGGTAAAACAATCGAAGTTCCCATCAAGGCTAACTACCGTGAAGGCTTGAATATTCTTGAA
>JAZNRJ010000055.1:0-17616 GCA_045590675.1 Acutalibacteraceae bacterium
TAAAGAGGGTAAGTGGCGCGTTATGGGCGGGTGGTATCTTCAGCCCCACTGCGTTATGCCGTCCGGCGAAGGCTTTTTGCGCCAGATAGAAACAGGCAAGTCTTATTTTATGGAAAAATTCGGCGTTAAGCCGACAACGGCTATCAACTTTGACCCCTTCGGCCATACAAGAGGCCTTGTTCAGATTCTTAAGAAAAGCGGTTATGATTCCTACCTTTTCATGCGCCCTCACGGAGTTGTTGGTGATAGAACGGATTTTATATGGAAAGGTTTTGACGGCAGCGAAATCCTTGCCCACAGTATGAACGGCGGCTACAACTCAGGCAGAGGCAAAATCATTCAAAAGCTTGAGAATTTTATAGAAAACAGTGCTCAAGAAGGCTCAAACCTTATGCTTTGGGGCGTTGGCAACCACGGCGGCGGACCTTCAAAGGTTGACCTTGATAATCTTACCGAATATATTAAAAACCACTCCGAAACAGAAATTATCCATTCATATTGCGAAAACTATTTTTCCGAAATTGACAAAACAAAGCTTGATACTTTTGATAAATCCCTTGTTCATTGTATGGTTGGATGCTATACGTCAATGAGCCGCATCAAGCGAACTTACCGCAAGCTTGAAAATGAGCTTGTCTGCTGTGAAAAAATGCTTGCCGCAAGCGGCATCGAATATGATAAAAACCAGCTTAAAGAAGCCGAAAAAGCTCTGCTTTTCAGCCAGTTTCACGATATTCTGCCCGGCTCAATGGTAAAACTTGGCGAAGAAGAAATTCTGCGTTTGCTGAATTACGGCCTTGAAAATGTTGCAAGGCTGAAAACAAAAACTTTTTTCAAGCTCTGCGAGGGTCAGCCCGAAGCAAAAGAGGGTGAAATTCCCGTTCTTGTGTTTAACCCACACCCGTATAAAATTACCCGTGAGATTGAGGTTGAATTCCAGCTTGCAGACCAGAACTGGAACGATAACGAGGTTACTCTTGTTAAAGTCCGTGACCAAAAAGGTAATTATATTAAAGCTCAGAACGAAAAAGAAGCCTGCTCTTTCAGCCTTGACTGGCGCAAAAAAATTGTGTTCCGTGCCGAGCTTGAGCCAATGAGCATTAACCGCTTTGACTGCGAGCTTTGGGTTGAAAACTCACCTTTCCGCCCAATTGAGCCCTGCCCTGAAAACAGAACCCACTTTACGATAAAAACCGACAGGCTTGAAGTTTTGATAAACAAATCAACGGGACTTATTGACAAATACTGCGTTGACGGCGTTGATATGCTCAAAGAAAGCAGCGCAAAAATCAACGCTTACAAAGATAATGAAGACCCCTGGGGAATGACCGTTGACTGCTTTAAAGATAAAATTGGCGAATTCTCAGCTGTAAGCAATGCTGAAGCCAACGCTTTTGCAGGTTATCCCAACGCTTTTTGCGGCAACGTTCACGTTGTTGAAAACGGCAAGGTCAGATGCAAAATTCAGGCGTTGATGAAGCATAAAAATTCCTATGCAATCGTCACCTATTCAATCCCCAAAAACGATGTTTATGTTGATATTCACATAAAGCTTCTTTCAAACGATGTTAACACTCTTTATAAACTTTGCTTTGACACCGCTTTTGATTCGCCCGCTTTTCTGGGACAGACTGCGTTTGGCAAAGAAGAAATGATAAAGGATGAAAAAGAGGTTACTTATCAGAAATGGTGCGGACTTTTTGAAGGCGGCAAAGGCGTTGCCGTTATCAACAACGGCACCTACGGCGGAAGCGCAGACAGCAGCAAATTCAACATCACGCTTTTGAGGACTCCTGTTTATTCAGCCCACCCGATAAGAAACGAACGTCCATTAACAGTTGATGACCGCCACCATGATCACATTGATATAGGCGAGCGCGAGTTTGAATACAGGCTGACAGCCGATACAGCTCACCTTGACAGAGACGCTGAAATTTTCAACCAGCCGCCCGTTTCGCTTTCGTTCTTCCCGTCAGGCACAGGCAAAAAGAAAAGCACGGCCATTGAAATCAGCAGCGATGACATTATTCTTTCAGCGTACAAGCCCGTTGACGGCGGCGTTCTTTTAAGAATGTTCAACTCAACTGACAAAATGACTGAAACCGAACTTAAAATTAACGGCACTGTTCATACTATTTTGTTCGGAGCTTTCGAGGTTAATGCTTTTATTGTTAACGGAACTGATATTAAAGAAACAAACCTGATAGGCATGTAAAAACAGCTGGCTCACTTGAACGTGAGTCAGCTGTTTTCGTTATAATTCAATTTTAACCGTTTTGATTTCCCACGGATGGAAAGCAAGTTTGCCGTCACTTGCAGCAATTATATTGCCGAGTAAATCGGTTTCTGCCGTTACTTTACCTTTAGTAAAGCTGAAATCAGCTTTTGCTGCTTCATCTGAATAGTTGCAAAAACGCGCAAAAATTGCACCGTTTTCGGGGTAAAAGCCCGTCATTATAACCTCGCCGCCGTCAGTTTCAAGCTTACCTGCAGCAAAACCGTCAAGCTCACCTGCGCCTTTTGAAAGCTTAACAATTTCGGGCTGATAGTTATAAGACATCGCTTTTTTATGAAGCTGAGCATCAGTAACAGATGATTCAAAGGGATAAAGTGCAAATTCATCTTCGTATGTTCCGCTGAGTATTTTTGTTCCGCACATATATTCGTTTGAATAAAGCAGCGGAAGGGTCAGTCGGTTGCCATTTACAGCCGCGCCCATGCATCCTTTATTGAAAACTGCAAGGCCTTTTTTAGCGTCACGCATACCAAGCCAGTATACACCCTGGAAATATGTTGTTGAGTTAAAAGATTCTTCAGCTGAAACAGGAGTATCAATAAGAATAAGGTCTTTTTGATACCAATAATCCTCTGTTTTTCTGATGTCTCCGTTCCATTCTGAAATTGAAAACGGCAGGTCTCTGACCATTTTGCGGCACTTATCAAGGCAAAGATTCATAGCCATACAAAGCTTACCTTCATGGCGGTGGCCATTAACGGTAAGAGATTTACCCAAGCCCTCTTTAACTCCGATTTCACCGACACGTTCTTCATTCATCTCAAAGCGAGATTTGCAGTCAATGCGTTCGCTTTTGCCATTGAATGTCATTGAGAAAACAAACGGAATACTGCCGATTTTACCTTTCTGAACAGCAACTGCTCCGTTTTCACCTATCTCAACGCTCCATTTACCCTCAGAAACGCAATTTTCACCGTTAACGCAGGCAACAAAAAGCTCGCCGTCTCCGTTGTCAAATATGCGTTCTCCGTCTTTCTTATCAATATAGGCAATGCCCTTATCCGTAAGCTTAAGACGGTATACGGGAGTTGCAAGTTCACCGCTTTCAGCCGACCATGTGTAGTCTGATTGCATTGAGCTTTCAGCGTTTCCAATCGGTATTCTCTTGATTTCAAAAGGTTTAAGCTCTGCGTGAACCTTCTTTCCTTCTGCCTCAACCCATTCATCAACCGCAAAAGATTGCGGATTGATAAGAAGCAAAGCTTCTTCATCACATTTTGCAAACTTTGAAGCAATAAACTTAACCGATTCTTCTCTCACCTTTTCTGAAAGCTTAAGCGATTCGGGAATAAATCTGCGTGAAAGGTCAAGCAAACCGCAGATAGTCACATCGTGATGCTGGGCGGCAAGAGCGTATTTCCAAGCTTCAACAGCGGTTTTTTCAAGCGATTCACCGCCAAGCATAACCGCAAGAGCATTGAGCTTTTCTGCGTGAGCAGCCGCAACCTCACTTTCACGGCAACCGTTGAAAATTTCGTTGCCGCAATATCCCCAAGGCATCTGAATATGGAAATCGTTATCGGTTGTTTTCAGTTCATCTTCAGGCTCACCGTAAAGGACCGGTATATCCTCCAAAAGAACATATTCATAATCGTCCTTTGTTTCGATATATTCGGTCACGCCCTTAACTTCCTGAGTCAAATCATCATATCTTGAAGCAAGGAGCGGCGAATATTTTGCAAACATCTTTTCAAAATCTTCAAGCGAAATATCCGTATCCTGAGGCCATCTTGAAAGAATCCAGTTATCCACCGTGCAGCAGTTAAATCCTCTGCCCTGTTTATCATATGTAGGAACAGCAGGAATATATGTTCCGTCCTTACCTATCCATTTTCCCCAGGCTGAGTCAAAGGTTCTCGGGTAACCGTAACCCATAACGTGAGAACGGAGAATAGCAGCATCATAGCCGCAAAGCTTCGCAAGCTGTGGAGTCTGATTGTTCAGAGCAAATTCCGAAATTGCATAAACATTGGGTGTTTTGCCGAAATATTCAAGATTAGTCTTAACCGCATAAGTAAGCTGACGAACATTAGATTCTTCAGAAACAAACATTGAAAGCGGCTGACCGTAAGTTGTTGCGCCAAGACCAACTCTGTCAGGATATTTTTCAACCAATTTTTTTATCAAATCAACAACTTCAGGGTCGCACCTTGAAAATTCATCAAAGGTGAAAGATTCATAGTCAAGACCTATCCTGAGTTTGGGGTATTTTTCCATCCACTCAAAAAGCTCTTGGATTCTCGGCTTTACTGCATCTTTCCAAAGAACATAACCGCCGTGATCATATGTTAATATGTAGAGTTTTTTATTTTCCATAATGCCACCTCTTAATTTGTTTTTTGGGCTAACAAAATTATATCACCGTTAAAAACATCAGTCAATAATATACAAAACAAAAAGCCTTGCAGCATAAAACTGCAGGGCTTTTGCGGTCTGATTAGTTAAAAACCTCCGCCAACGGTTATAATATAATCAACCGTGCCGTAAGCACTTTCGACAAATGCTTCAATCGGAAGTTTAACCGCCGCTATGTTAAGGTTAGCAACCTTAACATTTACGGTATAAGTCCAGGTTCCTTTTTCAATAATTCCGTCTTTGTTGATTTTCACTTTGAGTTTAGGATCCGAATAATGAAGCTTAAGGTCTGCATTTTCAAAATCAATGTTAAACTGTGGCAATTCATCCTGAACAACGGAAATATCTCCAACAACCGAGATTGCGTGGCCAACCGTGCCCGAACCCCAATCACCGTGGATACCGTCGGTCTGCTCTTTCATTGTCATTTCAACAACAACATATTCACCGCTTTTATAAGCTTTGATTGACTGTGCATCTTCCGGAACAAGATTTTCATATCCGCCTGTTACACCGTCATATTCGGTTGAATTCTTTTGGAGAGCAGATTTAAGTATCGGAGTTGCCCATTCAACAAGAGTTCCGAGCAAGCCGTCTCCATCGTTAACAACCATCTCGGTCATTGTCATTGTCTGCTTTGATTTTACAGCTGTTTTGGATTTGATTGCGGCATTTTTATAAAACTCAACAATTTCTTTATCTGTCCAGGCAGAGGGATCAGAATTTAAAGCTGCAACCGTTTCTTCCTCCGTGGCATTTTCATCTTCAAAGCTGCTGTTTGTTAATGTTTCGTTTTCCGCATCAGAAGCTGAAACGTTTTCTTTGCTGCCTTCTGTGTTTTCAATGCTTTGAGAAACTTCGCTTTGTGTGCTCTGAGGCTCTTCGCCGCCGTTATCCTTGCACGATGCCAAAGAAAGAACCATAAGCATTGCAATTAACAAAGATATAATTTTTTTCATAATGTCACATCCCGTTTTGTGTTTTAAATTATTTTATATTATTTATAAATTTTAGTCAATGCATAAAAAGAATTATGTTTTTATTACTTTGCTTTAAATTTCATCGGCCTATCAACTGTTGAAAGAGCATAATTCAACCCCTTCATTATTATCGGTTTCAAAACACCGCTGTTGCTGACAAAGGAGCTTTCGCCGGCATTGTTAGCAATGAATTCCTTGAAATCGGGTGTGCCGAGAAGCTGAATTTTAACTTCATTTTCAGAAAAAATAAATGTTATATAACAGGTTGCAAGCGAGTTAATCGGCTTTACAACTGCTTTTACTTTGCCGTTTTGGGTATATGCATAAGCCCAGATTTTAAAATAATAGCCTTTTATTCTGCACTCTGAAAACCTTGGCATACCGTCAAGGCCGCAGTTGATAACAACCTCATCCTCTTCCTCAAACCATTTTACGGTAAACACGTCATCGGAAAGGCAGAAAGAAACTTTATTTAGGTTAGTTTTGGGCCTTTGGGCAAAGCTTGACGTAACCGAGCGAGGAATAAGACCCGCCGGAAACATAAGATTTGATATTTTATCGGAAAGCGGAGTTATATAGAATGTTTTGCCTGACGGAACATTGAATTTTTCATTGCAAGCAACGGGCAAGGCTTTTTCTTTTCGTTTTTTTAGATAATCCTCAAGCTTTTTATCCCATTCGGGAGTTGATTCGCCTTCAAACGCTTTTGGTAAAAGCTTTTTCATCAGATAATTATTTGAATCGTCTTTAACAACGCAGTTGAAATCGGCGATAACCGCATCATACTGCGGAAAATATGATATTTGCTGGCCGTACATTCCGTTCATACTGAAAACGCCGTCCTGAAGCCAGAAAAAGTAGCCATATCCGTCCTCGTTTTCGCGCCCCTCAAGGTTAACCTGTTTTGAGGTTGCTTCTTTTGCCCACCATTCGGGAATAATCTGTTTGCCGTTATATCTGCCGCCGTTGCCGTAGCAATAACTGATTTTTGCCAGGTCGCAAAGCTTCATATATGCACCCGTTCCGCCGATGCATTCACCGCGTTGGTTGGTTTCCCATTCCGGAGGTTCAATTCCGAGAGGCTCAAAAAGCCTTGGAATGAGATAATCAACAAGATTCATTCCTGAAACTTTTTGAACAAGAGCCGCAACCATATGGGCATCATTGTTGCTGTAAAGAAAGCCTTTATCAGCTCTGAACGGAGCTTTCATAAACATTTCAACGTAATCACCTGTCATATCCTGCAAAAAACTGAACTTTTTGTTGCTTTGCATTGTAAGTAAAGATCGAACTGTAAGGTTTTTCCATTCATCGCTTTCGCAATATTCAAATTCGGAGAAAAACGGCAGAACTTCAGAGTCGAGCGAAAACAGGCCTTCGGTAATTGCAAACCCCGCTGCAGTTGAAACAATTGACTTTGTTACGGAAAACAAAGTATGAGGAATATCCCTTGAATAAGGATATGCATATTCTTCAAAAACCGTTTCACCGTTCTGAATTATAAGCAAGGCATGATTTTCAACGCCGTTTTTTTCAAGTTCACGGTAGAATTTATAAATCCATTCGGAAGAAGGCTTTGTTGAAGTTATCATTCTGTTTTCTCCTTTTTAAATTCTTTTATACAAATATATTATAACATTATTGAAAAAATCTTCAAGTATTGTGATATATTGACAGTGAAAAATTACAATGATATAATTAAAATGTTATGATAAATCAAGGAGGAACTAATATGAAATACGCAATTTACGGTGCAGGCTCACTCGGAACCGTCCTTGGCGCTTATATCACCAAAAACGGTGTTCCCATTGAACTTGTTAACCGCAACAAAGCTCACGTTGCCGCAATGAGAGAAAAAGGCGCTCACATCAGCGGAACTGTTGAAATGACTGTTCCTGTTAATGCAATAACTCCCGATGAAATGAGCGGCAAATATGACGTTATTCTGCTTATGACAAAACAGCTTCACAACCCCGAGGTTGTTGCTTTTCTTGAACCCTTTCTTGCCGATGATGGCGTTATTGTTACACTTCAGAACGGTATTCCCGAGCCCGGCATTGCTGAAATTATCGGTGCAAACAGAACAATGGGCTGCACAGTTGAGTGGGGCGCAATGCTTGAAGGCCCCGGCGAATGCGTTCTCACAAGTGAACCTGACAGCCTTTCATTCCATATGGGCAAGATGGACGGAATCACCGATGCACAGTTCAAAAAGGTTAAAGATTTGCTTGAGAAAATGTGTCCCGTGCATTTTGAAGAAAACCTTATCGGTGCAAGATGGTCAAAACTTCTTATTAATGCAACTTTCTCAGGTCTCGGAACAGTTGTAGGCGGCTGCTTCGGAGATGTTTCTGAAAACAAGGATGCACAGAAGGTTGCTGTTCGCTGCATGAAGGAATGCATTGATGTTGGTCACGCAGCAGGTGCAGAATTTGTTCCCGTTCAGGGCAAAGACATCACAAAGCTTTTCTATTACACCAATCCTCTTAAAAGAGCTTTTGCCCAGTTCCTTCTCCCCATTGCAATGAAAAAGCACAGAGACATTGTTCCCTCAATGCTTCAGGATATAAGAAACAACAAGCCTTGCGAAGTTGATGCAATCAACGGCGTTGTTTGCGAATGGGGCAGAAAGTGCGGCGTTGCAACTCCGGTCAACGACAGAATTGTTGAAGTTATCAAGAAAGAACAAAGCGGTGAACTCAAACTTGACAAAGCCAACATCAGACTTTTTGATGATCTTCTTTAATCTTTAAAGCTTAAAATATAAATTAAAAAGCATCCGCAATTATGCGGATGCTTTCTTTTTCATGTAAAGTTTAATTATTTAAACTTACGCTTACGAGCTGCCTCTGACTTTTTCTTTCTCTTAACCGAAGGCTTTTCGTAATGTTCTCTTTTGCGAACCTCCTGGATAACGCCGTCTCTTGAAGTCTGTCTCTTGAATCTTCTGAGTGCGTTTTCGAGTGACTCGCCTTCCTTAACTTTTACCTGGCTCAATGTATTCCCTCCCCTCGTTTAATACAGGGACTATAATTTTTCATAGCTTGTTTGTTATTATACAATAATTCATAGTGCCTTGTCAACAGTAAAAACACATTTTTTTACGGTTTAACAACAATGTTAACAAGTCTGCCCTTAACATAAAGCTCTTTAACAATTTTCATTCCGTTAACAGCTTCGGCAATTTTATCAAGAGCCTTTGCAGCTGCGATAACTTCATCAGCTTCAGCATCGGCAGCAACAACAAGTCTTTCTCTGACCTTACCGTTAATCTGAACGGCAATTTCAATTTCGTTGTCAACACACTTTGCTTCGTCAAAAGTGGGCCATGATGATTCATTGAGCATACCTTCAAAGCCTGCAACCTGCCAGATTTCCTCTGTAATATGAGGAGCAAAAGGATTAAGCAATGTTATGAAGGTTTTAAGCTCAGCCTTGTTGATTGAACCCTTGTTGTAAATTTCATTTGTGAGTGTCATCATTGCAGCAATTGCGGTGTTATATTTAAGAGTTTCAATGTCACTTGAAACCTTTTTGGTTGTTTTGTGCATTGCGCTTTCAAGCTCTTTTGAGTATGAATCGCCCTCGGTCATAATCTCGGTCAGACCCCACACTCTGTCAATGAATCTCTTGCAGCCCTTAACTGCTGTTTCGCTCCAGGGAGCTGCCTTTTCATAGTCACCCATAAAGAGGCAATATGTTCTGAGAACGTCTGCGCCAAACTGGTCAACAACCTCGTTGGGGTCAACAACGTTGCCCTTGGATTTTGACATTTTTTCACCGTCGGGGCCAAGAATAAGACCCTGAGCCGTTCTCTTTGCATAAGGCTCGGAAACGGGAACTTCGCCAAGGTCATAGAGGAACTTATACCAGAATCTTGAATAGATAAGGTGCCTTGTAACGTGTTCCATACCGCCGTTGTACCAGTCAACGGGCATCCAATACTTCAGCTTTTCGCTGTCTGCAAATCTTTCTTCATTGTGTGGGTCAAGATAACGCAGGAAATACCAGGAAGAACCAGCCCACTGAGGCATTGTATCGGTCTCTCTCTTAGCTGCCTTGCCGCACTTGGGGCAGTTGCAGTTAACATATGAATCAATCTTGGCAAGCGGGCTTTCGCCGTCTGTACCTGGTTCAAAGTTTTCAACTGCGGGCAGTCTGAGCGGAAGCTCTTCATAAGGAACGGGAACAATGCCGCAATCGGGGCAATGAACGATGGGGATAGGCTCGCCCCAATATCTCTGGCGATTAAATGCCCAGTCATTCATCTTATACTGAACGCCCTTTTCACCGATACCTTTTTCCTGAAGGAATGCAGCCATTTTTTCGATTGAATCCTTCTTGTTATCCATACCGTTGAGGAAATCGGTGTTAACCATTTCACCGTCGCCGGTGTAAGCTTCAACAGCAATGTCGCCGCCCTTGATAACTTCAATTATGTCAATACCGAACTTCTTGGCAAATTCATAGTCTCTCTGGTCGTGAGCAGGAACAGCCATAATTGCGCCTGTGCCGTAGCCCATCATTACATAGTCGGAAATATAGATGGGAATTTCTTTGCCGTTAACGGGGTTAACCGCGCTGAAGCCTTCAAGCTTAACGCCTGTTTTTTCCTTGACAAGCTGTGTTCTTTCAAAAGCTGATTTCTTGCTGCAGAAATCTCTGTACTCTTCAACAGCAGCCATATTGCCGATCTGTGAAGCATACTTATCAATAAGCGGATGCTCGGGAGCCATAACCATAAAGGTTACGCCGTAAAGGGTATCCGGTCTTGTTGTGTAAATTTTAAGTTTTTCATCGGTATCCTTGATTGTGAAGTTAACAAAAGCACCCGTTGACTTGCCAATCCAGTTTTCCTGCTGAAGCTTTATGTTGGGGAGATAATCAACTTCCTTAAGACCTTCAAGAAGCTTATCGGCATATTCGGTAATTCTAAGATACCAAACATCCTTTGACTTCTGAACGATATCACTGTGGCAGATATCGCACTTGCCGCCCTGTGAATCTTCGTTTGAAAGAACAACCTTACAGCTGGGGCAATAGTTGATAAGAGTTTTATCTCTGAAAACAAGACCGTTATCAAACATCTTAAGGAAAATCCACTGTGTCCATTTATAGTAATCTTCCTGTGTTGTGTCAACAACCTTTGACCAGTCAAAAGAGAAGCCTACTTTTTTGAGCTGACTTGTGAATTTTTCAATATTTCTGTCAGTAACAACTCTTGGGTGAAGTCCTGTTTTGATAGCGTAGTTTTCAGTCGGGAGACCGAAAGCATCAAAACCTATCGGGAACAGAACATTGTAACCCTCAAGTCTTCTTTTGCGTGAAACAACCTCAAGGCCTGAATAAGCCTTGATGTGGCCAACGTGCATACCCGCACCGCTGGGATAAGGAAACTCAACAAGAGCATAAAACTTAGGCTTTGAATAATCCTCTGTGCATTCAAAGGTTTTGTTTTCGTCCCATTTATCCTGCCACTTTTTTTCTACTGCTCTGAAATCATACTGAGCCATACAGCAACATCCTTTCAATTCAAAGGCTGAATCAGTCAGCCTGTAAAATATCTGTTAAATCAACTGTTTTTGCGTCTGTCCACAATCTTTCAAGATTATAATATTCTCTCATATCCTGAGTGAAAACGTGAACAAGAACGGTTCCGTAATCAAGAAGAATCCAGCCTGTTGCCCTGCCTTCAATATGTTCAGGGTCAACGCCGAGACGCTGCTTGATTTCATATTCAACATCATCCGCAAGAGCTTTTGCGTGAGTGTTTGATGTACCTGAAGCAATAACAAAATAATCTGAAACAATTGTAACTTCTTCGGTTTCAATTGCAACGATATCCATTGCTTTTTTTTGGTCAAGCACTTTTGCTATTTCCAAAACAAGATTTTTTATTTCCATAATATCTGACCTTTCTGCAACCCGAAATGTAAAAGCATATCGTTATAGCATTCCACGGTTGCCGGATGAATAAGCATATCTTTTGATGAAAGTTTTTCCACCGTATAACGCGAGGTATAAAGAATAGCGTGTTCAAGGCTGATTGAAGCAAGCTTTCTGACTACCTCAACGTCTTTATAATCTCTGTCTGCAGAAATAAAATCCGCAACATAAACTATTTTTTCAAGAAGAGACATTCCTGCTTTGCCCGTTGTATGCCATCTGACAGCAGCCAGGATTTCTTCATCTTCAATTATTTTATTGAGCCTTAAATATCTTTCGCCCGACATCTGATGCCAAACCTTGCTGTTTGATTTTTCAACAGCTGTCAAGCTTTCGATATATCGCAGATGCTCTGCAGCCGAAGCGTTTTTCATAACATCGTGGAGTAATCCTGCTAACCTTGCCTTGTCAGGGTCTGAACCGTATTTAGCAGCAAGCTCTGCGGCAGCTTCACTAACGCATTCGCTGTGAAACATTCTGTATTCATCAAGTTTTTCTTTAAGAATTCTGCGGTATTTTGCCAGTCCGTCATCATAAAGGGCTTTTTCAACAATATATTCAGCAACGGCAGAGCTGATTTTTGCAGTATCAGGATTTGTGAAATCCATCGAGCGAAGCTCGGTTGAGCTTAACTCCAAAGGCATTATATCCATAAAAATTATGCGTTCTTTTTGTTCCGGAGAAAAACGGTCAAGGTTTGGAGCAAAACCGTTTTCTCTCGAGCAAGCACATATTACGGCAAGACTGAGAATTTCTTCCCATCTGTACCACTGCGTAAAAGTTTCAAGCATATCTGAGCCGAAAATGAAGAAAAGCTCATCATCGGGATATAAGGCTTTGAGCTCTCTGAGCGTGTCAACCGTATAGCTTTTGCCTTCTCTTTTAATCTCAATATCCGAAATTTCAACTCTGGTATCACTGCCAAAAGCAAGGCGGCACATTTCCATGCGTTCCTCCGCCCGTGCAAGCTTGCCTGCGGTTTTATGCGGAGGTATGCTTGAGGGGATAACAATCAGTTTGTCCAGCTTTAAATGCTCAACTGCAGACTTCGCCAGATATTCATGCCCTTTATGCGGCGGATTGAATGTTCCGCCGAAAACACCGATTTTAATAAGAATCTCTCCTTATTTAAGGTTAACTTTTTTATGCATAATATAAGATGTTGAGAAGAACATTATTACATCAAGAATAATAAAGCTGAATATCGGGGTAACCTGCATTCCGAGTGTGTTGCCGACAAGCTTTTCGCCCTCTTTGAGTATTCCGAAGCCAATGGTTTTGTCATCGTTGAATACCATAACAAAGTTAACAATATCGCTCATTTTGAAAGCAAGAATAATGAACACAATTGCTGTTATGCCGAATATAACTATTGAAGCGAGGATTGATGCTTTTTGGAATGCTCTTATGTGAGAAAGGGTTATTGCAAAATAGATAATTGAAACAAAGCTGAGAAAAATCACAAAGAACATTACTATGATATAAACAACATAAGCAATTATCTGGGTGAGAGACGGAAAGTTGCCGAACATTGCCAGAAGCGACTGGGCAAGAGAAATGTTATCCTGACCGATAACGTTATCGGCAGCATAGTTGATAAGGAAACCGCCGGTGAACATAAACACAGCATAGCTGAGAATAAGCCAACCGCCGTAAACTATCATCTTTGAGCCTAAAAGCTGATTGCTGGAAACAGGCAAGGTGAAGCTGAGATAGCCTTGCTGACTGAACATTGATTTAAAGAAATCGTAAACAACAAAGAAAAATGTAACAAATATTAGCAAAAACGAAACTATAATTGAAAAGGCAATTGAAAAGTTTCTTACTGTTGAAAGCTTGGATAATGTTTCCGCGCCGATAGAATCAATACCGCTCAAAAGAACACAAACAGAAAACACGCCAAGAAGAGCAACAAGAATAATGTAAAACAAACTGATTACTCTGGCACTCGCAAGAAAATCGTTTTTAATAAGCTTAAAAAACTTATTTTTAGGTTTAGAAGCCCCAGTCAACGCTAAACACCTCCTTGAAAATATCGTTCACGGTTTTGCCGCTTCCTGTAATATTGGCAACGGTATCTTTCATAAGCAAGCTGCCTCTGCCAATCATAATAATTGAATCAAAAACTTCTTCAACATCCTGAATAAGATGTGTTGACATAAGGATTGTTGAACCTTCGGGGCGATTTTTAAGGATTGTTTCAAGGATAAAGTCTCTTGCTGCCGGGTCAACACCGCCCATAGGTTCGTCAAGAACATAAAGCTTTGCGTTGCGGCACATAACAAGAAGAAGCTGAAGCTTTTCCTGCATACCTTTTGACATTGTTTTAACCTTCTGCTTATGGGGCAGCTGAAAAACATCGAGCATATGCATTGCCTTTGCTTTGTTAAAATCGTCATAAAAATCGGCAATATAGTTTACCGCATCGTCAGCGGTCATATAGCTTGCCAGGTATGTTTTATCAGGCAGATAAGCAACAAGAGATTTGCTCGCTTTTCCGGGCTTGTGACCGTCAATATAAACCTCGCCTGAATAATCGTTGATAAGCCCTACAAGTATTTTAATCAAAGAAGTTTTACCGCTGCCGTTGGGACCCAGCAAACCGATAATCTGACCGCTTTCAAAGCTGAAAGAAACATTGCTGAGAACATTGACACTGCCGTAAGACTTGCTCAGATTTTTAACTGAAATAATGTCAGCCATTATTGTCCTCCTGAATTTATAATTTAATTTTGATATACTAGCCCATAATTGGATATATTATATCACTATTTATTATAAAATAAAAGAGATATTTTGCGTTTTTTTTGATTAGAGATAAATAATTTGTGAATTTCTGCCTTTTCCTGCATCAAAAAAGCCCGCACGCACAAACATCGAAAGTGTTATGCGCCACGAGCCTTGATTTTTAATTATAATCAGTCTTTCAGGGTTTCAAGGTAGTTGTTTATCTGTTCCTGTGTGGGTTTATAGTCGGGATGGGAACAACAAGGAATGTTGGGCTCACTTCCGTCTGTACCGTAAAACGGAGTATACCTGTCGTTTTCATATTCCTTGCGGCATTCCTCTAAACGGAAATCGGGAATATCATAAGCAATTCCGCCGTTAAGGATAGAGCGATGGGCAAGAATTGCAACGGATGACATTGCTGTTGCCGAATAAATATCATAAGGATGTTCAGGCTGTCTGCCTTCTTTTATGCAATCAAGAAACATTCTTGCAACAATAAAATCGCCGCCACCATGGCCGCTTTGTGCAATTGAATCCTCATCCTCATCGTTCCATATCGGGTCATAGAGATTAACTTCCTCCTTGCCCTCAGGGATTGCCCAGTCACTATAACGGAGCATAACTTTTTCGCCCATGCCTCTGAGGTTTTCTATCTGGCCGTTTTCACCGCATATACGGTAGGAATTGCTGTGTGCTCCGAAAGCCGCACAACCGGTTATTTTGAAAACGGAATCATCGTCATTCAGTGTAGTTACAATTGCAGCCCTGTCACCAACATGCCTTGCGGTTATTGTTTCTTTAAGCGGTGCATAAACGGGAACAGCGCTGACCTTTTTTGGAGTTGCGCCGCTTGCCCACATAATCGGAGCAAGGGAATGGGTTATATAATATGTTCTGGGAAGATGATTGCGCCAATGTTCCAAAAAATAAATGTGTGTTTTGTTGAACGCGGTATAATCGGCAGGTACGGGATGGTTATATTCACCCTCGGCATAAAGAATTTTGCCAAGGGTGCCGCCGTCGCATATTTTTTTTATTTCACGGTTAAATATCATCTGAGGATAATTTTCAGCAAGCATATAGATGCAATTGCTTTTTTCAAAAGCTTTGACAAGCTCAACACCCTCTGCCATTGTTCCGTTACTGATACACTCGGAAAAAACGTAAATTCCTTTTTCAAAGCACTTTATGGCATAAGGAGTGTGCTCGTGAAAATAGTTTGCAAGAACAACTGCGTCCATATCGTGCTCAATGAAGCGGTCAAAATCTTCATAAGCTTCAATATTTCCGCCTAACTTTTCAAGACCCTCATTTCTTCTTTTTTCATCAAAATCGCAAAGAGCAACCACTTCGCAGCAATCAATCTGCATAAAGTTTTCAGCAATATCAACGCCTCTGCCTGCACCGAATATACCTATCTTAATTTTTTCCATAATAAAAGCCTCCCGAATTCCGGTATGTTTTTATTGTAGCAAATTTTTTTGATTTAGACAATAAAAAGTGCTGATTTAGAACACAAAAAAACAAGGCAGAGAACACTCTCTGCCTTGTTCCTTATCGTGGTGACCCGGACGGGAATCGAACCCGTGTTACCGCCGTGAAAGGGCGGTGTCTTAACCGCTTGACCACCGGGCCAAATAATTGGTAGCGGCAGTTGGATTTGAACCCACGACCTACCGGGTATGAACCGGTTGCTCTAGCCACTGAGCTATGCCGCCATATCGCTCACGAGCGAGCTTGTTTATTATAATACACAACTTTTGTTTTGTCAACATATTTTTTAAAAATTTTTTTATTTTTTTATTTTGCTTTTATAATTGTTTTTATAGCGTGTGTATGATAGAATATTTTTGTGAAAGATAAACCTTTCAAAATAACAAATATCATACAAAGGAGAAATGATTGTTATGGCACGTTTTACTCTTCCCAGAGACCTTTACCACGGCAAAGGTGCTCTTGAAGCTCTCAAAACCCTTGACGGCAAAAAAGCTATCGTTTGCGTTGGCGGCGGTTCAATGAAGAAGTTCGGTTTCCTTGATAAGGTTGTTGCTTATCTTAAGGAAGCAGGCATGGAAGTTGAAGTTTTTGAAGGTATCGAACCCGACCCCTCAGTTGAAACCGTTATGAGAGGTGCTGAAGCTATGGCAAAATTCCAGCCCGACTGGATTGTTGCAATGGGCGGCGGTTCACCCATCGACGCAGCTAAGGCTATGTGGATTAAATACGAATATCCCGAAACAACATTTGAAGATATGTGCAAGGTTTTTGGACTTCCCAAGCTTCGCACAAAGGCTCACTTCTGCGCTATCCCCTCAACATCAGGCACAGCAACAGAAGTTACTGCTTTCTCCGTTATTACTGACTATTCAAAGGGTATCAAGTATCCTCTTGCTGACTTTGAAATTACTCCCGACATCGCTATCGTTGACCCCGACCTTGCCGAAACAATGCCCAAAAAGCTTGTTGCTCACACAGGCATGGACGCTATCACACATGCAGTTGAAGCTTATGTTTCAACATGCAACTGTGATTACACAGATCCCCTCGCTCTCCACGCAATCAAGATGATCAAGAATGACCTTGTTGATTCTTACAACGGCGATATGGATAAACGTGCATCAATGCACAACGCTCAGTGCCTTGCCGGTATGGCTTTCTCAAATGCTCTTCTCGGCATCGTTCACTCAATGGCTCACAAGACCGGTGCTGCTTTTGAAGAATTCGGTGCTCACATCATCCACGGTGCAGCTAACGCAATGTACCTTCCCAAGGTTATCGCTTACAACGCAAAGGTTGAATCCGCAGCTGTTCGTTACGCTGAAATTGCTGATTTCATCGGCCTTGGCGGTGCAACCGTTGCAGAGAAAGTTGAACTTCTTATTGCATACATTCGCAAGATGAACGATGCTCTTAACATTCCTCAGTGCATCAAGAACTACGGCGCAGACAGCTACCCCTGCGAAAACGGTTTTGTTCCTGAAGATGTTTTCCTTTCACGTCTTCCCGAAATTGCAAAGAACGCCATTGCAGATGCTTGCACAGGCTCCAACCCCCGTCAGCCCAGCCAGGAAGAAATGGAAAAGCTTCTTAAGTGCTGCTACTACGACACAGAGGTTGATTTCTGATAACACAACCAAAGCCCGTTGCCTTAATGGCAGCGGGCTTTTTCTTTTGTTTGTAACAAAGAGAACCCCTGGCTCTGCCAGGGGGATAAAAAAGCTTTAAGCGAGAGGAGACGTAGACAAGAAAAAAGCTCCTTGATATAGTAGAAGTGGTTTGCCGACCACACAACTAAAACATCAAGGAGGT
>JAZNRJ010000056.1:0-5717 GCA_045590675.1 Acutalibacteraceae bacterium
CAAGAACTCTGTGCGCAGCGTCATCAGTTCTTTGAGCGTTTATTCAGTATCATCCCTGTTTTGTACAGAACAACAAATTCCAATTTGTCGAGTTGAATAATGATTAGCTTTTACTGTTTTTTATACACAATACTTATCTAAATCCTCAATAGCCTTGATTTTCTGCTTCTGAATAATATGAATATATGTATTTTCAGTAACCCTTGTATCGCAGAGTCCGAGTAATTCGGACACTATTTTTATTGAGCAGCCGTTTTCAAACAGCATTGTTGCAAATGTATGTCGCAGTGAATGAGCTCCACGGGTTTCGTCTTTTCCTATGATTCCTGCATTTCTTGCCATTCTGGTCAACGATCTCCCTATGGATGCTCTTGTTGGTGTGTTACCGTTTGAGGTAGTAATAATAAAATTACTGTTATCGGACATCTCTTTAAGTTGTATCAGAGCATTTTTAGCCTTTGATGACATTGGAATAATACGCATACTGATGTCAGTTTTAAGATTGTTCTGTATGACTACTTCGCATCTTCCGTTAACAGGAATATATACAGAGGACTTGTTTATATCAATCAGGTTTTCGCTGAATTCTATATCGTCCCATTAAATGAAGCTCATTGGCTTGTCCTCCTCTCTCAAAACTGTAGCTATATTTTAAAACATCTTAATGTCAAACGTCACGTTCAAAAGCGCACGAAGTTTTATGCGAATTAAGAATTATGGCTGTCTATTGCGCGCAAAACATCATTTTATATTTCAAAATAACAACGGGGGAGAAGGGCCTTTATTTCTATATGGGACTTGAAAAAAATGAATTCCATTGTATAATGGATGTATATTTATAAATCCTTATGAGTATCAGAGGTGAGATAAATGAATATACTGCATATGAAGTATGCCGTTGAGGTTGCGAAGGTTGGTTCGCTCAACAAGGCGGCAGAAAGTCTTTATGTGGCTTTGCCGAACATAAGCCGTTCTATTAAAGAACTCGAAGCTGATTTGGGTATAACAGTTTTTGACCGTACAGCAAAAGGAATGGTACTCACTCCGGAAGGTGAAGAGTTTATAAATTACGCAAAAGATATTCTTAAACAAATTGACCAAGTTGAGAATATGTACAAAAGCGGTCAGGTAAAGAAGCAGAAGTTTTCTGTTTCCGTTCCGAGAGCAAGCTATATTTCAGATGCTTTTACAGAGTTTTCAAAAATGCTTTCCAAAGACGCCTGTGATATTTTTTATAAAGAGACAAATTCACAGCGTACAATAAATATTATTCTGAATCATGATTACAAACTCGGAATTATCAGATATGCCGAGAATTTTGACAAATATTTTAAATCAATGCTTGAAGAGAAGGCACTCAGCTACGAAATGGTTACAGAGTTTTCTTATTGTCTGATTATGAGTGCCGATAATCCGCTTGCGAAGAAAGAAGAAATCACTTTTGATGATTTGACAGACTATATTGAAATTGCACACGCTGACCCGTATGTGCCGTCGCTTCCGCTTTCAAAGGTTGTCAAATCGGAGCTTCCCGATAACATTGACCGCAGGATTTTCATTTTTGAAAGAGCAAGTCAGTTTGATTTGCTTTCACAGAATCCTGAAACATTTATGTGGGTTTCTCCTGTTCCTGTGGATACACTTGAACGATATAATCTTGTTCAGAGAAAGTGTGTTGATAATAACAAAGTATATAAAGATGTGCTGATTTATAAAGATGGCTACAAGTTTTCGGAGCTTGATAAAAAGTTTATAACGGCTCTTTGTCAATCAAAACGAAAACATATTAATAATGAAATTTCAAAGACTCGTCCATAAAGGGCGGGTCTTGATTTTTTATATCGATACAAGGGTTATCGATATTGATAATACCGATTGAACATTTTAATAATTCCCAACTCCTTTAAGTTTTGTTAAGATAACTACGGTCCAAAGAGAGAGGAGGAATTACGGTGGAAAAAGCAGAAATGACTAAAGCTACATTGGGCAGACTTCCGCATTATCTTCAGTTTCTGCGAGAACTGTCGGCTGACGATGTTCCGTATATTTCCGCAACCGTGATTGCCAAAAAGCTTTCTCTCGGCGAAGTTCTCGTGCGAAAGGATTTAAGCATTGTAAGCGGCGCAGGAAAGCCCAAGGTCGGATATAAGACGGTTGACCTGATAAAGAGCATTGAAGCTCATCTCGGTCAGGGTGATATGACAAATGCCGTTCTTGTCGGAGCAGGAAAGCTCGGAAAAGCTCTTCTTGAATTTGACGATTTTGAAGAGTACGGTGTAAAAATCATAGCCGCATTTGATTGCAACCAAACCCCGATTAAGTATAACCGCTCTATTGAGATTCTGCCGATGAATGATTTTGATTCATTCTGCAAAAAGAATAACGTAAGAATCGGAATCATAACGGTAGGTACAGGGTCTGCACAGAATGTGTGCGACTGTATGGTTGAAAGCGGAATTACGGCAATCTGGAACTTTGCACCGTGCAACCTTGAGGTGCCCGACGGCATACTTCTCAAACAGGAAAGACTTGCACTCTCACTCGCATATCTTAACAACAAATTATGTAATTAATATTCAGGAGGATATAAAATGGCTACAAAGACTTATGAAATCATTGACGGTGTTGAAAAACTCACCGAAGCGATTGCTCGTGTGAGAAAAGCTCAGCAGGTTTTCGCAACCTACACGCAGGAGCAGGTTGACAAGATTTTCCTTGCAGCTGCTTCTGCAGCAAACAAAGCAAGAATCCCCCTCGCAAAGATGGCTGTTGAAGAAACAGGCATGGGTATTGTTGAAGACAAGGTTATCAAGAATAACTACGCTTCTGAATACATCTACAATGCATATAAGGATACAAAGACCTGCGGCATAATCGAAGAGGACAAGGCTTTCGGCATCAAGAAGGTTGCAGACCCCATCGGTGTTATTGCTGCGGTTATCCCCACTACAAATCCCACATCAACAGCTATTTTCAAGTGCCTTATTGCTCTTAAGACAAGACACGCTATTATTATTTCTCCTCACCCCAGAGCAAAGAACTGCACAATAGCAGCTGCAAAGCTTGTTCTTGAAGCAGCAGTTGCAGCAGGTGCACCCGAAGGAATCATTGACTGGATTGATGTTCCCTCACTTGAAATGACAAATACAGTTATGAAGGAAGCAGACATCATCCTCGCAACAGGCGGTCCCGGTATGGTTAAGGCTGCTTACTCAAGCGGTAAGCCTGCTCTTGGTGTTGGTGCAGGTAACACTCCCGCTATCATCGACGACAGTGCAGATGTGCTTCTTGCCGTTAACTCTATCATCCACTCAAAGACATTTGATAATGGTATGATTTGTGCTTCTGAGCAGTCCGTTATCGTTATGGAAAGCATTTACGATATTGTTAAGGAAGAATTTGCATCAAGGGGCTGTTACTTCCTCAACGCAACTGAGACAGAAAAGGTAAGAAAGACAATCATCATCAACGGTGCTCTTAATGCAAAAATCGTTGGTCAGCCCGCAGCAAAGATTGCAGAGCTTTCCGGTGTAACTGTTCCCGAAGGAACAAAGATTCTTATCGGTGAGGTTGAGAGCGTTGATATCAGCGAAGAATTTGCTCACGAAAAGCTTTCACCCGTTCTTGCAATGTATAAGGCAGAAAACTTTGAGGATGCACTTTCAAAGGCAGAGCACCTTGTTGCAGATGGCGGCTACGGTCACACATCTTCACTATATGTAAATGAAGTTACAGAAATTGAAAAAATCAATGAGTTTGCCGCAAGAATGAAGACTTGCCGTATTCTTGTTAACACCCCCTCATCACACGGCGGTATCGGCGACCTTTACAACTTCAAGCTTGCTCCCTCACTCACACTCGGTTGCGGCTCTTGGGGCGGTAACACAGTATCAGACAATGTTGGTGTAAAACACCTTATCAATATCAAAACTGTTGCAGAAAGAAGGGAAAATATGCTCTGGTTCCGTGCACCTGAAAAGGTATATATCAAGAAAGGCTGTCTTCCCGTTGCACTCGACGAGCTCAAGAACGTTATGGGCAAGAAGAGAGCATTCATCGTAACAGACACATTCCTCTATGAAAACGGCTATACAAAGCCCATCACAGACAAGCTCGATGAAATGGGCATTGCTCACACAACATTTTTTGATGTTCAGCCTGACCCCACACTCCTTAACGCAAAGAATGGTGCTGCACAGATGGTAGCATTCAAGCCCGATACAATCATCGCTCTCGGCGGCGGCTCTGCAATGGATGCAGCAAAGATTATGTGGGTTCTTTATGAACATCCCGAAGCAGACTTTATGGATATGGCAATGAGATTCATCGATATCCGCAAGAGAGTTTATACCTTCCCCAAGATGGGCGAAAAGGCATATTTCATCGCTGTTCCCACATCAGCAGGTACAGGCTCCGAAGTTACTCCCTTCGCAGTTATCACTGACGAAAAGACAGGCGTTAAGTATCCTCTTGCTGACTATCAGCTTCTTCCCAATATGGCAATTATTGATACAGATTTCCATATGTCAGCTCCCAAGGGTCTTACTGCTGCATCGGGTATCGACGCAGTAACACACGCAGTTGAAGCTTACGCAGCAATGCTTGCAACCGTCTACACAGACGGTCTTGCTCTGCAGGCTCTCAAGAATATCTTTGCTTATCTTCCCAGAGCATATGAAAACGGTCAGACAGACATTGAGGCAAGAGAGAAGATGGCTAATGCCGCAACAATGGCAGGTATGGCATTTGCAAATGCATTCCTTGGTATCTGCCACTCAATGGCTCATAAACTCGGTGCATTCCATCATCTTCCCCACGGCGTTGCAAACGCACTTATGATTGAAGAGGTTCTCCGTTTCAATGCTTCCGAAGCACCTGCAAAGATGGGCACATTCTCACAGTATGACCATCCTCACACTCTTGCACGCTATGCAGAAATTGCTGATTATCTTGGTCTCGGCGGTAAGAATGATAAGGAAAAGCTTGAAAATCTTATCAAGGCGATTAATGACCTTAAGGCTCAAGTTGGTATTAAAGAAACAATCAAGGATTACGGCATTGATGAAAAAGATTTCCTTGACCGTCTTGATGATATGGTTGAGCAGGCATTCGATGACCAGTGTACAGGCGCTAACCCCAGATATCCCCTTATGAGCGAACTCAAGCAGATGTATCTCAACGCTTACTACGGCAAACACTTTGTTGAAAAGGATATGCCCACAGCAGACGACATCAAGGTTTTTGAGTCCGACAAGGTTAAGTCCGCATACAGAAAAAGCAAAAAGGCATAATTGAGAAGGAGGATATACAACAATGAAACTTGACAGAGTTATAGCAGTAAGAAACAATAAGACAATCTACCGTGACGGCGATGTTTGCGTTAAGGTTTTTAACGACGATTATTCAAAGGCTGACGTTCTCAACGAGGCACTCAATCAGGCAAGAATTGAAGAAACAGGCCTTAATATTCCTAAGGTGCTTGAGGTTACAATGATTGACGGCAAATGGGCAATCGTTTCCGAATATATTAAAGGAAAAACACTTGCACAGCTTATGGCGGAAGATGAAGATAAGAAGAGCGAATATCTTGAGCTTCTTGTTGACCTTCAGCTTGAAGTGCAGTCAAAGACCTGCCCGCTTCTCAACAAACTCAAGGATAAGATGAACAGAAAAATCAGTCAGTCAGAGCTTGAGGCAACAACAAAGTATGATCTTCA
>JAZNRJ010000057.1:0-21210 GCA_045590675.1 Acutalibacteraceae bacterium
TTATCATAATTATATAAAACTCCTCCGCGAGTTCTTCCTTTAATGCGAAGGTTCTGTTCTTTATTTTGAGCATTTACAAGTTTTGTTTTAAGAACCCATTCATAATGCTCATTTTGAAATAATTCAATGTTTTCTCTCATAGTTCTTTTCTCCTTACCTCATAATTTAACCGTACTGTTTTTTATAACAGAAACAGTTTGATTGCACAATGTCACTTTCGTTTCTCTAACCTATCCAAAGAAAGTATGTAAGATTACGATTTAAAAATGAGGATATGGTATGTACCTAAAATACACCACACCTTCTGTTAATGTCGATTTATCAAAGTAACGGGAGGTGAAAACAAATGCAGAAATGGAAGATTGTCTTTCTTATCAACAATGTTCACGGCGAAGAAATAGTCACAGCAAACGGTGCATACGCCGCACGAATGATGGTTGAAAGCAGGTACAAGGGTCAGAAATTCGTTCTACTCAATGTTTTCGCAGTATAACAGTAAAAAGCTTCCTGTTGGATTCAGCAGGAAGCTTTTTCATTGTGTCCTGTTTTTAGCCCATCACATCTTGCATAATAGGCTCATAAGTGATATATTGTAACAAACGGAGGTAATCAGTATGGATTCCATGCAACCGAAAAAGCTTATAATTATAAACATTCTTGATATACTCAAGAAGTACACAGACGAGGACCACAGGCTCAATCAAAAGGAAATTGCGGAAATACTCAAGACCGAATACGATATGAAGGTTGACCGCAAGGCAGTAAAGCGCAACCTTATGAACCTTATTGAATTCGGGTTTGAGATTGAATACAGCGAAGCCATAAGAATGATTGAAGTAACAAATGAAAAGGGCGAAAAAGAGCTTGTTGAAAGCTATATTCTTTCCGACTTTTATCTTGTGCGTGATTTTACGGATTCCGAGCTTCGCTTGCTGATTGACAGCCTGCTTTTTTCAAAGCACATCCCCTATTCACAGTGCAAAGAACTGATTGAGAAAATTGAAGGTTTGTCCAACAGATATTTCAAAAACAAAGTAAAGCACATCCGTAATCTGCCCGAAAACCTGCCGCAGAACAAAGAACTGTTTTACACTATTGAAGTGCTTGACGAGGCAATCAGCAAAGGCAGACAGGTCAGCTTTAAGTATAACCGATACGGTACGGACAAAAAACTTCATCCGCGTCAGTCAAGCAGCGGTGAAGACAGAGTTTACATAATTAACCCCTACCAGATGGTTGCGACTAACGGCAGATATTACCTTGTCTGCAACTATGACAAGTACGATAATATTGCTAACTACCGTGTTGATATGATTACGGATATCAAGCTGCTCGACTCCCCTACCAAACCGAAAAAGCACGTCAAAGGGCTTGAAGCAGGGCTCGACCTTCCCAAACACATGGCAGAGCATATTTATATGTTCTGCGATGAAACTGTTAGAGTTAAGTTTATCGCAAAGAAATATATCGTCGGTGAAATTATCGACTGGTTCGGCAAGGATGTTAAATTCTCAGACGAAACAGAAAACGAAGTCACCGCAGAAGTCAGAGTCAGCGCAATGGCCATGAAATTCTGGGCATTGCAGTACGCACCGCACATCACCGTAACCGAACCTAAAACATTGAGAGAAGAAATAGGCACCGAACTGCGCAGCGCTGCGGAGAAATACGGAAAGTGAGAAACCATTATGAAATATGAAGAATTCAGAAAAAAGGTCTGGAGTCATCTTGATAAATATAAAAAAGATGTACTCAAAGTAACTCAAAATGTTAAAATTGATGATCATACTTACAAGCACATTCTCCCAAAAGGCGAGAAAGATAAGAACCTTTGTTTGCTGGATTGCAATTTTGAACGAAACGAAAACATACTTACTCTACCAAACCATGCACCTATAAAACTTCATACCCATTGGAATCACCTCAGTTCATCACAAATTCTTTGCATTTCATATTTTGCCAAATTCATCAACAACGCGAAAAAGCTTGATGAAATATTAACTTTTCTCGGCATAAACGAAAAATCTGAATACGGAGAATTTGAAGTTATAGCCGGAGAAGAAAAAACTAATGTAGATTTTACAATTCATTTGAAAAACGGCAAAAATGTATATTTCGAAATCAAATATACCGAGCCTGAATTCGGTGCAGTAAGCTCATCAACCGATGAGTCAAAGTATCGTAATTACTACTATGACTGCCACAAAGGAGTACAGATTGATTGGGATGATTACAAAAAACATTACCAGATTGTGAGAAACGTCTGCCTGTCAGAAAACGGCAACTACACCATCTTTCTTTTGCCTCGCAGTAATGATTCAATCAATATCTGCTATGAAAAAGGAATTAGAAAGATTAATAACTTTGACAAATTCAAAAACTCAGTAAAGAGAATAATGTGGGAAGATTTGCTTCTTGCATTCCCTAACAATGGTGTTTTGGAAAAGTATTTCGATTTTTAATAAAGGAGAATAGGTATGAGTGAAAGTAATTTTCCGATAGAAACAAGAGTTGTAACATTAATTAACAGCAAAAACAGCATCTTCAGCAAATCAAAAAAATATTCAATCCCTGCTTATCAGAGAGATTATTCGTGGGGAGAAAAAGAAGTTGAAACCTTGTTGGACAATATCATTGAGGGATGCAGTAGCGATTCTCCTTTGTTTGTTGGCACAATTCAGTTTTCAAAAGATTCAAAGGTATCAGACAAAACTTTTGATATAGTAGACGGTCAACAACGATTGACCACCATAATACTTTTGTTTAAACTTATTGAACTTTACACAGAAGAAGACGTTCTTAAAAGGAATAACATATCGCTTGTAATCGATAAATCTGCCGAACTTCAAAAACAATTTAATGATGTCCTTGAGATTAACAATCTTGAAAAAGTTGAGAAAATTGATAAAAGCAAAAAGGGAAAAGAGGCATTTAACGCCGAAACAAATGTATACTGCAAAAATATAAGATTAATGCGCAACTATATAGAGTGCATCGATGAATACAAAGAACTCAAAAAAAGCGAAAAAGAAATCACCTTTATTGAAAAGCTCAAAGAATATATCTTGGAAAAACTGTATTTTGTAGAACTGACAACCGATGGTCTGGGCATTCCTGAAACAGTAAAAATATTCAACACAATAAATACAACAGGTCTTGACTTGAATAGCAGTGATATTTTTAAACTTCAGTATTACCAATATTTGAAAGATCGTGACGGAAAAGAAAATTGGATTGAAAAAATAAATTCTTGTTACGAAGAGTTAGAAAGCTTCAAAGTTAAACACAGCTCATCTCCGTATGTTAACTCAAACCTCACGATGTCCTGGATTCTTGATATATATAAACATATTTTATCAGCAAAATATGAATTGAAATGGGAAAACCTTTCGAAAAGCAATGAAAAATTTTTTGAGTGGATATTCAAAAAAGAGAATAGTAACAAAAAAGACGAGCTGTTGAATTTTGAGGTTTTTGAAGCGGTTGTGAAAAACTTTTTAAATATTTTTGAGTATACACTTATCAAAGAAGAAAACACCGATTTCAAGTTCTGTGCTCAGAAATTAATTGAAATTACCCGATATTCGAGATACTGGACATTGCCGTATGTTATATCATTTTTTAAAGCTGAAAACTATATGGCTTCAGAGAGTGATATTGATTTTGCCCTCAATAAGAGTCTTATAATTTCAAAATATTTTATAGTTAACTCGGTTTTATATGATAAGGTTATCAACCCTATTCAAACATTTATGTGTAATGAAGTTTTGCCCGCGATTTCGAAAGTGAAAAATGAAGATAAAGTCACAGCATTGATTAGTAATAAAATATGGCAATCTCCGTACGATTCAGAACGGAACAGTTATGAAGATTTCAAAGAAAGAGTGGAGCAAAATCTTTTTGATAACGGCAGCAGATGCCATTTGATTTGCACGCTTTCTGCAATTCTTGACGAAAACGAGAAATCTGATATAAGAAAGTTGTTTTTTAATTGGAAAGAACATCCCTATGATAACGAACACATTTGGCCACAAAATCGTTTTGGGGAATTTACAGATAGTTGTGAGTTTGTCAATGGTATTGGAAATCTTGTCACTCTTGAAGCAAACATAAACAGAAGTGTCAAAGATGACATATCAAAAAAGGTAAAGCAATATCCGAACAGCAAGTTTGCTTCAATAAAAGAAATATTAAATCAATGCCCTTCTATGGAATGGACTGTTGAGCATATCAAAAAACGTAAAAAAGCGAAAATGGGAAAAATTAAAGACTGGCTTGATAGGAAAGAATAATTATATTTTTTATTAGAAGGAACCTGAGATGAATTAATGCTCAATCAAATCACATAAAATTAATGCCCACCCTTGAAAAAGAGTGGGTATTTTTCATCCCATCAGCAACGGAGATGCACCGTTTTCAACCCACCGTTAATGGTATAAATTAAGTACACCAAAAACAAACGGAGGTTAAAACAATGAGCGAATTTGACAGAATCATAGGTTATGAAAAGGTAAAGAACGAGCTGATGCAGATTTGCGATATGCTCAAAAATCCTGAACTTTATGCGAAACTCGGAGCGAAAATGTCACACGGTCTTTTGATAGACGGCGAACCCGGTCTCGGTAAAAGCCTTATGGCAAAGTGTCTTATGAAAGAATGCGGCAGAAAATCCTATATCATCAGACGAAACAAAACCAACGGCGATTTCATAAATGAATTGCGTGAGGTTTTCGCAACCGCCGCCGAAAATGCTCCGTCCGTTATTTTGCTTGATGATATGGACAAGTTTGCGGCAGAGGAACGCAACGATGAAGAATATGTCGCCGTTCAGGCTTGCATTGACGAAGTTAAAGAAAAATCGGTTTACGTTATTGCAACTGCCAATGATTTGTACGAAATTCCCGATTCATTGGTAAGAAGCGGCAGATTTGACAGAAAAATCACCGTTGAAGCGCCCGAAGGCGATGAAGCGATAAAAATCATCGAACACTATCTTTCAACGAAAGCCGTGTCCGATGACCTCAATATCATAGATATTGCCAAAATGCTCAAAGGATGTTCTTGCGCCGATCTTGAAACTGTTATCAATGAGGCGGCGATTCTTGCGGCATACGAGCGCTGTGACAAAATTAATCTGAAGCACGTTGTTGAATCGATTATGATAAACAACTATTGTGTTGAAAAAATGACAGGTACCGTTGATTCTCAGAAACTCGAAAGAATTGCATGCCATGAGGCAGGTCATACCGTAGCCTATGAGCTTATGCACAAGGGTGGAATCGGAATGGCTTGCATAAACTACGGCAATAAAGGTGTTAACGGTTTTGTTGTCAAATATGCCGACTGTTCAAGTGAAGAACATATTATGATGACTCTTGCAGGCAGAGCGGCGGTAGATCTTATATACGGAGAAATCGATGACGGATGCTCGGATGACCTTAATCGGGCAACCCGTGCAATTTCCAAACGTGTTTGCGGAATGGGAATGAACGGTCTGCGTCTTTTTGATCCTTGCACAAGAGGAGAAAATTCTGAAAGCATGAAGTCACAGCAAGAGAGTGTTATTCATGCCGAACTCGAAAGATACTATGAGCAGACCAAAAAGCTCCTTGCCGCCAACAAAGGTTTTCTTATCGCTGTTACAAATGCTCTTATCAAAAAGAACATTCTTCTGAGCTCAGATATTGAAAGGCTCAGAGAAGAAACAGTTGCAAATGCAGTCGTTTGAAGGGAGGATTGCTCTGTGAATAACAACACATTAGAAATCACGGTTGACGGTAAAGTTTATAAGGTTGTACAAATAATCAAAAGCATAGATTTCTTTCCGTATGATAATCAGAACTTTGCCTATATATCCGAAAAAAACGGCAAGATGGGTGTTTTCAGTCAAGAGCAAGAATTGATGTTGGCCGAATTTGAATACGACAACATAACATATGCGGGTAACGGCGTTTATATTGTAATCAAAAACAATAAAATGGGTCTGATTCATCCGGCATATACCGACTATGATTTTTGCTATAATTTACAGATGGAAATCCCTGGTGAATATGATTTTATTCACACGCTCGGTTCATACGGGAAAAATTTTATCTTGCAAAAAAATAAACTCGACGGAATTGCGGTTTGTGCATATCTGTCAGAGCCAAGATATCTTACCGAAGAATATGACAGCTACCGCTATTTCAGAGAAGGTTTTATTGAACTCCGGCGTCCGAACGAAAGAATACTGATTGATACATACACCGGTAATGTAATAACCGATGACCCGAAAGGCCGGGTGTTTAATTTGTACCCAACTGCGACAGGAACGGTAATACAAGAATTTCTCGAAAATGATAAATACCGCCTTACATTCATATGTGAATATTTCGGTAATCCGATATTTCAAGCAGGAACTAAAACTATTGATTACGAAGGCGAACTTTATGTTACTTATGAAGAAGATGAATGCGGTTACCCGTTAGGTGAGCTATTCAGAATTGAACGACCCGATGGCAAAACCGAAACTTTCAATAATAAAGGATTTAAAATTGAATTAAAAACTTAAAAGTATAATTATAGCCGTCCAAAAATTCGGACGGCTATAATGCTTTTTGCTGAATCAAATTATAGATACTATCAAATATCGGTAATATCAATATATTATTTGCACAAATTCTCCAGTGCTTCGAAGGCGGCATCCATAGCTTCTTCACGGGTTTTAAAAACTTCTGTACAGAATACATTGTCAATGGAATATTTCCAATTATCATAGGATTTATTATAATACAAAACTATTAGATGGTCCTTGATTTTAATATAGCTGTTATTATTCTTTGAAGTTTTCCATTTGCGGTTTCTGAAGTTTTCTTTTCTGGATTCTTTGTTTTTAAAATTCTGCTCACGCCGCTTTGCTTTTTCGATGTTACCTTCCATTTTACCGGCACAAACACAGCCGACACCGAGTGTGCCGTAATCAGGATGATACATATTGTGGACATATCTTATTATCTGATGACCACACATTTCGCATACACCTACAGGAGCGCCCAGATCAATTACACCAGTACATACCCAACCTGTTTTCGGAACATCCTCTCGCTTCCACAGATTTTCACTTGACAAAATATCCGGTGTTTCTGTTGTTTCCCTGCTTTGAGAGGAAAACGAAATTGTTTTAATTTCAGGAATAGTAATTTTATCAGCCTTATTGTAGCCGTCGGGTATGTTTGAGTTATCTTTATCCGGTTTATCTTTTGGGAATGTCGGTCTGTAATCAGATTCCGGTTTTAAGTCGTGAGCCGGTTGCGATTGCTGTGAAGAAAGCACCTTTCTTTGCGGCTTATTAAAATAATCTGCAGAAATATCACGTTCGCTTGACAGTTTATCGAATTTTATGCGGTAACTGTTTTTGTTCTTACCGTAACCAACTATTTTGCCTTTTCCGAAAGCAGGATGCTCAACGGTATCTCCTATTTCTTTTACACTTTTGACAATCGGCTCTCCGCAGAGTATTGATGCATATTCATTTGCATTCTCCTGAAGTTCTTTTGAGATTGTACCGATGCGTATATAGTTTTCTTCGCCGATTTCTGTCAGAAATCTTGACGGCATTTTTTCTTTTCCGTTCTGAGTATAGCCCTCACTATCAAGCAGATACAGACGTTTTTCAGCTCTTGTCATGGCGACATAACAGAGTCTTCGTTCTTCTTCAAGTCCGTATTCTTTACGCTCCTCAATAGTTTTGGAAGAAGGAAAAATCCCTTCGGAAAATCCTATGACAAAGACATTCGGAAATTCAAGACCCTTAGCAGAATGAATAGTCATCAACTTTACCATATCGCAATCCTCTTCTCCGTTATCTTCAGACTGAAGAGATATCTGATTGATAAACTCTTTGAGGGTCACCTTCTCTCCGAAATTGTTCTCGTATTCAAATGCAATACGTTTGAACTCGGAGAGATTTTCAAATCGTTCCATATCACCGAATTCACGGATATATTTTTCATATCCGCTTTCGGCACAAATTGCTTCGATGCATTCCGAAAGAGTTGTTGTTTTCAGATTCCGACGGATACCGTCAATGGTTTCGACAAAATCTTTTGCACCGCTTTTACTGAACGCAGGGTCGTTTATATTGCTTTTAAGTGTTTTAAAAAGTGACTCTCCGTTTTCATTAAGCAACTGTAAGCGCTGCATTTTTGCTCTGCCGAATTTTCTGCGAGGCGTGTTAATTATTCTTTTGAATGACAAATCATCATCAAAGGCAATAAGCCGAAGATAGGCAAGGATATCCTGAATCTCCATGCGGTGATAGAATTTGACACCGCCGTAAATCTCATAGGGAATGCCGTTTTCGGTAAATTTCTTCTCAATAATACGAGACAGGAATCCTGAGCGATAAAGCACCGCAAAATCGGCAAAATCACAGTTGGTAGTCTTTTTCACGGACTGTATGGTTTCAATTATTTTATCAGCTTCTGCGTACTCATTTTTCATATGAAAATGGTAAACCGATTCACCGTCACTGTTTAAGGTAAACAAATCTTTTTTCAGGCGAAATCTATTGTTTTCAATTAATGTGTTTGCGCATTTAAGAATCTGCGGAGTAGACCGGTAATTCTGGTTAAGAAATACCGTTTTTGTCGGAATATGTTTTTTGTCAAAATCCACAAGCAAACCTACTTCGGACCCACGCCATTCATAAATATTCTGATCAGGATCTCCTACAATCATTAGGTTTTTATGCTTCGCAGAAAGCAAATCAATAAGTTCCATTTCATTTAAAGAACTGTCCTGAAATTCATCAACCTGAATGTAGTTTAATATGTCTTGCCATTTTTCAAGAACTTCGGGGCAACGCTCAAAGATATCCAATGTGAAATACATCAGATCATTGAAGTCCATTGCATATATTTTTTTCTGGTGCTGAAGAAATTCCTCGATTATTCTGTCATCAGTATTTTTTATTTCCGGTAAAATCTGACACGCATCTGTGCAACACATCTTTTCCACATATTTTCTGTCGGATTTTTTGAAAGCAATAAGCTGCAGAATCTTTTCAAAACTTGCATGGTCGAGTTTAAGTTCAAAACGCTGATATATTTCTCCGAGAACAGCTTTCTGCTGGCTTTTGTCAATGATTTGAAATTCTTTCGGGTAAAATATTTTTTCAATATCTTCACGTAATACCCTTACACAGAATCCGTGATATGTACATATCAGAGAAGTGTCATATGCCTGTCCTATCAGCGAACGGACTCTTCGTTTCATCTCTCCTGCAGCCTTGTTAGTGAAGGTTACACACAGAATATTGGCAGGGTCTATACCGTATTCCTTAACAAGATAAGCATATCTGCTTACAAGAAGTTTGGTTTTTCCGCTACCTGCGCCAGCAATAACTCTCAGGTATCCTTCGGTATTTTCTACAGCTTCAATCTGTTTTTCATTAAGCAAAGTCAAATAATCCATTTCTTATATCACCTCACAATAAGAATATCATTTCAGATGTCCCTTTTTCAGGACTTTAAATTTTTTGCCTGTTCAAGCTCGACACATTTAACTCATATAACCGGATATCTCAACACTAATATATAACTTTAATATCCAACAGTAAAACAGCGTGCAAAGTACATTTACTCTGCACGCACTCTGTTTTGTTAACTAATCTTTACATAAAGTCTAACTTTATTTCTACGTCAACCACATCATCAATCGCTATTTTTGTTTTAACAATCGTTATTGTTCTGTAAACCGGGTCTATGTTTGAGACAAGACCGGTGAGTGTTTCGTAGCAATCCTCTTTGTAATAGATGAGGGTTATCAACATACCTTTCTGAACACTACCGAGCTTATTTGATAGGATTTCTGCCTCATCTTCGGAGAGTTCTTTTCTCGGCTCAATAATCTTTTCACGCTGCTTAATAACCTCATAATACCCGGTAAGTGTTGCAAACGGCATAAACTGTCTTGCTCTGTCTGCTTTCTTAATCGCCACCGTTATGTCCTCCTACCATCTTGTTTCTGCTGCGTGCCGTTGTCTTTTCCGTATAGCTAATACCCTTGAGGATAATATTCTTACCGTATTTCTTCTTTATATCAACCACAGCTTCACGAAGCTTTTTTTCTTTCTCCTGTGCTTCAACATCATCAAACAGCGATATTGATGCCATATAGTCATCTTGAAGATTATTCAGCCCAATAGTAATTCTGCGTATGGGAGCATTCGGGTTAGTGGTTTCCTTATACAGCGACTCAAAGTAACCCATTATCTTCTTAAAAGAGTTTGTGAACTCCCCTATCTTCCTTGTACCGCCTGTAGATCTTGAAGAATCTTTTGAATAGCCTATATGCAGCGAAATAGAGTCAATTACAAGGTGCTTTTCAATAAGCTCATCCACCTGCAAATCTACCATTTCCTTGACGATTGTAAATGCATCATCAAAGCTGTAATCTTCAAACAAGACCTGACCGTTGGATATTGAACTGCTTTTTGATTTATATTCGTGAATCTCTTTGATTGTACAAGGCTCTTTTCCGTGAGCGTGGTCAATCAGGAACTCTGCATTAACTCCGAACTCTCTGTAGAGCAGATCTTCGGGGCATTCAGCAACACCTTTCAGGTCATATATGCCGTAATGCTCAAGCCGCTTTGCGATTCCTCTGCCGATGTTCCATATATCAGTTATGGGTCTGTGAGTCCATATCTTTTCCTTGAAGCTCTCTTCATCCAAGATGCCGATAAAATTCGGCGAATGCTTTGCAGTTACATCAAGGGCTACCTTGCAAAGAAAAAGATTGGGTCCGATACCCGCCGATGCAGGGATACCAGTTTCGTAAAACACGGCATCCATAAGCATAATCGTAAACTCAAGGGCTGTTTTCTTATACAGTTTCAGATAGTCTGTGATATCAATAAAACACTCGTCGATTGAATAGACATGGATATCTTCGGGGCTGACATAGCGAAGATAGACCGAATAGATATCCGCCGACACCTGCATATATTTTCTCATCTGAGGCATAGCAGTGATATATTCAATATTTCTCGGTATTTCAAAGACTCTGCAACGGTTTTTGACACCGAGTTTTTTCATAGCGGGAGTTATTGCAAGGCAAACAGAGCCATTACCCCTTGTGGGGTCAGCTACAACAAGATTGGTTGTCATGGGGTTAAGCCCACGTTCAACACATTCAACCGATGCATAGAAAGATTTTAAATCTATGCAGCAGTACATCTTATCTGACATTGCACACTCTCCTTTCTGAAATTATCTTCCGGCTTCAACAAACCAGCGACCTTCTTCTTCGAAAAGAAAGGTCTCCTTACCGTTGATTTGGATTGTATAACGTGTATCCCCTCCGCCAACCCTGACGGATTTATTCTTCGAACGGTTCAGAACCCGTTCAACAATATACACAGTACCATCTTCCCAGAGGATACGCATAGGTCTGCTTTTGCCGTTACGGTCATGCCAAGCAAGAACTTCTACATACACTTTTCTTACCACTGCATATCCCTCCTTAACATATTACAGAACATTTGTTCGTTTCTCTATAATACTCCTGTGAGATTGAAATGTCAAGAGGAATTTGCAGGAATTGAAAAGAGCCCTGAAAAATCAGAGCTCAATAATGAAAATTATAGTTCTTCTGCTTTATATGTCGTATAGCCTTCGTAGTAATAACTGTGATCTATACCCTTCATAAAGACCTCACGGTCATTGATTTTATCGGTAAGTGCATTTTTGAGAACATGCTTTATTTCAATATTTCTTATAGGGCTACGCTCCATTGCAAGAAGATAATCCTCTTTATCAACCTGACTCCAGTCGACAACCTTGCCGATTTCTTTTTTGAGAATACAGTCAAGCCATATGCGAGTGCTTCTGCCGTTACCTTCACGGAACGGATGAGCGATATTCATTTCCACATATTTCTCAATGATTTCATCAAATGTTGATTGGGGCATTCTCTCAATATTTTCAAGTGAAGCTTCGAGATACATCACGGGTGCAAAGCGGAAATTACCCTTGGCAATATTTACTGTACGGATTTCTCCGGCAAAAGGATAAATATCGCCAAAAATGTATTTATGGATAGATTTCAGCGAAGAAACCATACCGGGTTCAAGTCTGTCCAATGTACCGCTTTCAAAAAGCTCTACAGCCTTTTTCTTACTGATTCTTTCTTCAGCTTCAGCAAGTTCAGGTGCACTGGTTATTCCTAATTTATTTTCAAGTGCCATTTATTCTGCCTCACACAATTGATAGTAATATTATATCACATAAAATAGTATGTTTCAATCATTAGAACCAATAATGGAATCCACTTCGGCTTTAATCTCATCGAAACGTAACGCTTTAAATCCAAAGTTACGAATCCGACCAAGCGAAACTGTTTTATTATCGCCACAATGCTCATTAATAAATGAAGTGGATACAACATAGAACTCCCAGTTGTTGAGATTCAACGGATATGACGTTTCTTTTGTATTGCCATTAAGCAGACAAAAGACATAGATATCGTTCTGCCTTTCAAATTTGTTTTCAGTTACAGAAGATTCGTAATTGCTGTTAGCTTTGGTAATACCAAATGTTCTTTGCTGTGACACCTTACCACCTTCATTCCAAGGATGATAATACGATGTCTGTTTTACCTCAATGCGTGTATCACGGTAAAGAATATCGTACAAAGTCCAGTGTTCGGTATTGCCGGATGTCTCTATGCCAAGTGCTTTTGCAACAAGAAATTCAGCTATGTATTCCTGAAGGTTATATATATTCGAATACTGAAACCGCCAGAAATCAAGGTAATCAAATGGCAAGTCGTTTCCGTTCAATATAAACTTTTCGTTACCGGTCATTTGTTTATCTCCTTGATTACTTTTTCTTGTTGTGAACTTCAATCTCTTTAGGACTGCTTAATTGTTCTTCTAAAGCTTGAACTTTATTGAATTTTGAATCAGCTTTAAATATTGTAAAAGATTCATTTTGCTCGTATATGCCAATTGAGCAAATATCCGTATAAACCAATGATATATTAATCTTTTTACTATTATCTATTAACAAATCATCATTAAAAGCAAAAACAAATCGTTTTGCCTGATCTTTTGGAATACAAAACGGTATATGTATTAAATCTTCGTTAATTCTTAATTTAACTTCAATAGCATTATTAGCACCATAATTATAAACTTCATATAATAATAAAAAGTGCTTTTTCACATACTTTTTGATCAAATTCTCACATGTATTTAGAGAGAGATCCGCAAAGTATTTATCAACTTGTCTATTAACATTTTGTTTTGTTTGCTTGGCACGCTCAATTAGAATTATGATATCTTTAATCTCTGAGGGTAAATTCTCGCTTGAACTTACAATAGCATTACTATAATCAACAAATACAAAACTTTGATCATTTAAATTGAGAACACTATCTGTGTAATCCTTAATTCTTGTTTCTAATCTTGGTTTAATTGAAAGTTTTCTCTCCTCTCTTTGACTTTCAGAAGTGAATTTGATTGTTTTATGCAATGCCAAAATTGTAGCAGTGGCACCAAGCAAAGCACCGTAAAAAGCCAAAGCATCTTTAGCTTCCCAATCAACCGCAAACCAAGGAGAAGATGCTGGTATGGTAAATACATAGTTAATTACCAACGGAATCACTATTGTGAAAAACACTCCAACAATAAACCATAACAGAGAATTAACAAACTTATTTTTTAACTTACAAAGCAATCTTCTCATAAAAAATCCTTTAATACAGAGCCATTTCACAATTACGCCGCAGGGTAAGTGTTGTAAATATGCTCATATATATTCTGTCTATAATTTGCAATTGATTTATCATCATAACTTTCAGGAAGATTAGACCAGAGAATATCACGTATCATAACACTGACAATTGACTGAGTTTCCTCCTTATCTCTCCAATGATCAAGCTTATGAATCTGTTCCTTAACCTTTTTGAGCATATCTTGTGATAGTTTTTTGACAACTTTGATTTCTTCTTTTGAAAGAGCTCTATCCTTACACAGCAAATCAAAAATCGTTAATTCTTCATCACTGTCAAAGCCTTCTCTGACATATCGCTTCTGTTCTTCATCAAGGCTATCAACAAGTTTCATCAGGTTTTCGAATACGACGGCAATTTCATCCTTTTTGTTTTCTTTGTTGTATTCTTCAACAATCTCCTGATAACGCTCATAATAGTTAATACGCATGGGATTCTGACAAAGCATTCTTTCAAGGCGCTCTTCAACAAGCTGCTGCAAATCCTTGAAAAGAAGATTTTTGTTTTTTACTCTTTCGAATTCTTTTCTAAGTCTGTCAAAATCAATTCTGCTGATATCAAACTTCTTGCTCTCTTCAGTACCTTCGTTCTTTGTGACAGTAACATAATCACTAACGATTTCATTGATCTGTGCCATAAGAGCAGAGTTATCTGCGTGCTTACGCTTTTGCTGAAGTTGGTCATAGATTTCGCTGATGGCGTTTTTATAACTATGTGTTTCCTGCGATACCTCGTTGTTTTCAACATATTTGAACATACGGAAAAGCTCACGAGCCTGAATTTCAAAGCGCTTCTTTATTTCACTTGTGGTACACATTGCATTTGCACCTGCTTGTACCAATGCAAGCTTAGCAAAATCATCAGAGTCAACAAGATCTTTTAGTGAGAATCCATTATCGGACATATAAGAATCAATAGATTTGATTGTGTTTTCTATTTTTTCAAGCAATTCTTTTTTGTCAGGAGCAGGATCATCGCCGGGTTTACCGCCACCACTTGACGTGTAATCTGCCAACGCCTGACGCAAAGCTTTTACAACGCCGATATAGTCAACGATAAGACCGTTGCTCTTGCCGTCGCAAACACGGTTAGCTCTTGCAATCGTCTGCATAAGCGTATGAGCCTTTAATGGTTTATCCATATAGATTGTTGCAAGGGACTTTACATCAAAACCTGTGAGCCACATTGCGCATACAAACACAACCCGGAACGGATTATCCGCTTCCTTGAATTCTTTATCAAGCTCACGCTTTTCCATCTTTTCACGGTGAGGAATGATATCAAGGCCCCAGTTACCGAATGTCTGAATCTCATTCTGTTCCTGACTGATAACAACTGCCATTTCAGTGTCTTTCATCCAGTCAATTTTACGCTGAAGCTCCTGTGCTTCCTGCTGTGAAGCATAATTGATTTCTGTTTCAAGCGTTGCTATTTTTTCTGCCCAATATTTCTGAGCAAGATTATACATGCGGACACAAGTGACTTTATTAACACAAACAAACATAGCTTTGCCTGTGGTCCAGAGTTCTGAATAATGATCGACAAAATCTCTTGCGATAGTGTCAAGTCGGGGCTCAGATGTGATAATATGTATATCTTTGGCAAGCTCCTGCTCAAGCTTTGCCTGCTGACTTACATCAAGGTCAGCAGCTTCTACTGCTTCAAGGAGCTCATCGTTGATTTCAGGGTTTTCGATTCCAAGCATATCGCTTCTGTTTTCATAATAAAGCGGAACAGTTGCACCGTCATCGACGGCACGCTTGAAGTCATAAATCGAAACATAGCTGCCGAATGTACGCTCGGTGATATTGTCATACTTAAACAGCGGTGTGCCCGTAAAACCGATACGGGATGCTGTCGGAAGAAGACGGCACATATTATCGGCAAAGATGCCGTTCTGTGAGCGGTGAGCTTCGTCAGAAAGTATGATTATATCGTGGTCGGGAGTGATAGGTGATGCCGAATCATCGTTGAACTTCTGAATCAGCGTGAATATATAGCTCGGATTACCCTTGAGCATTTCGTGCAGGTTTTTACCGCTTGAGGGTATATACTGCCGTGCTTTGCCTGAAAGGCAACCGCAGGCTTCAAAGGTATCGCTTATCTGTTTATTGAGTTCATCACGGTCAGTAAGAATAACAAATGTCGGGCTGCCCGTAAATTTACGGCGGATCTTCTGGGCAAGGAATACCATTGAATAACTCTTGCCGCTTCCCTGTGTATGCCAGAAAACGCCGAGCTTACCGTCTTTGAGTTTACGTGCTTTATAGGATTCTACCGCTTCGTTTACTCCGAGATATTGGTGGTTTCGGGCAAAGATTTTTGCTGTTCTTCCGCCGGAATGGTCAAAGAGAATGAAGTTCTCAAAAAGATCCATAAAGTTGTTCTTGTCGCAGATGCCGAGAAGCATTGTTTCAAGATCAACTGCACCGACATCGTCCTCTTTAAGGCGCTTCCACTCGTGGAAGAACTCATATTTTGAGCCGAGAGTACCAACCTTTGCTTCAAGACCGTTTGAGAGCATAAGAAATGCATTAAAGTGAAACAGCTGAGGAATGGTGTCGAGATAATCGGTGTAATTGCAGTCATAGGCGTCTTTAACGTCAACACTTTGCTTTTTAAGTTCAACAAAGAGCAGAGGTATACCGTTGACAAATCCGACAATATCAGTTCTTCTGCGGTAAAGCTCGCCATGAATTTTCATTTCTTTGACTGCAAGGAAATGATTCTTTTCCGGTTCATCAAAGTTAAATACTCTTGCATTGCGGATTTCAAATGAGCCGTCGGCTTTCTTAATCTGAACGGGAATACCTTCACGGAGCATGGAATACTTTTCTTCGTTTATCTGCATCAGGGTAGCGGAGGCAGTATAGGAGCAAAGGGTCTTGACGGCGGAAGAAGCATAATCTTCCGTCATCCAGTCGTTATTCTCAAACAACGCTTCACGAAGATACCGTGTGAGTATAATCTCCTTATATGTTTTTCTGCCGAGAGTTCCGCTTTCGCCGAGTTTTTCCTCGTTATATGCGAAAACAACCTCCCAACCGAGCTTGTCCTGCAAAACCTTACCCGCACTGTTCTGAACAAGTATATTTTCAGAGTATTCCCAACTCATAAAACCACCAACTTAATTAATTATTTTTAATAAATCGTCAAATTGCTTTGCGTACTCTTTTATTATTGGAAAATCATATAGCCTTATTCCGTTATCACTGATTACATCGTGTGGTTGCTGTCTTAAACAAGCAATAATCACACCATATATATCAATTCCTCGTATATACGGTCTTCCACTACTTGATGAAATATAAGGCATTCCAGTATTAACTGCATCTTGATAAACATCAAACAAGAACTGGATACCTTGAGTAATATTCGCTGCACTACGATCGCGACGAGGATTAAATGTTTGATTAGAATGTGCAATACTCAAACCAAACATTTGATTCATTGTAAAAAGAATCTCAACACACATAATTGAAAAATCGCTTCTTTCTTCATCTTTATTAAGCATTCTATGTAACAGATTACACTTTTCAATTACCTCAATACGAGAACGCATATCTATTCCATCAAAAATTCTCTTTTTAAACTCATCCACTTGATGTTCTTTCGTAGCACTATTTGAATATTCAAAGTTTTGTAGATAAAATTCAAATTTATGATTAAATTCATCATTGTCAGAAAAAGAGCCTTCATTAAGATTAACTTCAAAACTAATGAATTTAGAAAGATATTTTTGAGTTTCAGTGTTTTCTCCAAACGTCTTTTTTATGATATGTTCAAATTGTGATTTGTCGATGGATAATATCACCTGAACATTCGGGATATCTACAAAAACGTGGTGAAGTCTTTCCAAAATCTTAATTGCATATTCAGGCAGACAACGGTCTAATTCATCAACAACAAATATAATTGTTTTATCATTTGACAAATCTCTTATGGTTTCCTGCAATTTCTTTAAAGTTGCTTTGAAAATAAAGTTAGAATCATATTTGTGTTCATTTTCTATTGCTTCAGCAGAATCTTCTTTTGCCTCTGTTATAACTTCAATTAATTCCTGCGGGTTAAAACCGGTCTTCTTTTCAATTGCCTCATTTGCTTTCACCAACAAAGCACTACCAACAGCTTTCAAAAATCCTTTAATTTTGGCTTTTGTCTCGGTTGGTATAAGATTTTCTTTTTCGTCAATCGTGTCAAGCATTGATGCAACAATTGCAACAAGCGGTTCTTCATAATAATCATATTGCCAACAATTGTAATGAAAAAGCATATATTTATCTGTTTTCGTTTCTTTGGACTGGATTTTTTCAAGCTGTTCTTCCAGCATTTTGAGAACAAAGGTCTTTCCAACACCCCATTTGCCGTTTATGGCAAAACAGGATGTTTTCTGTTGTGCTGACTGTAATTCAATTATTTTGATAACACGGTCAATAAATTCTTGTCTGTTCAACAAATCTGTGCTCAAAGTATTCACACCTCAATCAATAATAGAATTAGCACAACGATAGAACAATCTATCTTTAACAATAGTTCTGATTGGCAAAGGAATCTTTTTACAATCTTCAATAGAGTCTGTAATGATATTCTTTATACTAATTCTATCTATTGCAACATCCTTAATAGCTTCTTTTGCTGTTACTGCGCTCTTTGCACTGCGGACAAGCGATTCCATAAACCCTTGGAAAGAATCCATATAACCTTCTCTGATCCCTTTATTTACATCAATTGCAACATAATTTCTGAAATTTAGAGAATTACACCTACCGGGGTTGTTCTGTAAAATTAAAATCTCTACCTCTCCGGAATAATTCCAATTTATTCTTTCCTCTAACCTTTTCTTAAAGTCAGTAAAAGCCTTCATGCTAAAGTACCAATCCGAGTTCAAAGTTACATCAATTTTTCTGTAATCTTTATCATTCTTCTTTTCAAAATCGTTTGAATATCCTACCGCATATATAGAACAATACTTTTCAGAATTGTAATGTATATATTCAAATTCATTGATAATATTTAGCGCTTCTGAGTTTGTTGGTTTTACAAACAAAAAGACGACTATTTCCATATTTTCAACTTGTCTCTCAATAAGTTCTATTTCTTCATATGTACTTACCGCAAACACTTTTACACCTCCAACTCATCACTCATAAAATTGTGTAACAACGGTCACAAGCTTGTCCTGTAAAACCGTACCGCACTGTTTTGAACAAGTATATTTTCAGAGTATTCCCAATTCATAAGTACACTTCATCCTAAAAAAGTTCAAATTTTACATCCGTAAAATCAAATATTGATTCCAATACACTGATTATTTTATCACTAAATACTCTAAGATTGTTTGCGTATGTATAATAGTCCATTCCGTCGAAACAATTTTCAACAATACCATAAAAAGGTTTTTTAATATTGGAAACTGATAAAACATCTCTGTTCTCAAGACCGTAATGCATCATACAATTTCTGAATTTTGATTGAAACAATCCGTCAGCATCGTCATTTAATGCTTTTATAACAGCTAAATCAAGTGAACTATAATCATTATTATCGCAGTAATTTTTTAATCTTTGCAAAGCTTTGAATGTGTAATAAGTCACAATGTATTCTACCCTGAATGCCCATTTGTTTTTATCTGCAAAAAGAGGAATTATAATGTGTTTCACGAAATTCATATTACACAACAAATGTAGCAAAAACAAATTCAACTCTTTCGGTAAGTTATCTACAAATATGCAGTTTTTAACATTTGAATTTACATCGCAAAACTTTTGGATTTGAATAGATGAATTTAATCTATTAACAATTGGTGGCTCAAAAGAATCTTTAATCCCATTTCGTACTGAAGCTACAAAACTCCCTATTTGTTTTCCAAACTCTAAATGATAATCACTCAATTTAGGATCATCCAAATTTTTCAATTCCAAAAAGTCCGCAAGCAATTGGGTATTGCCGATTATATAACCATTATCGGTCCAATATGTACCAAGATTGGAGTAATCATTAATCAATTTCAAATAGTCAAGACTAAATTTAGATTTAAACTCATCATCCTGAATTTCGTCAATCGATAATATATTTTTTGATGATTTACCATACCCATAGGTACCATATGATTTTATATGGTTTCTTATATCCTTAATTTTCGATGCTATTGAATCAGGGAGAAAATTCTGACCTAAATATTCCTGACAAGACTGAACAAACAAAGCATAATAAGGAATAATCTCCATAGAAAAAACACTATCACGTTCTGTTTTTATAAGAGATAAAATTGATTCAGCATCTTCTTGTATAATACCAATCGTAACAGTTTTTTCTAATTCAGTAAATAAATCCAGCTTTTATACCTCCAATTCACCGCTCATGAGTTTGGTTAACAAACGGTCACGAGCTTCTTTCGATAATTCAATTTGGTGTTCAAGACTTAGTATTTGCTTAAACATAGGAGTAACTATTGAGCAATAATCGTAAACAATCTCTTCGTTTGGAATAATTGTTTTCTTATTACTCAAACGTGCTTGACTAATCTTAGGTTGAGCAACACCTGTTACCACATCGCTAACTTTAGTTGCCTTGAACAACATATAGAGGTACTCTGTTGGGTAATCTTGATTGCCAGTTAAAACATGTGCATGATTATTTACCCAAAATTTTCCCGTTACATATTGCAATATAGGATATCCATCCTCAGTTATTACTGTACCATCTTCACCTAACAGCAAATATGTTCCATCAAACAAATAGTTGTTGACATAGTCAAGAACACCTGCCGCACCGTAATAACGAAAATTCCCTTGCATTTCTGCTCTTTGCATCCCAGACAACGGTTTTCTTTTTTTATCGTGATATACTACGATATCTTGAATCGTGCCTTCTTTCCACCCCTGCGGTACACCGTCGATGATTGGGGTTGTTTCGTAGCCGGGAAAGCGAAGGTTAACAAACCATTCCTTATAGAGCTTCTGAGCCGCTTCTTCAAGCAGTTTTATCTGTTTCTGATTGTTTTCGATAAGTTCATCGTATGTAGAAAGAATAGAAACAACTTTTTTCTGTTCTTTCAAAGAAGGAATTGCTATAGGCACATCACTTAAAATAGATGTATTAAGGTTTAACATTGTTGAACCTACAGCGTGATTTTCAACCCAACCAATTGTTTCAGGCAATTGCAATCTGTAGAAAACATATTTTGAATCAGCTTGGTTTGCATCAATAGATACCCGCAAACACCCTGTTCCGCATAACCACCCTAATTGCTTTTCGGTGGCATAGGCACAACGTCCTACATCTCCTCTACGAGAATAAAGAATATCTCCATTTTCAATTTTATGTTTGCTCAATCTATGGACGTGTTCATCTGATACACGAGCAATAGATTCGTCAGAAATTTTACCATCAATCAAATCTTTAGGCATTACAACAGGAATACCATATTCCGAG
>JAZNRJ010000058.1:0-11926 GCA_045590675.1 Acutalibacteraceae bacterium
TATTTCAGGCTCTTTTGTAACCTGCTTATCATCGACCGTGAAGAGCGTCATTGTCGGAGACGTGTTATCACAAATAAGAGTGCCTTTTGTTCCGTAAATAACAGTTCTCATTGTATAATCACGTTTGCAGCCTGTAGAAACAAAAACTTTACCTGCAAGGTTTTCGTCAAATTTCATGATTGCAATAGTTGCATCGTCATAAGTTACGTGAGGGAGAAGCTTATGTGTACCGTAAGCAAAAACTTCTTTCGGGTCACCTGCAAGCCATCTTAATAAATCCACAGCATGGCATCCGCCGCCAATGACGCCGTGACGCTTGGGGTCGCAACGCCAAGGCTCTTGTATTAACATATAATCGTGGGCATATTCTGACTCAACAAAATACAGTTCGCCAATAGTGCCTGATTCGATTATTTCTTTTGCCTTTTCAAAAGCAGGAGTAAATCGGCAAATCTGACCTACCATAAACTTTGAGCCGGATTCCTCTGCAACTTTTACAATTTCTTCAATATCCTCACGAGTTAATGCAAGAGGTTTTTCACAAAGCACATGCTTACCGGCGCGAAGCAAATCGCATGAAACTTTTTTGTGCTGTTGGTCAGGTATGGCAACGGTTACCACATCAATATCTTTATTGTTAACAATATCCATATAATCGGTAACCCATTTTTCTTTGGGTATATTGTATCTTTCACCTGCAAAACGGAGATTCTCTTCGTTGCTGTCACATATCAAAGCAATTTCAGCATCAGAGCAATTCAATGCACCTTCAACGTGACACATACCAAACTTCATACCGATATTGGCTACTTGCAATTTCTTTTTCATAAATCATTTACCCTTCTAAAAAAATTTCTGTATCTTCATTATATATTTTTCAACCTAAAAAATCAACGGATCACTTTCCATTTTTGCTGTCTGATTCTGCAAGGCAAATCCTCACCCTCGTTGTCATAAAAAACGGTAAGAAGCGTTCCGTTATCAAGTTCAATCGTTGTTGGGTAACCGAGGTCATCTGTTGCAAGGTTTTCACAAATCGGTATATCGGTCTGCCAGCTTTCACCGCCATCAAGGCTAATCATTGCCATAATGCCGTAAGGCTGTTTGCGTCTGCCGTAGGCCGAAATAAGTTCACCCGAAGAAAGCAGGATAAGATGCGGAGGGGCTCCGCCGGTTTTATCAAGAATCATCAACGGTTCTGACCAGGTTTTACCGCCATCCTCGGAAACACTCTGAAATACTGTGAAAAGCTTTTCCTCTCCCCCATTAAAAAGCTCTGCATTTTCGCCCCTGATGTGGCAGATAAGTCTGCCGTTTGGCAGTTCAATCATATGAGGTTCATTGAGCACAATATTTTTATCCGATGCAGTTATTTTACCTACAAATTCAGTTTCACCGCTTTCTGTATCAAGGCGATGCACCTCAATGCCGCCAAAAACATCATCAAACCTTGTTCCTGCCCACAAAACGGTTCCGTCTTTAAGCTGAACCGGACCGTGGGGAGAGGTAATCGGTGAACGGTGAATTTTGCCGAATGTTATGCCGCAATCGCGGCTGATGCGGAAGTTTGCACCGAGATACTGTGCCTCATCATCAGCGGTTATTGTGTCAAGATAGCTCTGAACGTATTTGTTATCTTTGTTGTATTCTCTCTGCATCTGCGCAGAATTATTAAAGGAGGTAATAATAACCCCGCTTTCACCAAACGGACAGACACCCGCATCTCTGTCATCAAGAGGAGTATCAATCACAGGCATCGGCAAGGTATATGTTTCACCGCCGTCAAAGCTGTAAGAAACAACCGCCTTGCCGAAAGGGCAAACATGTTCAAGCCTGAAGCCAGACGCACCGACGGCGATTTTGCCGTCCTGCAAAAGAGCAACCGTAGGCCAAGCAAAATATCCGTGGCGGCTGTTTGGATTAGACATTACAGTTTTAATTCCGCCGATTTTTTCAATTTTCATATTCGCTCACTCTTTCGCTCAATATAAAATACTATTGTCAATATACGATTTCAACCATCTGGTGAATGTTAACTTCGGGCACGGTAAAACGGACTCTGCCGTCAGCATATTCAAAATCAAGCTCTTTTCCCGAAGGAACAAGGGCTACTTTTTTGCATTTATCGCACTTAACGCTGCATTTTACGTTATAAAGCGGAACTGTATCCTCAATAACCTCCGTGTTTTTACCTCTGACAGTTGTATGGGCAAAAATAAGGTGAAGAATGTTTCTGTTTTCTTTGACCTGTTTGGTATAAGTAACAACAGCCTTATCGGGAACATCGGCAAAAACCGTTATTTCATCACCCATCATCTTTTTGATAATATGTGTAAAAAGCTCTTTGAAGCAAAGATGACCGTGATTTCCGTAACCGCTGAAAATATCCCAGCCGATATACGCAATGTTGCCGTTGATTACCGCACCGCAAAAAGCTTCTTCAGGATTATTGGGTGCGTGCATATGGGAGCAGAAATGCTCAAGAGTTCTGTTGAAATAGGGGTTTTGCATATACGCAACAACTTTGCCTTCTTTGGCCTCAAACTTGTTGAAATCGCAGCGCATAACATATTCGGTTGTCCCGTTAACTGTTTCAAAAGCAGGTACAAAATAAGTGGGATTAAGCTCGTTTTTACAAATATATTCCGCACCGAAATCCAAAACAAATTTGCCGTCTTTAACAATAGAATCGCCTGCAGCAATAACTTTACCGCCATTGGCAACAAAAGCTTTTACTTTATCAATCAACTCATCGTTAAAGCCGTCAGTTTCAGGAAGAACAAGAAACTTATACTGTGACAAATCAGCATCGGAATCAACAAAATTATAAAGAAAATGGTTTTCAAGGAGCATTCGGTTTGCACCGATATCAGCTTTTGTTTCTCTTATTCCCGTTGCAGCTTCAACGCACATAACCGCAATATCCGCAACATTAACCGCTTCGTTGAGCCACGGCTCTTTTTCTTCAATTAAAGAATATGCTTTGCCGATAAGGTTATAAGTCACCATATTAAGTTCAGAAAGAGAATGCATCTGATCACCAATGGAGCAACCTGCACCGTTGGCAACGCTCAAGGCTGTTTCGTAAACTAGAGCATTCGGGTGCTTATAGCCGCCGAATTCGCCCCATCCCTGATGGAACTTACCTGTCATACCAAGACAATCCATATCCCCCAAAGAACGTGCATATGAAACCGTAAGCGGAAAATGGTCATAACCCCAACCGGCTGTAGGCAGGCTTTCAAGCTCAAGGTGAGTATTGGAATATATATAACGCTTATCGCCGGGAAAAACATGGCCTCTGTTATGAAAAATCGTTGCTGTTTCGCTATATTTTTTCACAGCGGCATTGGTTGCAGCGAGGTATTTATCAAAAACCTGCTGTGAAAAAGCGTTTCTGTCTTCTTCACTTTCAATATCCATTCCAAGTGCTTTCATATCATTGATGCATTTTTCGCAATAGCAAACTCTGGGGCCTATTATATCAAGGAAAATTCCGCATGGGTTATATTTTACCATAACCTCTTCAATCTGACTGCAGAGAAAGTCAAGATAACCCGTGTTAAAGCACATAAGATGAAAATGAACTTCGCGGTTATATTCCTCAACCTCTTCTTTATCGGGTGAGGGCCACCAACGCCATTCGGGACGTTTGATGTATTCCTTTTCATCAAATCCTGCAGAGATATAAACCGGAGCATTAACATCAATTTCTTTGCACGCTTCAAGCTGAGCACCCAGTAAATCAAATTTCAGCGTGGGGTGCATTTCATTGACATCTGTGGGATGATAAGACCAACCGTGATGACATTTTGAAAATACGGTTACAGAGTTAACGTGGCCCGCTTTTAAAGCGTTCTGAAATTGTTCTTTTGAAAAGTTGTTACCTACGGGCACAAACTCGCTTGTATGGAAATCAAGATGAACTTGTCTTTTTCTTAGCATAACAATACCTCCGTGAGATTAATAGGATTATTATACAGTAAACAAATCAGGATTGCAAGAAGGTTGAGAATTTGCTTGATAAAGACTGTTTTGACTTTATATTATGTTTTCAATAAACTGTTTTGCGGCTCTGGCGGAGCGAGAGCCTTTTTCGAGGGCAAACTGTTCCGCTTTTATTTCAAGTTCAGCTGTATCGCATTTAATACCTTTTTTATTTGCAAGGCTGCGAACGATATCAAGATATGTTTCTTTGTTCGGTTTGTTGAAGGTGATATGAATACCGAATCTGTCGGAAAGAGAAATTATTTCCTGAATGGTATCGTTGAAATGAATGTCATCGCCCTCACGGTCGCTGAATTTTTCTTTGACAAGGTGACGGCGGTTGCTCGTTGCATAAATCACAACGTTCTTTGATTTTGCCGAAACAGAGCCTTCAAGAATTGCTTTTAGTGCGCTGAAATTATCATCATCCTTCTGAAAAGATAAGTCATCTATAAACAGAATGAATTTCAGCGGACTATCGGAAAGCTCGTCGAGAATTAAAGGGATTTCACGAAGCTGTTCTTTACGCACCTCAATTATCCGCAAGCCTTCTTTGTAAAGCTCGTTGGCAACAGCTTTTACCGTTGAGGATTTACCTGTACCGGCATCACCCGTCAGCAGAATATTTGCCGCCGGTTTACTTTCAAGAAGTGCTTTTGTGTTATCAAGAATAGTTTTCTTTTCTCGCCCGTATCCGATAAGGTCGGAAAACATTGTTTCATCGGGATGCAAAACGGGGACGACTTTTCCGCCGTTAATGCGGAACATATGATTTTTTGCATAAATACCGTAACCGTATTTGCCGATATTCTTTGTTCGCTTTGCGTATTCGTTAGCAAGATCAACCTTTTCAGCCTTGAACACGGGTAGAAACCCGTTCCAATCAATCGCACTCTGAAGCTCCGCAGGGGTTAAATCTGCAACCGTTTGCAGAATTTCAAGCTCCGCATCAACGCACTTTTTCATCGTGGGTGAGCCCGATTTACCGCTGCCGATAATCTTAACATATACATTTTCATTGTTTCCGACAACGGTGTGTATGTGCCTTGCAAGGCTGACCTTATTATTGGAATATAAAGCAGAAACAAAGTCGGAATAAAGGCTGATTTTTTCTGCCGTGTCGGAATTTTCAACAGATTTCAGATATTTAACAAGTCTGCTGATTACCGAATCGGAAAGAAGGGCTCTGAAAATGCAGAGAGAGTTCAGCTTTAAATATAATTCATTTAAATTTTTATTCATCATTTCAGAATTGCGCCCTCCGCTCCGCTTGAAACAAGTGCAGCGTATCTTTTCAGATATCCCGAAACCTCTTTTTTCTTCGGAATAAAATTCTTCATTCTTTCAGCAAGCGTATTTTCATCGACCTTTAATTCAAGTTTGTTTTCGGGGATATTGATGCTGATGATGTCGCCGTCTTCAACGACACCAATCATGCCGCCGCTTGCTGCTTCAGGTGAAACGTGACCGATACAAGCACCTCGTGTTGCACCGCTGAATCTTCCGTCTGTAATGAGTGCAACGCTGTTGCCAAGTCCCATTCCCATAATGGCGGATGTGGGATTGAGCATTTCACGCATACCCGGTCCTCCTTTGGGACCTTCGTAACGAATAACAACAACATCACCGGATTTTATTTTACCGTCAATGATTGCTGCCTGTGCATCTTCTTCACAGTCAAAAACTCTCGCAGGACCTTCGTGAATAAGCATTTCGGGAAGAACAGCAGAGCGTTTGACAACGCTGCCGTCAGGCGCAAGATTACCTCTCAAAACGGCGATTCCGCCTGTTTCACTGTAGGGTGTTTCAACAGGTCGTATTACATTGTGGTCAAGATTTATACATTTTTCAATGTTTTCGCCGACGGTTTTGCCCGTTACGGTTATGCAGTCGAGATTGAGCAGATTTTTCTTTGAAAGCTCGTTCATAACAGCATAAACGCCGCCTGCTTCATCCAGCTCTTCGATATATGTTCTGCCTGCCGGTGCAAGGTGACAAAGGTTAGGTGTTTTTTCGCTTATCTTGTTGGCAATATCAAGATTTATTTCTATACCGCATTCGTGGGCTATGGCAGGAAGATGAAGCATACTGTTTGTTGAGCAGCCGAGTGCCATATCAACCGTCAGAGCGTTCATAAATGCTTCTTGCGTCATTATGTCACGGGGACGGATATTTTTCTTCAAGACATCCATAACTGCCATACCTGCGTGCTTTGCAAGTTCAATTCTCGCAGAATATACCGCAGGAATTGTTCCGTTTCCCTTAAGTCCCATGCCGAGAGCTTCGGTCAGGCAGTTCATTGAGTTTGCGGTATACATACCCGAGCACGAGCCACAGGTCGGACAGGTTTTGCACTCGTATTCATGGAGCTTTTCTTCGGTAATTTTACCTGCGCCGTATTCACCGACAGCTTCAAAGATTGATGAAAGGCTTGTTTTTGCACCGTTTACTCTGCCTGCAAGCATCGGACCGCCGCTGACAAAAACGGTTGGAATATTCAGCCTTGCCGCCGCCATGAGTAAGCCGGGAACATTCTTATCGCAGTTGGGCACCATAACAAGTGCGTCAAAGCCGTGTGCAAGCGCCATTGCTTCGGTTGAATCGGCAATAAGGTCACGGGTTACGAGCGAATATTTCATACCCGTGTGACCCATTGCAATGCCGTCGCAGACCGCTATTGCAGGAAATACAATCGGTGTTCCGCCTGCCATTGCAACGCCACGCTTTACGGCATCAACGATTTTATCTATGTTCATATGACCGGGAACAATTTCGTTATACGAGCTGACTATTCCGACAAGTGGTCTTTCCGTTTCCTCGTCGGTAAGACCGAGTGCGTGATATAACGCTCTGTGGGGAGCGTTATGTGTTCCGAATTTTAATGAATCACTTTTCATAAAAATCAATCCTTATCAGTTGTTGATGAGCTTATCTTCGCCGTTCCAGCTGTAAAGCTTTCTTATTTCTTCACCGACGATTTCCGACGGATGCTCACTTGCTATTTTACGCATTGCGTTGAAATGCACCTGACTGCCTGCGTCGGACATATCAAGCAAAAATTCCTTTGCAAAAGAGCCGTCCTGAATATCCTTGAGAATTTTTTTCATTGTTTTCTTTGTTTCTTCGGTTATGATTTTTGGACCAGTTACATAATCGCCGTATTCTGCGGTGTTTGAAATTGAATATCTCATTCCTGCAAAACCGCTTTGATAGATAAGGTCAACGATGAGCTTCATTTCGTGGATACATTCAAAGTAAGCGTTTCGGGGGTCATAGCCTGCTTCAACAAGGGTTTCAAAGCCTGCCTGCATAAGAGCACAGACACCGCCGCACAGAACAGCCTGTTCTCCGAAAAGGTCGGTTTCAGTTTCTGTTCTGAAATTGGTTTCATGCACACCTGCTCTTGCTCCGCCGATTCCGAGCGCATAAGCAAGACCGATATCCCACGCATCTCCCGTTGCATCCTGCTCAACTGCGATAAGACAGGGAACACCTTTGCCAGCCTGATATTCGCTTCTGACGGTGTGACCGGGACCCTTTGGTGCAATCATAATAACGTTGACGTTTTTCGGAGGCTTGATGCAGCCGAAATGAATATTGAAGCCGTGAGCAAATGCAAGGGTTTTGCCCTGCGTGAGGTTGGGTTCAATGCTTTCTTTATAGAGCTTTGCCTGCTTTTCGTCATTGATAAGAATCATAATAACGTCGGCATTCTTTGCCGCATCGGCGGCGGTCATAACCTTAAGACCCTGCGCTTCTGCCTTTGCCCAACTCTTTGAGCCTTCGTATAGACCGACAATAACGTCAACACCGCTGTCTTTGAGATTGAGTGCGTGTGCGTGACCCTGAGAACCATAGCCGATAATTGCAACGGTTTTACCGTTTAACTTCTGAAGGTCGCAATCCTGCTGATAAAATATTCTTGCCATATTAATTACCTCTTTCGTTATTAAAGATTTAAATTTTGACGCAGTATTGAACTGCCTTTTTCTATTGATGCCGTGCCTGTTCGGCAAATTTCAAGAATAGTAAAATCCCGCATAAGAGAAATGAAATCATCCATTTTTGCTCCGTTGCCGATAAGCCTTAGAACAATGGAATCACGGGAATAATCAATTGTTTCCGCCTTGAACGCCTCAGCCGCCGAATGGATTTCTTCCCTTGCGGCGGGGTCGTTTTTTAGCTTTATAAGCATCAGCTCACAGCTTAAAGAGTTTTCGTTTGTCAGCTCTTTTATTGAGCAGACATCGGGCTGCTTATAAAGCTGATTTATAAGCTGAACCTTGCCTTCTTCCTCGCCGTCAAAGCTGAACGTAATTCGGGATAATTCTGCTGATTCTGTTTCGCTTGCGGTAATGGAGCTGATGTTGAACTGCCTTCTTCTGAACATACTCGTAAGGCGGTTGAGAACGCCGAACTGATTTTTCACAAGCACAGCCAACGTGTATCTGTTCATTTTTCCGCCTCCAATTCTGTCATAATATCGTCCATACTGCCGCCGGGCGGAAGCATGGGAAGAACAAATTCGTCTTTGTCAATAAGGCAGTTAACAACAAAAGTTCCGTTGTATGAAAACGCTTTTTCAAGAGCGAGTTCAAGCTCATCCAGATTTGTTGCTGTCATACCGTCTGCACCGAAAGCCTTCGCCAGCGAAACAAAATCCGTTTTGCGGTTAAGAACGGTATTTGAATAATGCTTATCATAAAAAAGAGTCTGCCATTGACGCACCATACCGAGAACTCCGTTGTTCATAATCAGAATAACAAGCGGAACGTTATATGTAACTGCAGTTGCAAGCTCCTGAAGCGTCATTCCGAAACTGCCGTCACCCGTAACAAGAACGCTTCTTTCTTTTGTTCCGAATGCCGCACCGATTGCCGCACCTGTTCCGAAGCCCATTGTGCCGAGTCCTCCGCTTGAAACAAAACGGCGTGGTGTTTTGAAGTTTAGGCTTTGAGCTGACCACATCTGATGCTGACCGACATCAGTGCAAACGGCGGTGTTTTCGCCAAGATATTTGTTAAGTGTCAAAATCGCATTTCTCGGTGTCAGCCCTTCACGGTTATCTGCAAAGCGTTCTTCACTTTTACGAAAATCAGTCACTTTTGCTGACCATTCGGCTTTTTTATTTTCAACCAACAGAGGCATAAGTTTTTGTAATGTGAGCTTTACATCACCACGAAGTCCGCAGGCGGCATTGACCGTTTTGCACAGCTCCGAGCCATCGACATCAATGTGAATGATTTTTGCGCCCGTAGCGAATTTCTGACGGTTACCCGTAACACGGTCGTTGAACCGAACACCAAGAGAAATAATGCAGTCCGAGTTGTGCATTGCCATTGATGATGCATAGTGGCCGTGCATTCCCTGCATACCTAAAAATCTCGGATTATCTGTCGGTATTGCAGAAAGTCCCATAAGCGAACAACCGATAGGAGCATCAATTTTTTCTGCAAGAGCAAGCATTTCCGCCTGTGCGTTTGCTGTTATCAGCCCGCCGCCGAAATAGATAAACGGACGTTTTGAAGAGTTTATCAGTTTTGCTGCTTCTTCAATTCGGATATCCTTTGCAGCGTGGCTTTTTTCTTTTTCTGCAGGTGGTTTTTGCTCGTATTCACACATTGCAATCTGTACATCTTTTGGAACGTCAATGAGCACGGGGCCCGGTCTGCCCGATTTTGCAAGTACAAACGCTTCACGGATTGTGTCCGCAAGATTTTCAACCTCGCCCACAAAGTAATTGTGTTTGGTAATCGGCAGAGTTACACCTGTTATGTCTATTTCCTGAAAGCTGTCCGAGCCTATCTGCGTTGTGGGAACGTTGCCGCAGATTGCAACCATCGGTATTGAATCAAGATAAGCGGTTGCGATGCCCGTTACAAGATTTGTTGCACCCGGTCCCGACGTTGAAATAACAACGCCGACTTTACCCGTCGTGCGTGCATATCCGTCTGCGGCGTGTGCCGCACCTTGCTCGTGGGCGGTAAGGATATGTGTTATTTCATTCTGATATTTGTAAAGCGAATCGTAAACGTTCAGAATCTGACCGCCGGGATAACCGAAAACAGTTTCGCACCCTTGCTCAATCAGCGTTCTGACGATTATATCCGCACCGGATAATTTCACGTTATCACTTCCTCTCAAGCTTTGAGATGATATGATTGCCCATTTCACAACAGCCGACCTTTTTGCAGCCGTCGCTCATAATATCGGATGTTCTGTAACCGTCATCAAGAACTTCTGAAACGGCATTTTCGATTGCATCGGCTTCTTTTGGCATATCGAAGTTGTAACCCACTTGTTATATTTTTTATCGACCGGATAATATCCTGTTCGGTATTTGGTTGAATCCATCATAAAATAACACCTCTTAATCATTCTACAATTTTGAAGCCCTCGCCCTTAAGTGCTTCTTTAATTTCAAGCACATGCTCATAATTTCTGGTTTCCATTGTGATTCGAAGATAGCAGCCGTTTACGCTTTCCGTGCTGCCTGCACGCTCGTGGTGAACACCCGTTACGTTTCCGCCGCAGTCGGCGATTATTCTTGAAACGTCTTTCAACTGACCAGGTTTATCAATCAGTTCAATAAGCATACTTGAGGTTCTGCCCGATTTAATTAGACCTCGCTCAATTACTCTTGAAAGGCTTGTAACATCTATGTTTCCGCCAGAAACAAGGCTGACTACCTTTTTTCCCTGAATCGGGAACTTGTTGAACATTGCCGCCGCAACGGAAACCGCTCCTGCACCTTCGGCAATCATTTTCTGCTTTTCGATAAGTTCAAGAATTGCGCCTGCAATTTCATCCTCTGTTACAAGAGCTATATTATCAACATACTTGTTGATAAGGTCAAATGTGTGTTCACCCGGCTGTTTTACGGCGATACCGTCTGCTATGGTTGAAACAGATTCAAGACATTCTATATTCCCGCTATTGAGTGTATTGAACATACTCGGGGCACCTGCCGCCTGAACACCGTAAACCTTGATTGAAGGTCGGATTGATTTTAGCGCATAAGCAACACCCGAAATAAGACCGCCTCCGCCGATCGGAACGATAACCGCATCAACGTCATCAAGGTCATTTGCAATTTCAAGACCGATTGTTCCCTGGCCCGCAATCACTGCTTCGTCATCAAACGGATGAACAAAGGTGTAACCCATTTCATCTTTAAGCTGTAGTGCTTTTGCATAAGCATCGTCATAGCATCCGTTGACAAGACAGACATCGGCGCCGTAGCTCTTTGTTGCCTCAACTTTTGAAATCGGTGCGCTGTCGGGCAGGCAAATCAGCGATTTAATTGAGTGCTTTGACGCCGCAAGAGCAACACCCTGAGCGTGATTTCCTGCCGAGCAGGCTATAACGCCCCTTGCTTTTTCTTCGGCTGAAAGTGTAGAGATTTTATAGCCGGAGCCTCGCAGCTTGAAAGAGCCTGTTTTCTGTAGGTTTTCGGGTTTCAGATATAGTCGGCAATCAGCCGCAATTCCATTTGAAGGAACAACCTTTGTTGCTCTGATAATGTCCTTGAGCACCACCTGTGCTTCAAAAATCTTGTCAAGCGTCAACATTTCACTACACTCCAATCGTGATAAAATAAAAACAAAAAGTCCCATCTCTTTAAATAAAATTAAAGAGACAGGACTTTTAATACAAAAAATTAAAAATCTTGCGGTACCACTCTTCTTGCCGCCCCCAAAGGCGACCACTCACTGCGACCAACATCGCGCCCTGCTGTAACGGTCAGGCTCCGTCCTCCCTATGTATCAAAAGATTGGTTCGGGTAGGCTGCTCAGAGGAGAGCACGCAAATAAGACCTTCCGTTGACTCGCACCATCCGTCAACTCTCTGAAGCAGGTACAAACCGCTTATTCCTCGTCATAGCTTTTATGGTAGTTACACTACAAATCCACGACTAACATCGCTCCCCGCTGTAACG
>JAZNRJ010000059.1:0-99402 GCA_045590675.1 Acutalibacteraceae bacterium
AAAGACTGACAAACCTTGGAGAAAGTTCACAAGTGTCTTTATCAAAACTTCCTACGGGAGTTGAAGCATCCGCCCAATCATATTTCCAATAGCCGAACATCCACACATCCTCAAGGTTTTCCCAGCCTGAAATTCTCTTCGCAAGTTCAGGATTCACTTTGTAAATATCCGGTTCGGGATTGCGGATTTCATACCAATCTTTAACCTCTGTAAGCGCTCCGTCGGATTCCTTGCCCAAACCTGTTTTTACAACCTCTTCGGTATAAAGATATTCATTATCGGGATATCTTGCAACGGTTTGTCTTATGTCATCCACGAAAAGCTCGCAATAAAGAGGACCTGTATAATCGCCGTCATAGTTATCTGCCGTATGGTAAGAGCCGATTGCATAAATCCTACCCCAATCATCGCTTGTGAGAGAATAGGGTGCTTTTGTCAGGTCAACAACCATAACATTTTCCTGAGCATCGGCAGAAAGTCTTTCTGCAATTTCGGGATAACTTTTTACATTTTTAAAATCAGCGGTATCAAGTGTTATACCGCCGTTGATAATAACCTCACCGTTATAAGAACAGTATGTTACGGGACATTCCTCTGTGCCTGAATCCTCTTTGGTAAGTTCGAGAGAAGACACACGGTATTCACCTGCTTCGATGCAGACGGTTATTCCGTTTTTGCCTGCTTTGTCTGTATTTCTTACAGCCTCAACCGCTTTTTCAATTGTCAGAAACGGCGAATCTTTTGTTCCGCTGTTTTCATCATTGCCGTATGTGCTGACATAAAAATCACCGATAATCATTTTATCATCATTCTTTTCTTTTGATACTGTTGATATAACAGGCGCAGGAGCAGTGTAATCTTCGTAAAGCAAAACATAAATATGCGATTTGATATATGAATGACTACCGAAGAGAAAACCGATAACAATAAGTACAGAGAGAACCGCTTTTAAAACCTTGTTGTTGAATATTCTGAACACACAAAGCAAAGCCATAACAGATGTGATAATGAATGTGAGATACACGGGGATAACCATTGCCGCCAACTCAAGCTCACCGCTGCCGATTACGGCATTTATCAAAAACATAAGTCCGATAAGGACAAGTGCAAAGACCAAAGCCGTCAAGACTGCATTTAAAACTGTTTTCTTTTTATCCGCTTTTTTGCTCAGCGGTATTGAAAGCAATACTCCGCCAAGGCAGACAACAAAGCCGAGAATAAACTGAAGCGGTGTATATTCAAAGCAGAGATACTGCATATGGAAATAATATAATCCGACAATTGCAAAAGCTATGCCCAAAACAAGACAAATTGTTCCGGATATTTTTGCTTTCAAGGTTTTCTTCATAAAAATAAACCCTCCTGAATTCTGATTTATCGAACATATTATACCACCCGCACGAAAAAAAGCAACAGCTTTCGGGCTGTTGCTTTTGAAGTTTCAGTTTAACAAATTGGAATTTATAAAGCTCGATAATACGGACAAATATCTTCATAGTATCCGTCTTTCATACGAAAGCCTTTTGGTATTGTTCCTAATTGAGTAAAGCCGAGACGCTCATATAAATGTCTGGCATGCATATTTGTTGCAACAACCGCATTAAACTGCAAAACGGAAAATCCGTGTTTACGTCCTTGCTCAATACAATCCAGCACCAGTTTTTCTCCTATATGTAATCCTCTGCTGTGCGAACTGACAGCATAGCTTGCATTGCAGATATGACCGCATCTTCCGATATTGTTCGGATGCAAAATATAGAGTCCGTATATTTTCTCTGTTTCAGCATCAACTGCAACACCCGTATAGGTTTGTTCAGCAAAAAATACAGTGCCGCTTTCAAGAGTCAAAAACTCTTCTTGAGGAAAGGCGTTTCCTTCCTCTACGATTTCATTCCAGATTTCTATCATCGCACACAAATCTTTTTCTTCATATTTACGTATTACTGTTCCCACTTGTTTTTACCTCGTAAAAGTCTTAATTGTCTGAATAGATTTTATCATAACACAAGCTTTTTTCACTGTCAACAAAGAGGACCCTGCACGGGCATATGCAAGGTCCTTTCTCATTATTCCTCTGTTGTTTTGGTTACGGAAGGAATTGAAATGCAGCTTGAAACTGTTTCTACGCTTGCTGCGTTTGCCTCTTCAAATTCTTCGGCATAGATATTAAGAGTTGTTGTAACATCCTTATGACCTGCCGCTGCCGAAACTGAAACAACGTCGACATGATTTTTAATCATCAGCGAGATGTTGAAATGTCTGCAACAGTGAGTGCAAAGATATCTTATATTGTTCTTCTTGCAGAACTCTCTGTACCAATTAAGCGGAGTGCTTGTGCCCATCGGAGCACCGTTCCATTGAGTGAAAAGTCGGTCATTGTCAATCCACGCATCGCCGAGCATTTTCTTATATTCATCCTGCTCGGCTTTGTATCTTTTCAGCAAATCAATAACGTCATCCGAAACAACAACCGTTCTTCTTGAACCGACCGTCTTGGGAGTGGATGTATATGTACCGATATCGTTCGAATAAAGAGAAGCTCTTCTGATTCTTATTTTTCTTTCTTTAAACGAAATATCCTTTCATTCAAGCCCCATCATTTCTCCGCGTCTGAAACCGCAGAAAAAAGCCAAAATGTGAAATACAAAATATTTCAAAGGTTCGTCTGCCATCAGATTGAGGATTGTCTGAACTTCTTCTACCGAGTATGAAAAAACGGATAAAAAACGCAAATGTGGTACTTGAAATTAAATTGTATCAAAACCTTCCATCTTTGCCATAGTGAGTATTCATAACACAAGTGAACACTCACTTTTCTTTTTTTACATTTCCTCATAGTTAATATTGTTATGTATTGAGCAGGTTTTGAGCCTGCTCTTTTTTGTTATGCCGTGAGATATTCCACGGCTATGCCTTGTCTTGCTTCAAGGAGTATATTTTCCTCTTTAACAGGATTTTCAATACCCCCTATATCACGATAAGCTTGGTATAGTTGAAGACTTTGACGGCAATATTGTAGTTTTCTAGTTCGGTTGCTGTTAAGAGAAGCATAAACAAAACTTTAACATTCCGCATACAATTTTCTAACCGTAAAAATATATATTATCTCCGTTATGATACTCGGAAATGTATCTGAAAGGAGAAGATTATGAGTAAAGTCAGCGATTATTCAAAATTTCATACAGTCAGAGATCTTATTGACAACAGCGCAGAAACATACGGCAAAAAACCTTTCATAAAATATCTCGTTGATGACGAAATAATTGAGAAAAGTTTTATTGACCTCAAGGAAAACAGCCTTGCAATCTGCAGATATATCCGTTCCGTATGCCCCGAAAGAATGCACATTGCAATTATCGGTAAAACGTCTTACGAATATATCACAGCAATGACGGGTGCTCTTGTAAGCGGAAATGTTTTTGTTCCGTTTGCGCCGAACACTACTGTTGAAGAAGGTGTTGAACTTTTTGAAGCGGGCGATATCGAAGCTCTGTTTTACGAAGATGAATTTGCGGAAACCGCAAAGGCAATTGCCGAAAAATACGGCAGGCTAAAAGTTCTTGTGAATATGGGCAATGCTGATTGGTTTGCGGATATCTATGAAAAATACGGTGACAATTCGGAATATGCTTCGCTTTCCGATGTTGAACTCAATCCCGAAGAATGTGCAACAATTATTTACACATCAGGCACAACGGGCAAAAGAAAAGGCGTTATGCTTTCGTCGGCAAACCTTATCGCAAACATAACCTATACGGAGTTTGAACACGAAAGAGATGAAGTTCTTCTTTCTGTTCTTCCCATGCATCATATTTTCTGCTTCACAAGCGACTATTTCAAATCTCTTCTTGAGGGCTTTACGGTTTGCCTTAACGGCGAAATCAGCAATATCGGTAAAAGCTTTCAGATTTTCCAGCCCACAACTATGCGAATGGTACCGATGATTTGCGAAACACTTATCAGAAAGGTCGGTATTCTTCATAAAAGATTCCCAAACCTTACTCCGAGAGAAGCGGCTGAAAAGGTGTTCGGCAAAAATCTGAAATGGGTTGCGGTAGGCGGTGCTCACGTTTCACCCGCTCTTATTGATGAATACGAAAAATACGGTATTCTTCTGCGTCAGGGTTACGGTATGACTGAAACAAGCCCTAAAATTACAACGGGAGATAACGGTAATAATCATAAATACTCCTGCGGCAAGCTTATGAAAAGCATCTTCGACACAAGAATTGTTGACGGTGAAATTCAGGTTAAGGGCAAGTCGGTTATGATGGGTTATTACAAAATGCCCGAGGAAACCGCAGCAGCATTCACCGAAGACGGCTACCTCAGAACGGGTGACCTCGGCAGATTCAGTGATGACGGCGAGCATCTTTATGTTATAGGAAGAATTAAAAACCTTATTATTCTTTCAAACGGAGAAAACGTTTCACCCGAAGAGCTTGAAGCAAAATTTGCCGATGAAAAAGTTATCAAGGAAATCGTTGTAAGCGGCGAAAATGACAGAATTGTTGCCGAAGTTTTCCCCGATACGGAGTTTGCGGCGATGATGGGAATTGAAGATATCGAAGCGTATCTTAACGAAAAGATAAAAGAAGCAAATGCCGGTGAAAAGCCCGAAAGAGAAATCGCTTCTCTTCGCATCAGAGAAACATCCTTCCCCAAAACATCATCAAATAAAATCAAGAGAAGCAATGTCAGCTTCTGAAATACGGAGGGCAGACTATGAAAATCAAGCTTAAAGACGGTAAAAAAGTCAGCGCATATCCTCTTATTCCCGCACAGTCGCTTATGCTTTATCTTTCGGAGCATCACAGCACGGATGCTCCCGTGCTCAACATTGTAACGGGTTACTACTGGCAGGGTGAATTTGATACCGGGCTTATGAAGGAAGCTCTTTATGAAGCTATGGACAGATGCGACGCAATCCGCCTGCGTTTCACCAAAAAGCCTTTCAATAAAGTTTATCAATATCTTGCACACGAGCACGAAATTGAAATCATTGAGGAAGATTTGACTGAGATGAAATGGGATTATGCCCACGAATTCCTCAAAAACCGTTCCCATTCAATTATTGATATGTGGGACAAGCCTGTTAACGAAATCAGGGTAATTCATCTTGAAAATAATTACCACGGCATTTATATGAAACTTCATCACCTTGCTTTTGACGGCTATTCATCAAAGCTTTTCCTTGCTGATGCGCTTTCAATCTATCTTCATAAAAAATACGGAATGGCTTATCCCAAGCCGATGAGAAGATACAGGGATATGGTAGAAAAAGAGCTTGAATATGCAAAATCCGAACAGCACAAAAAGGATAAGGAATTCTGGAAGGGTACAATCAAAAACTATCCCGAGCCGATTTATACCGACTATGTGCGTCCGAGCAGGCTTCTTCAGCAGAGAATCGAAAAAAACAAGCCCAATCTTCGAAAAGCGGAGGTGCTTGACGCAAATCCCGAGTCAAGAACAATCAAGTTTAGTCTTGATGCGGAAACATCAGAAAAACTGATAAAAATGTGTGCCGAAAGAGGTCTTTCCGTTCCTTGCGTGCTGATGATGGGTATGAGAAGTGCGCTTTCATCATTCAATAATGACGAAAAAGATATTTCATATAAAATAATGGTCAACCGTCGTGCAACCCTGCTTGATAAAAAAGCAGGCGGTGTAAGAATGCATTTCTACTCAATGAGAAACATTGTTGAGCCCGAAATGACTTTTACTCAAGCGGTAAGAGTTATCGAAAAAGCACAGAATGATATTTTTGCTCATTCAAATATAAGTCCGATGGAGGCTGTTATTCTTCGTCATCTTGCAATGAGATCCGGCACAAGATATACATACGAATGCATAACTTTCTCATATCATCCGCATTTCCCCATGCCCTATTACGGCGAAGAAATGAAGAAAACAAGCAGAGGCTTCTGGTATAACAACGATTCATCCGTTCAGCCTCTTTATCTGACCGTTATGCACAGAAGCAACGATAACGGTCTTGACTTCAATTTTGAATACAGAGTTGTAAACAACCCCGTGGACGAGCTTCATCATTTTTATGATAAAATCCACGACACTCTGCTTATGGGCATTGAAAATCCCGATGTCAAAGTTTCGGAGATTCTTAAAAAAATAAAAAAAGATAAGGTGAAATAAAATGGAAAAATTAATCGAGCTTATTCTTAACTATGTTGAACCCGATGATGAAATAACTGCTGATACAGACATCAAAAGCGGTCTCGGAATGTCATCCTTTGACCTCGTATGCCTTTCGGAAGAAATTTTTGATGAGTTCGGTGTAAAGCTCAATGCCGAAGTTTTCAGAGATTGCGATACAATCGGTAAACTTGCCGATTACCTTGAGGAGCAAAAAAATGGCTAATTTTTCAGTGAAGCAGATACCGACTCTTTTTTCGGCATCGCTCGGACTTGCCGAACTTGCAAAGCTTAAAATTTACAGTAAAAGAGCAAATAAAATGCAGGAAAAGCTGTTGCTTTCTCTTATGAAGAAGAATAAGTCAACCGTTTACGGCAAAGCAAATAATTTCAAAGAGGTCCATTCGGTTGAAGATTATCAAAAAATTGTTCCTTTAACAACTTACGAAGACTATGCCGATTACGTACAGCGGATGATGAATGGGGAAAAGAGTCTTATCACAAACGCATATTACCGCCGTTTTGCCGCTTCTTCGGGCAGTACGGGCAAGGCAAAAATCATTCCTCTGTCCGCAAAATCGGAGTGGGTCTGCCAGTGCTTCGGGTTCAGTGCACCCGTTGGAAGTGCATTTAATTATTTCAGAAAGCAAGGCAGATTAATGCCTCCGCAGAAAGGACTCAACACCGCCGAAATCGGTTGTGAAAAACTTGAAAACGGCAAAAGTGTGAGCTGTATTTCTTCTGTTCCTTTGCTGAATCTCAAGCCGCTTGTGCCGATTTTTGCAAGCTCACCAATGGAATTGCAGTTTGTTGATGATGACACAAAGATGGATTCGCATTATCTTAAACTGCGTTTTGCACTTATAAAAAAGGACATAAGTTACCTTACCACAATTTTCATTACAACCCTTGAATCAATGTTCTTCTATATGGAAGAAAACTGGGAGATGCTTTGCGATGACATTGAAAAAGGCATAATCAATCCGGGCATTGAATGCCCTCCCGAAATGCGTGCGAAGCTTGAAAAAAGACTGAAGCCTGACCCAAAGCGTGCAGAAGAACTTCGCAAGGAGTTCCGTAAAGGTTTTGACTGCTCTCCCATAGTTCCCCGAATCTGGCCGAATATCAGCTGGATGTTCGGTATGGGTACGGGTGCAGTTGCGATTTATCAGAAAAAACTTCAGCGATATCTCGGAAAAATCCCTGCTCATTATCTCGGCTATGCCGCTTCCGAAGCATTGATGGCTGTTCCTCTTGAGCTTGATTCATTTGAGTACGTTATGCTTCCCCATAACGGGTTTTATGAATTCCGCCCCGTTGATTCGGATGATTACGATAATCTGCTCACAATCAAAGACCTTGAAGTGGGCAAGGAATATGAGATAATTCTCACAAACACAAGCGGATTTTACAGATACCGAATTGAAGATGTTATCCGTGTAACGGGATTCTATAACGAACTGCCAAAGATAACATTCTGCTACAGACTCAATCAGGTTGCCAATATCAGCGGAGAAAAAATGACGCAGATGGCATTTGATTATATTGTCAACGGTATGTCGGAAAAACTCAATGAGCTGTTTGTCGGTTACAGCATTTATGTTGACCACAACACTTCGCCCGGTCATTATGTTCTGCTTATAGAAACGGCAAAACAGACTGATAAGAGCCTTGAAAAAGAATATGCAAAGCTGTTTGAAGATTTGCTTTGTGAAAATAATCCGTCTGCAAAGCCTGCATTTCAGAACGGCAGTCTCGGTCATTGCGAGGTTAAATTCCTGCGCCACGGCACTTATGACGATTACCGTCAGATGCTTAAAGACAGAGGTGCAAATCTCAATCAGGTAAAACCCGTAAAACTTATTGATAATGAGGAAAGAAAAAAATTCTTCTTCTCTCATATTATTGAGGAATAATTATGATTTCAGAGAAAACAAAATCCATTGACAGAGCAAATAAGCTTGCTTCAAGAGGACTTTCCGACGAAAAGATTATCAATGATATAATCAAAAATGAAAAGCCGATTCCCGAAAGACTTCCTGCGGAGTTATATGACAAGGTCAATTATATGTGCCGCAGGTGGATGGACAGAATTGCACGCTTTGAAATTGAATACGATTTTATTCCGAATATAAGAGCGCTGAAAACAGTTCTTCTTTGCATTATTGAATCTGCACCCGTTTTCCATTCAAAATTCATTGACAATCATATAAATCCTTACTGGAAAGTTTCGGATTATCATATTGACGATATTTTTTCGATGAGAGAAACAATGAATTTAGAGCGTTCTGCAGACGATTTTCTGCTTCAGGAAATCCCCGTCACAAGCAATGTTCAGATTAAAGTCGGTCTGTTCTTCTGCGAAGGCAAATGCAGACTTTGCTTTATTTTCAATCATATGTGTATGGACGGCGGCGGTCTGAAAAGCTTTCTGAATGATATGTTCATAGGCTATGACAGTTATATAAAAAACGGAACGGTTTCCGTTTTTTATTCAGGCAAATCCCGTGCGTACGAGTGCGTTTATGACGATATGAGCGAATCGGACAGAAAGATTGCAAAAAAGCTTTTTGCCGCTGTTTCTTCAAAAGATAAACACACTCTGCCTTTCACCAAAGTAAGAGAAACCGACAGAAAAATGCTTGTCCGCAAGAAAATCGGAGCAGATGTTTTTGAGCCTGCAAGATTAAAGGCAAAAGAATACGGTGCGACGGCAAACGATCTTATTGCTGCTGCATATATCAGAGCTTTTTATGATGTTTCGGGTTGTGACGAAACAGAAAGAGTCGGCATTTCTTCCGCTGTTGATTTGAGAAGATATATAAAACATCCTGAAAACATCGGCTACACAAATCATACAGCGTTCACACCCTGCATTGTTGAATCCAAAGGCGGAACAATGGCAGATACTCTGAAAGCTGTTACAAAAAGCACAACCGAAGCGAAAAAAGATAAATTTATGGGGCTTCACGGTCAGCCTTTGCTGAATCTCGGATTTTCAACAATGATTTATGCCCAGGCAGAGCTTATAACAAGCCTCGGATATACAAATGCAAATCTTTCGGTCAGCAACGTTGGTGCAATGAAACCTGAGCTGCTCGCTTTTGACGGTATTGTTCCGACAGAGGTATGGGTCGGCGGCGGAGCAAAAGAAAAACCGTGTGCCGCACTCAATGTACTTTCGTATAACGGAGATTTAATGCTTACGACCTGCATAAGAGGCAACGAGAGCGACAGAAAAATGCTTGCAAACTTCTTTGACAGAATTGAAGAAAACTTAAAACTCCTGTAATTGGGGATGTTAAAATGAAAAAATTGTCATATCCGATTGTGTTTGTGCACGGAATGTTCGGCTGGGGACAAAACGAAGGCATAAATAAGAAAGTACCCTATTGGGGAGCAACAAGCGGAAGCATCACAGAATATCTTTCGAACGAAGGAACAGAATGCTATGCCGCTTCAGTCGGCCCGATGTCAAGTGCCTGGGATCAGGCTTGCGAGCTTTATGCACAGCTTACGGGAACAAGAGTTGACTACGGCGAAGCTCATTCAAAAAAACACGGTCACAAACGCTACGGCAGAACATACGCCAAGCCGCTGTTTGAAGGTTGGAGTGCCGATAAAAAGATTCATTTAATCGGTCACAGCTTCGGGGGTAATTCAAGCCGTATGCTTGCTCATCTGCTTGCAAACGGTGCACCCGAAGAAGTTGTAGCAAGTGAAGATGTTTCTCCTCTGTTCCTCGGAGGAAAAGAAGATTTTGTCTGCTCTGTTACTGCTATATGTTCACCTCTTGACGGCACAAAGGCTTATGAAACTGCCGAAAAATATAAACTCATTAATCCTCTTAAATATATCGCCTACAATTACGCAGGTATTTTCGGCAGAACATCAGTCGGGCATAAATTTGCGGATTTTCACCTTGAGCAGTTTGGCTTGACGGATTCTCCCGATAATAAAAGCAACGCATCTTTTGTTGAAGTAATGAAAAAGCTGTTTAACACAAACGATTGCATTGCCTATGATATGTATGCTCAGGGTTCAAAGGAGCTTAATGAAAAAATACATATTTCACCGTCGGTTTATTATTTTTCATATCCGTTCAATGCGGTTGATGAAGTAAAAAAGAAGCCTTTGAACACATCTTTCATTCTTATGAAAGCAACATCATCGCTTATGCTTCATGACTGCAAAAAGAACGGCAAACCGATCGTCGGCAATGACGGTCTTGTTGATGTTGAATCGGCAAAGCATCCGTCAACCGAGCCGTTCAAAGATTTTGATAAATATGATATAAGGTCAGGGATGTGGAATGTTATGCCCGTAAGCACAGGCGACCACGGTACACCAATCGGACTTTTCGCTGACAAAGAGAAAACTCATTCTTTTTATAAAAACCATCTTTTACTTCTTTCCGACATTGAAAAAAAGAATGCAGAAATAACGAATTTATGATATAATTATCACGGAGGTGTTTATTATGCCTAAAATTCTTATAGTTGAAGATAATCAGGATTTTAACAGAGCGGTTTCGACCTATCTTTCTCAATACGGCCACGAGGTTTTCGGGTGCTTTAACGCAAATGAAGCTTATGATGTTCTGTATGAAAAACAGATTGACCTCATTATTTCCGATATTATGATGCCCGGTGCAGACGGCTTTGAGTTTGCTGCCGCAGTTCGTGAAACAAACAAGGAAATACCCATTCTTTTTGTTACCGCAAGAGATGACTTTATGTCAAAGCGAATGGGCTACGGCATAGGCATTGATGATTATATGGTAAAACCCATTGACCTTGACGAACTTAATCTTAAAATCGGTGCATTGCTCCGCAGAGCAAAAATCGCTGTCAGCAAGAAAGTGGTTATCGGCAATCTTGTTCTTGATGCTGAGGAACATACAGCATATTACGGCGATGAAGAAATCCAGCTTACTGTCCGTGAATTTGATATCATCTTCAAAATGCTTTCTTATCCGAAGAAAACCTTTACCCGTTCCCAGCTTATGAATGAATTCTGGGATGTTGACACAAATTCAAGTACAAGAACGGTTGATGTTTATATGACAAAGCTCCGCGAGAAATTCTCTTGCTGCAATGAATTTGAAATCGTAACCGTTCACGGTCTCGGCTATAAGGCGGTGCTGAAATGATAAAAAAGCTGCTGTTTGCTTTTTACAGGTTTATCCTGTTCTTTTCGGTTGTTGCCTTTGTCATATCCTGCAGCTTGGTGCTTTTTCTTCACATTCTTCAGCGTGATACGGGAATTGAATATACCAAAGAAAACATATATTTTGCCGCTGTTTTCACATTTTATAATGCCTTGTTCCTCGGGCTTATTTTTACTGTTTTTGACTTTATAAGAAGAAAAATTCTTGTTCAGAGACCGGTTAAAAAAATTCACGAATTCACAGAAAAATTAACTCACGGTAATTTCGAAACCCGCCTTCAGCCTATAAGAATCGGTGAATACAACACGATTGTTGCCGACCTTAATCAGATGGCGGAAGAGCTTTCGGGTATTGAAACATTGAGAACCGATTTTGTTGCCAATGTTTCTCACGAACTCAAAACTCCGCTTTCCGTTCTGCAGAATTACGGCGCATTGCTCGAAGAACCGAATCTGCCGGAAGAAAAGCGTCTTGAATATGCAAAGTCAATCAACAGAGTAACAAGACATCTTTCTGAACTCATAACCAACATTCTGAAACTCAATAAGCTTGAAGCACAGAAGCTTTATCCCAACCTGAAAAAATGCAACCTTAGTGAAATGCTTTGTGAATGTCTTATCGGCTTCGAAAGCGAATGGGACAATAAAAATCTTGAAATCGTAACCGATATCGAAGATGATGTTTATATTAATACCGACTCCGAAATGCTGATCATAGTCTGGAACAATCTCTTTTCAAATGCACTTAAGTTCACACCCAACGGCGGAAAAATAAGCGTAAATCTGAAAAAGAGCGGCAATTATGTTACCGTCAGCGTTTCCGACACGGGCTGCGGAATGAATGAAGCCACAATGAAGCGCATATTTGATAAATTTTATCAGGGTGACACATCTCACTCGGAAAAAGGCAACGGACTCGGGCTTGCTCTTGTTAAACGGGTTATTGATATTCTCAGCGGAGAAATCACCGTTGAAAGCACACCGGGTCAAGGAAGCACTTTTACGGTAAAGCTTAAAACAAATTAACAAAACAAAAACATAATTATATCATTTTAAAAATCTTTGCAGGGTAAGATATAGTCAAATCAATTCGGAGGATAAAAATGAACGAAAAAAAGAAATATTCCTACTCTTATTCTGCTGCTGAAAACAAAGAAATAAAAAGGATAAGAGAAAAATATACCGAACCCGATGAAAGAGAAACGAAGCTTGAACAGCTTCGCAGACTTGATGCAAGTGTTAACAAATCTGCAATGGCAGTTGCGCTTACCGTCGGAATACTCGGTGCTCTGATTCTCGGCTTCGGAATGAGCTGCGTTATGGTATGGACAGATAAAATGTTTGTGCCGGGTATAATTTTCGGCATAATCGGAATTGCTGTTTGTGCTTTTGCATATCCTGCTTATAAAGTAAAAGCATCCAAAAAACGCAAAGAAATTGCACCGCTTATTCTTAAACTTACAGATGAACTCATAAAATGAAAAGAACCGGCTCACTCGAGTCGGTTCTTTTTGTATCAGTTATATTTTCTTGCTATTTTAAGAGTGGTTGTTTTGGGGAATTCCTCGTCACGGATTATGATTTTATTTATGTTTTTGAAAGAGGGCATTTTTCTGTTGAATGCATCAACGTCGCCCTTGAGTCTTGCTCTTGCATCGGGATAATCCTCTTCGTTGAGGAAAAATTCACCGATAATTCTCTTGTCATCTGCATAAACAAGAACTTCTGCAACATAGTCGATTCTTCGGAGCTTGTCCTCAAGCTCTTCAGGAGAAACGTTCTTGCCGTTTGAAAGACAGATAAGATTTTTCTTTCTGCCTACCATAAAGAGGAAACCGTCTTCGTCAATTCTTCCGTAGTCGCCCGTTTTTAACCACTCACCGTCAAATGCGGCGGCGGTTGCTTCCGGGTCGCCGTAATAACCGACCATAACGTTTGTGCCCTTAACGTAAATTTCACCGACACCTTCGTCATCGGGATTTACGATTTTGATTTCGCAGCAGTCAAGCGGTGTACCGACAGAGCCGAATTTGAATTTATCCGCTCTGTTGCAGGTAACGCCGGGTGAGCATTCGGTAAGACCGTAGCCGTTGAAAACATCAATACCGAAATCGTGCATTCCCTTTTCATATTTAGGGTCAAGATTTGCGCTTCCGCAGATAATCATATCAAGATTTCCGCCGAGATTATCGAGAATGGTTTTGAAGATTTTGCGTCTTTTGTCAATGCCGAGCTTCATAAGGAAGTTGCTGATTTTAAGACCTTTTTTGAGAACATCTTCTCTGCCCGTTTTTCTTGCGGTTTTCCAGATTTTATCATAGATTGTTTCAACAACAAGCGGAACTCCCGAGAAATTGTAGGGCTTGATTTTAACAAGGTCCTTCTGAATGTCCTTTATGCTGTCGCACATATAACCCCATTCAATAACTATGTATGTTGCGAAAAGTGCGCTTACCCACGCATAGGTATGGTTAAGAGGGATGAAGCCTATGACGTGTCTGCCCGAATGTGCACGGCAGGCGGCGGCACAGTTGCTGGCAATGTTTTTATGGGAAAGCATAACGCCTTTGCTTTTTGCGGTTGTGCCGGATGTATAAGAAATGCAGGCAAGGTCATCGGGCTTAACTTCGATATCCTCAAATGATTTGTCGCCGCTGTCATAAATTTTCAATCCGTTTTCAATGAAAGAATCAAAGTCATTAATGCAAAACCAGTGTTTGACAGGCATTTTTTCGTCTTTTTTGAATTCTTCAACCATTGAAGAAAATTTTGCAGTATAAACAAGAGCATCGCAGCCGCAGCGGATAAGCTGGTCTGCAAGGTCTTCGGCAGGAAGCTTGTAATCCATCGGAACATTAATGTTTCCGCCGCAAAGAACTGAATAATAAGCAATTACCCATTCGATAACATTCTCACCGATGATTGCAATTTTCTTGTGTTCAACAAGACCGAGAGATTTGAAATATGTTCCCAGTCCGCAGATTTTGCGCCACATCTGATTATAGTTCATCTCGCACATATTCTTTTCTTTGTCAAGGAACATAACCATTCGCTTGTCACCGCCACGCTTTGTGCCGGTAACAATTATCTCTTTCAGCGTGCTGTAATCGGGTATGTTTGGATTGCCAAGATTTTTATGCTGTTTTTTCATAATTTCACTCCGTAAAATTGCAAAATACGACATTATAATTTCAGTAATTATATTAATTTGTTGTTTTGCTTGTGTTTTTGAAAGGTTAACGAAATGTTAAAGCAAAAAAGCAAGCAACCGTAAAGCTGCTTGCTTTAAAGAATTGTTCAATTTATTTTATCTCAGTTTTTCATTATATTATCGCTCAAAGCAATAACTTCTTTTGCATATTTCTTGCGGCGGGATGCAAGAAACTTTTTATAAACGGGATAATTGATAATCGCCATAAGCATACCGATAATACCTATTATAATACCGGGAATCGTTGGCTCTGAAAAACCAAGAGTTTCGCCGATATCGGTCATAACAAGGCTCATACCGCTGCCCATAATGATTGCGGCAATGCTTCCGAAAATATACGCAAACACATTTGCAGGCTTCTTAACCTTTGCGTCAAGCTTTTTAAGGGCATCAAGCTGTGTATTTTCTTTCTCGGTGTACTGTGTTCTGATTTTCTGCACGATAAATTCTTTGTCATTTCTGTTCATTTTGATTTGCTCCTTTCGTGTTTTGCAAACTGATTATATATTCCGTTTGTTTGCAAAATTTTCAGGATTTATTTTGCTGATATTTAATATTTGTTGGTGTTTTGTTATTTTACTTCAACCAGCAATGCAGTCAACAGAAACTATTGAGCCGTCGGCAAGTTTAACCTCAACACAAGCGGTGTCAATGTTAAATTTACAAAATTTAATATAGTTCATTAGGGGATACCTCCAAAATAAATAATGTTTTGAAAGCATTTAAAGCGTGGGTTTTGGTGTGGTATCCTTAACTATGTGAAACTCCGTTCTCGCAACGGCTGACAGCCTGACGGGTTACAAACACTTCCTCTGCCGGCTCATCCTGCGACATACCGTTTTTTGTTCTGAGTTCAAGAAGAATATCTTTCGTTTTCATAGATTTATCACCTCAGTATTATACTAACACCGAATGTTTTAATGAACAAGCAACTCGCTGTTGCTTCTGTTGTTTCATTTTGGCAAACTGTATTTATTCTTTTATAAACGTCTTATCTATATCCGGAATACTTGATTTATCGGTAGTATATCGTTTAACCCTCATAATTTAAATCCTTATCATAAATCACATCCCGAATTTTCGGATGAAATATGATGGCGTGCAGCTCCATGCATGGCAGAGACTGTTTATCATTCTGTCCTCGTACGGTGAAAAATCAAGGTTGTCAGGAATGTACGCTTCCCAGAATGTGTCTGCACCGTGATCGAGCATTCCTCCCCAGAACTTCTTCAGATATTGAACAGCTTCATTTTTCATATCCAGCTTTAACATAGCCTCTGTTACATAATGGCGCATATACGGAGTGACGGGTTGTTTAGCTTTTTCATTATCAAGGCATGAAAGCAAAAGTTCTTTTGCTTCTGCACCGCTTATTACGCCGCCCAATATCATCCATACCTGAGAATGAACGCTGAATTGATTGCTGTCAAATCCGTTAATAAATGCTTTTTTATTTTCATTGTAAAGATATGTTTTACAAGCGCAACGGGCTTCATGAAGCTGAGATAAATATTTTTTGTATTCTTCATCACCGATTGCTTTAAGTAATTTTGAAAAGCGTTCAAGCGTGTAGAGATAAACGCCCTGCAGCGATGTCAGAATTTCCAGACCCGGACACCAGTCGATAAAAGCAAACCAACCGTCCTGTCTTGTAACAATCATATTTTCATCGAGTGTTTTTCTGAAGCTTTCAAGCTGCGATTTGCAGATTTGAAGAAGGTCGTTTATAACACTTATATCTCCGGTATGCTCATAATAATCGCATACACTTACAACATACAAAAGTGCATAATCCTCAATATGCGTTGCTCCCGAATGATAATAAGGTGTTTCGTAAACAAATGACGGCAGAAAACCGAGAGCGTTGCATTCACCTGCAGCAAAAAGATATAAGCATCTTTTTACGATTTCAAGGTTGTTAAATGTGTAATAATTTGTGAGAGCTTCAAGTCTTAAATCACCGATCCAGAGACGGCGGTCGCGCTTGGGTCCGTCCTCGAAAAATGTCTGCATACATTCTTTAAGAGTGTTGGTTGCAACAAGGTCAATCTTATTCAGTAAAGTATCCTTTGTGTTTGCCGGTTTCAGAACGGAAGTATCCGCACTTGTTGAAGCACGGAAAGAAAAATCAAACAGCTTTATAGGTCTGTTGGCTTTTTCTACTGTTATTTTTATGTATCTGCAAGCGTACCTTCGAGGCAAGGTTGTTTTTTGAGGATAATCAAGATTGATTATTTCTTCCTGTAACCATGTTTTCGAAAGTGTGCCCTTATATTGAGAAAAATCATCATTGATTTCTCTCATATCTTCACCAAACTTGATGATTAACCGAACGGGAGCGTCAACAAATATATCAACCTTATCAAAAGCAAAGGAAAAATGTCCCACAGCGTGTTCACCAAGGTCAAGAAGTATGCAGTCACCGCTTGTTGCGGTAAATTCGGCTACATTCGGTGTGAGAACTGTGTAAATAAGTTCAGGGTAATTATTTTGAGCTTTGCTCAAAAAGTATTTTGGCTCTTTCATAATAAAAATCTCACTTTATAACAATACTTTTGATTGAAAAATTCTAATTTGTCTGAACAAATTTTATCATAACACTGGATGCTTTTACTGTCAACTTCGTTCCATTCATCTAAATGAGTTTTCGCTTGTTTTATGCGGTTTTGACGCATAATAGTTCATCCGGCTTAGTCGGGGTATTTTATAAACCGTTCGGAAAAAGAACAAATCCGAACCTTTCTCCAATCGGTAAAAGGTTCGGATTATGTTGGTGTGGTGCCGATGGCGGGGGTCGAACCCGAAACTAAAAAGTCTGAAATGCGCTATATATAACGTAAGTTATAAAATGCTGACTTGCACATGACTTGCAAATTTTATTTTGACACAAGGTGTTCTGAATTAGAGTCCGAAAGGAATGAGTCGAGCTTATCAATTGAATGGATTTTTTTCTGTTCGGAAAGGTGAGTATAAATCTTCATTGTAGTTGAAAGGTCTGCATGACCGAGCAGCTCTTTTGCGGTAAGCTTGTCAACATCAGCTTCATAAAGGATAGTTGCATAAGTGTGACGAAGATCGTGCCAACCGAAAACAGGAATTGTAAAAACGGTGGGCGTTTTTTCATTTTTTCTTTTTCTGCCGCTACTGCCATATTTGATTTCAAAATCTACCAATAAACCATAAAGCAGCGATTCCCAGTCAGATTGATTTGTCATTTTTCTTCCATTCAGAGAGCAGACATATTTGGTTGTGTGCTCTATGCCGGAAAGATAGTCGGAGAGAAGTCGAGGCATAGGGACGAGGCGAATGCCGGCTTTTGTTTTTGGGGCTTTATCAGTTCTTGATTTAAAATCATAAGATTTATTTACTCTTATTGTGTTGGTCTTGAAATCAATATCATCCCATGTCAGAGCGGTTAACTCACCACGGCGCAGGCCTGCAAACATTGCAATCATGGCTGCAGTTTTTGCTTTATGGTCCGAACGAAGAATTCTTTCTCTTTCAAACTCATCGAGAGCTCGGCGAGATTTTGGCTGAACATCCGATTTTATATCTGCATACTCAACCGGATTAAATTCGGCAGCTCTGTTTTTGATAGCAACCTGGAATACCTGGGAGCAAGCTTGTTTATAACCTATGATTGTTTTCTTTGCACTTGGGCGGCCGGTTGAAGGGTTCTTTTCGGCAAGTTTGTTAAGAGCTTCTTCAACGTGATATGGCTGTACTTTGATAATCGGCGAGGAACCGAAGAAATCATAAAAGAATGAAATTCTGCTTTCTTTTGTTTTGTATTCAGAACTTGTTAATTTGTTTTTTTGAGATTCGAGAAAAAGCTCTGCCCATTTTTTGAAAGAGCTTTGAGATTCCGTGATGTCTACGCCTTTGCCGAGCTGAAGACGGAGAACATCGGCGTTTTCATTAGCTTCTTTTTGAGTTTTGCCGTATACGGTTTTATATTTTCGTTTTCCGTTTTCATCTTTACCGAGATAGATTTGAACGGCATATCTGCCGTCGGATCTTTTTTGTTTTTTAGGCAAGTTAATCACCCTTTGAATATTTAAATTAACCAAAAATAGACAGCAAGAAACGCTAGAGAACCAATGATATGCTTTTTAGGCTCTGATAAAAGAAATTCGATTTGAGCTTCCATGGCGTTAATTCTACCTGTTAATATTTTTGCAGAATAATCATATTCGGCTTTTATATATTCCGAAAAAGAATTGAACATGCTGTAATGAAGCCCGGTTTCTTGAGAAATTAAATAATCAGAGTGGAAAGATTCTGAAACATATCTGCTGTATGGAAATCTGCTGCATTTGGTTGATGAAGGCTCAGTGATTGAAACTATGGCTTCCAATGTATTTTCGTTATAATCGTAATGTTCAAGATAACGATTCATCAAAAAACAGAATAATATAATTAATATAATTGCTGAAGCAAAAGAAATGACATAAAACAACCAATCTTCTTTTCTCCATTCGAAACAATATAAAAAGTCTGCAACAGCAAAACAGGTAGCAAAAAAGAAAGATCCCCAATAGTGAGGTTTGTGATACACTAAAACGTTTTCAAGTTTTTCACAGGTATGCTTATATGTTTTTGAATAAAAAATTAGATCGCTATAATAACAATTGTCCTCTTCGGATAGCTTTGTTTTGAAATGAAAAATAGCGTTTTCTAAAAAATAAGGTTCTAAAGGCGTATTTTTGTTAAAGCTTACAGAAGGCTTTGTTGCAGAAAAATAAAAGGTAAAGCAAAAATATGCAACAAATAAAATGAGAAAAAATATTAAAGGCATAAATACACTTCCCTTAAATATTTGAATTAAAATTACAAAAGCTTATATTTGACTTGAGGTGATCGGATGAAGATTGAATATAAGCTTTTTGAGCTGAGAGCTGCGGCAGGGTTGACGATAACGGAGCTTGCGGAGAAATCGGGGGTCAGCAAAAGCCAGATTAACACAATTGAAAACGGCCAGGGGAATCCGACGGTGATGACGGTCTGCATGCTTGCAGAGGCGTTGGGGGCAGAGCCATGGGATATTTTTATTGTTAAAAAAGAATAAGTTCCGATATAACGGAAATAGGGCGGAAAAGAGCGTGATGAAGCACGTTTTCGGTCATTAAGTAACAAAAGGAAAAAAATGGCGAAAAGGAGTTGACAAAATGAAAAAGCGTGCTAAAATTAAAAACAGAACAAATGTTCGAGAAGAGAAAGGGGCGAAAGGGATGACCGAGAAGGAATTCAAAGAAAAAGTCAGCGAGCTTAGCGAGGAAAACCTTATTCTTTATCTTGATTATTTAACAAGAATTCAAGATACTTCTCAGCGGCAACCTTGTCCTTATCAGAGAGAGAAGAATACATAGAAAACATTTTTTTAAAGCTTTCATCAGCTTCCGGTGCTTTGGCATCGGGAGCTTTTTTTATTTCTCCGGGGGTTTCGCTGAGCAGGTAATCAACCGATACACTGAGAAACTCCGCAATCTGCGGCAGATATTTCATATAGGATTTATTTTTACCGCTTTTCCAATCTGTAAAAACATTTTTTGATATTCCAATAAAATCTGTTAATTCTTTTTGTTTTCTGTTTTGTTTTTTTAATTCTAAAAAAATGTTGTTCAAAACACGCAAAATATTCACTCCATTTTTGTTTGATATTAACAAAGTTTCTGAAATGCGTACAAAATTCTTGACAAACACGCAAAATGCGTGCTAATATGTTCGCGAGGTCACATTATGATTACATCATAACAAAAAGGACGAAAAAAAGCAAGAAGTAAAAAGGGAGCGGTATTATGGCAATTTCAGAGAACATTAAAAAGCGAAGGGCGGAGCTGAACATGAGGCAAGAGGACCTTGCGGAAAAGGTTTTTGTTGACAGGTCTATGATAGCAAAAATCGAGACGGGTATTAAGCAGCCGACTTTGGCGCTTGCAAAGAGCATTGCCGATGTTTTCGGCTGTACGGTTGATGAGCTTATAAGATAGTTTTAGGAGTGCTGATTATGAAAAAGAATTTACCTGCATGGGTATATAACAGAGAGCAGCTGCCGGAGATGCTGACGATTATGCAGGTTGCTCTTTTCCTTAATTGTTCGGAATCAAAGGTGAGAAATATTCTGAAGGATAAGGGGATGCCGAGTGTCAGAGACGGCAAAATCATCCGAGTACAGCGTCAAGACCTTTTTGATTATATCGATAAGCATTTAAGGAGTGCATGAAAATGGCAAAAAAGAGAATGTTTTTGATTATTGTGCCGGTTAACAAGCCTGCATACGCTAAGGAGTTCGGCAGTCAGGACAAGGCTTGGCAACATATAACCGATAAATGCGGCAGAGTTTTACATAACAGCGAAGCTTTGGCAAACGGAGAAGAATATACAGCTGTTTCAGGATGTTCAAAAAAGAAGCTTGATTCACAGTTCAACAGACGTGCATCGGAGATGTGCGGCACAGACGTTTTCGGACATGCTGTTCTGAGCAAAAGTTTTGACGATGATATGTGGGAAGGGTTCAGCCTTAATGAAGCTGAAGCTGTTACGGCATATGCTAATGAGATGTGAGGTTACATATGAAGGTTGAATTTGAAATATTGTTTGTTGCAGATGTTAAAGACAGCGACGATATTGAAGGAATGAAAAATGCCATTGCCGATTTTATTGAGAAATGGGGCGAAGTTAAGAAGCCGATTGCCGTAACCGAGCCCAAGAAGCGAAAATGCGTTGACAAAATCAGAGAGACAGAGCTGAGGGATATGTTTGAGGACTTCTGGGCTCTTTACCCGAAAAAGGTTGATAAAAAGAATGCTTTTGCTTCTTTCAGAAAAATCAATCCCGATGCAGAGCTTCTTGCCAAAATTCTTGAGGCGGTAGAGGCTTTCAAAAAGACAGAGCAATGGAGCGAAACGGCTTTTATTCCGTACCCCTCAACCTGGCTTAACGGGCGCAGATATGAGGATGATTTATCCACTATTGAGAACAGACGACCTAAAGGAGCGTTGGAAACAAAGCCGAGCTATGACATGAATGATGTAAGAGAACGAGATTGCGGCGATATACCAAAGTATCAAAAAGGAGTTTTGCGTAATGAACGAAGCAATGAAAAGTTTTGTTGAGTTTACGGCGGCAGCTGTGCTTATATATTTATTTACCAAAGAACCGTTGATTGTTGCTTTTGAAAAAGTGCTTTTTCACAACATCAGAGTGGCCGTGGTCAGATGCCATAAAAGGTTAAGACCTTTTATGGCATGGCTTAACGATGAAAGTATTTCGGAGCAGATTGAGGCCGATTATAAACCGCCAAAGGCTTTTCTGCTTGACGATTGGCGCAGCTTCGGTTTAAGGAATAAGAAAAAAACAGACAAAAGGAGAAAACAAAATGTTTAATGCAGACACATCACTTGTAATTATTGAATCACTTGGCGAAAAAATCAGAGCTCAGCAGAACGTTATCGAAAATGTTATGGGCAGCAACCAGGCACTCAGCGAACAGAACGAGATTCTTCGCAAGGAAATCAAAAAGCTCAAGGACGATGTTCCTTGTACTTGTCCTGATGAATCAACTGACATAGCGGTTGCCTATTCCGGTATGTGCGACACTGCTGCGCAGTGTATTGCAAACGAAGACGATTGATTTAAGAACAAAGGCGGCGGCGGAAACGCCGCTGCCGTTCAGCGCAACAAAAGAAAGGAGTGCACATATGGAATTTACCGAGATTTGCAATTTGATAAGCGAAGACAAGCCTTTGCCACCGCATCAGCCGGTAGAAGCAAGGATTGCTTATCAATATGTTAAAAATGCGGACACTTGTTACAAGGCCTGCATGATAATGAAGCCCGATGCAGCAAGAATGAAGCTCGATGCATTCCATATGTTCATTGACATAAGCAGAGAGCGCCAAAGATATGTTGAGGGTAGCAGACGAATTCAGGAATCAATAAAAAGGGGAGATGAGATGCTTTCGGCTCTGATGCATCAGATTTCTCCCGATGCAGATTATAAAGAGCTTTTTATAAAAGCGATTGATGTTATTGAAACGATGCACGGCTGTGAAGGGCATACAATGAGAAACAGTGCCGAGCTTAAAATGAAAGGTGAATTCTGATGTCAGGCTATTCAACTTTTGACGATGATAAGATTATATGCCCTTATTATCTTTGCACCAAAAGGCTGAAAATTATCTGTATCAAAGGATACGGATTGGAATTCACAAACAGTAAGACGCTTAATGAATATAAAGAAAAGCATTGTAAAAGCTTCAAATCAGGGTGCAGAACAAGAAAAATATTGGATGGGAAGTGGTAACGTTGGATTGTTTTGCTTACAGCAATAATAACGGAAAGTTCAAATGCAGTGCGTTGACGGTTACGGTATGTGAGGGTAAAGCGTGCCCATTTTATAAAACTGAAAAAGAGTGCGTTCACGCAGAGGTTGAAACGCTTAAAAAGCTCAGGGAATTGCCGCTTGGCAAACGTTTGGAAATAAAAAAGAAATATGGGGTTAATGGTTTATAGTTTTAAACCGAGATACCAGTTAATTATTTTAGCTTTGTAATATTTGTTCCAAGACAGATGTTGACCGCAACGGTCACAGAAATGCTGATATTCACGCTCAAGCGTGATTTTGCATCTTGGGCAAATGGGAAAGAAATCTTCGTTAGGAAACTTAAGGATTTCATAAACAAGCATAGGGGTCCGAAAAGATATTGCTTCATCGACTAAAGTGTTCAAAATATTCACTCGCTTTTGTCATTAACTTTTAATTATTAATAATAAAACGAGTGTTTGTTACGAGAATTTTTTTAAAGGAGAGGATATATATGGCAAATTACATCAATCTGAACGGCCGCAAAATCGAGCTTAGCGCAGCCGAAGCTGCAGAGCTTGAGGCAAAATATGCGGCTAAAAACAAGCTTCTTTCCGAGTTTTCGGAAGACAGCATTTTCAAGATAGGTGAGCGTGAGCTTGTTGTTCTTGAACACTTTGAGGACGGTTATTCAGTTGTTATAAGCCGTAACAGCATCTGCGAAGATACCACTTTCGGCAGTAATAACAACTATAACGGTTCAAAGGTTGAAGAAATCTGCAATAAATTTGCAGGAGAAATCGCTGCAGTTATCGGCGAAGATAACATGAAAGAATTTGAACTTGACTTGACCGCTGATGACGGAATGAAGCAATACGGAAACGTTAAGCGAAAAGCAGCGCTTCGAACAGGTAACATGCAGCGTAAATATGCATATAAGTTCGACGGTAAAATTCTTCCAAGAATCTGGGAATGGCTTGCAACAGCCTGGAGCACACCTGAGCATGATAATGATGTATCCGTTCTTTGCGTTTCGCCGCGCGGCAACTTCAGCTACGGCATCAGTCTCTACAGCAACATCGGCGTTCGTCCGTTTTGTATCTTAAAATCTGACATCTTTGTATCTGAATAAGGAGTGAAAAAAATGAGTACAGTTAAAATTACCGATATACCCGATAAGGCAACATTTGTAATTGCAGGAATTGAGTTTATTAAGTTCTCTGAAGTGAACGGCAAGGTTACGGCTGTTGCGAGAGATCTTCCTTTTAAATCCCGATTCGGTGACAATAACGATTTCACAAACAGCGATATTAGAGCAAAGCTCGGTAAACTTCTTGAAAAAATTAAAGCCGAGGTTGGTGCAGAGAATATCTGCAGTTTTGAAACAAGCCTCACAGCACTTGACGGTCTTAAACCTTATCCTGCACTTGAAGCAGAAATTTGTATTCCAACATTTGATTTTGTCAGACAGAATGTTGACATCTTTGATATGTACCCGGTTGACGATGTGTGGTGGACTGCAACACCTGAGAGTGCACAGCCTCATGATGAGCCGAGATGGGTCGTTTGCGTTTCGCCGCGCGGCGGCATCGACGACTACGACAGTATCGGCAACGACAACGGCGTTCGTCCGTTTTTAATCTTTGACTCTTCAATCTTTGTATCCGATGGAAAAAAAGAATAAAAGCAGCGAGATGGCTGTTATTGCCAAGGCAAAGGAGCTTTCGGTTTATACATACAAAGCGAGCATGAATACGGATAATTTTCCGAAAAAAGCAAGACATTCGCTTGTGGATGAAATCAATAAAGCGTGCTTGTATATTCATAACAAGCTTTTGAAAACAAACAGCATCAGAGCGGAGCTCAAAAAAGAACGCAGCGAAACGATAACGGAAGCAATTTATTATTGCGACGTTCTTCTTTATTACATTGAGCTTTCCATGAAGCTGAATTATATTCCGAGTAAAAAGGCGGATTACTGGAGCGGCCTGGTGTGTGATGTCAAGCATATGGCTGTTGCCTGGCGAAAAACATACAGATAAACTAAATAGGCTATGCGTTGTAATTTTCTTTGCGTTTCGCCGCACGGCAACATCAACTACAACAACAGTAACTACAACAACAACGGCGTTCGTCCGTATTGGTGGAATAGCCGGACAGAGTAAGCAACAGCTGAAATCAGTGCGCCCACATCAAAAGAACGCATAACCTTTCCCAAAAGGGATAAACAAAAAGGACTGTGCTGCATGACCGATTTTGAAAAAGTGATTGATTTTGAAAACATGTATAAGGCATACCGTAAAAGCAAGTGCGGCAAGGGCTTTAAAACCGGATGCGCAAAGTTTTCGGCAATGGCCCTTGACGGTGTTCATACTCTGATTGAACAGCTGAAGAATAAAACATACACCGTTTCAAAATACAATGAGTTCAAGGTTTACGAGCCTAAGGAACGGCTCATTCAGACAACCTCTTTTAAAGATAAGGTTGTGCAGCACAGTTTATGTGACAACGTGCTTTTACCCCGTATGCAGGAGATATTTGTTTTTGATAACTGCGCCGGGCAGAAAGGAAAAGGCACGCTCTTCGGGCTTGACCGCCTGAGCGTGCATATTAAAAGTTTTTATGACAAATACGGTCACAACGGTTATATCCTCAAATGCGATATAACCAAATTCTTTTATAACATATCCCACGAACCGCTTAAAGAGATTATCCGTTACCATTTCGGATATGACGAGGATATTTGTTGGCTTTGTGAGCTGTTTGTTGACAGCACGGAAGGTAAGGGGATTCCGCTCGGCAATCAGATTAATCAGGGTTTGGCGTTGCTTTATCTTGACGGTATGGACAAGCTTATAAAATATGAGCTCGGTATTGAGCATTACGGACGGTATATGGATGATTTTTATCTGATACACCCAGATAAAGAATATCTGAAATATTGCCTTGAGGTTATTGAAGCCCACCTTGCAACGCTTGAGCTTACGCTCAACGGCAAAACGCAGATATTTCCGTTCAAAAACGGAGTGAATTTTCTTGGCTTTCATACATATGTTACCGCAGACGGCAAGGTTATTCGCAAAGTGAAAAATGAGAATAAAAGAAACGCTCAGCGGAAATACAGAAAAATGGCGCAAATGGTTGCTGACGGTAGGTTGCCGAGAGAGAAGTTCGATATGTCTTACGGAGCTTATAAAAACCACATTTCACATGGTAACTGTTATAAACTCGGCAAGGCAATGGATGATATGGTTTATGGGATAATAAATAAAAAGGAGAATCAGTTATGAAAAAGACAGTAGTTTTTGATTTTGACGGTGTAATTCACAGTTATAAAAGCGGTTGGCAAGGTGATGAAGCTGTTATTCCCGATGAACCTGTAGAAGGTATAAAAACCGCCATTAAGCAGATAAGAAACGCAGGATACGAAGTGGTGATTGTGTCAACTCGTTGCGCTTCACTCAAAGGTCAGGCGGCTGTTCAAATGTATCTTGAAAAATACGAAATTGAGTTTGACAGAATATGCAAAGAAAAACCGCCTGCAATCGTTTACATAGATGATAGGGCGATTTGTTTTGACGGTCAAAGTGACAAGTTGCTTGAACAGATTGAAAGTTTCAAACCGTGGTATCAGAAGGAGAAACAATTACGAAAAAAGTTATTTATAAGTGTTCCGATGAAAAACAGAACGGAAGAAAATATCCGCAAGAGCATTGATAAAATGCATCGTATTGCGGAAATTGTTTTTGATGAAGAGTTAGATATTATTCCGTCATACATCGAAGATAGTCCGCCTGCCAACAGCAAAGAAGCTGTATGGTATCTGGGGGAATCTATCAAGAAGCTCGCCGATGCGGATTACTTTATCGGCATCAATTACAATTACTTATATAAAGGCTGCAACGCAGAAAGAGATATTGCGTATGCTTACGGAATCAAATCATATTGTATTGATTGCGATATTTTTCCTGATGTGTTTGCTGAGATAAATAATTTATGTACCCCTGCAAAGTATGACGGGTGAGGGTTAATGTATAAAGGGTATTCAGACGATATAACTTGGTGCAGCAGTTGGCATTGTAAAGATATGCGATGCCACAGAAACCCGAATCACATTAGACCGTTTACACCACCGACCAAGCTGTTTAGTTTTGCGGATTTAGAAGGAACGGATTATTGCTTAAAGAAAAAGGAGTAGCGATATGGCTAATATCGAAAAAATAATGAGAGATTTGTCGCAGATAGCCAGGCTCAACAAAGACGGTGGGAGAACCCAGACGTCGAAAATTTGCTATGCTGCACTGACTCTTATTAAAAACCTTGATAAACAAAACAGTCAGGCTGATGAAGTGATAAAGACTCAGAATGAGTTGATTGATAAACTTAAAGCAGAGAATGAGATTCTTGTTAAAAATGCTGATTCTGCTTTTCAAGACGGGCTTAATGAAAACAAAGCTTTGTTTGTAAAAGAAATCAGAAGTGAAATTGAAGAGGCGATATGCCAAAATACCTATCCCGGATTCAGTCAGGACGGTAAGGCGGTTAATATCTGGAACGCTAAAGACGGATATAAAGCCGTTGAGGCTGTTATTGAAAGTATGGCGGAGCTTAAATATATTCGTTGGCCTTTCTTTTGCGCCGACGTATCCAAAAAAGATTTTAATGAGCTGAAGAAATTATTAAAAGTAAAAAACGGTTCTTTGGATGTTGATGAAAATGACGGAACTGGTTTGATTATGCTTCCGTTTAAAGTCGGCGAAAAGATTTTCATAGTTATCGAGGATGAGGAAGATGATGAAAAAATCTTTATATCAACAGAAACTGTTACGGATATAAGCCAAAAAGGTGTTTGGGTTAGCGGATACGATCCGCCCGAAGACGATTGTTCAACTCTTATCACTTGGGATGAGTTCGGTAAAGATGCTTTTACTGATTATAATGCGGCATCAGAAGAAGTTCAAAGGAGACTTAACAATGCTTGATGAATATATAAAGCGTTCAGAAGTAATAAAAGCGTATAAAGAATCCCGAGCAAAAGACAATCATAGGACCGCAGAAGGCAGCCTTATTCATATGCAAGAACATAATCATATGATTTGCTTAATAGAGAAACTGCCTGCAGATCCCGTTATCCCTATTGCTGACCATGAACGGATGAAGCGTGAGCTTAACATTGAGATTCAGGCTCTGCGAAATGCCGCAAACGGATATAAAGAGAGATATATAAAGGCAACTGCAGATGTTACTCAGTTGCTTGAGTTTATAGAACGCATCCGCAGCGAAGTTCTGAGTGTTAACAACAAAACGGACAATGAGATTGCCGATGTGCGCTCGAAGTATTGCAAAAACAAAGGTAAGCTTTGCTTCAAAGAGGGTGAGTCACCGTTTAAATGTGAAAATTTCGAATACTGTAGTTCTGATGAAGTTGCAAAAGGTGAACTGTTTGAGTTTGTGGATAATGGAGAAGCTTGGATTGATATTAGGATGAAAGGTGTTGTGCAGGATGATTAACAGTATTAAAAACGCTATCAGAGATGAGCTTGATAAAGCGGCTGATGAACACATTGAAGAGCTTATGTCAGAGTTGAGCTTGAAAATTAACACTAAAAAGTGTGAGCTTATAGATAGACTTATAAACAGTCTTGAAGTTAAAATGACCGAAGATTCGGCATGTGGGTTAATTGTTCAGATTAATATCAGAAAATGAACAAAAACAAGGAGCAAAAAAGATGAGAGTAAAGCAGAGAAAGTTTTCGGGTTGCGTTTGTGAACAGCTTATTTATACGGTTTCGGACAGAGTGAAGGACATTGCTTCGGCAACGCCCTCTTTCCGATTTAAGGACGAGGAAGAGCGAAGACAGCACAAGCTCGGCATTTCACGCAGAAAATTCGCAAGAATAGTTAATGAAAACTTTTCTCCTTCTTCTTATTACAGCACTTTGACTTTTTCTGATGAATGGGAAGTACATACTTTTAAAGAAGCAAGGCGCATCCGTGATAATTTTGTTCGCAGGCTTCAAAGCGCTTGCCCTGAAGTCAGGCTTGTTATTGTTATGGGCAGAGGCAAGGGAACCAAAAGAATTCATTTTCATATGATTTCTGACGGAGCTGAACCTGAGCTGATTGCAAAGAAATGGTTTTGCGGAGAGATAGTAAGCTGTGACAGGCTCAGAGAACATAATCTTTATGAGGGCGTTGATTACGGAAGAGATTATACTTCACTTGCAAATTATCTTTTTAACCATTGGACCGAAGAACAGGGTGGTCACAGATGGAAACAGACAAGAAATATGAAAAAACCCTGCGAGGAAGAACCGAAAGAAACAAAAAGAAATTACTCGGCAAACAGACCGCCGCAGGCACCGAAAGGATATAAACTCGTTACAACGATGACCACAAGATACGGTTTTATATACTTTAAATATGTAAGGGATTTAACTCCCGAAAAGAATAAGAGCTGAGCTTAAAAACAGGTCAGCTTGAATAATCCTTGTAAATGTGTAAAGTTTCAGAACGATTCTTTGCCGGAAGAAGGTGAAATATGATTAATGCCTGTGTTTTAATCGGCAGGCTTGCAGCTCATCCTGAAGGGAAGAAAACCGAAAACGGGAAGAGTGTATGCTCTTTTACACTTGCGGTTGAGAGAAACTACCGTGACGGAGAGGGCAACAGCATAGTTGATTGGATTGACTGTGTTGCGTGGGAACGCAACGCAGAATTTGTTGCGCAACATTTCAGCAAAGGCTCGATGATTGCGGTTGAAGGCTCGCTTCAGACGAGAATGAGAGAAAGTGGCAACGGCGGAAAAACGAAAGTTACCGAGCTTAAGGTTGATAACGTAAGCTTTTGCGGCAGTTTAAGCAGATGAATAATGAAAGGTTTTTGTCACTCCGGGGAAATTGGAGCAGCCCCAGGGGTGACAATTTTTTTTGCCTGCCGCTACAATTTATTTGAAGGCAAAAAGTGGGGGTACAAAAACGATGCCGGAAAACGAAGAAAAGAAGATGCCTTCTGCCGACGGCTATGATTGGAGCAAAATCCGCTCAGAATATGTTTCTAAAAAAATTACTTACAGCGAGTTGTGCGAAAAATACGGCTGCTCGATGAGCGTTTTGAGCAAAAAAGCAAGCGCCGAAAACTGGAAGGCGGAGAGGAAAAAACACCGAAAAAAGGTTGAAAGAAAAACCGAAGAAAAGCTTGCTGACAGAGAAGCGGAGAAAAATGCAAGAGATATAAGCAAATGTAACGATGCTGCATATGAGTTGCTTGATAAAATTTTTCAGGCAATAAATGAGCTTAACACAATTATTATTGACCAGACAATAACTGAGAAAACCTATGGCCAGGACGAAAACGGAAAGTCCGAGCTTAAATCAGTTGAGAAAATTAAAAAAAAGGGTAAGCAAAAGGGAAATATCAGAACCGAAGATGTAAAGCGCCTTACGGCGGCGCTTAAGGATATAAAAGAAATCCTTGGCGACGGTGAAAACAAGGATAACAAGATTGTTATTGAGTTTGAAAACGGAGTTTTAGAGAAATATGGTAGTTAAACTCGGAAATCCTCAGCCGAAACAAGAGCTTTTTATGAAATCAACAGCAAAGCACACCGGCTATGGCGGAGCCAGAGGCGGTGGAAAGAGCTGGTCTGTAAGAGAAAAAGCAAAGTTCTTTTGTTTCAGATACGGTGGCATAAAAGTTCTGATTGTAAGAAGAACTTATCCCGAGCTTAACAGAAACCACATTCTGCCGCTCAGACAACAGCTTGCAGGGATTGCAAAATATAATGCAAGCGATAAAATGTTCACTTTTCCGAACGGCAGCACAATTACTTTCGGTTACTGTAAGAACGATGCAGACCTTGACCAATACCAGGGAACGGAATATGACATCATTTTCTTTGATGAAGCAACACATCTGACAGAGTATCAGCTTAAGATTATTGCTGCAACAAACCGTGGTGTAAATATTTTTCCGAAGAGAATTTATTACACTTGCAACCCGGGCGGTCCCGGTCACGCTTATATAAAGCGTATCTTTGTTGACAAAGTTTATGTTGATAAGGAAAAGCCGGAAGATTACACATTTATTCAGGCACTTGTTGACGATAACAAAATCCTGATGGAAATGAGCCCTGATTATGTTGACCAACTTGATAACCTTCCTACTCAAAAGCGTAAAGCCTGGAGAGAGGGTTTATGGGATATATTCGAAGGTCAGTTCTTTGAAGAGTTTACCGATTCGCCGCAGCATTATAAAGACAGACAGTTTACTCACGTTATTGAACCTTTTGATATTCCGCCGAGTTGGCGAATTTACCGTTCGTTCGACTGGGGATTCAGAAAACCGTTCAGCTGCGATTGGTGGGCGGTTGACCATGAAGGAAGAGCATATTTGATTTATCAGTATTACGGATGCACCGGAGTACCCAACGAGGGTGTGAAGATGAATCCGCACGAAGTTTTTAAAGAAATCAGAAGATACGAAAGAGAGCTTAAATGGCTTAAGGGTAAGAGAATAGAAGGGGTTGCTGACCCTGCAATCTGGAACAGTCAGACTGGTGAGAGCATTGCTGAAATTGCCGATATGTACGGAGTTTATTTCAACAAAGGTGATAACAGCCGCCTGAACGGATGGATGCAGTGCCATTATAGAATGAATTTTGACAAAGAAGGTTATCCGATGGTTTATTTCTTTAACACCTGTAAGGATGCAATAAGGGTGTTACAGCTGCTTCAATACAGCGAAAAGAAGGTTGAGGATCTTGATACCGACCAAGAGGACCACTTTGCAGACAGCTTCCGTTATTTCTGCATGGCAAGACCGCTTAAAGCTTCCGAAATTCCCGAAGCACCGCCAACGCCGTTTTTTGATGCTCTTAATCTTTCAAAGAAGGGGAGAAGAAGTTGAGCAGTAAAAATGTTAAAACAAAAAAAGAACAGGTTGATGCTGTTATGAATAAAATAAAACCGCCTTCAGCTTTGCCTGGAAAGGCTGAAGCGAGAATGACTGCCGTTGAGCAGGTTATGCAGAAAGCTCAGCAGACAACAAAAGAAGATAAGATTCAGCAATTCAACGCTCAGCAGGCGGAGAAGAAACCTGCAATAGGGAAAGAAGAACTTCAGAAAGCAAGAGAGATTTTTGACGAATACCGAAACGGCAAAAAGAGTTATGATGAAAATCTTATTCAGAATGAGCGTTGGTACAGCAATAAGGTTAATGTTGAGCCGACACAGGAAGGAATAGAAAAAACCTTCAGAAGCAGTTGGCTTTTTAATGCACTTAACAACAAACACGCTGATTTTATGGATAATTATCCTGAACCGACAGTGTTGCCCAGAGAACTAAGCGATAAAGAGACGGCTTCTGCCCTTTCAAGCATTCTGCCTTGTGTTTATGAGCAAAACCATTTTAAAATCACTTTTTCCAAAAACATATGGGCAAAGATTTCTTACGGAACGGCAGTTTATCACGTTAAGTGGGATAAGCTTTTACTCAACGGCCTTGGAGATGTATCTATTAAAAAGGCTAATGTGCTCAATTTATTCTGGAAACCCGGGATAGAAGATATACAGGACAGTCCGCATTTTTTTGCGGTTTCTTACTGTGATAATGAATATCTGAAGGCGATGTATCCCGAGCTTAAAGACCACCTGACATCAAATGCAAGCAAAGAAACGGTTGAGTTTATAAGTGACGATAACATTCAAAATAAGGACAAAACCTGCGTTTTTGAGTGGTATTATAAAAAGCTTGTTAACGGCAAAACAATTTTGCATTATGTTAAATTTGTTGACGATGTTATTCTTTTTGCTTCTGAAAATGAAACGCAGGCCAAAAGCGACGGAAACGGTAATATTATCCGTAAACCCATGTCAGAAACGGGATATTACGAACACGGTAAATATCCTTATGTTTTTGACCCTCTTTTCCCGATAGAAAATATGCCTGTGGGAACAGGGTATATTGACAAACTTAAAGGGGCACAAGAGCAGATTGATATGCTTGATAATGCAATTCTTGTTAATGCGCAGCAGTCTGCAATAAGCCGATGGATAGTGAGCAATGATACAAAACTCAATGAAGATGAGTTCGCAAATTGGAGAGTTCCGATTGTTCATACAACAGACGGCAGCTTTAATGATAACACTGCAACGCCGATAAATGCGGCTCCGGTTAATTCAACCGTTATAACGGTCAGAGACCGCAAGGTTGATGAGCTTAAAGAGACAGGTTCAAACAGAGATTTTGCAAACGGCTCAACGGCAAGCGGAGTGACTTCGGGTGCAGCAATAGCCGCTCTTCAGGAAGCAGGGAACAAAACGAGCCGTGATATGATAGGCACTACTTATCACGCTGTTGAAGAGATAACCGCAATGGTTATTGAGCTTATAAGACAGTTTTACAACACAAAAAGACATTTCAGGGTTATTGCGCCTAACGGCGAAATGGACTTTACAAATTTTGATAATTCCGATTTAAAAGTTCAGAACCTGATGAATGAGCAGGGCGAAATTATCGGTAAACGTTTGCCGATATTTGATATTAAAATCAAAGCTCATAAACAGAATCCTTTCTCAAGAGTGGCACAGAATCAGGATTTGATTAATCTTTACAGCATGGGATTTTTTAATCCTGAAACAGCAGACCAGGCTCTTGCTTGCCTTGAGCTGATGGATATTGAAAACAAAGAAAGACTTGTTGAAAAAATAAGCCAGAATCAGACGATGCTCAAAAAGCTTCAGCAGATTCAACCTATACTTGCAAACCTTGCAATTACAGTTGATTCACTGCAACCGGGGCTTAATATAACTCAGAGCCTTGCACAGCAGGGACTGCTTAACATTAATCTTATGCCTGCAGGCGGTTCGAGTATGGCCCTTGGTGCAAGCAACACCAATTCACTTGGCGAAATGAACTCGGGCAGCGGATATCCCACAGTAGACAATGCAAAGCAAAGAGTTGCGGAAAGTGCGGAGCTGAAATGACGAAAATAACGATGAGAGAAGAAGAGGGCAAAGTTGTCATAACCGCTGAAGGACACAGCGGATATGCACCGTTCGGTGAGGATATTGTCTGCGCAGGTATTTCTGCTTTGATGTTTGCGGCTGCATCGGCGGCAGCTGAGCTTAACAACGGAGAAATTTGCGAGCTTAAAAACGGATATATGAAAGTCATATTGCCGCTAAATGAAAGAACAGAACTGTTGATTAATTCGCTTAAATCAGGCTTTGAAAACATAGCACTTAAATATGAAAAATTCGTCACCCTTCAGGGGTGACAATTTTTTTTGCCAATCGCTACAATTGATATGAGGATAGACCTCTGACACTTCGGAAAGGAACGATGAAATGAAAAAAAATCTCAGTAAATGGTCACTGCAGCTTTTTGCCGAAGAGGTTTCGGTACAGACGGTGCAGACAGACTCGGGCGATGACAACAACGGACAGACTGTGGCCGCCGCACAGCCGACACAGAACACGGAAGGGGCAACTTCCGCAAACGCAGTGCCTACTCCCGAAGCTAAATTCAGGGAGCTTATAAAAGGCGAATACAAACAGCAGTTTGCAGATGAAATTCAGAAGATTATCAATCAGAGATTCAAAAACCAAAAAGTTCTTGAAGCTCAGGTTGAAAAAATGCAACGAATCAATTCCGTATTAGGCGTCAAATACGGCATCGATGCAAACGATTCTGATGCTATCTTGGCTGCTGTTGAAGGAGACGAAAGCGTTTATGAAGAAGCGGCGTATAAAGCCGGCATGAACGTTGACGTTTTCAAAGAGCATCTGAAAGGTCAGGAAGCTTTGAGACAGCTTCAGGAACAGGGAAAACAGGAAAGAAGGCAACAGGTTGTAAGAATCCTTAACACCCAGGCTGAAGGCGTGAAAGCTAAATTCGGAGATGCAACCTTCGATTGGCAGAGCGAATATGCAACCAATGCAAAGTTCAAAGGCTTTATTGATTCGGGAGCTTCTGTTGAGGAAGCTTACGTTGCTTTGAATTTTGAGAAAATTAACGCTCAAAACATTGCCAAGGCTGCCGAACAGGCGAAGAGTGCCGTTGCAAGTGACATTATTGCCAACGGATACAGACCCGTTGAAGGCAGTGTGCAGGGACAAGCGCCGATAAAAACTTCCATTAATCCTCTTTCTTTATCAGATGCACAGTTTGATGAAATTATGGAAAAAGTCCGCAGAGGAGAACACGTTTATTTCTAACCTATGCGGGAAGGGAGAAAAAATGAAAAACAGAAATGCAACAATCGACATGCTGACAGCGATGTTTACGCTGCAGGCTTTTGCCGATTTTCACGGCACGCACGCTTATATTGACCCTGAAACGGGCAACACAAGCGAATATAATCCAGGTCAGCCGGATGCTAACGGCATTTATCAAGGCACAGTAGGTATTTCAGCATCGATGCTTGAATACTACACAAGAATCATTATCCGTGAGGCACAGCCAAATCTTGTTCATGAACAGTTCGGTGACGATGCACCTATTCCTCAGAAGAACGGAGAAAGAGCGAAATGGAATCGCAGAAAGAAGCTTCCCAAAGCTCTTAAGCCTCTTGTTGAAGGTGTTACACCTGACCCCGGCAAGATGACAATGGTTCCCATTTACGCCGATGTTTATCAGTATGGTTACTGGCTCGGCTATACCGATAAGGTAAGTTGGGTAATGGCTGACCCCATTATTCAGGAAATGAGCATTGCTCTTTCGGAACAGTACGGTATTACAATGGATACCGTTGTAAGAGAAGTTATCAACGGCGGCACAAATTACCGCTTTGCAAAGAAGAATGCCGGTACAGATAAGGAAGAGGCAATCCACACAAGAGCGCAGATTGACAGAACCTGCATTCTTACTGTTAATGATGTGTTCAGAATGAACGCAATTCTTAAGGCAAACAACGTTCCTAAGAAGGGTGAATATTACGTTGCTATTGCTCATCCTTATGTAATCAACGACCTTATGATGAACGCACCCGATAAGATGTGGACTAAGGTTATGGCTTATGCAAAGCCTGAAAATATCTTTAAGGGTGAAGTTGGCGAGCTCGGCGGCTTCCGTTTTGTTTCAACAAGTGAAGCTAAGATTTTTAAAGCTCCGCTTACTGAAAATCATGAAACTCTCACTGTTAAAACCGCTGCAACAAAGGGTGCAACAGAGATTGCCATCAGTGAAGTTCTTACCGATAAAGAACAGGAAGAACTTGTTGGCTATTATATCAACGTTGGCGGCGTGAGATATGAGATTAACGGAGTTGAAGCAAGCAAACTCATTCTTGCTGAAGGTCTTGAAAACGAACTTAAAGTTGGCGACGAGCTTTATTCCGGTGAAACCGGTCTTGACGGTTCGCCTGTATTCTCAACACTCTTTATGGGCGGAAAGGATACATACGGTGTAACAAGCATCGGCGGTGCAAAGGTTGAGTTCATTGCAAAGCAGCTTGGTCAGAGTGGCGAGGACAGACTTAACCAGAGAGGCTCAGTTGGTTGGAAGGCAACAAGAGGCGCAGTTATCATCAACCAGGAAAACCTTATTCGATTTGAATCAGGTTCTTCAATGGAAGATGAGATTACAAGCGCAAACTGAGAGAGGAGAGCTGAATTATGGCAGCAAATAAAGCCGTAAATAAGGGCAAGAAATACCCGATTTTCATTGAACCCGCTGATAAGGCGGAGACCGAAAGATATTTCGGCACTCCGTCAGGTTCAGGGCTTGTTCAGACAAAAAAAAGAGTTGAGGTTCCTTTTGCATATAAAGAAGGTTATGACCTTGCAAGAATGCAGCAGAGGGCTCTCGATAAATTCATTGAGGAAAAGAGCCTCAAAACAGAACCTGATGAATTAAAATAATTTTAAAGGGCGAAGGCCCGGGGCGGCGTTCATCGCCGCCCTTTTCTGTTAAAGGGGGATTTTTAATGAAACTTCAGGAACTTATTGATAAGGTTGAAGAGCTTGTGCCCGGGAACAAATTTGACACTTCAACGATTATTAAGTTTATAAGCGACCTTGACAGAATGGTTACAGACAACATTCTGAGAAAACACGAAGATACAAAAAGTGTCGTGTTTGACGGTTATGACGATAATACACCGGGAGAAACAACGCTTCTTATCTCTGCACCGTATGATGAAGCGTATATACATTGGGTGCGCTCAAAAATTGATTTGTTCAATATGGATTATGAACGATACAACAATTCAGCTGCGGCATTTTACAATCAGTATCAGAATTTTTCGGCTTTCTATAACAGAGAGCATTTGCCGTTGCAAAGAACAATTAAAATTATCTGAAAAAAGAAGGTGAGCTAATGGCAAGTTTGCCGCAGGTTTCGGGCAGGGCAAAAAGCAGAACAGTCCAGGCATATTTTTACGGATATAACCACAATCTCATAACAAACGAATATGAGTTTTATGATATGAAGAATCTGAGCAGCGGAAATGTTCCGTTGCTTTCGCAAAGAAAACGCAGAGGCTTTCTTAATGTTGAGCTTACAAAGCCGCAGGGGCTTATTTATAAAGAGGGGTTGGCCTGGGTTGATAACGATAACTTATATTGGCAAAACCGCCTTATTTCGGCTCTGAACACAAAAGAATGCAAAGGTAAAGACAGACAACTTGTTTCAATGGGTGCGAATATTGTTATTTTTCCCGATAAAATGATGTTCAATACCAAAACAGGAACGGTTTCTCACCTTGAATCAAAGTTTGTTATTAATAACGGAAATTCGGTCAGGTTTACACTTGGTAAGCTTGACGGTTCTGAAATTGAATATACAACCGAAGAGCCTGAAGCACCTGATAACGGAACTTATTGGGTTGATGAAAGCAGCGGAGCTGCAGTGCTTAAGGTTTGGAATGAATACAGCGAAGAGTGGAGCTCTGTTGAAACAACTTATGTAAGAATTGAAACATCGAATATTGACAAAAACTTTGAGGTTTTTGATGCTGTTGATATCAGCGGAATAACCGTTGACCTTGGAGGAACGATTGAAGGCAGTTACCCTATATGGGCTAAAGGCGATGGATGGATTCTTATTACAGCGATTATTTCAAAAACAGGAATTCAGGAATGCGACCAGAACAACCCGATTGTTTTTAAACGCTCAGTGCCCGACCTTGATTATGTTGTTGAGAATAACAACCGCCTTTGGGGTTGCCGTTGGGGTTCTCAGTATGGGGACGAGAGCGTTACGGTTAATGAGTTTTATTCCTGCGCAAGAGGAGATGCAACGAACTGGAGTCAGTTTCTCGGAACAGCTGACGACAGCTTTACTGTTGGTACGGGTAGTGACGGAGTTTTTACAGGTGCAGCTGTGCACGGCGGATACGTTATGTTTTTTAAAGAAAACACAATCCACAAAATTTACGGCAGTAAACCTTCAAACTATCAGATTACCGATGTTGCTTGCAGAGGAATTATGAACGGCAGCTCTCAGAGTGCCTGCATAGTTAACGAGACTTTATATTATCTGAGCAAAAGCGGCGTTTGTCAGTATGGCGGCGGTATTCCGAACGGAATTTATTCAGCTTTCGGCGGAGTGAGATATAAAAACGCAGTTGGCGGCAGATGCAATGACAGATATTATATTTCGATGCAGGATGTTGAGGGTAAATATCACCTTTTCTGTTATGACGAGCTTGCCGGAATGTGGTTTAAAGAAGATAACCTGCAGGTCAGATTTTTTGCAGAAGGTAACGGCATTCTTTATTTCATTGATGCCGATAATCGGCTTGGTGTAATGGATGCTCAGTATTATGACGGAGCAATTGAGCTTAAAGAAACAGAAGGCTTTTTTGATTGGTTTGCCGAGACCGGAGAAATAGGAATGCAGGATCCTGACAATAAGTGGTTTTCAAACATTCAAATCAGGCTCAGAGCTTTTAAAGGAAGCATTATTAAAATTTGCTTGCAATATGACAGCGACGGAAAGTGGCACGAAATCAAGAGGATTGAAGCCACAAGGACGGGAGCTTACAGCATAGCTTTTGAAACTCCGAAGGTTGATCATTTTAAGATGAGAATCGAAGGCAGAGGCGAAACGATTGTTTATCTTATAACAAAAGATTATGAACACGGAAGCGAGGTCAGAGGCGGATATGGTTATTAATTGCAGTGTTCCTTCATTTAACAATCTGAGTGAAGCGGAGCGGCTTGATAAAATTCAAAGATATCTTTATGACCTTGATGACCAATTACGTTTTGTTCTTTCAAATCTTGATGCGGATAATTTCAGCATTGAAACGCAGAAAAACCTTCAGATTACCGAGGCGGAAAAGCTTAAGATTGAAAATCATATGAAAGAACAGGTTTCAAACTTAAAGCAGAGAATTATTGCGACAGCTCACAGTATTGAAAGTGAGATGGAAACGGTTAAAGAGCAGATGAACGGTATGTATAGTGCAATAAGCGATTTCGGTACATACCGTGCTGATTATGTTAAAGATGTTATTGAAAATGCCGCAGGTGAGCTGACACTTTATCAGAAAATAGAGGATGTTAACGGTATTGTTGAAACAATTAATGCTTATATCAAAACAGGAGAGCTTGATGCTGCTGAAAACATTTATGGCATTGAAATCGGCGAAACGCTTGCGGATGCAGGTTTCAAACTAAGGCTTGTTAAAGATAAAATAAGTTTTTTGGAAAACAACTATGAAGTTGCTTATATTTCGGGGCACGAAATTATTATTGACCAAGCAAGAATTAAACAATATATCTATTTTGGTGGATTCAGACTTGATGTTATCAACGGAATGGCGGTTGTTTGGGAAGGAGACAGTTAATTATGGCATGGATTTCAACGGATAAAAAAAACTACTCTTTGGGCGATGAAATTACTGTTAATGCCGGGGATGCAGGCAGTATATTAAAACCGTATAAATATAAAATTTATATATCGGCAAACGACAACGAACGTATTCTTGCGGCAAATGACGTGCCGTACACCGCTCTTAAAGGCAAAAAGATTACGCTTACTGATACATATGCAGCACTTGCGTTCCCTTATAGCCCCGGCAGATTACTGACGGTTACTGCCGAAGGTTCTTATAAAACGGTGATGGGTAAAATCAACATGATAAAGCTGACGAGTTCAATTTATCTTTACGGCGATTTATACCCGAAATTCAGTTTCAAATTGCAAGGGAAAAACGATAAAACGTGTTTCGGAACAAATGCTGTTGCAAATTATTCAAGCCTTAAGGCTACGGCGAATGAAATAACGATTAAACACGGCGGAAAGGTAAACGATGTTTATTTTTACGGTGCAACCGGAGAACATACAATAACCGGGAAATCGTTAAACGAATATTCTGCCGAAAGCGGAATAATCACAGAAGCGGGAGCTAAAAGTGCCTCTTGTAAACTTACAGCTGTTTATAAAGCTCAAAATCCTGACGGTAATGAGTTTTCATCTGCATGGAGCACAACAAATCATGAAAACATAACGGCAAAACGTTATCAGAGACCGTATATTACATATAATTTCAGCGGAAGTGTAAAGCCGGTTCGTGTTGATGATGATGGCAAAGACGTTAATTATGTCGGCAGTTCTGATATTGGTTACTCATTAAGGTTTTGCTTTAAGATTATTGCTGATTCAGCGTTGGGAGTTAAAATCGAAAGTGTTAGCAATGCAAAAATTTTTAACACTGATGATGACGGAAATATAACTAATTATTATCCGCTGAACCCATCAATAACCAAAGACGGAGTTCACCGCATAATCAGCAGAACAAAAATTAAACCGACATTCGGCGGTTGCTTGGTTTATAAAAAATACCCGATTGAAATTGATGTTGATGACGGAGTAGGAACATATACGCTTAAAACAGAACTTCCTTCGGTACAGGTTACGGCACACATTGCCAAAGGCGGCAGGTCAATTAAAATCGGCGGATTTGCAACTGAAGATTATCTTGTTGCAATTGATAAAGAATGGAGAATGCTTGTTGAAGGTGACCTCAGCTGTGAAGGCGCTTTCAATGGTAATGAAGTGAATCTTAAGACACTTTCATTTAACGGCGGTACAAAATATACCGGTACCGGAACGGGAGCGGACAAGATTTCTGCAGGCAATCATACTCACGGCAATATAACAAATGACGGCAAGCTTAAAAACGTAAAAGAGGGTTATCCTTTGACGGTTGATTCGAACGGAAACGTTGTTGAGGGCGCGACGTTTCCGTATGCAATGTATTATAACGGAGCTCCGAAGAGTAACGGAGCTGCAAATGGCGGAACTTCAGATTTAATAGCAAGGGGGGATCACATACATCCGACGGATACTTCAAGAGCGTCTAAAGTTGATTTTGATAACTTAAAAAGTGATTACGATGCTTTTAAAGCGAAGTACAACGGATATCTCTAACCACTGAATTGTTTGCTAATGTTGGTGATATTCTTGAATCTGCCGTCGGCATTATCAAGGATATGCTTATTACAGGAACAACAATCGGAGCGATTATTGCAGAAGTATTAATGAATTTCAAAAAAGAAGATTCGGAATAAGGGGATGAAATAAAAATGGCACTTACCGGAACGAACAAAAAGAAAAAAGAAAGCATAGGTGAGCTGCTGAGTATGCCTGCGCAAAAGAACACGCAGAGCGGAAAAAGCTCCGCAGCTGCGCCTGCATCGAGCGGCGGAACATTTAACATAGGCGGAGCGTTAAAAAACATTGGCGGTAAAATCAAAAACGGCGTTTCAGATACAGCATCAAAAATAAGTGGCGGAATTGATGATATTGCCACAACCTATGGCAGCAATATATCAGGGCAAACAACTATTGGTTCTGCACTCAAAAGCAGAGCAAATAACATCAGTTATCAGAATGATAAAGAAAAAGCTGAAGCAGACCTTGCGGCTATTATTGCGAGCAAGCCCGGCTCATATACCGAGAGCGACGAACTTGCCGCACTCAGATCGCAGCTGACAGCGGCAGAGCAGAATAAACCCGGAGCGTTTGAGGACAGATATGCAGATGACATTGATGCATTGATTGAAAAATATCAACAGAACGGTGAATTTAAATATGATTTCGCAACAGACCCGACATGGCTCACGCTTAAAGACCAGTATCAGCGTAACGCTATGCTCGGAATGAAAGGTGCAATGGCAGAAGCTTCAGGAAACACAGGCGGTTATGATTCAAGTTTTTCGCAGCAGGCAGGTCAGCAGGCATATCAGCAGAATATATCGGAGATGACTGATATTATTCCTCAACTTGCAGATAACGCACTCAATAGGTGGCAAGCAAACCAGAATCAGACACTTTCAAACATTGAGGTTTTGAAACAGCAGCGAGATTCGGATTACGGAATGTGGGCTGATGAATATAATATGTGGCTTACCGACCGCAATTATATTTATCAAAAGGTTGAGAATATGAGCGATGAAGAATTCAGCCGTTACCTTGCAGGCCTTGAAAGCTGGCAGAATGAGCGTGATTACTTTACCAATGAAAAGAACAATGCAGTTGCAAACCTTCAGTTCCAGCAGCAGCTTGATGAAGAATCAAGACAGTTCAACAATCAGATGGCTTATAACTACGCTTCGCTTGCCACGGGAGCTGCCGTTGACCTTGCAACAACGGGAATGAGCGTTGGCGCATCGCTTGCCGGTACAGCTGCGGATTCGGCTCTCGGCTTCGCAAGAATTGCCCAGGATGAAAAATGGAACGAAAAAGAGTTCAACGAAGATGTGAGACGTTATAACATAGGTGAAGGCATTGTAACACAGGACGGCGGCAATAATTCGTTTGATACAGAAACATTCCATAATTACAGAGCAACACTTGATAACCTTGACGAAACAACAAGGAAAAATCAGATTGAGCAGGACTATATCCTTGGTTATCTTGATGATGCACAGTATGATTCGCTCACCAAACGTTACACCTTATATTAAGGGGGATAAAAATGACTGCAGAAGAAAGAAGAAGAAGAGAAGAAGTAGTTAAAAAGAACAACTCCGGGAATTATGTTTCCCGGAGTTATTCCGCATACGGAAACAATTCTTCAAGTTTGGCAACGGACGATGAAAAGGAAAGAAGAAGAGCGATTGTTCAAAATAATAATGCATCTAAGGCGAAAAGGGAAGCGGAAAAAGCAGCTGCCAAAAGGAACGCTGCGAGCAAAACTGTTACAAGAAAAACGTCACCGTCAAGAACGGAGATTGTTACTGAAAGCAATACCGGTTCAGTTCTTGAAACAAAAGAAAATATAGCCTCTGCTCAGGAAGCAACTAAAAATGCAACTGGCGGTCTTACTTCGGCTGACGTTGCCAAGACACTTGACGCCAGAGAAAGAAATGAACTCAAAAAGAGCGGTGCAACAACCGCAGACGTTACTAAGGCTGTTATTAAAGCTGAAGAAGAGAAAAAGGCTTATGAACAACAGCAAGCTCAAGCTGAGAAACAGCAAGCTGAACAGGCTAGGGTTGCTGGCAGAAAGGTGGCAACTTCGGCAACGCCTGCGCTTATCGAAACGGCAAATGAAATAAACAGTCAGCCGAAAGAAACTCTTTATGATACTACATCAGATGCACCGCCTTCTGTGCTTCATAAAGAAGCCGAAAAAAAGGTTGAAGAACTTGCAGAGACAGATAAGAATTTGAAGCCGATAACTGAAGATACTTTCTCACCGACTTATAATGTTATGGGCAGAGGACAGAAGTTTATACATAAAACCGACCTGAAGACTGAGATTAAGCAGGCCGAAAAGGTTTATGGCAGAACTCTCAGCGCATCTGCGGCTTTGGGTCAGGAAATGACAAGAGAAAAAAGAGCTCAGGAATCAGCTTATCAGAGGTTTGACAAAGAGCAAATTGACCTTTTTGCAAACGCAGATATCGGCAATGAAAACAATTCTGAATATAATAAGCTTGTTTCGCTCGGCTATTCAGACGATGAAATAAAGGCATACAAGAGGCTTTCAAAATCAAGGGGATATACACATCTTTATCAAAATAAATACGGAACGCTTTCACAAACGGAAAGAATGATGCTTTCTAGGCTGAATGCGGCTAACGGTGCAACACAGGAAAGAAAAAGAGAAGAAGCCTATAATTATTTGATTTCTCAGGGTTACAGCAAACAAGAAATTTCAGTGTTTTGCGATTTGTATCAAAGAGAGCAGAATGCAGTAATGATGAATGATGCTGTGTCTTTGGCTGAAAAAGCTGCTGAAGAACATCCTGTACTCGGAACTGCGGCAAGGCTTGGCGTGGGTTTGGTTTCGCCTGCAATTTCGGCAGCAGGCACGTTGGATAATGTTATTGACGATGTAAAAGGGCGAGGTTACAGATATAAACCGTCACTTGATGAAAACAATCCTTTCTATATCCCGGAAAAAGCGGTAAGTGCATATGATGCCAAAATGTTGGAAAGATTTGACGGTAATCCGTATGCATCGATTGCATATAAAGTTGGAACAAATATGGTTGACAATATGGTTCCGGCTGTTGTAGGCGGACCTACATTCGGTGCTGCTTACAATGCTGTCAGGGCGTTTAACAGCGGTGTTATATTAAGCTCTGAAAAAGGAATGAGCCCTGAACAGGCTCTTGTAGACGGCCTTGTTACCGCAGGGCTTGAATATACGTTTGAAAAAATATCACTTGGCGAAGCAAGCTTTATGCAGAAATCAACGGGAACAAAAAGTATCAAAAACTTCCTGACCGATATTGGAAAAGATTTTATTGGAGAAGGTTCGGAAGAAGCAATTACGGAAGTTGCCAACATCGTTTACGATACAGCCGTTCACGGTGACAGAAGCGACTATCAGGAAACAGTAAAATATTATCAAAGGCTCGGAATGAACGAAGATGATGCAAGAATTCTGGCTTCAAAAAATCTGGCGGACCAAATAGGCGAAGCCGGACTTTTGGGCGGTTTGTCAGGTGCAGCAATGAGTGGCGGAGCTTCGATTGCATCTTCAGCGCGAAACGCTGCAGCCTATAACGTTGTTGGCGGTGAGCTTAAAAACGCAGGTTTGCAGCAACAGATAATTGCATCAGGCAAAGCTGCGCCCGAAACAACACAGTCATACAAAACGGCAACAAAGCTTGACGGCAAGGCTCAGCAGGGCAAAAAGGTCAGCAACATTCAGCTTGCAAAACTTCATGAAGCCAACAGTGAACTTATAAACAGAAGCCCTGAAGGCGAAACAGCCGAAAAAATGAAAGCTGCAGCAAATGCGGTTACCGAAGCGCAAAAGGTTGAGATTAAACACCCTGACATTAAAACAGAATCGGGAGATGCGACGGTTAACAAGATAACCGAAATAAAGGACGGCAAGATTACTGTTGAAACAACCGAAAAAACGGACAAGCGCATTGAGGTTATAACACCTGAAAACATTGTTGACGAAACCGCACGCAGCCTTATGGAGTATGCCAGAAACATGACGGTTGAGGCGGCGCAGAGCTTTCTTGACGGCTATCAGGGCGGCGATGTTGCAAGATACGGCGAAGCATGGGATTTTTATTTCAACATGGGCAAAGCAAACGTTAACGCTGAGAACGCAAGAAGGCTTGATTCGGTTTATTACAATGCAATCGGCAAAGACGGCATTGAAGCTGCAATTAAAAGCGGATGGAGAGACAGAGAGTTCAAAGCCGGAGTTACGGACCTTAGTACAACGAGAAAAACTCACGGAGAAAGAATGATGTTCCGAGTTATGGAAGGCATTGCGGCGGAATTCGGCACAGAGTTTATTGTTGTTGATGACATTGAAAACACCAACGGTTATTATATCGGCGACACGAACAGAATTGTTATATCCCGAAACGCAGAGGAAGGAATGCTTCTCAGAACAGCCGGGCACGAATCTTTCCACTTCATTGCGGAAAATAATACAGAAGGTGCAACAGCGCTGAAGGAATATGTTCTTGACGAGCTTAAAAAGAACGGAATGGATATTGAAGCTCAGGTTGCAAAGCTCAGAGAAAGATATTCAGGCCAGGGCGAAGTCACAGACGATTATATTCTTGAGGAAATTGTTGCCGACGGAATGTTTGACGTTTTCAGCAGCAAGGAAGCGATAAACCGTTTTGCCCGAAAGAATAACCCGAAGATTGTTGAACGAGTAATCCAGGCAATTGAGAAGGTTGCCAAGGCAATCAGAAGCTCGCTTGAGATGATGGGTCAGAAGCTTGACGGCAGCGGCAAATACGTTCACCCCGAAATCAAGGCACTTGTTGACGATTACGAAGCTCTTGAAGGCATCCGCACCCGATTTGACGAAGCCATGAAGGTTGCATCAGCGAGCTTTGAGGCGGATAAAAATAAAAAAACCGCCGAAAAAGCGGCGGAAAAACAGGTGCTTAATATACAGTATTCAAACAAAGTAGATAAAAATAGTATTATTGATTTGTCTAATAATACCGAGCTGAATAATAGAATTTTGGGCGAAAAAGGTTCAGAAAAATATAAAACTATTCGTGATTATATTCTTGAGGTTCTTGCTGAACAACCGATTACATTAAGTGACGGTAAAAAAGCAATTGTTGACAGAAGTGATGCTTTGCATATTGCAAACAAATCAGGGGCAGAAAAAACAGCTCAAATATCTAATATAAAAAGCATTATTGAAAATGCGCATTTATGTGCAGAAGATTTGTATGCAGAACATAATAAGTTCAATCAATTTTATTATTATGAAGCAAAAGTCAAACATGGTGAATCGATATACCCGTTATATATAAATGTTGGTAAAGCAAAAAATGACGGTAAATATCATATTTATGATATTACTAAAAAAATAAGAGACACCGCCAACCGAACAAACGGTTTGGAGCGCCCCAAACCAAACGAGGGATACGCTCTAGAAAACGATGTCTCTAAAATTATTATATCCAACGAATCCGAAAAAGTCAATAATAAAATAACCGCCGAAAAAGCGGCGGAAGAAATTAAATATTCTTTTAAAAATTATAGCCAGCAACAAATTGCAAACTGGAGCAATAGTAAACGAATTGTGGTATACGATGGAACCGAAAGTCATTTGAAGAATTTTGTTGATTCTTCACTTTTGGATAGAGGTTTTGACAAAAAATTATATTTTGGAGCTGTTTCCAAAGACTTAGGCAGTGAGATTTACAAAGAAACAGGCATAGATGTTACGGGGTTTAATTGCTCGTTATCTTCAAGCGAAATAAGAAAAATTCTTAAAGACCATGGAAATGAACAAAAAGAGAATTTGAGAGGACAGAGAGCAGTTAGTGAAAAAGATATTATGCTGATTCCGAAAGTCATTCTTTCTGCTGATAAAATATCATTGTCTAAAAAGTTGTATAACGGAAAGTCTGCAATTGAATTTATGAAGAATGATTCTAATGAAAAAATAACAGTGGTAGCAGTTGTTTCAGATAAACATATGGATTTGTTTGTTCAAACGGAATATGTGAACATAAAAAAAGGAAACCTTGCCAAGCCGACAAGTGAACAAGCCCTTGTCAATACGCCCGAAGCGAACATTGGTACAGTCTCCAAGATTAGTATATCCCAAGATTCTGAAGATGTCAACAACAAATTTTCCCTCAAGGCCGAAGCCGATACACCGACAGCTATTGACCGATATTACGCTGAAGCGATAAGGGAAAACAGAGCATTCAGCCAGATATTTGCGCTGATGGGTGACATATACTCATCAAAAATGGGCGAGGTTTATCTTGACAATGCCGATATACGCAAAACGGCAAAAGGAATTCTCAAAGAATTTGGCAGTAAGTATGACGAGAAAGCACTCGCCGATGAGCTGCAGATTGTTTATGATTACATGGCAAACAACAGAGGAAACATCGACGTTGACGGCTGCATGAAGATATTCATGCAGAGTGCGCAGAATATCCTTGAAAGCAGCGAAATAAAGGATGACGAGCTCTGGCGGCATCACACAGACTTAAGAGAGTTTTTGCGTGAACAGAGTGTTTATATTTCTCCTGAGCTTAAAGCTGAAATAGAATCGGCCTACGGCGATTATAAATCTTTCCGCAGCCGCCTTACCGGTAAGATGATGCATATCAGCACAAAAGACAGCTCGGCAAGCACGCTTGACGAAATTTGGGGCGAGCTTAACGAGAGAGCGCCCGAGTATTTCCCGAAAGATGTTAACGATAAAGACCAGCCACTTTATCTGACAAAGTTCTTTGAATCAATTGCGCCGAAAACAGTTAACCCGATTGACCATTATTCAATGAGCATCGAGAGCGAAAGCGTTGCTCTTGCAACAAGGCTTTTTGAAGAGTTCGGAAATATAGGCAGGCTTAAAACAACCGAGCAGAAGCTTGCAGATATGTATAAGAATAAATATCTGAAACTTCACAGTGAAACGCAGGCCATGCGCCGAAAGCTTAAGGCGGATGCCGAAAGACACAAAGTTGAAACGGTTGAGGATTACCGCAGGCAGATTGGGGAATATAAATTCAACCGAGAAAAAACGGAACAGCGCCGAAGGCTTAGAAGTGAGATTGACCGCAGTTTCAACTATATTAACCGTAGACTTGAAAGAGAAACGGATAAAGACCACGTTCCAGAGAGAATTAAACCGCTTGCGAGGGAGCTTGTGAGAATGCTGCCCGGAAGTGAAGGCTTTTTCAGCAAAGGAGCCCTGAACACTTTCATTGAGGAATACCGCAAGCTTGAGCCTGATTTTCCTGCAGATGACTTTGAATATATGGTAAGCCGTATGACGGAATTTACAGAAAGCGTTACAGGAAAATTCGGTGAACAGCCGCCGAAAAGACGGGAGCTTGACGATGTTCAGCTTGCAACGCTCAGAGATATTACGGCACACGTTAAATATATTGTTCAGAATGAAAACAGAATGTTTAACGAGAACATAAAGGAAACTGCGGAGCAGCTTTCAAAGCAGACACATAATGAGCTTATAAGCAAGCCTGAATCTGGAATTCAGGGAGTACCGGAACACGCAAAAAAGCTCAGCAAGGAGAGAATGAAAAATTCTTTTGATTCGTTTGTCAGAAAGTTTGTTAAGCCTGATTATCTGTTCAGCAATCTCGGAAGCGAAACACTCAACAGACTTTACCGAGAAATCCGCAAAGGTGAAAACACAGAAGCTGAGATTATTAAGAAAGCCAAAGTTGAGCTTGATGCAATCAAAAAGCGAAACAATTATGATGAGCGTTGGAAAGAACAGACTGTTACGGTAAAAGCAAGAGACGGCGAGCTGACAATTACGGTTGAGGATGCAATGGCTCTTTATGCAACATCGAAGAGAAAACAGGGCGAAGGCCATATTCTGAACGGCGGTTTTGAAATTGAATTCAAAACAAAGAAAGGTTGGAATAAAGGCCGCAGAGTGTTTACTCCCGATGATATCAGACTGCTTAAAAATTCACTCAGCAAAGACCAACTGAATTATATGAACGAGGCAGTTGAATATATCACAAAGGTTATAGGTGAAAAACGCAACGAAACTTCAATGCGAATGCTCGGAATCAGGAAATATAACGAGGAATATTATTTCCCGATTAAAACGCATCAGAATTTCAATGATACACCTATCGGCACAAAGAAGGGTATTCCAAAAATTGAAAACCAAAGCTCGGCAAAACGAACGGTTAAAAACGCTGATAATCCTGTTGTTATTTCAGGATTTACTGATACAATAAACAACCATGTGTTTGATTCTGCGGTTTATTGCGCTTATGCGGCAACTCTCAAGGATTTCAGCAGGGTTTATAACTACCGTGAGAGAAACGATGCAGAGGGAACGGAAATCTATACTGACAGCCGTTATGCAATCAAAGAAGATATTCAGAAGGCAAACGGAATTAACGCTGTTAAGGAAATTGAAAACTTTATGCAGGCTCTTGACAGCGGCTCTATGGATAAGGCAGCTCTTCCTTTTTCAAATAAGCTTGCCTCAAGAGCAAAGAAGGTTGCTGTTATGGCAAACCTTTCTGTTGTTGTTCAGCAGCCGACAGCAGTTTTCAGAGCAATGCTTTATGTTAACCCGAAATATTTTGCGACATGGGCAAGCAAAAATGATATTGCAGAGATGAAGCAGTATAACCCCGGTTGCACTTTTAAAAAAGATATAGGCTATTTCGATATCAACGTCGGTAAAACAGTAACGGATTATCTTGCGGATTATAAAACCGATAAAACTCTCAGAAAAGATTGGAGCATAAAAGAGAAGGCGAAGAATGCTGCGGATAACGTTCTGCCGACCATTGATGAAATATCAGGTTGGGGAGCCAGCAAAGCCGATGAAAGGACATGGGGCGCAATCTGGAACGCTTGCAAAAAACAGATTGCCGCTGAAAACAAAACCCTCAGCTCAGAAGAAGTTAAGCAAAAGGCAGCTGAACTTTTTCAAGAGGTTATTTCAAAAACGCAAGTGTATGACAGCGTATTCACAAAGAATGCCGCAATGAGAAGCAAAAGCGGATTTGACGTTATGACGATGCAGTTTATGAGTGAGCCGATGACTACACTGAATATGCTTGCAGATGCAGTTGTTAATTCAAGAAAAAGCAAAGGAACTGCAGAGCATAAACAAGCAAAAAAAAGGTGTGCTGCAGCCTTCGCTTGTTACCTGACAAGCGTTGTTGTTAATTCAGCGGTTAAGAGTCTTGTTTATTCATTGCGTGACGATGATGAGGAGAAGAGCTTTGTTGAGAAGTATATCGGTAATGTAGTTGAAAGCGTTGTTATGGATCCGTTCGGTATGATTCCGTATCTAAAGGATATTATTTCGGCAATTCAGGGATATGACCTGACAAGGACAGACACTCAGGCATTTACCGAAATGATAAAAGCAGTCCAAACCGTAGCAAATGAAGACAAGGAGCCATGGGATAAAATAATGGCTATTATGAAAGCTGCAGGTTATGTTTCGGGCTTGCCTTTCCATACAGTTATGAGAGACGGTAAAGCTGTTGTTGATGCAGGCAAGAAGATTTACAGCGGAATCAAAAACGGATTTGAGCCCACAACGGGCGAGGGCATTAAGCAATCGCTTGTCGAAATCTTTGACTGGGTTCCCGGTGTTAACCCGGTAAGCGATTATGATCAGCTTTATAACGCACTTACCGAGGGTGATGCCAAGCATTATGAAAAGATTTATAACAACTTGATTGAAAGCGGCAAGGAAGAAGATACGGTTAACAATGAGCTTGCACAGAGGCTTTTTGAACAGGATGAACGCATAGGCAAGGCTTATGATTCTATTGCAAAAGGCGAACTGACAACTTCGGCTGAATTGATAACAGAAATTCAGAAGAGCGGATTCAATCAGGAGACAATTGATAAGGCTTTGAACAAATATGAAAATTCTCTTAAGGATAAGATAAAAGAGGATCCGAGAGCTGTCGAGGCAGCTGAAGCAAGAGCAGATCTTGATTATGACGGATACGAAGGTTTAATTGCGGAAATGGTAAATGAAGGATATTCAGAAGTTCTTGTTAAATCCGTTGTGGATAGCCTTAAGCCGACGGACGATACATACAAAGAGTTCTCCTCTGCCGAGGATAAAGATCTTTATACGGCAAGTTACGACCTTGAAAACGCTATTGCGAACGGCGATTCAGAGGATGTTGACAGAGTTTATAATGAACTTGTTGATACTCTCGGACAAGAAAAAGCAGATTCTGAAATGAAGAGCAGAATAAAATCTGCTTACAAAAACGGAGATATAACCGAGAGCCAGGCAAAGGAGTATTTAAAGACTTATTCGGCCGACAACGTTACTGATGATGATCTGTTCTGGGAAATGGAAGAGCTGAAGGGCGGAAGCGAATGGAAAAAATATGACAAACTGTATGCAACAATCAAAAGCGGAGCAAGCGTTGACGACGTTCTAAATTATTATACTGATAACGGAGTTGAGCTTAAAACCGTTAAATCTCAGATAACCAAAAACTTCAAGACGATTCTTATTGAAAAGCAAGGTGCAAGTGATTTTGACACGCTTTATGATAACGTTGTCGATGCGTTTGTTGCTGCTGGTGATACGGAAGCGGAAGCAATTAAAAAAGTTAACAAGTGGTTTGAAAATTGACCGCATATCGGGGGTGACATTCTGTGTCGCCCCTTTGTTATAATCTAATCACAGAGGTGAGAATATGATTCTTAATTGGACTCAGGATGAGTTTGTTGATTTGCAAATATCATTAACCGAAGACGGAAACCCCGCAACGCTCAAAGAGGGCGAAATGATTCAGCTTGTATCGAAGGTAAGAACGGATGAAGGAGCGATTCTTCTTGACGTTTCAACCGGAAAGTGTGATGAGGAAGGGAAACCTTGCATTTTGATTGATCTGGCTGAGCTAAAAGTGAAGCCCGGTAAATACAGATTTGAAATAAATCTTATCACGGCGGAAGGAAAGACTCAGAATATAATCAAGAATAACGACGGGGTTTTGAATATATCGACGAAGGAGAGCTTTTGATGGCATACGATGTTCAGATAAATATTGCCAGAGGCAGAAAAATCATAATGGGTAAGGACGGGAACGGCATTGAGTCGGTTGTTCTTAATGATGATTACACATTAACGCTTAATTTTACTGACGGAACAAGCTACACAACGGACAGTATTCAAGGAAAGAAGTATGAACTAACCGAAGCTGACAAAGACGAGCTGATTGAAAGAGTTCTTGCGGCATTACCTGCAGCTGAAGGGGGAGCTTATTAATGGCAAAAAGAGTTGTTGATGAAGCAAGCCTTAAAAGAGTTGCGGACAGTATCAGAAACAAAGGTAAAACGAATGTTGAACTAATTTTTCCTGATGGCTTTGAAAACGCTGTGAACAACATTCGAAAAGAAAAAGAAGAACAAGAAAAAACGGTAACAGCTGATACAAACGGAACGGTTGAAGTTGTTCCGGACGAGGGGAAGGTTCTTTCAAAAGCAACGGTAAAAGTGTCAATCGATGAAGAAAGCGAAGTCAACCGAATTTTGAACGCATTTGGTTCGGGCGAACTTGAACACAAAAAGTTGGTGTATACTGCTGAAAACTTCAGGGGATATATGTCTTTTGCGGTTTCTTCATTCGAAGAGGTTCATGTTACCAAAGCAAAAGATATTCCTCAAAGCTGTTTTGAAAACAATTGGTATCTAAGGAAAGTTCAGCTGGATTGCGTTGAAAGAATAATGAGTGACGTTTTTTCAGGGTGTGAAAGACTTGAGACGGTGATTATTAATTCAGATTCTGTTCCGTTGTTAGAGAATATTGGTGCATTTGTCGGCACACCCATTGAAATTTATAGTGGGGCTATTTATGTTCCTGCTTCTTTGGTGAGCGCATATCAAAACGATACAAATTGGTCATGTTTTGATATTTTACCGTTAGAAAGTCTTGAGGGGGATGCGTGATGATATGTAACGAAAAATTTAAAGAGAGGTATATCCGCACGTATTCTGATGAGGGGTATAAAATCCGTCAGATTGAAAGCGGACGGGTTTTCGTTTCTGCGGTCGATAAGGAACCGTGCAGTTTTACATATGAGGAAACGGATGAACTCAGAGCAGATGCAGACAAAATAAGAACGGCAAATTTAACAAAGATAATTGATATTATCGAAGGGAGCGAAAGCGGATGATAAAAACGGTTGAGGAAGCGAAAAACTTCCGTGCAAAAATCGAAGGTGCAGCACAAAAACTTGATGATTCTGATGCTTCGCTTGCTGTTGAACTGTTTCAAGGGTTTAAGTATGACGGTTCTTTGATTTCTGCAGGAACTCGCATCAATTGGAACGGAACACTTAAAAGAGCGGCAGTTGACCTTTGGGGCAGAGAAGAGGACAACCCTGATAACGCACCCGAACTTTGGGAAGATATTGCATACCGTGACGGTTATAGAATCATTCCCGAAACCATAACTGCAGGAACTGCATTTGTAAACGGTGATAAAGGTTGGTGGGGAGACAAGCTTTATGTCTCGCTTATTGATGCCAACGTTTGGACTCCGCTTGTTTATCCGCAGGGATGGGCGGAGGTGGAAAGGTGATAACATAAAAGGTGAGCTTAAATCAAAATTGAATTAATAAAAAAGGATGGTTAATATGAAAGAATTTTTTTGTGCAATCATCGGAGTTATCGGCTCCGCAATCGCATCATTTTTCGGAGGTTGGACCGCAGCTATGACTACACTGTTGATTTTTATGCTTATTGATTACGTATCAGGTCTTGTTGTAGCAGGCGTGTTCCATAAATCAAACAAGACACAAAGCGGTTCGCTCGAATCAAAAGCAGGATGGAAGGGTCTTTGCCGAAAGTGCATGACTTTCCTTTTTGTGCTTGTAGCTTGTCGCCTTGATATGATTCTCGGTGCAGCGTACATTAAAGATGCGGTTTGCATCGCTTTTGTTGTTAATGAGCTTATAAGTATTGTTGAAAATGCAGGTCTCATGGGGATCCCGATTCCTAAGGTTATTACCGGTGCAATTGATATTTTGAAAAAGAAAGACGGTGAAGATGATGGCTAAAATCTGCTTTATCGTCGGCCACGGTAAATCCGAAAGCGGCAGCTATGATAGCGGTGCGGTCAGTCGTGACGGAAAATATCATGAGTTCAGAATCGCAAGAGAAATTGCTAAATATGCAGCTGATTACTTTAATGCAAACTATACCGACGAAGCAGACGTTATGAACTATAACGGCGATTTGTATCTTACTGAACGCATCAAAAAGGTTAATGCAGCAGATTATGATTTCGTTGCTGAAATCCACCTCAACGCAGGCGGCGGCACGGGGGTTGAAACATACTATTATCACGGCAGTCGCAAGGCGCAGAACTATGCGGACAGAATCTGCGATTACATTGCCGATGCGCTCGAGCTTGAACAACGTGCCAATTACGGTGATGACCGTGCCTTTGACACAGATAAAGACGGCGGCGACAAAACAAAGCTCGGCAAGAGCGGTAAGGATTATTTTGGCATTATCCGAGATACAAAGCCATGCGCAGTGTTGGTTGAGACTGTGTTTATTGATACTGCATCTGACCTTAACAGAGTCAAGACAGAAGAAGGTCAGAAAAAGTGCGGCGAAGCTATTGCGAAAGCCGTCGCAGTTGCAAGGGGGCTGAAAAAGAAAGAAACGGTAAAACCTGCCGAATCGGACAAGCTTTACCGTGTTCAGGTTGGAGCCTATTCTCTTAAACCAAATGCCGAAGCTATGAAAGCAAAACTTGAAAAACTTGGCATCAATGCAATAGTTGTGGAGGAATAATATGGAACTTAAAGAAACAATCGAAATGATGAACAGCGCAGATTACAAAGAGCGATTCAAAGCTGAGTATGCTCAACTTAAAATCAGATATGAGAAGCTTCACAAAATGGTTGTGAAATATGAGGCCGGCACTCTCAATTTCACTCCTTCCTGCAGCCTTGAACTTCTGAAACAACAGAAATCACATATGGGTCAGTATTTATACTGCCTTGAAGTGAGAGCTCAGATTGAGGGAATTGAACTCTAAACGAGAGGTTGATTATGGAATACCTGATTATTTTTATAACTCACATTATAAAATCAATTGATTACTTTGCGGTGGAAGGGCTTCCGATTATTCCTTTACATCAGTTGCCCGAAGCTGCAGAAGCAATTGTCTTTCATTTATGCAAGCTTATTACAGTTTATTTGTTACTTTAACAACTCCTTTTTGTCATACTATACACTCCTAAAAAAATCCCGTTCTTTTTCAGAACGGGATTTTTTGCTTTAAAAAGTTCTTGACTTTTGATTTGAATATAGTTATAATAAAATTAACGGTTATAAAAATTAACCGATTATAGAATAAAAATTAACGAATTGGTAAAGGGGGTGCAATTAGTGGTTTGTCGGAATTTAATAAATCGGAGAAGACTGACATCTTCAAGAGTTGAAAAGTTTAAAAAGCTTTTGGCTAGAAAGATTAAAAAAATTACTAAGCCAGCTAATCTTTTTGATAAAGCAAATGATTTATATATATTTAATCCTTTACGTCAAATACTCTTTATTCTGATAGAATTTCCGGTGTTTATCCGAGGGCTTGCGCCTAAACCGTATCACTCCCGATTGTTCGCTGTTTTTAAAGTAAAATTAGTTTGAGCCAACAATTTTACACAGCGAGGTCATAGTAATGATTATTTTCAAGATTGTATCAACAATTGTTATTTGGGCATTAAGCAAAAGAGATGAGTCAACAGCTTTAATGGCGGAGATTACAATACAAATAATTGACGCTATTATTGACTGGATGTCAAAGAAAGGTTATTTCAATGTTTTTGAAGAGGAAAACAGACACAAAGAATCTTCTGCCATTGAAGAAACTCAGAGTGAAAGTTTAAACTCACCGGAGAACGAAGAGATAACCGAACATAATGGTAACTCATCTTAATTAAATTATATATGCCTCTTGGCTTAAAGTCAAGAGATAAGGCCAAGGGGCATTTCAATTTTGAAAATTAATCGGAAAAATTGTTGCATAAAAAACTAAATATTTTTAAGGTGAAATTAATGAATGAGGTGCTTAAGCTATTAAGAATAGCTAATAATTATAAACCAAAAGAGTTAGCCGATTTGCTCGGCGTCTCACAATCTTTCTTATCTCAGCTCGAGAATGGTTTGAAGAAACCATCCAACGAATTACTTAATAAGTATTCCAAAATTTTTAAAGTTAGAGTCTCTACACTGCATTTTTTTGCAGAAGAAAAAGAAGATAAGAACTTGAAATATCAACAATTATTGTTGATGATATTAAAAAAGATTTGTGAGAAAAAGAATGTAGATATTTGAAATGTTTATTAAAACATATAATTCAAGGAGGATAAAAAAGAAATGGCACGCAACGGAGTTCAGAATAATATAACGGATAAAAAACAGAATATAATTGACAAGCGCAGTTTTAAGGAATGTGAAAAGAGAAGGAAAATTGGGTCTTTATTTAAACGAACATATTATTTTTAAATATATCTGACGTTGAAAATAATCAGGGGGAAGGCTTTGCCTTCCCCCTTTTAGGTTATTACTTAATAACTTTGTTCTAAAAAAAGAGTGCGAGAGGCTTTGCTTTGACTTGCGTTTGACTTGCATTAGACTTGCATTTTGCCGTTTTTGGTGCATTTTAGCGTATTTTTAAACCTTGAAAAACAAAAATTAAAAGCCTTGAAACCGCTGAAAATCAACGATTTCAAGGCTTTGCGCTTGTATAGCGCTTCTGGTGCCGATGGCGGGGGTCGAACCCGCACGGTATCGCTACCAACGGATTTTGAGTCCGTCACGTCTGCCAATTCCATCACATCGGCAAATCAGCCTTTATATTATACCTTAACTGTACACAAAAATCAAGAGGTATAATTAAATTTGTTGTCTGATTATTATTTTGTTTTGTTCCGTTGATTATCATAATACCGAGCACACCGTCGGAATATGCGATACTGAGGAGTGTGCTGCTTTTTTGCATAAAATATCTGTTGAAATATCGTTTGATGTTTTTTTATTATATAAAATCCGCAATCAGATAATTCCTTGACATATTTATATGCTTCTTTATGAGCCGTTCGATAACTTAAAAATGTGAAGGTTTGTTTGATTGCCGGTAATGATTTAGGATGTGTTTGTTATGAAGGCGTTTTTCGGTTGCGGTATATTAAGGGTGAATTTGTTGGCAGAGCAATTGAATGCATAAAGTTTATTCTCTTTACAAGGGATTAAATTATCAAATTTTACCGCTTTTTCTGTACATCCGTAAAATAATGACCGCAATCACCATCAAGAAGTAATAAATATTCTTATTGTTTTTTTGCTTTTTTTAACAAAAATATGCTTATCGTTATAATTATTACAGTTACAACTGCGGCTATAATTATATCGAACCAGTTGACGGTTGAACTGATGAGTATTTGCGTAGGTCCGTCTGCACCGCCGATGATGCCTACCGATGCGCACGGGCTTATAAAAGTCAATATGCGAATTGTTGAAAGAACAATATAAGCAATCATAATTGCGGCAATTATAATCAGGCATGCGGCAACTGCCGTGAGCCATATTCTGCGGCTGCGTGAATTTCTTTCCGCCATCATAGCATTAAGGTTTTCAAGCTTCTGCGAAATTTCTTTAAGTTCAGATTTGGTATCTTTAATTTCAATCGTTTCGCCAAGAAGCGTTCCTACGGATACTTCAAAAATTTCGGCAATTTTTATCAGCATTTCAGAGTCCGGTACAGAAAGATTTTGCTCCCATTTTGAAACTGTTTGTCTAACAACATTTAGTTTTGCGGCAAGTTCCTCTTGCGATATTCCTTTTTCTTTTCTGAGATTTTTTATGTTTTCAGAAAGCATTTAACCACCTCCTAACGGCTAAATTATAACCATAAATACCCGTTGCGGCAAGCAACGGGTATTAACATCTTAAAAATCTTTGTCAATAACCATCTGACGATAGTCAAGAAATTCAAATCCGAGCTTTTGATAAAGTCTGATTGCGCCGTCATTATCTTCTCCAACCTCAAGGCGCAACCTTTTAATTTTGCCTGAAAGCTCATTCTGAAGATGTGCCAGAAACTCTTTGCCTATTCCCTGATTTCTGAATTTTTCTTCAACAAAAAGCTCTTCGACCCAGGCGGCAATGCCGCCAACCTCGGTTTCAAACTTAAGGGATATTATCGCATAGCCTGATTTTTTGCCTTCGGTCTCAAACATATATCCCAAAACAAAGCCGTTATCCTTGCAAGCTTCGTCAAAACAACTCATCATTACGCTTTCGGGCGGAAAATGCAAAACCGCAGGCGGTGCGTAAAACTTTTTAACCATAACCGCAAATGCGCTGCGGTCATCGGGTGTGAATTTTCTGAAAACGGTGTTCATTTTTATTCCTCATTTTTAATTTTATTTGTGTAGACAAAATTGTAAATATAATCCTTTGTTGCATCTATATCAACAATTTCTGCCCATTGGTCTCCGATATAGCCCGGCTCAAAGTGCTCTTCAATCGGCGCCTGGGTCTGAACAATGTCAAATGCAAGAATTGAAACACCGGCTTTATAAGCAAAGGCAGTTATTTCGCCTGCTGTCATATCGGTGCGGATAAGCGGAAAAACATCGGCAACAGTGTTCTTAAGGTTGATAATGCCTGATTTTTTAGCCTGATTGATTAATGCGGTTATAACCTTTCTTTGGCGGAATGTTCGCATATAGTCGCTGTCAAGCTTTCTTATGCGGCAGTAAACAAGAGCCTCGGCACCGTCAAGCTGAACCTTTTCGCCGCTTTCAACAGTATGGCTTGTTGTTCTGTTGATAAACTTTGCTTCGCTTTCCGTAACCTCAACTTCAACACCGCCTAAATTATCAATTATCTGTGTAAACATCTTGAAATCAACCATAACATAATGGTCAATGTCAATTTCGTAGTTATATTCTATAGTGTCAACAACCGCCTGAGGGCCGCCGAATGAACAGGCGGAATTGAGCTTTGCGCTTCTGCCTTTAGAGGGGATATAAAGCCAGCTGTCTCTTAAGAATGATGTGAGCTTGATTTTGCCGTGCTTTGCATCGAGCGAAACAAGTATCATTGAATCGGAGCGTGAAGAGCTTTCGGCGTTGCCGTCAACACCCAATAAAAGAATATTTGTAACAGCAGGGGAGTTGGCAAGACTTGATGAGCTTATGTATTCGTTCTTATTTAGATTTTCTCTTGAATAATCAGAAGCAACGGCAACCGAAAAAACAAGAATACCGGGAATTGCGGCAAGTATTGCAAGAAAAACAAGCAAAGACTTAAAATGCTTTGCCTTTTTGCGTTTTTTCTTTTTAGGCTCTTGCGGAGCAGGGGGAAGGTATTCCGGAATCGGCTGAGGTGCTGCTTTGGCTTTGACAGCAACTCTTTTTTTGCTTACGGGGATTCCTTCGGCGGGGTAGCTGTATTCGTTGTAATCTGATGTGTCAGAGCTTGAGTGTGAATATATATCTCGCTGACTGTCGCCCGAAAAACGTTGTTTATCAAGGTTAATAACTTCAAATTCTTCGGTCTTGCTGTCATATCCATTGAATTTTGAACTCATTTTAAAATCCTTTCAATTAGAATTCTTAAACATTATGATATTTTACAGCATAAAAAATTATTATACAAGAGGTAATTTGTAAATATTTTTAAACTCTTTTAATTAAATATTTGACATTTCTTAAAAGGTGATTTAAAATATAACGGAGCGTGTGCGCTGAGTGGGCCGGGCAGTCGCGGGCAGCTTTGCTGCGTGAGGAAAGTCCGAGCTTCACAGAGCAGGATAACGGCTAACGGCCGCCGAGGGTGACCTTAGGGAAAGTGCAACAGAGATATACCGCCTGCTTTTGCAGGTAAGGGTGGAAAGGCGAGGTAAGAGCTCACCGGGGTGCAGGAGACTGCACTGCCATGTAAACCCTATCCGAAGCAACACCGACCGGAGGAGAAGCTTTAAGCTTCGGCGCTTGCTCGGCGATACTCCGAAGGGTGGCTAAAGCTATGCAGCAATGTATAGCGTAGAAAGATGATTGCCTTAAATGACAGAACTCGGCTTACAAGCCCTCTCGGCGCAGGCTCAATTTTTTTGATGCGGATGATTATGGACGAACTTATTACCATTACCGGCGTTGTTGAATACATAACGTTTCAGAATACCGAAAACGGTTACACCGTTCTTGATTTTTCAAGCGACGGTGAGCTTTTTACTGCAACAGGCAATGTTGGCTCGCTTTATTGCGGCGAAAAGGTAACTTTTATCGGCAAGTGGACTGTTCATCCTACCTTTGGCAAACAGCTTAAGATTGAAAGCTGTCGGCGCGAAATTCCCGAAACAACGGCTGAAATGCTTTCGTATCTTTCTTCGGGAATAATCAAAGGAATTAAAGAAAAAACCGCTCAGAAGATTATTGAGGCTTTTGGCGATGAAAGCTTTTATATTATTGAAAATCACCCCGAAAGACTTGCTAAGATTAAAGGCATCTCTCTTGAAAGAGCAAAGGAGATTTCAGTTGATTTTGCAAAGCGTGCCGCAGAACGTGAAGCACTTATTGCTCTTGAAAAATACGGAATGTCAACCGCCGAATGCCTCCGGGTTTTCAAAGCACTGGGCCCAAAATGTGTTGATACCGTTGAAAGAAATCCTTATCTGCTTTGCAACGAGGGGATTGGAATAAGCTTTGAAAAAGCTTGCGAAATAGCATCAAAACTAAAAGTTCCGCCTGCCGATGAATTCAGAATTGATGCAGGTATATTATATTGTGTTCGCCATAACCTTGCCAACGGCCACACTTGTTTGCCCAGAGAAAAAGTTTATGCTCCTTGCTCAGCTTTACTTGGCTGCGGCGAAGAGATAATTGATGAAAGAATAGAAGTTTTGTTAAGCCAAAAACAGCTTGTAAGCTGTGAACTCTCAGGAAGAGAGTTTATTTTTAAGCCCGATATTTATATGGCAGAAAAAAAGGCTGCCGACAGCATACTTTTTATGAAGAATTTTGCAACAAAATATCAGGGCAATATTGATGATGAAATTGAACACGCCGAAATTATCAGCGGCGTTTGTTATAACGAGCAGCAAAGGCTTGCAATAAAAATTGCCGTTGAAAAAGGAATTCTTATTCTCACCGGCGGCCCGGGAACGGGCAAAACAACAACTCTCAGAGGAATACTTAAGGTTTTTGAATCCCAGGGCCTTGAGGTTGCTCTTGCCGCACCGACGGGCAGAGCCACAAAGCGTATGAGTGAGCTGACAGGCCGTGAAGCTCAGACAATCCACCGCTTGCTTGAGGTTGAATGGGACAGAAACGACAGGCCTGTTTTTCAGCGTAACCGCAGAAATCCGATAAGCGCAGGTGCTCTGATTGTTGATGAGCTTTCAATGGTGGATGTTGTTCTTTTTTCAAGCTTGCTTGATGCGTTGCCGATAGGCTGCCGCCTTGTTATGGTTGGCGATTCTGACCAATTGCCTCCCGTAGGCGCAGGCAACGTTCTTCACGATATGATTAATTCCAAAGCTTTGCCTGTTGTTGAGCTTAAAGAGGTTTTTCGCCAGGCACTTGAAAGCCTGATTGTTACAAATGCTCACAAAATCGTTAACGGCGAAATGCCCGAGCTCACAAGAGCTGACAAAGACTTTTTCTTTATGGAAAGAAGCAATCCGCAGTTTACGGCTGCTACCGTTGCCGAGCTTTGCTCTTCAAGGCTTCCCAAAGCTTACGGATATTCACCCACAGATGATATTCAAGTGCTTTGCCCGTCAAGAAAAGGCGAAGCCGGTACCGTAAACTTAAATAAAATTCTTCAGTCTCAGCTTAATCCCAAAGAAAAATATAAGCGTGAGCATCTTTTCGGTCAGCGTATTTTTCGCGAGGGCGATAAGCTGATGCAGATTAAAAATAATTATAATATCACTTGGAAAAGCGGCGATAAAGAGGGAATGGGGATTTTTAACGGCGATATCGGTGTTCTTGAAAAAATTGATGAGCATGCCCATACTCTCACCGTTCGCTTTGACGATAAATTTGCTGATTATCCGTTTGAAGGCCATCAAGAGCTTGAACACGCTTATGCCGTAACTGTTCATAAAAGTCAGGGCAACGAATTTGAGGCAGTTGTTATGCCTGTTTCAGGCGTTATTGATAAGCTTGCTTACCGCAATTTGCTTTATACGGCGGTAACAAGAGCTAAAAATATGATTGTTCTCGTCGGCTCTCATCTGACGGTTGAGCGAATGGTTGCCAATAACACAAAAGCCAAACGCTATTCTGCGTTGAAAAATTTTATAATGCTCGGTGATGTAAAATGCTGAACCGATTGTTAACTTTGATTTTTCCGAGAAGATGTGCCTATTGCGGCAAGGTTGTTTCTCCCGAAAAGGCAATGTGTTCAAAATGCGGCCCCAAGCTGTCAAGAATAAGCGGCGAAATCTGTTCCCGTTGCGGCAGAGATAAAAAAGAATGCTCTTGCAGAGGGGCTTCATATTATAACGGAATAGCAGCACCTTTTTATTTTGAAGGTCTTGTCAGAAAAGGAATTCATTCTTTTAAATTCAGAAATTCGCCCCGCAACTCCGAAGCTTATTGTGATGAAATGGCAAAAACAGTCAAAAAGCGTTATCCCGATGTTGCTTTTGACTTTATCTGCGAAGTGCCTATGGATAAAAAGAGCGTTAAGAAAAGGGGATATAATCAGGTTTCGCTTCTTGCAAAAGGTCTTTCCGAAAGGCTTGGCATTGAGCATAAACCCGAACTTTTGATAAAGCTTTATGAAACCGAAAAACAGCATAATCTGAGATGGATTTTCAGAAAAGGCAATCTGACCGGAGTTTTTGATGTTTCTGCTCCCGAAGAAGTTGAGGGCAAAACAGTTTTGCTTTGCGACGATATTTCAACTTCGGGTGAAACGCTTGACGAATGTTCTAAAATGCTTTGGCTATACGGCGCAAAGGATATTCGCTGCATAACCGTTGCTCTTACAAAAGGATATAAAAAGAAAAAATAATGAAAGGCGGTGAAAAAATGCTTGGAACAAATATCGGCATAGACCTTGGCACAACTTCAATTGTTATTTATGTTGAGGGTAAAGGCATAGTTCTTTCCGAACCCTGTGCAGCCGCATATGAAACGGAAACAGGCAAATATATAGCGTTCGGTAAACGTGCGTATGATATGATCGGCAAAACACCCGATAAGATTACCGTTGTTAAGCCTATGATTCACGGCGTTGTTTCGGATTTTACGGCAACCAAGCATATTCTCCGTTATTTTCTTTCAAAGATATGTAAAAATATGGTTTTTAAACCTAATGTTGTAGTTTGCGTACCCTCGATGGTAACAAGTCTTGAAAAAAGAACAATTCTTGACCTTATAACATCAGCCGGTGCCGCCAAAGCCTGCCTGATTGAAGAGCCGCTTGCCGCTGCTCTCGGCGCAGGGCTTAAAAGCGACAGACCTATGGGCTCAATGGTTGTTGATATAGGCGGCGGAACAACCGATATTGCTGTTATAACAATGGGCTGTATCTCCGTTTCACGTTCAATTAAAATTGCAGGCAATGCTTTGAATGATGCGATTATGCGCCAGATAAGACGCGAAAGAGATGTTATTATCGGCGAAAAGACAGCCGAATATATCAAACATAAAGTTGGCTGCTCATATCTGCGTGATGTTGAGCTTGGTGTTAATGTTAAGGGTAAGCACTTTATAACGGGTATGCCTGTGAGTATTGAGGTAACTTCTACAGAGGCGTACCTTGCAATGCGGCCTCAGCTTGAAGCGATAGGGGAAGGAATACGCTCTGTTCTTGAGCTTACACCGCCCGAGCTTGCGGCTGATATAACCGAAACGGGTATTCACGTTACCGGTGGCGGAGCTTTGCTTTTCGGAATTGATGAAATGATAAAAAGAAAAACAGGAATAAAAACATTTATAGCCAAAGACCCTATCAACTGCGTTGCATTGGGTACGGGCGAAGCTCTTGCTCATATGGATATTCTCAGCCAGAACGGTTATGTTTTCAAGGCAAGAGATGAAATTGCGGGTCTTGAAATCCGTGAAACCGAAACTGAATAAAAAATCATAAACCGTCCAAGAATGTTTTTTGAAAACATAAAAGGACGGTTTTGTTTTATGAAAAAGCATATTAAAATTGAAATTTCAGTTGCGGTTGCACTTGTTTTTGCTTTAATAGCTTCAACTGTCAGCTTTGCGGTAAAATGTGATTCCGTAAGGCAGGATGTAGTAAGACTTCATATTCTGGCAAATTCCGATTCACAAGCTGACCAAAACGTAAAGCTCCTTGTCAGAGATGCACTCCTTGAAAGCGGAGATGAGTTCTTTTCGGGTTCGGTAACAGTTCATCAGGCAAAAAAGTGTCTTGAAAAAAACGCATATAAGCTTATTACAACAGCTGAAAAAGTTTTGAAAGAAAACGGTTTTGATTATGGGGCAAGCGTTACGCTTACAACGGAATATTTCCCAACAAGAGAATATGAAAATTTTACTTTGCCTGCAGGTGAATATCTTGCGGTCAGAGTTTTGCTCGGTGAGGGAAAAGGCCATAATTGGTGGTGCGTAATGTTTCCGCCGCTTTGTTTGCCTGCCGCAAGCGAAAAAACTGAGCTTGAAACGGTTTTTGGGGTTGACGGAGCTGCAATTGTTAAAACGCAAGCCAAATATGAAATCCGTTTTAAGATAGTTGAAATTATTGAACAGATAAAAGAAAAAACATCCCTTTTTTAATACATTTTATTGCAATGCCGTTTATTATTTGTTAGAATTATATTGCGAAAAATAATAAGGGGTGTTGTTATGAAAAATTATGATGTTGTTATTGTGGGAACTTCAACTGCAGGCAGCTATTTTGCCCGCAGGATGGCTGAGAAAGGCTTTAGTGTTCTTGCAATTGAAAAAGATTCAAAAGAAAAAATCAGTCCCGACTATGATATTTTTCATATGGGTAAAGATGATATGGAAAAATTTGATTTGCCCAAGGTAACTGAGGGAGACGGCATCTGTGAATTTGTTTTTACCGATTCCGATATGATGTCTGCATACGGAAACTATCCCAAGCCTTCGCCGTCAACGGTGGTAGGTATGCACAAGCGTGAGTATATTCAGCTTATGAACGATTGGGCTGTTGAAGCAGGAGCTGAAATTCTTTATAACACCGCTTTTAATTCGCTGATTTATAATGAATCCGGTAAAATCAGCGGAGTTACATATATTAAGGATAACGGTGAAAAAGAAACCGTGTCCTGCCGCCTTGTTGCAGATTGCTCCGGTATACCTGCCGTTGTCAGACGCTCTTTGCCCCAAAGTTACGGTGTTGAAACTTTTGAACTTACATCTGATGACATTCTTTATGTTGTTTTGCGATATGTTGATTTTGTTGAGAAAAAGGGCAGATGGCTTCAGTCTCAGTTCTGGCTTTCGTATAAGAGCTGGCTTGCTCCGAGCGCCGGCAGCGATGCAATTCTCGGTATCGGTGCTTTATTCGGATTTGACCACGTTGAAAAGGTTTTTGAAAAATTTACAAGCAAATCAAAGCTCCCGGCATACACCGTTAAAAGGATTGAAAAAGGCAGAACTCCTTATCACAGAGCACCGTATTCATTTGTTTCTGACGGCTTTATTGCAATGGGCGATGCTGCTTGCTTAACAAAACCCAACTGCGGCGAGGGTTGCACAGCTTCACTTGCCCTTGAACAGATAGCTGTTGAGGTTGCGTCAAAAGCTATGGAAAACGGAGCTTACCCTACAAGAGAAGCTCTCTGGAGCATCAACAAAAAATATAACGACGGTCAGGGTAAGGAATTCGCAAGCCTTATGGCACTTTTGCTTGGCCTTGTTAAGCACAGTGATAAGGCTAATGAGTTTTTCTTCAAACACGATGTTATATTCAGCAAAAAAATTCTCGGTTCTATGAATGAAGGTATAGTTATCGGTGTTGCGGACTATCTGAAAATACTTGTTTTTGTTGTGATCGGCATTATTTCAGGTAATGTCAAGGTTGCTGAAATCAAAAGCATACTTAAAGGCGTTATTGACAGTGGCAAACTGACAGAGCTTTATGAACGCTTTCCCGAAACACCCGACGGCTTTGATGTCTGGGTTGCCGAAGCTGAAGCAATGTGGAAAAAAGTAGGCAAACTTTCCGATTGGAAGCAGATATAAAACGGCAAAGCCTGCTTGGTTAATTCAAGCAGGCTTTGAATTTATTTTCTTTTGTTTTTTATCAAATATCTTATTATGAGTCCCGATGCTGTCAGCAGCAATAGTCCGCCGCCAATCAGCAGGAAGAAAACGTAAGAATAAAAGCTTATGCTGTAAATTGTGAAAACAATTAAACCGCAGCCAATTATCAAAAGCATTGCGGCGCAAAGAATCATATATGTTTTGAGATAAATATTCAGAAATTTTTGGTTTTGCTTCATCAATTTGTTTTCAAAAGTATTTTCAGTCTGAACTGTTTTTGCTTCATTTGTTTCGGCTTCGTCGTTTTCCGAAAGAAGCCAGTCGAATGAAACGTCAAATATTTCTTTAAGCTGTTTAACTTTGTTAAATTCAGGTACCGCTTCTCCTGTTTCCCATTTGCTTACAGCCTGGCGGGAAACGCCTAATTTTTCAGCAAGCTCTTCCTGAGACATACCTGATTTTTTGCGGCAGTGATAGATTTTTTCGTGAAACTTCATTTGTATCTCTCCTTTCAGTAAGATAATACCACGGTTTTGTGCTTTGTTCAATAAACCGAGGGCTTGCAATTGCGCAACCTCAGGTTGCAACGCAAAAAAAGCAGCAGATATAAGCCGTATCTGCTGCTTTAAGCTTATTTAATTGCAATTACCGTAACTGCTGAAATAAGAGCCTGAATCATACAGAATCGGTAGATAACCTGAGTGTTTGACCAACCCTTGTTTTTTCTGAAATGATCGTGAAGAGGTGTGCGAATGTTTTTGAAAGCGTTCTTCATTTTCAGGAATCTTATAAGTGAAACCTTTACTATGCCGAGAAGTCCGTCAAGGCAGAGCATAAAGCAAAGCGGAATGACAAGCAGAATGTTGCCTGTTTTGAAAATGCAGATGCAAAGGAAAAGGCCAAGGGCTCTTGAGCCTGCGTCGCCCATCATTATTGTGCTAGGCTCTGCGTTTTTCCAAAGATAGGGGATAAGAACCGAAATCATAATTATTATCAGATAGCTGATTCTGTTATCTTCAACATCAAGAACCGTGTTTGCCGCAAGGATTGAAACGAGAGAAACAATTGTAAGTGTGCCGCAGAAGCCGTCAATGCCGTCTGAGCAGTTGGTTGCGTTGATAAGCATCCATACAAGAACAGTTCCGATTATTGCAAAAATAACAGGATGAATGTCTAAATGCATTCCTAAAAAGTCAACGCTCAAAAAGTCGCGGTTGAAATATACATAGTTAACTGCTGTGAGCGCTGAAATGATAAGGTCTATTGCACCTTTTTTATATTCGCCCCAGGGCTTTTCAGCTTTATCGTCAAGATATCCTGAAAGCATGCCAAAGAAAATCAAAATTAAATAAAAATAATATTCAAGGTTTATTGTAAAAGCAATTGAACTTATGGGCAATGCGAGCGACATAAGCGAAACAATAATGAATGCACAAACAAAAACAATGCCTGCGCCTCTTACCTTGCCGGCTGAAAGCTTGCCGTTAAAAGCAAATTCTCTGCCCTGGTCTCTTGGAAGCTTGTCCTTGAAAATCGCAAGCAAGACAGCGCAAATAAGTGCCGGCAAAACGGCTATGCAGATATAACTGATTTTTTCGGGAATTAAATTAAAAAACATATTTAAACCTCCGTGTTTTTCTAATGAAAATAATAACACATTATTTTTCCGTTTTCAACATCAATTTAATTGACTAAATACATAATAAAATATATAATTAACCGGGTGTTGTTATGAAAGTTTTATCAATAGGCGAAATTATATTTGATATTTACGGTAACGAAGCGGTAATCGGCGGAGCACCGCTGAATTTTTGCGCCCACTGCGCTGCTTGTGGGGCTGAAAGTGCAATTATTTCTGCTTGGGGCAAAGACAGCTTAGCCTTAAAAGCAAAGGAATATCTTGAAAAATTCAATGTTGCATCAAATTTTGTTGAAGAATCCGATTTGCCCACAGGACAGTGTCTTGTAACGGTAAATAACGGTATACCGTCATATAATGTTCTGCGCCCTGCTGCTTATGATTCAATTGAGCTTGCGATGGGAACGGATGCTGTCAAAAACTATAATCCCGATGTTTTTGCTTTCGGCACGCTTATTCAGCGTGAAGAAAAATCAAGAAATGCCCTCAAAAAGATAATTGAAGAATGCAGTTTTGAAAATATATTTTGCGATATTAACCTGAGAAAAGGTTGTTATGATGCCGAATCTTGCCTCAGATGCCTTGAAAATGCAACAATTCTCAAAATAAGCGATGAAGAGGAACCGTTGCTTTCGGTTTTCGGGTTTTATGAAAACACCGCTGATGAAAAACAAAAGCTTTTGAATATTTGCGATTCTTTTAAAAATATAAGGATTATTGTTTATACAAAAGGCGTAAACGGTTCTTTGGTATATTCAGCCGCAGAAAAACGTTTTTATGAGTTTGAGGCGGTTAAAACGCAGGTTGTTTCAACTGTCGGAGCGGGTGACAGTTATTCGGCGGCTTTTCTTTGCGAATTTCTTAAAAGCGGTGACATTGGAAAAGCCGGAAAAGCAGGCGCTGAATTGAGCGGTTTTGTTGTTTCTCATCTTGAAGCTGTACCTAAAAAATAAGATTTACTTATTGACAACTTTTATTGTTGTGTTATAATTATATCGTATAAATAAGTGTTCTTATACACAATAAGTTTTTGGAGGTTAATCCGATGAGCAGAATTAAGACTGTTGAAACAAAGAACATTGCTAAGACTGTTAACAACGGCGGCTGCGGCGAATGCCAGACTTCATGTCAGTCAGCTTGCAAAACATCCTGCGGCGTTGCAAATCAGCAATGTGAAAATCAGAATAAATAAGATTTCTGATATAAACGCTGTCTTTAACAAGGCAGCGTTTTGTATTATATAAGGAGACGTTATGTTACATCAGTATAAGTTAAACGGATATAATATCGTTCTTGATACCTGTAGCGGTTCTGTTCACACCGTTGATGAAGTTGCTTACGATATTATCGAAATGTATAAATCCTCAACCGAAGAAGAGATTGTCAGCGCAATTCTTGAAAAATATTCGCATATGCCCGATGTTACAAAAGAAGAAATCCTTGAGTGCATCGGTGATGTAAAGGCTCTTGAAGAAGCAGGCAAGCTCTGGTCAGAGGATGAATTTGAAAACCTTGCAATTGACTATAAAAACAAAAGCAATGTTGTTAAAGCTCTTTGCCTCCACGTTGCCCACACCTGCAACCTCAATTGCTCTTATTGCTTTGCAAGCCAGGGTAAATATCAGGGCGACAGAGCCCTTATGTCTTTTGAAGTAGGTAAGCAGGCTTTTGATTTTCTTATCAAAAATTCAGGTACACGCCGTAACCTTGAGGTTGACTTCTTCGGCGGCGAGCCTATGATGAATTTTGACGTTGTTAAACAGCTTGTTGCCTATGCAAGAAGCGTTGAAAAGGAACATAATAAAAACTTCCGTTTTACTTTCACAACAAACGGTGTTCTTCTTGATGAAGATGTTATGGATTTCCTTAATGCGGAGATGAGCAATGTTGTTCTCAGCCTTGATGGCAGAAAAGAGGTTAATGATCACTTCCGCAGGGATTATGCAGGCAACGGCAGTTATGATACAATTGTTCCCAAATTCCAGCGTCTTGTTGAAAAAAGAGAAGGTAAGAATTATTACGTCAGGGGAACCTTTACCCATAATAATGTTGACTTCACCAACGATATTCTTCATATGGCAGACCTCGGATTTACGGAGCTTAGCATGGAGCCTGTTGTTTGCCCTCCGGGTGACCCTTACGCTTTGACTGACGAAGATATGCCCAAAATTTTTGAGCAGTATGAAATTCTTGCAAAAGAAATGATAAAACGCAAAAGAGCCGGAAACGGTTTCACATTCTATCATTATATGCTTGACCTTAAAAACGGTCCTTGCATCTATAAAAGAATTACAGGATGCGGCTCCGGCACTGAATATATGGCTGTTACTCCTTGGGGCGAGCTTTATCCTTGCCATCAGTTTGTGGGTGACTCAAAATACAGCCTTGGCAATGTATGGGACGGCGTTACCAACAAAGCCGTTCAGGATGAATTCCGCTCTTGCAACGCATATGCACGCCCCGATTGCAAGGATTGCTGGGCAAAGCTTTATTGCTCAGGCGGCTGTGCGGCAAACTCCTATCATTCAACAGGCAGCATTGGCGGCGTTTACCGCTACGGCTGTGAGCTGTTTAAAAAGAGAATTGAATGTGCCGTTATGATGCAGATTGCTGAAATTGAAGAATAATGAAAACACCGATTTTTGATTTTGTTAAAAACTACATATCCTCGGATTATTCACGTTTTCATATGCCCGGTCATAAGGGACAGAGCTTTCTTGGGTGTGAAAGCTTTGATATAACCGAAATCAGCGGTGCGGATGTGCTTTATTCTGCTGACGGAATTATTGCTGAAAGTGAAAGTAACGCAACCGAGCTTTTTGGCACGGCTCATACTTTTTATTCCGCTGAAGGCTCATCGCTTGCAATAAAAGCAATGCTTGCGCTTATAGGCGGTGAAAAGCCTTTGGTTCTTGCGGCAAGGAATGTCCACAAAGCGTTTGTTTATGCATGTGCTTTGCTTGATTATGATGTTGAGTGGATATATTCAAAAAATTCAACCCATCTTTGTTCTTGCGTTATAACTCCCGAAGAGGTAAAAAAAGCAATAGCTTGTGCTTCAAAAAAGCCGTCGGCAGTTTATATAACCTCACCCGATTATCTCGGCAGAACAGCCGATATAAAGGGGATAGCAGATGTTTGCAAGGCTGAAAACATTCCGCTTCTTGTTGATAACGCTCACGGAGCTTATCTTGCTTTTCTTTCACCCTCGCTTCACCCCGTTGCACTTGGAGCGGCTATGTGTTGCGATTCGGCGCATAAAACTCTGCCGGTTTTAACGGGCGGCGCGTATCTTCACGTTTCAAAAGATTATCCGCAATATGCTGAGAGTGCAAGAAATAAGCTTTCGATTTTTGCCTCAACAAGCCCGTCTTATCTCATAATGCAGTCGCTTGATTTATGCAACGAATATCTTTCTGACGGTTATAAAGAAAAGCTTTCTTTATATATTGAAAAGGTAGAAGAAATCAAACACTTTATTGTTGAAAAAGGCTTTGTTTGCGAAGAAAGCGAACCGCTTAAAATTGTTATCAATGCTTCAAAATCAGGGTACAGCGGTGATGAACTTGCGGATATTATGCGAAACGGCAATATTGAATGCGAGTTCAGCGACACCGATTATATTGTGTTTATGATTACAGCCGAAAACACCGAAGCTGACTTTAAAAGGCTTAAAGATTTGCTTGGGAAAATTCATCCCAAAACTCCAACCGAAAACGGCGAATTTGTTTTAACATCACCGCTTAATGCGGCAATGTCGGTAAGGAATGCGGTTTTTGCACCGTCTGAAATAATTGATGTTTCTTCAGCCCTAGGCAGGACGTGCGCTTCTCCTTGCGTTTCCTGTCCGCCGGCTGTGCCGATAGCGGTCAGCGGCGAAATTATAAATGAAGAAGCCGTCAGGCTTTTTGAACATTACGGTATAAATAAAATTGAAGTTGTAAAATGAAAAAAGCATCGTTGGTTAATTCCAACGATGCTTTAAATTATTTTTTGGATGCTTTCTTTTCTGCCGCTACCCCTGCAAGTCCTATCAATGCTGCGGCAACGCTGACTGTAAGCATTATAATGAAAACTGCATTCCAGCCTTTTGCCTGTGAAACCGCACCGAGAGTGTATGAAGTAACTGTGCTTCCTATGTAGCAAAATGTGTTAAGCAACCCTGCCGCAAAACCTGCATTAAGAACAGCGCGGTTATCGAGCGCAAACATACTTGTTATAACGTTGTTTATCATAGCCATTGCGCAGGAAAGGCCGATAAAGCAAGCCATTATTGCAAATATACTGCCGGCTTTAAGGGAAACAAGTATGCCCGTGCAGAGCAGAGCGGAGCCTGCAAAGAAAATCATATTCATTGCAGCGTGAGAAGCGATTTTTTCGTGAACTTTTTTGGCAATTGCCGCACCGAGCGTTGACACAAGCGGCAAGAGAAGAGTGAGCAATATTGATAAAGATTGCGTAACATCAAATTCTTCATAAAGAACAGTAGGTACCCATGTTGTAATACCGTCTTTTATGAATCCGTTTGCCATTCCCGAGATGGCTGCAAGAATTAAAGCAAGAAGGACAACACCTTTTGTTTTAACTTTTTCATCAGCTTTGTTTTGGATTTTTGCAGTCGGTTTTTCTTTGCCCTAAAGAGCTATCCATATAATTGCACTTATTATAAGAACCGCCGAAGCAAAATAAAAAACGCTTCTCCAATTTCCGAATTTGACGCAAAGAGCGGAAAGCCCGTATGCAAAAAACGTTCCTATTGCAACCGTTGTGCTCATTGCAAGAATTGCTTTGGGCAGTTTTTTTTCTGAAACAAAATCGGATAAGGTTTTGATAAGCGTGCTCCAAAGTATCGACTGAGCAATTCCGTTTGCCATCCATATGAATTTCATAACGGAAATGTCGCCGCAAAGGGGCATAAGCAAATTCATTATTGCCGAAACGCTGAGAGAGAAAAAAATCATTATTTTGGGGTTATAATATTTTGAAAGAATTCCGTTTACAAGCTGACCTGCACCGTAAGCGAAAAAGAAAAACGAACTGACAAGGCCCGCCTCGGCTTTTGTTACTCCAAGGTCGGTAACAACCGTAACAATTGAAGCACTGAAATTGAGCCTTCCTACATAGGCTGCCGTATATGCGAGCCAGCAAATAAAAATCATTTTATTGTCTTTGTTTTTAATCAGAGACACGGTATCTACCTTCTTTCCAACCGTGCCAGTATAGCACTAAATGTTAATAATTTCAAGAGAAATATAAAAATGAAAGGTCGGATAACCGACCTTTGAGTAATACTATATAATTTTCGCACCGTGGGTTACGGGTTTAGTTATAAAAACATTGGGACAGATAGTTTTTATCCTTTCGGCACATTCGGCTGCGGCGTTTTCGCTGTCAAAGAGACCGAAAACGGTAGGGCCGCTTCCGCTCATCTGACAGAGCGATGCGCCGTGTTTTCTCATAATATTCTTGATTTCAATTCTCTCCGGAACTTCAATAACCTGTTCAAAAACATTGCCTGCGTGCTTGCACATTTCGTCAAAATCTGCTTTTGAGCACGCATCAAGCATTAAAATGCAGTCGGGATGATAAATATAGGAGTTATCAGCCGCTGCATAAGCCGCCGCCGTTGAAACACCTCTTTCGGGTTTTGCAAGAACGATAAAGCAATTTTTAAGCGGTTTTAATTTTGAAAGAATTTCGCCTCTGTTTTGTGAAAGGCAGGTTCCGCCCGTGATGCAGAAAGGAACATCGCTTCCAACCTTTAAGCCGATTTCGCATAATTCCGCTTCGCTCAGGTTAGAGTTGTAAAGTTTATTAAGGGCAACAATAACTGCAGCAGCATCGGCACTTCCTCCGGCCAAACCTGCGGCAAAGGGTATTTTTTTCTCAATGTTAATTACAACACTTGGCTCTGCATCAATATAACTGCAAAAAGCCTCGGCGGCTTTATAAGCAATGTTGCTTCTGTCTTCAGGTAATCTTTTATCCGAGCAGGTAAGAAAAATTCCTTTTTCCTTGCATTTGTCAACTGTTATTTCATCTGAAAGACCGATTGACTGCATAACCATAAACAGGCTGTGGTATCCGCCTTCAATTTTGCCGAGAATATCAAGAAAAAGGTTGATTTTTGCAGGTGCATTAACCGTAATCATAGGCTCAAACTTCCTTTCATTCGATTGGTATCAAAGTCGGTGTTCTGTCCTGATAAAGTGCAATTTTATCAAATCCGCATCTGAGAGCGGTTTCATATGCTTGGGCTATGCCGCTGCCGAGGTGTTCTGCATAATGTGCATCAGAACCGACAGTTATTAATTTTCCGCCAAGCTCTTTATATCGTATTAATACAGATTCGTCAGGCGAAGCAACGCCTATTGCCTTTCTGAGACCGGCTGTGTTGATTTCAAGGGATTTTTTGTTTTTAATAAGTGTAAGCAGAATTTCATCAATTATTTCGCCGTATCTGGTCATATCAACAGTTTTGCCGTAATTGCCGACAATATAACGAAGCGGATATGTCAGGTGAGCAAGCGTATCAAATTTATCCCATTGCGCAAGCTTGAGTTCATATTCAAAATATTCGTCAAGATAAGGATAGTAATCTGCGTGTTCGCCGTCAAAATCCATATAATAAAAATCGGGCTTGTCAGGAAGATTGTGAATCGAACCTATAACAAAATCGTATTTAATTGAACTGAGCAGTTTTTCCGTTAGTTCAGGTTCATATATTGATTGGCCGATTTCGGCACCGTTGCAAACGGTGAGTTTGCCGCTGAAAGCTGATTTTGCTTTTGCTACTTCAAAATAAGCCTGAATCGCCGTTCTGCCGAAGTTGCCTTTTATAAACCCGTCCATTTCAATATGGTCTGTAAAAGCAATTGCTCTCAAGCCTTTGTTTTCAGCGGATTCACACAGGAACATTGTTGAATGATGTCCGTCAAAGGAATTGTCGGTATGTGTATGCAAATCAACAATATTTTTAAAAGCCATTTTTCCGCCTCCATTCACTTCGCATTTAAATATTTTACCATAAAAAACTATAAATTAAAAGTAAATACCGTAAAAATATTTACAAATATTCAAAAATGATTGTATAAGAACGATTAATGTGTTAATATATAAAAAAATCGTAAGGATTGATTGAATGAAAATTGTTGTTACGGGTTCAAAAGGTCAGCTCGGTTCGGACGTTATTCTTCGCATAAAAGCCCTTGGCTTTGAAGCTGCAGGTGCTGATTTGCCCGAACTTGATATAACAGATGCAGATGTTGTTGATAAATATATTTCAAACGCAAAACCTGATGCGGTTATTCATTGTGCAGCTTACACCAATGTTGATCTTGCTGAAAGTGAAAATGAAATCTGCCGCAGCATAAATGAAAACGGCACGGCAAACATTGCTCGTGCCTGCGAAAAAATCGGAGCAAAGCTTATCTATATCAGCACCGATTATGTTTTTGACGGCAAAGGAACTGTTCCTTTTGAAACAGACTGTGCAAAAAATCCGTGCAACTATTACGGTATCAGTAAGCTTGCGGGTGAAATCGCAGCTGCTGAGTGCAGCCGTCTTTTTATTGTCCGTATTTCTTGGGTGTTTGGTTTTAACGGCAAGAATTTCGTTAAAACAATGCTTCGTCTTTCAAAAGAAAAATCCGAATTAACCGTTGTTAATGATCAAGTAGGTTCGCCCACTTTTACACCTGACCTTGCTGTTTTGCTGTGCAATATGGTAACTACCGATAAATACGGTGTTTACCATGCAACAAATGAGGGCTTTTGTTCTTGGGCTGAATTTGCCGATGAAATAATGAAAAAAGCAAAGGCAACAACTAAAATCATTCCCGTATCAAGCTTGGAATATAAGTCTTCCGTTGCCGTCAGACCGCTCAATTCAAGGCTTTCAAAAAAATCGCTTGATGCTGCAGGCTTTGAGCGTTTGCCGCATTGGCAGGATGCTTTGGAAAGGTTTATTTCGCAATATACCGAATAAATTGTAAATTTTTTATCAAAACCTTGTTTTGATACAGCTTTAGTAGTATAATATTTAATTAAGATTTCTTTTTGTCGGGAGTTTAAAATGAGTGACGATAAAAGAAAACTGAATACCAATGCATCTGATTCTCAAAACTCAAAAGCTATCGATGAAATTGTCGATGGCTTTTATGACTTGTCTCGTATGTATTCTGAAAAGCCCAAAAAACAGCCTGAATCCAAGCAGGTTGACAGGGGAGAAGAACTGAGACTCCGTGAAGAACGCCGCCGTGAGCTTGAAATGCAGGCTATAAAAGAGGATATTCTCAGGCGATATTCAATTCAGTTTGAATCTGCTCAGAAAAAAGCTGAAGCGCAAGTGCAAAAATCAGAAAAAACTGAAAAAAAGCCGATGATCTCTCTTGAAATAGATGAATCGGCAGTCAATGAAGAAATTACAAGAATTGACGAACTGATTAATGATGAAACAGTAGGCGGTGTAACTGCTTCCAAAGTTTCGGAAACAGAACCTAAAAAACGTAAAAAGAAACGCAAAAAAATACTTCCCCAAGGGGTTAAAAACGAAAAAGTGCCCAAAGCTGAACCCGATTTTGATGAAGAACAGTTGAATTCTCTTCACTATTTCATCTATGTTTTGGGCGATATGGTTTGCTTAGGAATGTCTAAGCTATTTAAACTCCTTTTTGGCTTTGTTCTTATTCCGTTTATGGCTCTGCGCAAAGCCTTTTCAAAAGCAACAAGCAAATTAAGCGGTAAGATATTAAGCTCATTTGATTTAACGGTGAATGAAGTCGGTTATCTGAAAACCGAACTTAGGTCTGTGCGCAAATCTTTGAAAAAAGCTTTAAAAAAGCCTTTAACATTGCCTTCTGTTCTGATTCATTATATCAAAAAGGCATTTGTAAGGCACCGTAAGTTGTTTAAAACAGCGTTTAACACATTGTTGCCGATTGTGTCCCTTGCGGTTCTTATTCTTACCGTTAACTATTGGACTGATGCAACATTTGCACTTGAGGTTATTTATAATGACACAAGCATAGGTTATATCAGAGATGAAGCGGTTTATATTGAAGCAAAAGAAATTGTTAAAGACAGGCTTAGCTCGGGTGCATATAACAGCTCAAGTGTTGAATCTGAGTTAACTGTTGCATCTGCAGAAAACCTTAAAGCCGATTATCAGCTGACCCTTGTTTCGTTAGATGAGCTTAATGATGCTCAGGCAATTTCTGATAAAATAATTGAAAATTCTGTGGACAACCTGACAAATGCCTGCGGAGTTTATATTGACGGAGATTTTATCTGCGCTGTTAAGAACGAAGCGGATGCAAAAACCGTTTTTTATAACATTCTTGCTCCCTATGAAGCCGAAGCTGAAAAAGGCGGATACGTTGTAGGCTTTGCTCAGGATATTGACTATGTGCAAGGCTTGTATAGCGATAACTCATCCGTTATGTGGGATGCCAACCGTTTAACTGATGAAATACTTTTGCCCAAAGACGGCAGTAAAGTTTATACAATTGCAGAAGGCGATACGCTCACATCAATTTCAGAAAACACAAATGTTTCTGAAGATACGCTTCTTTCGTTAAACAGCGGATATGATTTTGAAAATATAAATCTCGGTGATACAATAATCACAGGCAGTTCAACAGATTATGTCAGCATTAAAAAAATTGTTACAACCAACGAAATCCGTGAGATTGAGTATGACACCGTAAGGCAGAAGGACTCAACCAAATACAGCGGATACACGAGCGTGATTCAGGAAGGTGTTAACGGTACAGAGCGCGTTACCAAAACATATATTTACATTGACGGTGAGCTTGAGGATGTTCAATATGACTATGAAACTCTCAAAGAACCTGTTGATAAAATTATGATTGTAGGCACCAAAACAACTTATAACGGCGTTTATGTCGGCTCAGCATCCGATGAGGGCTTCTTATGGCCTGCACCGAGCTGCCATTATGTAAGTTCACCTTACGGCTGGCGAAGCAGCGGCTGGCATAACGGCATTGACCTTGTTAAATCCGGCGGCGGTGCAAGCGGAACTCCCGTTATTGCTTCAAAGAGCGGCACGGTTGAGGTCGTTCAGCGCAGTAATTCCGGATATGGCAATATGGTTCTTATCAATCACGGCAACGGTTATAAAACGCGTTATGCCCATATGATAAGCGGCTCTATTACTGTCAGAGTTGGTGAATATGTTGAAGCCGGACAAACTATAGGTAAGGTTGGCTCAACCGGTAACTCAACAGGTCCTCACCTTCACTTTGAGGTTATCCGCAACGGTGAAACCTACGATCCTAAGAATTATATTTATTAAACAATAACGGCAGGGAAATGTATAATTTCTCTGCCGTTAAAAAAAACTATTGACAAATCGAATTTGCGGTGTTATTCTAATAGCAACCAAATTTTATATCGGTAACAAAAAGCTATGACGAAGAAGGCTGAGTTGTTTAGTTTTCAGAGAGGCGGCGTTTGGTGCGAGCCGTCAGCGAAGCAGTTCAATGCTATCCCTTCCGAGCCGAAGTCCCGAAAGCTATGTGCAAGTAGACGGCTTCCGTAAATGCTGCGTTAAGGCATAGGGTTTGTCAGAACCTGATGAGAGGCGCTTTAAGCGCAATTTGAGTGGTACCGCGGGTTAATAAGTTTACTCGTCTCAAAGCAATCGTTTTGCTTTGGGATTTTTTTATTTTCCGAAAGGCAAAACAAAAAGGTAATTATTTCTAAAATTAAGAAAGGAGAAAGAATATGATTACTTTTGGCCACAGCTCTGTTGAAAACAAAATCATGGAGGTTGCTCAGCGAATTATTGCTCTTCGCCTTGATATGGGTCTTACTCAGGCTGAAATGGCAGCTAAAATCGGACTCAGCGAAGAAGAATACTGCTTTTATGAATCGGGAAGCAGAGATTTCAGCTTTACATTTATATATAAGCTTGCTCAGGTTTGCGGCGTTGAAATAACCGATATTATGGAAGGCAGCAGCCCCAGTCTCACCGAATATACGCTCACAAGAAAAGGCGAGGGAATGCCTATAACAAGAAGAGAAGGCTTTGTTTATAACCGCCTTGCTCCTTATTTCAAAAATAAAATTGCAGAACCTTTCAGAGTTGTTATTCCTTATTCCGAGGAGGCACTCAATCCTCCTTATCATTGCGTTTCCCACGCAGGTCAGGAAATCAACATCGTAACAAAAGGTACTCTCAAAATGATAATCGGTGAACGCACCGAAACTCTCAATGAGGGTGACTGCATTTATTTTGATTCTTCAGTGCCTCATAATGAAATCGCTGTTGGCGGTAAAGAATGTGAATTCTATGCAATTGTTATTTCTCCTGACGGCTCAACGGAAATGACTGATTACATTGAAGAAATCAAAATCCCCAGCACAACAAATGTTGACCTTGCCAATCTCAGCAATCCTGTTTATGAGAAGTTTATTGAAACAACTCTTGATGAAAACGGCGTTCTTAACGGAATTAGATTTAAGAACGATGATAAATTCAATTTTGCTTTTGATGTTGTTGATGAACTTGCTAAAAAATCGCCCGATAAGGTTGCGATGCTCTGGGTTTCAAACGCTGGTGAAGAGAAAAGGTTCACCTTTGCCGATATGAGCAGAGAATCTTCAAGAGTTGCCAACTACTTCCGCTCGCTCGGTATCAAAAAAGGCGACAGGGTAATGCTCGTTCTCAAGCGTCACTATCAGTTCTGGTTCTCAATCCTTGCTCTTCATAAGATAGGCGCAATTGTTGTTCCTGCAACAAATCAGCTTGTTGAGCACGATTTTGAGTACCGCTTTAATGCAGGTCAGATAAGTGCTATTGTTTGCACAGCTGACGGTGATGTTGCCAATCAGGTAGAACTTGCTGCTTCAAAATGCGATGTTCTTAAAACAAAAATTGTTGCCAACGGTAAACGTGACGGTTGGCACAGCTTTGATGAAGAGTATGTTGATTTCTCTGATATATTTGACAGACCTTCTCCCGAAGAAGGTGCATTCGGTTATGACCCTATGCTTATGTTCTTTACTTCCGGTACAACCGGCTATCCCAAAATTGCTCTTCACAGCCACAGATATCCTCTCGGTCATTTTATTACCGCTAAGTATTGGCATAACGTTGACCCCAATGGTCTCCACTTTACAATTTCCGATACTGGCTGGGGTAAGGCCCTTTGGGGCAAGCTTTACGGTCAGTGGCTTTGCGAAGCAGGTGTATTTACCTATGATTTTGACAGATTTGTTGCTGATGATATTCTTAAACTTATCGGTAAGCATAAGATAACAACATTCTGCGCTCCGCCCACAATGTACCGCTTCTTCATAAAAGAAGATTTGGCTAATTATGACCTCAAGTCAATCAAATACGCAACAACAGCAGGTGAAGCTCTTAACCCTGAAGTTTTCCAGCAGTTCCTTAAAGCTACGGGTATCAGACTTATGGAAGGCTTTGGCCAGACTGAAACAACTCTTGCAATCGGTAATTTTGTAGGTACTTCAATCAAGGTTGGTTCAATGGGTAAGCCCAGTCCGCTCTTTGACGTTGACCTCATCACATCTGAGGGAACGGTTGCCAAGGTCGGCGAAGTCGGCGAAATCGTTGTTAGAACAGATAACGGATCTCCCTGCGGTCTCTTCATGGAATATTACCGTGATGAGCAGAAAACAATTGAAGCATGGCACGATAACGTATATCACACAGGTGATACTGCTTGGCGTGATGAGGACGGCTTCTTCTGGTATGTCGGTCGAGTTGATGACCTTATCAAATCTTCCGGTTACCGCATCGGACCGTTTGAAATCGAGAGCGTAATTATGGAACTTCCTTATGTTCTTGAATGTGCGGTTTCGGCTGCTCCTGATGAAATCAGAGGCCAGGTTGTTAAAGCTGACATCGTTCTTACCAAGGGAACAGAGGGCACAGATGCTCTTAAGAAAGAAATTCTGTACTACGTTATGCAACACACAGCTCCTTATAAATACCCCAGAATCGTTGAATTCAGAGAAGATTTGCCTAAGACCATCAGCGGTAAAATCCGCCGTGTAGATCTTAGAGCAGGTAAATAAAAAAACAGGTGCAGGAAACCGGTTTTCCTGCACCTTTACTTTTTGGGAGAATTATCCGCTGTAAAAACGGTCTTCAATTATATCCTCAATATGAATTTCATCAACGTCAAGTTCGTTTAACTCTAACGCTAATAGTTCAGCTTCTTCATATAAATCCGTAAAACACGCAAATGTTTTATTTTCATTTGAAATACCGAAGATTTTTCTCCCTTCTGCAATTTCTGAGCAAACAAAATACATAACACTGCCTCCAAAAGTGTTCCGTTTAGTCACAATTATATATGGAGAATACGATAATTTCAATCTTTTTAAATCATTTTTTGAATATTTGTATGTTTAAACAAAATCAACCACAGAAAATTGTGAAAAATAGTCACAAAACTATGTAAAAAAACAGCACACAACGTTTTCTGCTGTGTGCTGTGAATTTTTTACTTATTCAACTGTAACGGTGCCGTCTTCATCAACTGTAATTTTCATACCGTCTTTAACGTAATCAAGGAACTCCTGACCGAGGCAGTCAACAGTAATCATAGGCTCGTCTGTCCAAACTGCACCGAGAACTGCACCTGCACAAGCGAGGGAGTCGATGTGCTCCGAGAAAAGCATACACTTGGGATTTCTTTTCATAACGTTTGCGCAGTAGAGAACCATACCGCCGGTTGTTGAACCGATTGTCTGGGGAAGGCAAAGAGCTGTGCCAACCATAGGCTTGCCGTAAAGGTCAGCGTTGTTCTGGTCGCCGCATTTAGCTTCTTTATCGCCAAACTGAAGAGCGTTCTGGAAGGAAGCGAGAGTGTTGAAACCGCCGTGGGAAACAAGAGCGGTTGCTGTGCATTTACCTGCACATACGGGACGTCCTTTGAACTGTTTCATCTTACTTTGCCTCCTTTGTGATTATATCAAGAATTTCTTCACTTCTATAATAACGTGAAGTTGTATATGTTCTGAGCTTGTTGGAGTTTGTGATAACGGGCATCTTCTTGCAAAGAGGATTATTCATATACATAAGCGGGCAGATGTAGCTGAGGATAACGCCTGTTGCTTTGAGCTTTTCGGCATAAGGTGTTTTGTTGAATTCTTCAACAACTGCAGGTGCGGCTGTGAAAACGGTGGGGATTGAAACTTTTTTAAGACCGTTCTTCTTAAGGCCTGCAGCAACATTATCTGTCCATTCTATAAGCTGAGCGTGTGAAAGGTGGGGGCAACCGATGAAGCAAAGCTTGGGAGTTGCGTTCTTATCTTTCCACATAACGGGGTAGTTCGCCTGAACTCTTGCGAGTTCAGCATCATCAACAACGTAAACCTTTGCACCTTCAGCAATAAGAGCTTCGCCCTGTTCAACAGCTTCCGGAGTGAGGTTTGCAACGTGGTAAAGGCCAACAGCACCGTTTGAAGCTGTTGCAGCACCAAAGTCTTTGAGGTAAGCCTTGGTGTCACCGTCAAGCTCAGTGCCGATCCATTTGTCAAGTCCCTTGATGTAAGGAACGTCTTCCATAACCTTCATGCCGATTGCAGAACCGAGAATCTGAGCTTCGGGCTTCTTGGTTGTTTTAACTTCAACAATCCATGTTGCTTTTCTGCCTTCGTCGGTTACAAGACCGAAGTAAGGAACTCTGCCAACGATTGAACCGAAAAGCTCAATAATACCTGAGTTTCTGTTGCAGCGTGCGCCGAGAACTGAGTTGGCGTAAACAACAGCTGATGATTCGGCCCATGAAAGAACTTCACCCTTCTTGGGGATGTTGCCTACTTCGTCCATATAGCAAGTGCAGGTGTATGATTTGTCATCAATAAGTCCGAGCTTTGAAAGCTGAGCATCATAGCTATCCTGCATACTGTACATAAACTTGTTAAAAATCAACTTCTGGAGAAAGTTTGCGGGAACCTTGGGGTCAAGGGGCTTGGGGTCAACTGAAAATTTTTGGCCCGAAAGAGCACCGCCTTCAATAAGCTGATCCATAAGGTCATAAACAGGCTTCATAACTTTAAGACCGAAGCTTGTAACAAGGTGACCCATTTTGCTTTCAACGGGGACAAACTTTGTTGCGCCGAAAGCTTCGCCGTAAAGAACAAGGGTTTTCATAACCTTTGCCATTGCTTCACCCTTGGAACCGTTGAGTATATCCTGTTCTTCCTGGGTGAGAATCATTTTGTAATCCATAATTGCTGTCTTCCTTTCAATTAAAGTTTAGCATTATTCGGATATTCCATACATCAAATATTTTAACATCTAATTAAAATAAATTCAACACTTAATTTACAAATATTTGACTAATTATATCAAAAAAAGCGCATATCAGTTATGATATACGCTTAGAATTCAATTGAAATTTGAAAAAAGAATATCAAGCATTGAATCGTTAACCTTAAATTCAATCCAATTTCCGCTTTTAATGTTTCTAGTCAATGTGTATTGACCGCCGCCGATAACGCCTGAATAGGTAATTATATCGTTGCTTACGGGGCTTTCGGTTGCAACGCCTGAATAAACCTGAGAAAGCGCTTCAATAAGCATTGAACAAGCGTCTTTTTGCGGTACGGCGGAATTTTCATTGCCTAAAGTTATACCGTCAAACTCGGTTTTGACTTCGCCGTCTTTATAAGAAAAAGAAAGCGGATCGAGAATATCAGGCTCAATAACATCAACTCCGTATGTACCGGGGGCACTTTGAGTGAACAGGGCATCCATTGATGCGTTGCCGTATTTTACGTTTATATTTGCGTTGTACGACTGAGCAAGTGAGGGGATTTCAGCTTCCTGATTTTTTTGGCATCCTGCAGTTATAAGCAACATTATAACTGCTGCAAACAAGGAAAGCTTTTTCAAATTATCACCTTTTATTCAAATTTTGAAAAAAGCGTTGGCAGATAATTAAGAACATCGCTTGGCAGCATACCTCTCATTGATGTTTTCTCGGCAACCAGATCTGCGCAGAGTCCGTGCAGATATACCGCACATACACATGCGCTGTAAGCATCCATTCCCTGAGCAAGAAATGAAGCTGTCATTCCTGCAAGCAGGTCGCCGCTGCCGCCTTTTGCAAGGCCGGAATTGCCAGTTGTGTTAACATAAATTTCTTCTTTTTCCGCACTGCATACAACGGTGTTTGCACCTTTTAACACAAGAGTGATACCGTGCTCTTGGGCAAATTCATAGGCAACCGAAACAGGGTTTGCAAGGATTTCGGCAATGCTTTTTCCGCAAAGACGGCTCATTTCTCCCGGGTGCGGAGTCATAATTATCGGCGCTTTGGCTTCTTTCAATATATCTATATTAGTACTTACGGCATTTATGCCGTCTGCATCAATAATCATTGGAACTTTTATCTCTTTGATAAGATTTTGAACAAGTCTTGTTGTGTCCTTTGTAAAACCTATACCGCATCCTAAAAGAACCGAGGTTGCTCTTTTTGAAGCCTCAACAATAGCGGAGCTTGCCGAAAAAGCAAAGCTGCCGTCAAATGCCGATTCAAGCGGTAATAAAAGAGATTCCGTCAGTTTAGGCGCAATGGCAGGGTAGGCACTTTGAGGGAAAGCAGCAGTAACGAGACCCGCACCGCTTCTCAATGCTCCGTTTACTGCAAGAGTTGCTGCACCGGACATTTTCATACTGCCGCAAACACAAAGGGCGTGTCCGTATGTTCCTTTGTTAGAAACCGGCTTTCTCTTTGGCAGCATTGCCTTAACTTCTTTAACATCAACAGTTTTGCAAACAACGGTGTCCAGTTTTTCAAAATCATCTTTTGTTATTCCGATGTTTGCAACAACAACTCTGCCGCAGCAGGTGTTACAAGGCTTAATTATGTGGATAGGTTTATAAGCTGATATTGCTATGGTTATGTCAGCGTTAAAAACAGTCCCTTCAATTGTTGCGCTGTCACAGTTTGCACCGCTGGGAACATCTATTGCAACTTTTTTTGCTGCTGATGCATTGATTGCTTTGGCAAGAACGCTCAGCGGCTGGTCAAGAGAGCCTGAAAAGCCCGTTCCGAAAACGGCATCTACAATAATTTCCGCTTTGTCAATATATGGTTTAAGAACGGTAACGTTATTATCATAACGGATAATTTCTGCGCTTGTGCTTTCAACAAGTGAAAACATATCCGCTGCATCTTTGGCTTTCGGTTCACCGCAAGCCAGCATAACGGTAACATCACACCCGTTTTCCCAAAGCTTGCGCGCAATAACAAAACCGTCGCCGCCGTTTTTGCCTTTGCCGCTGATGATAAGAACTTTTCGCGGTGTTTCTTTGGTTATGCAAAAGTGCCTTATAATAATATCTGCACAGGCTTGACCTGCGTTTTCCATAAGCTGAGGGAAGGATATTCCTCTTTGAACGGCGTTGCATTCCGCCTGATACATTTGCTTGCTTGTGACTACCAGCATTATTGTCACTCCCCGGAATTAAATATATAAGTATAATAACATATTTCGGCATTGATTTCAAAGATAAAAATTATTTTTTTAAATTTTTAGTTGATATATATAATTTTTGATGTTATAATTTGAAATGGAATATTTTGTTGGTATTGAAACTAAATTTAATTAACTGTTTGATTTTGTTTTTATCAACATTTTACTTTAAGGAGTGATATTTTTGAACGGTTATCAGTATTGGCTTACTTTTGACGAAGAAACTAAAAAAGAGCTTGAAAGCATTACCGACAAAGCCGAGCTTGAAGACAGATTCTATAAAGAGCTTGAGTTCGGCACAGGCGGCCTCAGAGGCGTAATGGGTGCAGGCCCCAACAGGATGAATAAGTATACCGTTGCAAAGGCAACAAAAGGCCTTGCTGATTATCTCAACGCTGAGTTTGACGGTGAAAAATCGGTTGCAATCGCTTTTGATTCAAGAAACAATTCTCAGGCTTTTGCAGGTTATGCCGCTTCTGTGCTTTGTGCACAGGGGATAAAGGTGTTTCTTTTTTCAACTCTTATGCCTACTCCCGTTCTTTCTTTTGCGGTAAGACATCATAACTGCACAGCCGGTATTGTTTTAACCGCCAGCCATAATCCTAAAGAATATAACGGATATAAAGTTTATGACAGCAAGGGCTGCCAGCTTGTTCCTCAGTATGCCGATAAGGTTATTGCTTATGTTAACGCTGTGTCAGACCTTAAGAATATTGCAATGATGCCTCTTGATGAAGCTGAAAGCAAAGGATTGCTTACTTATATCGGCGACGATACTCTTAATGCATTCCTCGGAGAGGTTAAAACACAGAGCCTTTACAACGAAGCAAGTGATCTTAAAATTGTTTATACAGCTCTTCACGGTACGGGCAATATTCCTGTTCGCAAAATTCTTGAAGGCAGAAATGTATCAATCGTAAAAGAACAGGAGCTTCCCGACGGCAATTTCTCAACGGTTCGTTCACCTAACCCTGAAGAAAAGGATGCTCTTACGCTTGCTCTTAAGCAGGCTGAAAAAGAGGGCGCCGATATTGTTATCGGCACTGACCCTGACTGTGACCGCGTTGGTGTAGGCGTTCTTCACAACGGAGAATATCAGCTTCTTACCGGTAACCAGACCGGTGCTCTTCTTGTTGATTTTGTTCTTAAATTCAAAAAAACAACAATGCCTGCCAATGCTGCTGTTGTTAAAACAATTGTTACAAGCGGTCTCGGTGCGGCAATTGCCGAGCATCACGGCGCAAAAATATTCCAGACTCTCACCGGCTTCAAATATATCGGTGAAAAAATCTGCCTTTGGGAAGACAGTGGCGATTACACCTTTCTTTTCGGTTATGAAGAAAGCTACGGCTACCTTGCAGGCACTCACGCAAGAGATAAGGATGCGGTTTCAGCTTCAATGCTGATTGCTGAAATGGCAGCTTATTATAAAAATAACGGCAAAACTCTTGTTGATGCCATGAATGAAATTTATGCCGAATACGGCTATTATTATGATTGCCTTGAAACCTTTGTGCTTAAAGGAAAAGAGGGCGCTGAAAAGATTCAGGCAGCAATGAAGGCAATGCGTGAAAGCGGCGAAGCTATGTTTGATGACCTTGAAGTTCTTTATGACTATTCAAAGGGAATCGACGGTCTGCCCAAAGAAAACGTTCTTCGTTTTGACTTTAAAGATGGCTCATGGGCTGCTGCAAGACCTTCAGGAACAGAACCTAAGCTTAAGCTTTATTTCTCTGTAAAGGGAGATAACAAAGAAGCTGCTACGGTAAGACAGCAGGCAATTCGCAACGTTCTTGCATCGAAGATTGTTTGATAAATCGGTTATTCGCATTTTAATGCAATAATATAAAAATTTCGGAGGTAAAAAATGAAAAAGTTAATTTCAGTTTTTCTTTCAGCAGTAATAGCATTTTCAGCTCTTGCTATGATGGCTTATGCTGATGACGCAAACTCAAAGATTTCAAACGCATACATAACTATGGCAGACGATAATGCCGATGACGTTGACCGTTTGGTTGAATGGTACGAAAAAGACGGTGAATATTACTTTTTTGTTCCCGCTTCATTAAATAATGATGAAGCCGAACTCGTTCTTGAAACAGCAACCGATGCTCCCGTATATGTTGACGATGTTGAGTATAAAGGTGCGGTTAAGATTGCTGAAGCATTTGATGGAAAATCAAAGGTTACTTTAAAATGCGGAAGCGAAACTTATGTTGTTAATGTAATCAATGAATCAAAGGTTGCTTCTGTTTTTATCGAAACAGAATCAGGCTCTCTTGAAGCAATCCACGCCGATAAGAGCCACGAAGAAGAAGGCTTTGTTGAAATTGTTGATGAAAACGGCGATACTGTTTATGACGGCGTTCTTGACACAATCAAAGGAAGAGGTAACTCAACTTGGCAAATGGAAAAGAAGCCTTATAACATCAAGCTTGATGAAAAAGAAAACCTCTTCGGAATGGGCAAAAGCAAGAAGTGGAGCCTTATAGCCAACCACGGTGATACATCTCTTTTGAGAAACTCGTTTATTTACAGCGTTGCAGGTGAAGTTCTTGAGTATACACCCAAGTATGAACCCGTTGACCTTTACATTAACTCTGAATATCAGGGTTCATATCTTCTTACAACAAGAATTGAAACTGCTGATAACAGAGTTGAAATTGAAAACCTTGATGATGCCAACGAGGATGCAAACCCCGACCTTGATTTCGATGAGCTTCCCAGAGACGGTATGTACGGAACATATGCAGGTCTTATTGAAGGCAGCAAAAAGTGGGTTCAGATACCCAATGACCCCAAAGATATCACTGGCGGTTACCTTATGGAGTTTGAACTTGCCAACAGATATGCAGATGAAATTTCAGGCTTTGTAACCAACAACGGCCAGCCTGTTATTTTCAAGAGCGCAGAATATGCGACAAAGTCTGAAATTGATTATATCAGCTCATTCTATCAGGATTTTGAAGATGCCGTTCTGAGCGAAGACGGCAAAAATTCAAAGGGAGTTTCATACACAGAAATTGCTGATATTGAATCTTTCCAGAAGTTCTATCTTATAAATGAGTGGGCTTCAAATATGGATTGCGGCCTTACAAGTACATATCTTTACAAACCCCAAGGTGAAAACAAGCTTTATGCAGGCCCTGTTTGGGACTTTGATATAGCCCTTGGTAACAATGATGGCGGACGCTTTGGCTGTGATTATAACAACCCCAACGAATTTACCGTTTGCTTTGGCAGACAGTACAGAAACACAATTTTCGGCAAAGAAGATGTTGATATGGTTCCAACTCTTTTCAACACACTTTGCCAAAAAGAAGAATTTGTAAAGGGTGCCAAGAACGCTTGGGACAGAGAGGTTCTTGCTGCAATTGAAAAATGGAACAATGGCGGCTTTGATGCATATGTTGCCAAAATTGAAGGTTCTGCTCTTATGAACGCAATTTATTGGGATATTTACGGAACAAGCGATGTTAAAGAAATCAAGGCAGCTTATGCCGCAGATGTTAAGTCTGTTAAAGATTTCTCAGTTGCAAGAACAGCTTTCCTCACTGCAAATCTCGGAACTGTTCAGGTTCAGGAATATGAGCCTAACTTTATTATGAAAATCTTTATGGCTATCGGCACAGGCATCAACAATGCGTTTGAAAAAATTATTGTTGCGTTTGACCTTGTTAACAAAATCTGATTGTTTTTTAGGCCGCACCATCGGGTGCGGCCTTTTTTCTTGAACCTGAAATTATCTGTCTTGATTTTTATTTATAAATATGATAATATAATTTGAAAATTAATTTAAGGATGTGAATTAAATGCCTTTTTCGGATTTCGGCGTATTGCTCGGTGATGTTTCGCTTTTTGAAATTGAACATCATACCAAAAACCCTGTTAAGGCTCAACAGAGCACCCTCAAAAAAATTATAAACCGCAACAAAAACTGTGAGTACGGAAAAAAGTATGATTTTGCTAATATAAAGAGCATTGAAGATTTTCAGAATAAAGTTCCGATTACAACTTATGAGGACTATGAGCCTTATGTAGAGAGAATTATCAAGAACAAAGAAAAAAATCTTATGTTCACAGGTCCCAATATCCGTTACTGTTCTTCTTCAGGCAGCGTTGGCAAACCTAAAATCCTGCCCAAAAGCATCAAAGACCTTTGGAACATGCAGTGTATTGGTTTTTCGTGCTCTGTTGCAACGGCTTTCCATCATCTTAAAAAGCACGGTGTAAGAATGCCCGAACAGATGGGGCCGCTTGTTCTTATTCTTACCGGCCATCCTCTTGAGGACGGCAAAATGTGTAACGGTGCAGCTCAGATTCCTCTCAGGTATCTTATGCCCATTATGCGCTTTTTCTGTACTTCTCCCAACTCGCTTCTTAATCCCGAACACGAAGAGTTACTTGATACTTCTTATCTCCAGCTTCGTTTCGCTCTTGAAAACAGAAGAGTAAGCTATCTCGGTTCGCTTGTTGTAACTTTGCTTACAACTATGTTTGATTATCTTGAAGAAAACTGGGAAATGCTTTGCGATGATATTGAAAAGGGTATAATTAACCCCAATATTAAAATTACCCCGGAGCTTCGCAAAGAGTATTCCAAAAAGTTTAAGCCCAATCCCAAAAGAGCCGCGGAGCTCCGAGCTGAGTTTGCAAAAGGATTTGAAGAACCGATTGCCCCTCGAATTTGGCCCAAACTTACCTGGGCTTACGGTATGGTTGGTTCAAACCTTAAAGTTTACGTTGAAAAGCTCCGCAAGTCAATCGGTCCTAATGTTCCGATTCATAATATGGGTTATGCTGCCGCTGAAGGCTTTTTTGCAATGGCAACTGAGCTTGATGTTCACGACGGCGTTCTTCTGCCTCACTGTATTTTCTTTGAATTTCTTCCTGTTAATGATGATGAAGAGGGCGGAGATGAAAACGTTAAGCCTTTGCTTATTCATCAGCTTGAAGTCGGCAAGAAGTATGAAATGGTTGTTTCAAACTTCTCGGGTCTTTACAGATACCGTATGGAAGATGTTGTTCAGGTAACAAGAATGCACAACAACACTCCGATGATTGAATTCCTTTACAGAAGAAATCTCGGTATGAACATTGCCAACGAAAAAACAACAACTCAGATGGTTGATTTTGCGGCAAAAGAAACTGCAGAAGCTATGGGAAATGAATTTGTGGGTCACAGTTTTTATGCCGATTATTCAACAAATCCTCCCCGTTATTGTATGCTTGCTGAGGCGGTTAAGCCTGTTACAGAAGAAGAAAGACAGAAATATATTGATATTCTTGACGATAAGTTTAAAGAATTCAATGAAAAATATTATAAATACCGCCGTTGGGGTATGATTAACAGACCTCAGGTTCTTTTCCTTAAAGAGAAAACCTATTGGGATTACAGAGAAATGCTCAGAGCAAAGGGCGTTGTTCTTAATCAGATTAAGCCCGTTACTGTTATCAACTCTAAAGAAAGAGAACAGTTTTTCTTCTCTCACGTTGTAACCGAAACTGACCTTCCTGTTGAATTAAACAAATAATTCAGAAAACCGTTGTTAAGTGTAGCACTTAACAACGGTTTTTTACTGTTTATTTGCGATTTTTAAATAAGGTCATAAGCAAATACAAGGTAGTCAATGGCAAACCATTCTGTTTTTTGCAGAGATTTGCATTTACACACTTTTTGGTGTTGTTCAAAAACCTTGCCTGAATTGTTTGAGTTGATTTGAGTATGACAATGATTTTTATTTGTTAGTCTTTAATAATTTAGAAAAATGGGATTTATCGCTCCGATATACCGAAAATTACAATTTGCAAATATATATTTCTTTGTCGATAAAGACCCCTTCACCGTCATTTATGCGAATAACGCTGACATTGTGTTCTTTTTCATAATCACAACAAATTTCTTCAAACCGATTAAACTTTGAAAGGAACCTGTCATAATGCGGCAATATCTGCAATTCCGTTAAAGAAAGACCTCTTAAATCCGTTAATCCCAAAAAATTCATTTCGGGAGAATAGCAATTTACCAATTCAAGAGTAGGACTGAAAACGAACGCAGCTGCACTCCAACCGATTAGTATTTTGTTTGCAGCAATATTACTCAAAATTTCTGTCGCATTGTTTTCTCTGATTGATTGTAACAAGTAATACGGATTTCCGCCGATAAATTCTACAACATCATAATCTTTTAATAGTTCGGCAGGCTGTTTATCCAAATCAAAAACATCTACACTAAGATTTAATGATTCTAATTCTGAAATACATCTGGAAACGTGGTGATTGGATTCTTTATATTCATTATCTGCAGTAACTACCAATGCCGCAGTTTTACATTGACCTACCTTGTTGCTGATGTGTGAAATTATCTCTTTGCTTGATAATCCGTTTGAGCATAAAACCAGCATTTTGCACCTCGCCTGCAAATTCTTATTTTATCTTTTTCTTTTATATTTAAGAATTATATTTCCCCCTATGGTTTCTGCGTTAATAAGCTCAAAGGTGGAACCAATGCTGTTGCTGAATAACGGCTTGTCACCATTTTCGGCAATAACAGGTGTAACAATAAGGCTCAATTCGTCAATTGCATCTGCTCTTTGAAAATAGCCGTTAATAATACTTCCGCCCTCTAAAAGAAGAATTTTACAGCCGATAATATTTTTTAGCTTGAAAAGAGCAAGATTAACATCTATTTCAGTTTCACCTGCAAATATATACGGTATTTCCAAGCTTTCAAGATAGCCGAGATAACGTTCGTCAACTTGTTCTGTCAGAACTTCAATAATCTGTGCACCGTTATAACCGGGGTCGCCGTCAGGGTCAATGATTTTATTTGACTTCCAACCGAGTTTGCCTTTAGGGTCAAAAGCAATTGCATAAAAACCGCTCAAATCATCAACAATGTAATCTGTTTTCAAATCTTTATTATAATGTACGGCATTATATTCAGACAAATCAGGATACCAATTATCAGAAAAACTGCTTTCCATTGTAACCCGTCCGCAGATAAACCCGTCAGATTTTAGCTTTCTATTAATATCATAATAGATTTCGCAGGCAGGTGCACTTGGCTCTTTTGCAAGAAAATCTCCTGTTACTTTGCCGTCTATTGACATAGTCATATGACAAATGATATATGGTCTGTTCATTTTATCACTCCAAAAAATTCACAATGTGAAGCAGAACTGATTGATGTTTTGACAGGTGTGTTTGCCGTTAATTTACGCGAATATCCCTGCGAAGAAATCGTATATAACCGAAATTGCATAGAACAAGTTTCCTGCAAATCGAAGTGACATTGTGAAAACCTCAGGTATTTCAATATCTGTGCCTTTTTCGGCAATAACAGGAGAGGCATTGCTTCCGAGTTCAAGTTCTTCAAGCTTATCAAGAATAACGTTTGCTATAATCTCATTGCCCTGTGCGCTCGGATGAATTTCATCGTCGGCATAGTTTGCCATATCATCACCGAGTGCCGATGCAACGTCAACAACAACAATTTCACCCGGATTTTCTGCGTTATAGCGTTCTATTGCGGCATTGATTCTGTCTGCACCCTGCTGATAAGGAGCTCTCAAATAGCCCGACTGCGGATTGTAAAGTGTCTGCATAAGAATAACTGCATCTGCATTATGAGAATTGATAATATCAATTATTTCGCAGAAATTGGCATAAAAACCGTCTGCGATTATGTCGAATTCGCTGTGATCACCAAGAACGATTGAGTCAAACATAAGGCTTATGAGATTGCTCATCAGGAAATCGTTTCCGCCGATTGAAATGCTGATGATGTCAGCTTTTTTAAGGTCGGCGATAACTGTTTCATCTTTAAGGCGGCTAATTAGATTTGTTGTTGTGTGACCGGGGATTGCGTGGTTTGCATAATCATAGCCGTTGGTATCTGCAACAATTCTTCCGTAGCAGGCTTCTTTTGAATTTGTGATGCCTGAACCATAGGCTATTGAATCGCCGAGCACCAGATAAAACGGTTTTTCTTTTTCTGCATATACGCAAATCGCAAACGTAAAGAAAATCATTGTAATGCTTAAAATAATAGCTGTAATCTTTTTCATTTTTTATTTCCTCCTTTTTTCCTTAATTAAAATATAGCACCATATTATTTTACGGTCAACAATTATTTTTTATTTGAAACACAATTGTGCTATGTTGAGCAAAACTAAACACAGCGGCTTAAATTTCGTTATTGAAAAAATGGAAAAATCAAAGTATAATAAAATCAAGAATTAAGCAAAGAGGTGTTTCAATGAAAAAGAATTTTTTGAAAGTAATATCCCTTGCACTTGTTTTAAGTATACTTATCAGCAACTTGGCATTCGCAACAAGCGGTGACATTGATCCTGAAATTATAGCGAAAACAAGAGAAACCGCAATTCGGATTGAAAGCGAAGGCATTGTTCTTCTTAAAAACGAAGATAATTTCCTTCCGCTTGAAAACAAAAAGGTCAATATTTTCGGTGCAGGCTCGGTTTGTCCGTTTTTTGGCGGAGCGGGCTCAGGCGCAATAACAACTGATGACCCTGTAACTCTTTACGAAGCGTTTGAGGCAGAGGGAATTGAATACAATGCCGAGCTGCGTGATCTTTATGAAAAGCATTGTCTTTCAAACGAACTTCCTAAAACAGATAATACCGTTATCAATAATCTTCTTCAGGTGCTTCTTGCCAAAAACACTCTTGAAGAAATGAATCCCAAGTATCTTACAAATACACTTCTTGAAAAAGCTGTTGAGTTTTCGGATACCGCAGTAATTGTTGTCAGCCGTACAAGTGCGGAAGGCACGGACCATACGGTTGAAACATTGAGCCTTTCTGATGATGAAAAAGCGATGGTTGAAAAAGTAACCTCAGCGTTCGAAAATGTTGTTGTACTTTTTAATATCGGCAACGTGATGGAAATGGGCTGGATTGATGAATACGAAAGCATCAAAGCTGCTGCAATTATATGGATACCCGGCGAATTCGGTATGACAGCGGTACCGCAGATGCTCGACGGCAAGGTTAATCCTTCGGGTAAGCTGACTGATACAATTGCATACAGCATCGACGATCATCCGTCAAGCGAATGTTTCGGCAGTAATGAATACAACGGCGGCGAGCATTTTGTTGAATACTATGAAGGTATTTATATAGGCTACCGCTATTTTGAAACCTTTGCAAAGGATAAAGTACAGTATCCTTTCGGTTACGGTCTTTCATACACAAGTTTTGAAAAAGAAGTTGTTTCAACCGATTTTGATTCGGAAAATATAACCGTTGAAGTTAAAGTTACCAACACAGGCAATATGGCGGGCAAAGAGGTTGTTCAGCTTTATTACAGCGCTCCTTATACCGAAGGAGGAATTGAAAAAAGCGCAATCTGTCTCGGCGGTTTTGCAAAAACAGGTATGCTTGCCCCCGGTGAAAGCGAAACGCTTACCGTTACATTCAAAACAGACGATATGGCATCCTATGACTATAAAAATAATGAGGCTTGGGTGCTTGAAAAAGGTGCCTATAAAATCATTGTTGCAAACGATGTTAGAAACCATATTGCAACATATGATTATGAAATTGCTCAAACAAAGATAATCAAGAACGATTCTGCAACGGGAACTGAAATTGAAAATCTTTTTGAAGATGTTTACAGCGGATATGAGATTATGTCACGGGCTGACGTTGAGGGAACTTATCCCGAACTGCGTGAGCTTGATAAAAACGATTATCTGATTGATGTTGATAAAACTCCCGAACCTTCAACCGAAGGCGAAACACCGAAAATGGGCATTAAATATGAAAAAACCATAACTTTACAGGATGTTGCAAAGGATGAAAGTCTGTGGGATGCATTTCTTGACCAGCTTACACTTGATGAAATGACAATGCTTGTTATCAACGGTGGTTATGAAACCCACGGCGTTGAGCGTCTTGGAATACCTCACACAATGGATAATGACGGTCCCTCAAGTGTCAAAGGCAGAAACGGTCTTGTTTATACGGACAGCGGCACGGCTTATCCATGCGCAACCGCAATCGGATGTACATGGAATGTTGACCTTGCTTATGAAATGGGTAAGGGCGCAGGTAAAGAGGCTGCCGATATGGGCACGGATACCTGGTATGCACCGGGTGCTAACATTCACCGCAATCCCAGAGGCGGCAGAAACTTTGAATATTTTTCAGAAGACCCGATAATTTCAGGTGTTATGGCGGCTGAAATAATCAAAGGTGCCAATTCCGAAAGTCTTGTCACAACGATAAAGCATTTTGTCCTTAATGACCAGGAATCTCACAGAACTGGTATTTTTACCTGGTGTGATGAACAGGCGATGCGCGAAATTTATCTCAAAGCATTTGAAATTCCCGTTAAGGAAGCACAACTCAAGGGTGTTATGTCAGCATATAACCGTATTGGCACAAAATGGTGCGGTTCAAGCTCCGCACTTCTCAAGGATTTGCTCCGCGAAGAATGGGGGTTTGAAGGTTTTGTGGTTTCAGACTATTCTTCAAACTTCACGGGCAGCGGATATATGAGCCCCGTTCTTGCAGTTTATAACGGTAACGATACGATTCTGACGGGTATGTGGTCACTTCAGGCGATTCAGCATAAAGCCGCTGTGAAGCTCGCATATGCAAAAGACCCCATCGGCTTCGGTAATGCACTGCGTGAAGCCTGCAAGAATCTGTGTGTTATGAAAATGGAAACAAAAGCATTCAAAAATCCTGAAATAACTTACGACTCATCGCTTATCAGCACACTCGATACCTTTGATGACTGGGAGTTTGAATTTCCTTATGTTTTCACTTTTGTGAGATTTGTTTTCAATAACATTCTGAACGTCGTAATCTATGCATTCAGATTTATTCTGTAATTACTTATTTAAAGGGAGAGAGAAAAATGTTACAGATTATACAGAGAATAATTGCAGTTATCCTTTCTTCGTTCAGTGTTTTTCTGCATTTATCGGCGGATTATCGTTTGAAGAATATGATGTTTTCAAAAATATTGCTTACGGTGAAGCTGAAAAAGTGATAAACCTCGTTTCTCCAACAGCCTATGTAACGAAAGATACCGTTCCTTCTGTTCTTGCTTACGGCGGAACGGATATGATTGTTGCTTCGGGCAATGCCGAAAGAATAAAAGCTGCTTTCGAAAATGCAGGCGCGGTTCATAATTACATACTTTATCCGCTTTCCAACCACGGTCTCGGTCTCGATCCCTTATGTGAAATGGAATATATAAATACTGTTGAACAGTATTGTGTTCAATATTTCGGATATTGATAAAATATGAAGGAGAAATAAAATGGCAAAATAGTATCTATTCCGTTGGCAATAATAATGAGCATTTTTTCGTTTCTTTTTCCGTCTAAAGTTGAAGCACCTGCTAAAGATAAGTGGAATACAAATTACTCCTATGTTTTTGTTCACGGTCTGATGGGATGGGGTGAGTATGACACTCAATATAAGCTGATGCCTTATTGGGGAATGTTCGGCGGTGAGCTTCTCGGAAAGCTTGAAGATAAAGGATATAACTGTTACGCTGCGTCTGTTTCGGGCACAGCGAGTGCCTGGGACAGAGCGTGCGAGCTTTACGCACAGCTTACGGGTACAGTTGTTGACTACGGAAAAGCTCACAGCGAAAAGTGCGGTCATAACAGATATGGCAAGGATTTTACAGGAAAAGCACTTATCGAAAAATGGGATTCCGAAAACAAGATAAATCTTCTCGGCCATTCTTTCGGCGGTGCTACCATGCGCGTTTTTGAATCTCTTATGGCAAAGGGCGACGAAACTGAAATAGTTTCAACCGCTGCAGATGAAATAGGCATGATTAAAGGAACAACTTCGGGTGGATATGTTGTTGACGAAAGTTGGTTTGAAAACGACGGTCTTGTCAACACCGTTTCAGCAAAAGCACCTTCATATGCACCGTCAACAGAGTTTGATAAAGATAACATCACACCCGGCATATGGAATATAATGCCTGTTTATCAGGGCGACCATATGTCATTGCAGGGTGGATTCTTCAAGGTGAATACAGATGTTGAGCGCCTATATACGGAGCATTTTGATATGATTAACCGGATCGCATAAATAATTCTTATAACAAAAATCACTTCACTATGCGCTTGCATAATGAAGTGATTTTTTTAGTATTGATAATTTAAGAATTATCGTTCTGATTTAAGCAAGGCATAATAGCTGACGTCGCAAATGCCCTGATTATTCCTGTCTGCACTGCGCAGAGTGCCCTCGTATTTCATTCCGCATTTCATCATTACTTTGCCTGAATTGGGATTTCTCGTATCGTGTCTTGATTCAATGCGGTTAACCTCAACAACGTCAAACAAATAATCCATAACTGCTTTAAGTGCTTCGGAAGTAATTCCCTGATGCCACCATTTTTTGCCGATGCAGTATCCGATATGCACCATCGAAACATCTTCGTTGATTAATACTACGTCAATACCGCCAATCGGTTCATCGCCGTTTTCTTTTAAAACAATTGCCCAATGATAATAATTATCGTCAGAATACTGCTTCAGCCATGACTTTACCGCTTGTTTGCTTACCTTATCGTTCGGATGAACCTGCCAAGTTAAATATTTTGTTACTTCAGGATCAGTTGCCCAATTCTTGTATACAGCTTCAGAATCTTCTTTGACAAATCTTCTCAGAATCAGTCTTTCTGTTTCCAGTCTTTGTGTTCCGCAATGTTTCATGATATTTCTCTCCCTAATATAATAAAAATTTATTCAAACCATTAAATTAACTGTGTATATTTCTTCTACAGGGGAAGTAATTTTGATTAATCCTATTGAAACAAATTTACCTCCCAATTTATCAAACTCGCGTAATATCAATTCGCTCGCTTTGAAGAAAACTTCTTCGTCATCTTCCTGAGTCATTGCCAATGTACAATGCGGCACCCATCTGTTCGGAAGATACCATTCCCATCCCGTTGTATCAAAACCCTGCATATATTTATGTAATTCTCTTTGAAATTCATACATGCTTTCAGTCATAACGGGAGAGGCGAAAATTGCTCTTGTATCATTAAACATTCCGACAGAACCCAGATATGCGGGCATTTGTTTATGCGTTTGTGCGAACAGCTTTAATTGTTCAATACATTTTTCTTCATCAACATCATTAAAACACCCTAAAGTGATATGGGGTCTGGTTTTCCATTCCAGATATTTTGTGCTCAGCTTTTCTTCTGCAACTCTTTTTGCTAAACTATAAATTTTTTCTTCCATTTCTTTATCGAAAAAAAGCTCAATTGCGTATTGCATTTTTTTACTCCTCACAAATCTGAATTTATTTTACTGTTACCAGATAAACGGAATCAATCGGTATCTGACTTTTTGCTTATACTCACGGTAGCCGTCAAGTTCTTTTTCGAGGAATTCTTCTTCACCTTTAATTCTTTTTGCAATAATAAAGGGATATAGAAGAAAAATTAGAAATGAATATATTGACCCTAATACAAGCGGCATTGATAAAAACAAAAGCAACGTTACGCTGTACATAGGATGTCTGACAATACCGTATAAACCCGTATCAATAACTTTTTGATTTTCCTGCACTTCAATGGTACGGCTGAGGTATGTGTTTTCTCTGAGTACTTCGGCATAAAGAATGTATGCCGCAAGAAAAACAATTGCAGCACCGATTGCAACGCCTTTTGGCAACGTGAGCCACCCAAAACGAAAATCCAGACCTGCAACAATGAAACCTGCAAGGAACATAAGGCCGCTCAATTTAATAACAGTGCTTTGTTCCCGTTGCTTTTCTTT